>JANTGM010000119.1 GCA_024762925.1 Kofleriaceae bacterium | reverse complement strand
TTTCGCGATTTCTTTTCTCAGTGACACAATCGGTCTTCGCATGGACCGAGAATCTCAGGACATTCAGGATCTAGTCGGGGGTAGCGCGAGACCGTACGAACAGGGCTGCACTGCGGTCTTGCTGGCCTGCACAGACTTTGGACTCGCCTTCGGTGGGACAGATGCCGCGATCATTCGGCGCGCCTTGCCCCTCTACGACACAGGAGTCTTACACGCGCTCGCGGCCGTGGAATTGGCCCTCGCATCACGGTGAAGAGGGAGTTGGTGCTGGCTCAGGTGTTTTGGGTGCTGGCTCGTTGGGTGCTGGCTCATCCTCGGCTCCATCTGGTGCCATGAGCAAGTCTGAGAGTAAGGGACCAATCTCCCCCAGTTGCGTTCGCGCCCGCTCGACATTGGGCCCAGTGCCCTTGCGGAGAAACGTAAAGAAACTCTCCTGAGATTTTCGCAGTAGCCGAGTCTGCTTCTCGGAGTCGGTGAGTCCATCCGATGCCTTCCGGTAGAGCATGCCATCCAAGAAAAGAATCAATGGATCAGGCTCTGTGCCACTGCTCTTGTAAAGTGCACGAGCCTCGCGAACAAGCTTCCGCGCTTCGCCAGTCTTGCCTACTTCGAAGGCCGTGTTCGCGCTCGCCAAGACATCTGCTGGGTCTTTGGGCGCCGTCTCCACAGGTGCTTCAACTGGTTCGCCGGTCTCGCCTGCCTCGGCTCTCTTAGCGAGAGCATCCGAATAATTCGTAGCTCTGTCGCCCACTTCCACGGCCGCCTCTTGAGCCGCGATAATTTCGTCGTGCAGCACTTGTGCCTTGGCTAGCTGCGCTGCAAGTTCCGAGTCCTCAACCGAGGCCGCAACATCTCTGATCGCGTTGAGAGTCTTGTGTGCCTCACTTGCGGGTGCAGCCATTGCCGATGCCATGCTCCGCAGCGCTCGTGCACCGCGCCGAGCCTTTGCAAGATCGCTCTCTTTGGGCGAGGACTTCTCAACCAGCTTCTCAATGCTCGCTGCGTCCGTCTGCATGGTCGCCAACTGGGATGTGAGGTCTGCTCGCGTCGCCTGCAAAGCCGTGATGCCGGCCGTGATTTGTGCCAACTGCTCACCGGTCAGCGCGGCTTTGGTCCCCGCATCAAGAGTTGGAGGCGCAACTGCACCAGTCTTAGTTTCAGGCACCAAAGGCGCGACGGGCTCAACGAGCAGAGAAAGGCGAGCCTGCGCCTTCGATCGCGTCACTCGATCGCTGTCCTGGGTTAGCGACTTGTAGATCGTCTTGACTCCCTCGGTGTTTTTCGCAACGAACGTGTCCAAAAGGTCGACAGATGCACGACGCACTCGCAAATCCGTATCTGCCACAAGCCGCATTACCTTCGGGCGTGCTTCGTTCCACTCTTGTGCTTTCAAGACCTCAATCGCTGCCAGGCGACTCTCAGGATCTGGCGAGTCTAGAAGCTCTTCGGTCGAGAGTGCCTGAATATCTGCTTCCCCAAACTTCAAAAGGCCCACCTGTGCACGCGCTTTCACGCGTACCGATTTCGATTGCAAACCCGATTCGAGGACGGGAACTGCCAGATCCTTCTCGGCGCCATAGAACGCTAGTCCCTCCGAGGCAGTAAAGCGCACCTCAAAGACCTTGTCGGCAACGCCGGTCGCAAGAACCGGTACCACCGTCTCGTTCTTGGCATTTGTCGCGGCCTCAACCGCGGCCAAACGGATGGTTGTGCGCCGGTCTGCAACAGCTTCCACAAGGCGCTCTTTCCCTGAAGCATCCCCCACCGCGATAAGCGATCCAGCCGCAAAGACGCCCACCCGGCCAGTGTTGCTCGTGAGTGTCCGCAGGGTATCGGCGGAATCTGCTTGGCCAATCGCGCCAAGAGCCTTGACCTGCTCCTCCTGCGCGAGGGGGTCTTTCTCGGCGAGCGCTGCCGCTGCCACATGTCGCGCAGCTTCCTTGCTTCTGAGCTTCCGCGCACTGCGAGCCGCTGCTACGCGCACCTTTGGACTGGCATCCGCAATCGCCTGAGCCAACAGTGGTACAGCTTCTGTTTCGGGCAGTTCCCCCAAGACGCCAGCCGCCTCTTGGCGCTTGGTCCAATCCTCAGAGTCAAGAGCGCTTCGCGTCCAATCGACCGATGCTTGAGCCAAAAGCGCAGGGTCAAGCCCGACAATGGCAACGAGTGCAACCGCAGTCGCGACTCGAACGTTCCAATCCTTGTCTTCAAGTAGGGGCAGCAGAGCTTTGAGACTTCGCGCTTCCCCCAGGTAGCCCATGCCCCGGGCCGCAAGTGTTCGCATCACCGCGTCCTCGCTCTCGAGGTTCTCAGAAAGGACCTTGTAGCCACTGTAGTCACCAAGCAAGACGAGAGTCACAGCTGCTCGCAGGCGACCAGGAGAATCTTTCCTACCAATAACTCCTAAGAGGAATTCTGACCCGCCATCATCCCCGAGTCGAGCGAGCCCTTCAGCTGCTGCGAGCTGGGCTTGTTCGTCATCCTGTTCGAGAATCGAATAGAGGATCCCACGCGCACCTGGAGATCTCAGTGAAGCGAGTTTGCTCAGCAAAAACGCCCCTGCGTAGGGCACAACAGCATTGAGCTCTGCCTCACGGCTCGCAAGCTTCGTGAGCGCTGCGATCGCAGTGGCATCCCCAGGCTCGCTAATCTCAGCCAAAATCAGCGCAGACTTGAATGCCACCGCCAACTCTTTGGACCGGGCATATTTGGCGAGTCTCTTGCGTGCCTTTGGGTCTCCCAGTGCGTGGAGCGCTTGCGCGTACCATGGCTGCAATGGAGCCGCAGCCTTCTTCTCAAGTGAGCGAAAGGCGGACAGTGCGTCAGCATGGCCGATTTTTCCGAGCGCACTTGCAGCGTGGCCTCGCACTTCTGCATCTGGATCGCTCTGCGCCAACACGAACAGTGCAGCTGCACTTCCCGGGTCAAGCGTATCGCCAGCGGCATCGCTTCCCCGAACACGAATCCCCGGCGCGGACTGCTCAAGCGCACTTCGAATGAGTTCTTGGGCATTGGAGCGAATCGCATCGTAGTCGAACTCGGCTTCCTTGGTTGGCGGCTCTTCAATCGAATTCTCTGTGACCTGCTGCGCTTCGACTGGCGTCTCTTTCTTCGCTGGTGCTCCGCCTCCTTTGGCCATCCAGATACCGCCAGCGGCAAGAGCCACAACGCCGAGTCCTGCGAAAGGTATCCATGTTCTTGAGGATGCGGGCTTTGGCGCAATTTCCGGCGCACTTGTACGTGTCACGGCGGCTGCTGTCATTGGCCGAGATTGTTGCAAGGCAACAGCAGTCTCTGGCGCGCGATTCTTGTCAATGTCGACAAGATCGGAAAGCACATCATCAACCGTGTCGTAACGTTCTGCAGGCTTCTTGGCCAACATGCGGTGAATGATGTCGGCGATGGGTTTAGGAACCCCGAGGTCTGCAGGCAAATCCGTGAGCCTTGGTGGTTCTTCCAGTAGGTGGCCGGTAATAATTTCTCCTAGGGTATTTCCCTGAAATGGAGTCGTGCCGCTAAACATCTCGTACATGATGATGCCAAGCGAATAGATGTCCGTGCGATGGTCAATTGCAGCAGAACCGTTGATCTGCTCTGGCGACATGTAATGAGGCGTTCCAATCATCGACCCAGTCTGCGTTAATTTGTCTTCCGCTCCCTCAAGTCCGACAAGCTTCGCGATTCCAAAGTCCAGTAGCTTCACGCGGTTGGCACCGTCTTGCATCTCGATGAAGATATTGTCGGGTTTCAGATCGCGATGCACAAAGCCCTTTGCGTGGGCTGCCTTCAATGCGTGTATCGTCTGGCGCAGGATTGCGAGCGACTCGCTCCAACGAAGCGATGAGCTTCGCAGCCGATCTGAGAGCGCCATGCCCTCAAGAAACTCCATCACGAAGAAGACTCCTCCTTCGGGAGTCTTTCCGAAGTCGAAAATATCAACGATGTTGTCGTGGCCGATTTCGTTGACTGCCCTAGCCTCTTGGTAGAATCGTTCGACGATCTTTGGGTCTTGGCAGAACTCCGCCTTGAGCACCTTGATCGCACCCTTGCGTCCAATCTTGCGATGCTCTGCCTCGTAGACAACGCCCATTCCACCTTCGGCTAGCTTGCGAATCACATGGTAGCCGCCGAGGTCTGCTCCAACGCGGCGATCTGCCACGGAAGCAACCTCGCTTGGTGGTTGGCCTTTGCCGAGCACGATCGTGCTCCCCTTGGTTTCGTCGGCCGTTTGAGTGGCGCTCTTTGCGCGAGTATTGGCTGCTGGTGCCCCAATCTTGGTAGCTGACTCTCTGCGCTTTGCGGCTTTCTCTTGTTGTGCGACAGCCTTCTCCGCTGCCAAGGCTGCGAGAAGTTCTGGTGGAGGTGGAGACGCCGCAATGAGGGTAGAGCCCGCCTCCGGGAGGCTCACTCCAGGATCCGTATCAATCGTATCGGCGAACTCGCTCTCGGGTGTTATTGCAGGACGTGCGTCGTGTTCTGCAAGATTGGCAACCGGTGTATCCGGGTCGGGCTCGGGCTTGCTTGACGCGTTTACCACCACACCCATTTTGGTGCGATGACCGGAGCTTTCGTTGGGATCGTCTTTGTCGTCACTCATGAGATAAATTCCGAGGCGTACGTGGTCTTCTAGTCGGGTAGATTCGCGAGTGCAGCAAGAGCTGCCATGGAAATCGCGGGGTCGGAGGACTCGGCCAATGTCGCGAGGCGTCTTGCTTGCTTCCGCAATTCGTCTCCCCCGAGGCGAGAGAGGATCGCAATGGCCGTAACCTGCGCATCAACATCGTCGCTCATCAGCCCCACCGGCACATAGAGTTTGGCGTCGGCGTGGCCAATCCGAGCGAGAACCAAGGCCGCCTGGGAGCGCATCTGGGAACGCGCGTCGGCGACAATATCGCTCAGGAACGCCTGCCCAGCGCCATTGCCAGCGATTGCGAGAGCCGATGCGGCAGCAATTTGATGCTCACTGGACTCATGTTGCATGCCAGCAATCAGCGCAGCCTCGGCCTTGTCATCGCCAGCTCTTAGCAATGCGGTGGCGGCGTCAAGCCAACCTCCTTTCCACGGAGGCGTCTCTACGAATACATCTGTGACGACTTGCATGGCTGATTCGTTCGCCCCTTTTGCAGAGAGCGCAGCAGCAGCAGCAGTGGTCCTGTAACGCGCTTTGGCCATCAAAACTTCAAGCGGAGGCTGGGCCCGGGCATCACCGAGTTTGGCAAGCGTCGTCGCCAACGCGATCTTCATCTGCGGCCCCGCACCTTCAAGAGCAGCCACAAGCGCAGCATTGGTGTTGGGGCCTGCATGCTCAGCCAATGCCTCGGCAGCGCGCAAGCTGGTTGGCGGCTCCTCCGCTAAGCCAAGCATGAGCAGTGCACTCGCTCCCTTGCCGCTCACTTCTGAAAGCACGTGCACGAACGTCTCTCGATGCGAGGCATCGCCAGATTCCCAAAGCGTCCGCATCGCTTCATTGGCGAGTTTGCGCGTTGCACGAGAGGGCCCACCAAGACTCTTGGCGATGGAAGTCTCGGCGGGGGATGCCTTTGCAGTACTCTCGGCCGGTGACTCAGAAGAAGTACTAGCCTCGGTAGGCTTTGAGTCTCCGGATAACGCAACGTAGCCAAGCCCTCCAGCCAAGGCCAGGGCTGCTGCAAGGCCAACTCCGAGCTTCAACCCAGGACCGCTCTTGACTGGGGAAGCAGCTGGCATCTCGGGCCTTATGATGTCCTCTGGTGGCGGAGGCGTGAAGACGGCGAGTCCAACATCCGCATCTGGATCGCCTACGTGTTCGCGCAAGAACTCGGGAATGGACTCCGACGCCGGATCGAACTCTTGCCATGAGGCAAGCAACGCCGACTGAAGCTCGCGAGCATTCGCAAAGCGGTTCTCTGGCGCCTTTTCGAGAGACTTCTCAATGAGATCCGAGAGGGGCTTTGGAAACGATGGCAAGCGCTCCGAAGCCGGCTGTTGATTCTCTTTTATGATGCCAACCGCAAGCTCGCTCAATTCATTCCCGGAAAATGGCATCGTTCCCGTTGCTGCAGCGTACATCATGATACCAAGTGAGAAAATATCTGAGCGCGCGTCGACAGGCTTGCCCCGAAACTGCTCTGGGCTCATGAATTTTGGTGTACCAATAAGCTGGCCGGCTCCTGTAAGCCCCTCCACAGCATGTTCTCCGCGAAGCTTTGCAACTCCAAAGTCGAGTAGCTTCACAAAGAGTGGGTTGTTGCCCTTTTCGATAACGAAGATGTTCTCGAACTTGAGGTCTCGATGGACAATCTGGTTTTCATGCGCTGCGGCAAGCCCTTGCAGTACTTGGGAGAATACGTGCGTGAAGAGCGCTGGTGGCATCGGCGTGTACTTGCTCATAAGTCCCGAGAGGGTTTCTCCCTCAAGGTACTCCATGACAAAGTAGACGAGTCCGTCAATGTCATCGCCATAGTCGTAGACATTGACGATGTGCTTGTTGTTGATGAGGTTGACCGCCTTGGCTTCCTGCAGAAAGCGCGTGACTACCTGTTGGTTCTTTGAGAACTCCGGTCTGAGAAGCTTCATCGCACAGCGACGCCCCAGGACCTCATGCGTGGCCTCGTAGACAAAGCCCATGCCGCCATCGCCAAGCTTCCCAAGAATGCGGTAGCCGCCAAGTACCGCACCAACCGGCAATTCCGTAGCAGCATGCACAGCGGCTCCATCGGTTGGGCAGACTTCGTGCTGATTACCGAGAACTGCCTTGCATTGACTACAAACGTGCATTCAGTCTTGTGATTTTTACCACGGCTTGTCACTCGAGCGCCTCTCCCAGAGGTCGGGAACCACCAAGGCCTTCATGAAGAGAAATGCCTACATTGTAACTCCTGCGCCCAGATCAAGTGAATCGGCGACCGGTAGCCAGCGACGTGCGATATCCGCCACACTTGCTCGCAGGCGCGCCGATGTTAGCCACGGTCAATTGACGCTATTTGCTCAGTCTTGGTACCAACACCCATGCGTCGTAGCCAGCTTGTCGTTCTAGCAATTTTCTTACTGGGGACAGTATCTGGCTGTGGTGACAACACGAAGCCCCTGAGCACGATTGGCGATCATGTTCGCGCAGATAGCCAGTTCTCCTCACTTGAGTCGGCACTCCGAGACACCGACTTGCTCGACACGTTGGATGGCCCGGGCCCATACACCCTCTTCGCATTTACCAACGGCGAGTTCGAGCCAAGTACTCTGCCGAGCGACCAACTCACCGAGCTAGTCCAGTATCATATTCACGAAGGGGCAATTCCCCTTGAAGACCTACGACGAATCACCGCAGCGAGCACGCTCGAAGGTACCGAGATTCATGTGCGCAATGGCTTGGACGGAATTCTTCTGAATGATGGTTCGGTGGTAGGCACAACTCCAATCGTTGCTGACAATGGCGTCATCCACGTCATTGACCGGGCCCTCTCACGTACCCTCTTCACTGAGACGAATCGCTTTGAGAGTCGCCCAGGAATCTCGCTTGAGGGCTTCTCCCGAGACGGTGTGCTCATTGAGCAAGAGGGCTTCATCCACGACCTCCGCGTCTTCGTCGACATCGCGCAAACGGATGTCTCTAGCCTCTACCTCTCTCTGCGACATAGCGACACAGGTCGACAGATCAATCTCATCACGAACCCGCGCTCGTCGCTTTCAGATATCAACGTCACACTCGCAGATAGTGCGAAGTTTGACATCGTGACCAATGCGATTCGCGGCGACGATCCAACGGAGCAAGCGTTTCCCCAAACCGAATACCGAGCCGCCGAACCTTTGGAGTATCTGCTAGGAGAGCCTGTGTCCGGAGTCTGGGAGCTCACGGTTTTCAACTTCAGCAACGACCCAGATGCGGTTCCCGGTGTTTTGCGTTCGTGGGGCCTTGAAGTCTCAACAGGCCCAGAGATGCCAGCTCCTGCTTTGGTGCTCAATCCACGCAGAAGTGTTCCAAAGGCATTTGCGCATCAGTTTACGGAAGTCGCAGTTGCCGAAGCGCGGCGTGTGGGTGGCCTCGAAGGAGAACTCGAATTCACAGCAAACGTGGGAGAGCTTGTGGCCGAACCCGTCACATTGCCCGAGGATGAACAGGTGGGTGCTCTCATCTTCCGCGTCCCAGAAGCCGCCGAGGTTGGCGAGCAAGTAGTGACGATTGCAGCGCGAAGCGGAGACGTTTCGCGAATTGCCTATCACGACTCCTCGATTGTCTCACCGCAGGCCGATGGCATTGTGCTCGCAGCACATGTCTCGCTCCCCGAACTGGGCGCCATTGATGAAAGCGGTAGCGACATTTGGGGATGGACTGATCCGCAGACGGGGGCAGAAATCGCTTTGGTCGGTACGAGCTCCAATACCGCCTTTGTCGATATCAGCTCTCCCGAGAGTCCCGTTGTGCTTGGGTATCTTCCCACCCAGACCTACTCAAGCACTTGGCGCGATATCAAAGTCTATAATGACCACGCATTCATTGTGAGCGAGGCTGAGGAGCATGGACTGCAGGTCTTCGATCTAACCCAACTTCGCACAGCCACCGAGAACGAAGTTTTCGCTCCAACGGCGCACATCGATGAGTTTGGAAGCGCTCACAACATCGCAATCAACGAAGACACTGGCACAGCCTATGTGGTTGGCACCGACTACGAAGGATGCCATGGAGGCATGCTCGTCTTTGACATCACCACGCCAACCAACCCAGTTTCGATCTCGTGTTTCTCGGGCGGCACAACCAATGGGCAAGCAGGCGGTCCCTCATACCCAACGGATGTCTACACACACGATGTGCAATGCGTAACCTACAATGGGCCCGATGTAGACTACACGGGCCGAGAGCTCTGCTTCTCTGCAGACGAGCAAACGATCGCAGTTGCCGACTTCAGCGATCTTGCCAATCCCGCTCAGATTGTTCGCATGACCTATGACGGTGTCGGCTACACGCACCAAGGATGGCTAACAGAAGATCATCGCTACTTCATTGTGAACGACGAGTTCGATGAACTGACGTTGGGAATCAAGACCCGTTCCTATGTCTGGGACCTCGTGAATATCGACGATCCACAACTTATCGGCTTCATCGACAATCCAAGCAACGCCATCGGGCACAACACATATATTACCGACGCAATTGCCTATCAGGCCAACTACAGCAGCGGTTTGCGCCTTGTTGATGTGAGCGACCTTGAAAGTGGCGTGTCACCAGAAATTGCTTTCTACGACACAAATCCCAACGACGATGCGAACTGTAGAGCTCCTGATGACTGTGGAGATGCCTCCTTCGACGGAGCCTGGAGTAGCTACCCATTCTTCGCCAGCGGTACCATTGTGGTGAGTGATACGCTGCGAGGGCTTTTTGTGCTCAAGCAATCGAGCAACTAGCGGCTTCGATCAGCGAGCAAAGTGCGAAGAGCTACGTGTGCGAAAAAATCCCCGTCAATGATCATGCGTTGCACCACAGCACCGTACTCGCCTGGTAGCATCTTCCTAACGGCGCGTGATCGCGCGCAAATGCGGTTCCACATGAAACGAACAACTTACGCACGCTTTGAACAAGACGACTTAACTCTGCGCGATGTACTTGCCATTGACCGCACCCTTGTTGCCAACGAACGCACAATGCTCGGCTACGTGCGCACCACCTTGGCAATGCTCGGTGCAGGTGCCGCCCTCTTGCACTTCTTCAACGAAGAAACGTCCCAATATGCTGGATGGGGCTTTGTCGCGCTCAGCATTCCAACTCTGGGAATTGGCGTATGGCACTACTTGCAGCGAAGACGGGCTCTCGGGCCGCTCATTCGCTAGCTACCAGCCTTGCTCTCCGCGATTACAAGTAGGATCGTAGTTGCATGAGCGCGAACGAAGCCGACTCAGACGAAAATGGCCACGTACACGGCCCAAACTGCAATCACGGGCACCAGGCCCAGCAGGTTCCCATAACGCGTGCAGAGCCGAAGGTGGGCCGCAATGCCCCCTGCCCTTGTGGTTCGGGCAGTAAGTTCAAGCGCTGCTGTGGCCGATAGTAGCCGAGCGCTACGACGCTACTCGGGCAGTTTGTTCTCAATCTTTGAGAACCAAAAATCTAGGCTTTCCCGGTCATCCTCAATAGGAGGCAGGGCCGCAATCTCGGAAAACTCAATATCCACTTCTTCCCAAGAGGTTGATGCCTCAGTAGAACTCTTAGCGTCTGTGGCGACCCCAGCTGCTCTCTGAGCAGCTTCCTCACGCCGCCAACGCTTGACCTCACCAACCGCTTGACTGAGAAGCCCTTGCGCCCTCTCCGCATTTTTCGCACCGCCAAGGAGCACGGAGAGATCCATCGCAAACTCACGTGCACTTGAGTAGCGATCCGCGGGGTCGACGGACAGTGACTTGTGAACTGCGGTAATCAGACCTTCCGGCAAGCCGCTTCGAACTTCGCCCAAAGGTGGCACGTTCGCCCGCTTGACCTTCTTGAACACTTCGACGTCGTCCTTTCCGTCGAAGAGCCTGCGTCCCGATAGCGCCTCCCACAACACGGTGCCCATTGCGAAAATATCTGAGCGTGGGCTTGCCTGCTTGCCGCTCACACCTTCTGGGGAGAGATAGGAGAGCTTGCCTTTGACCATGCCCTGCATGGTTGTCATCGCGATTCGGTCCTTGGCGAGTGCCAGCCCAAAGTCGGCCAACTTCACCTCGCCACGTGCCGACAACAGGAGATTCTGTGGCGAGACGTCGCGATGAATGATGGGTGCTGGATCGCCGGCCTCATCCACACGCTCGTGGGCAATGCTGAGCCCGCGTAAGCCGCCAATGCCAACCGCAGCGACAAGCCCCCAGGGCAGCGGGTGATTTGCCTTGCGAAACGTGGAAACTAGTTGATGCAGATCGATCCCATCAATCCACTCAAGCACGAGGTAGTAACTCCCAAAGTCATCCTGCAGAAAATCGACCACCTGCACGATATTTGGGTGCTGGATCGCCGCTCCAACACGGGCCTCCTCAACGAACATATCGATGTATTCTCGAAGGGTTCCAAACTGCGCCTTCATCTTCTTGATAGCAACGGGGCGCGAGAAGCCCGCGGCACCGAGCATCTTGCCCTTCCACACGGTGGCCATTCCCCCTTCGCCCGCCAGCTCGCACAGCTCGTACTTCCCGGCAACCACTGTGCCTGCATCTGGGTGCATTACTCCCTCCATCTGGCAAGCATACGATGGTTGGCCTGTGGAATGAAGGCTCCGGCCCTTCGATCCGGCCCATGTTTGGCTGCGCTTGAGGGTTGAGCGCCAGTGGCCAAGACCGTACACAGCGACCTTCTGCATCCAAGGCACCGGGATTTCTCTTAGCTAGGTGGTCCTTTGCCGCATCGCGTGGGTCGCCAGATGCGGCTGAGTAAAGTAGCGTTTGCAGCTATTGGTCGCCCAAGGGTTGCGATGCGGGGAACCTCAGATCTCACCCAGACAGCATCAAAGTCCGCCGAATGCTTACCTGAAGTCACAATCTGGAGAGTGAGCACCCTGCGTAGCGATGTCAGGGCCCCATCCATGTTGGTCTTTGCCAGAAAAAACCCGATTGCGTTGGCGACTCTCTTTGATAGCGTGCAAGGGTGATGAAGAAACCGATATGCATGATGGTTGGTGCCCTTGCTGTTTTGGGATTGGTGGGCATGTCTTCGGGAGCGGCACAAGCGCAATCGATGAACGCTTCGGCGTTTGATGGCAGCAACCGCAGCGCCAACAACGACGCCCTAGAGCGGGATGGCCTCTTTGGAGGGATCTCCTTTGGTCGTGGCAGCATCGATGTCGATTGCGGTGATTGCGCTGGCAGCGGTGGAACTCTCACAGAGGCACTCAGCCTCGAAACGCACGTGGGGTACATGCTCACGCCGCAACTCGCGCTCGTCGGCGAGCACTGGACGGTTCGATACAACGCGCGTGGCGGTGCACTCTTTGACGACAATGCACCACATCTTGTGGCGCAACATGTTTCAAGCCTGGGAGCACAACTCTTCTTTGGCAAATCCTTTTGGGTTCGCACAGGCGTAGGCGTTGGTTGGCACATTTCTGATGGCGACTACGCTAAGCGCGTGGGTCCTTCGGGACAAGTGCAGGCTGTGACCACAGAAATCAACAATACCCAGCAGTCTCCCGAGCGACCGCCGTTGGAAGAGATTCCTGGACCTGGCGCCTCGTACTTTGCAGCGATTGGCTGGGAAGTAGCACACAGCCGCTCGTTTGTCGCCGAGGTTCAACTTCGCGCAGCCTCGACCCAGCGTGCTGATGATGCCTACCAAGTTCGCAACGTCGGCCTCAATGTTGGCGCTAGCTGGTACTAGCCAATTTCTGATGTGGAACACCAGACCACAGCGCCGAAGGCGCGAAACACCACGCTTGCTCGCAAGCGTTAGCTAGTTTTTGTCCCTATCGGGACGGAAACTAGCCAGAGCGTCTCTCATAACCACTGGCCGAGGGCCCGAGCTGCAACCAGGAGCGAGAGGGCAGGCATAGTGGCCCTACGGCAAGGTTTCGCGATGCTGAGCAACGCAGACGATCAGGGCGAAGAACTGAGCGAGCACTGAGCTCATTGGAACAATCCCTCGCAGCTGTGCGTTCTTGGGCAAATGAACCGTCCAAGACTCCGCGCAATGGCGCGCCGGATTGCCCCTTGGGCCCTAAGGGGCTTTGCATTCCTCACGCTTTTCGTTGTGGCGAGCAACCTCTGGATCTTGCGCTATGCCGACGAGTACCTGCACGAGCGCCCATACCACGCGAGTCTCGCGCCCTCTGCTGAAACCATCGCGATCGTGCCTGGTGCCTATGTCATAGGCCTAAGACCATCGAGCGCACTTCGCGACCGGCTGCAGACGGCACTAGAGTTGTATGAGGACGGTACCGTGTCGCGAATCTTGGTGAGTGGAGATCATGGTCGTACCAACTACGATGAGGTCGGAGCGATGCAGCACTGGCTGCTATCTAGGGGTGTCGCTGAGCAAGACATCGTGCTCGATCATGCGGGCTTTCGAACACTAGACACGATGGTTCGAGCGCGAAACGTTTTTGGTGTGCGGCATGCGATCGTCTGCACCCAGCGCTTTCATTTGGCCCGTGCCGTCTTTCTCGCTAGGCGAGCTGGAATCGATGCACGTGGCGTTGTTGCAGATCGAATGCGGTACGCCGCCCACTATTGGAATCACATCCGCGAAGCGCTCGCGAGACCTGCGGCAGTAGTTGATAGCTACGTCCTGCGCCGTGAGCCCAAGTTTCTCTAGGAGGCGCTGACGATGTTCCGGTTGAGATTCTTGAGCATGCCTCCAATGACCTTGCAAAGAACTCTTACAATCACGAAACCCGTCCCAGGAATCTTCGGAACAAACTGAATGGTCCAGAGCACTCGGGTCGCGTCGCCTTCAGAACGGAGTTCGACAACACCCTTGTGATCGCGAATGGGAGCTCCCGCGCGCAGCTTGTAGACATACCTGGTTGGAGGTGACCACTCTGTCACCTCCTCCACAATCGTTGGACCAGCGCCATGCATGTGCCGAAATGCGCCCAGTCCATTTGAATCAGGGGCCCCTTTGGGATCCAACACAACACGCTTGAGAGGCGACCACTCGCTCATGCCTTCGTGATCGGTAATAGCGGCCCACACCGTTTCGATGGGGGCAGCAATAACTTCCGTAAGCTCTACTCGCTTCATCTCGTTGCACTCTACGCTCGTGCCCTCGCCAATGCTTGGTGCTCGCCGATCATTGGCCAAGGAATCGACGTGCGACGAGATGCCACGCTCGCAACGAACTTTCCGAAGGACAGGCGCGAGAAGCTTGCGTACCATCAAGGGGTGTTCACCCAGCTTGCAGAGGATCTCTTCACCTTGGAGCAAGAGTTGCGATTTCGGTTTGGACTAACGCTCCTAACCCGCATGACAGTGATTCGCCGAGGGCGCAAACTATGGGTGCACTCGCCCCTGCCTGGCCCAAAGTGGTACGAGGGCATTCGCAAACTTGGGGATGTGACCATGCTGGTCGCTCCAAGTTGCCATCACAGCCTGTTCATTGCGGACGCAAAACGGCAGTTCCCTAGCGCGGTGCTAGCTGCACCAAGTCAGCTGATGCGAGCAAGGCCCGAACTGGCTGTCGACCGAGCGCTAACGACCAATGCGGATCCGCATGAAGCGTGGCCAAGCGGTGTTGTCACGATCCCGGTCTTGGGTGCGCCAACGATGTCGGAACACCTCTTCTACGACAGCCAAAGCCGATCACTGATCGTCACGGACCTCGTCTTTGACAATGCGCGCGGTAGCAACTGGATCACTCGAAGGCTTCTCGGGCTGTTCGCCCCAACCGGCCGCCCTGTCCGTTCCAAAGAATGGGACTGGTGGCTCATCAAGGACCGAGCAGCATTTGCGAACTCTTTGAGCACGCTCAGCACTCTCGCGATTGATCGTATCGTTGGAGCCCATGGCCGGATCATGGCAGATGTTCCGCTCGCGATTTCGATCATGAAAACCGGGCGACCACCAACAGCACAGCTTGCTGCTTCTGCCAACGGAAACTCGTAGGTCAATCGGGAAGCCCAAGCGCAGCACGCACAAGCACAAGCCTGTCTTGCCCCCATGAGACAAAGGAACCTGCTCGAAACGACGGCAGCCCCCAAACGCCGGCGTCAAACAGCTGCTTTCGATTGGCCTCGGCAAGAGCACGGCCCGCCGCGATGTCTGCCGTGGCAAGGGCAACCAGGCGACTTGGAATGCCGGCGCGCTTGGCAACAGCAAGCATCATCCGATGCCACGTCAATGCCCTCTGCCCAAATCCCACGCGATGCGGCGACCGCAAAGTCGAATGCTCGTTGGGTGTGACCGTCCTCGCTTTGGACCGCCGCGCACACAGCCAGGCAACGCTCTGCGCCGGGCCCAACCGGATCCACAATCCGACCAAAGGCGATGCCCAGCCGCCTTGCTTCTCGGGCTGCATCACTAACAAGGTAGCGCTTCTTCACGTGTGGGACTTGCAGGCCGCGCATGACCATAGGCAAGACCAGACGAAAGAGAATTTCAAACGAAGCTCTGCGCACGCGCCATGTTTGTATCTGCGCGATTGCCAAGTACGAGTACGGGCTGCGAAACGAGAACCACAGCTCAAGCGTTGGTCTAGGATTCGTCCCTGGCTCTGTGCTCGATCGTTCGCCCCTTGGACTCCATGGCTCAGACACCGAGTGCCCATGTTCTCGAAGTCTGTCGGCAACCGCTGTCATTCGCGATGGGCCCTCGAACCACTCGTAGTAGCGTACGGAACCCGGATGATAGTGTCCCAATTTCCGTTGCCGATCAGAGTTGTTCCTAAGCACGAGTTCACTAGAACTCTCGTTCTCAACGCCAAGACCCGAGGTAGCAGTTTGCAACGCCTCGGCATCAGCACGCCAAAGCGCATGGCCAATGTCGACACACGCCTGCAGCGTTTGCGCCTTCACGACAACCCGTTGTGCGAGCGCAATGTTCTCCGCGCTTGGCTGCTTCCAATTTGCGGGGAAGTCGACGTCGTAGAAAGCTCCAAGGTCGGCACAATCTCTTGGCGAATGGCTCGTGCGAAGCTCGGGCGAGGGGTTTACGTCTGTCTGCCCCATGGAAACTGGCAGCACACGGATTGTGACCGTTGCCCCTTCGGCGAGGCGCTTCTATCGCTGGGCGACGAGATAGCTGTAGGGGCAACCAGCCGACCAATAGAACTCGAGCTCACGGTGTGAGGGCACAATGGCGGCGATGCCATGAGCCATGAGAGAGCGAGCTTTGGGCCCAATGCGTAGATAGGCAGCGATTGCAGCTGGCTTGAGATGCCCCATAGACGTGGAAGGATACCGCATCCGCGGCTCTTCGAATGCGTAACAACGACCGTGACCAGCGACTCATGCACCGGTCACGAAACCGCTTCTAGCTCTCGACGAGCGCCCAGCCCTTCTTGATATTCGATGCGATCATGGCATCGGCGATTGCCATGGCCTTCGTTTCGGTGCCTGCGAGTCGTACTTCGCGCTTGAGGGGGTCTTTGCGTCCCGAGCTGTAGTCGGTGAAGTGTACGACGTAGGGCGCGTAGGCAGAATCAACCGTTTCCTTGTTGCTCTTCCACATCACTAGCTTGCGCACCATCATCTTGCCTTTGGACGCCTTGGTATACACCTCTCGCCGGATAACAGAACTCTTCTCAAACGTCACCTCTTCCACTCGAGCCGCGCTGTCGCTCACGTAGATGTGCTCGTCAAGCTGGCTCATGCGAATGTCTGTTTCGTTGACACTCTTATCCTCGCGAATGCGCACAAACACGGGATGCAACATACTTGCAACAGGCATTTTACGTAGCCGCTTCCAACCAGTAGCGTCGTCGTATTCCAATACCATTCGCTTGATTGGATCACCGCTGGAGTTGTCAGGCTGAATATCGGTTGCCTTGATCTCAACGATTACGCTCGGCGAGATGAACTGGTAGAGAGCGCCGCTCGAGCTCGCGCGCCGGTAGCCGCTATCCACGTTCTGCTTCGAGAGCATCGTCAAGAACTCCTTGCGTCGGTCCGCCTCTCCGAGGTTTCCGCAGGATCCCAGCTCCTGAATCTTGCCGTCAGGGCGCATCAAACCGAGAAGCATCGAGCTGCACTGCTCTGGATCTTCGCGACGAATCGTGTAGCCGATGACCACAGCATCAATGTGAATGTCGGGCTTAATCTTGATCGGTCGTTGCTTTGCGCTGCGAACCACCAAGCCTTCTTCGTTGCCATTGGCTACCCACTTGTCGTACAGCTCGCGAACCGAGGAGGCACCAGAAACAACCTCAGTGGTTGCACAGGTAACCAGTTCCCCTGAGCCAAAGAGTCCCTGCAAGGCCTCCAGGCGCGGCGCATAGGCGAACGGATCCGTCTCGCCCTCAGCTACGTCCGCTTCTTCGCTCGGTCCTGCGAGCCAGTCAAAGGCCGCAAAACGCATGCGCGCGACCTGGGCTTTCTTGCCACCGCCCATTGCGTTGGCTACGTCACCACAGCGAATGCGATCGTTGTCGCCGACCGCGTAGAGCTCCCCGGGAATAACCACGCGCCCTGCCACATCGTTGGCGTGTTTCTCCAATTCCTCGATAACCGGATGTGCGCCGCTGATCACTTTGCCTTTGGGGCTGGCGAGAAATGCCTCCCCCTTTTCCAAGACCGCGTACCAAATCTGCCCATCGATCTTTTTCGAAACGTGCAGTTCGCCGCGAGGAATTAGATCTTCGATCTCTTGTGAAGTCGCAGCAATGTAGCGACTCGCGACGCCACGTTTGTAGTTGAGGAGTAACGCCGCGAGGTCTGCATCAGTGACGCTACCTTCGGGTGACAGCTGCCCCTGGCCTAGTGCTACTGCTTTGTCGGTTGTAAATAGTGCCACGACGTCTACGCTTTCTTCTCGCCCTCGGCGGGCAGCTTGAGTTCCATGTTGCTTAGATGCAGGAGCAGAATGTAGCGCTCGCCATCCACTCGGCCTTCGAGCAAGCCGCGATACGGGGAGCCGTTTGGAATAAGAATCAAGGGCTGCTTGCCAGACTCGCCTCCTCCCATGAGCATCATTTCATCGCTATCGTGCAGGTCCTTTGCCATGCCGTAGAGAAAGTCGTAGGTGAGACCATCGACGTGTTGCAGCGGCACTGTTCGGGTCAATACGAAGCGGCGAACAACATCACGCTTCTTGATGCGCTTGCCGGTCCACCGAGCGGGAATTTCCTCCGTAACGTTGGCCAGAACTTCTTTGGGGGCCCGACGCTCGCGCTCGCTACCATCGGGATTGATGATGAGCTCAACGACCTCAGGAGCATGGTGAAGAACCTTGCCACCATGAGAGAGGTAGATGCGATCTGAGCGACCAATGCGCCGCCCCACGTACTCCATGTCAATCTCTGGATCGCCATCGACCAAGGCCTGGCCGTACTCCTCACCCAGTGCTTTCACCAAGCTATCGTGCAGTCCAGACTCGGCAGCGGCGATGTAGCGGCGGTAGTCCAGTTCGGCGCCTGGCAGCCCCATGTGTGGCGTTGGGTCGGGCTTGAGCGTGAGCATGCCTACCGTTGCGTCTCGTTGTTTCTCGTTCGTAATGTGTAGTTTACGCATAGGGGCTCCTCCTAGAACATCTCGAAGTCGAGATCGTCGTCAATCTCGGAGTCATCAGTGAAACTCTCAACAGCAACGGATTTGAGTTGGCACCATTCGGGTGTGGCAGCTTTTGTAACCAAGACAAAAATGCCGACAGCGTTGCTAAGCAAGAAACCTACCTCGGCGCTGTAGTCTGCTCGGTAGTTAAACGAGAAGCGAAAGATGCTTCCTTCGTCAAGTTTCTTCTTGAGCGCCTCATCAAACTCCACAGGGCTAAGGTGATACACGGCGATGGTTTGGTTTTGGGATAGTGCCCCCGGTTCAACCTCTTCGAGTTCTTGCCCCACCCCTAGGGTCGATGGGACTTTTTCGACGGGGTTTCCCTCCTCGTCGAGCCCAACGATCCGCTTGCTCTCAACCCACTCCCCATCAGGACCAAAGTACGCCTGCATTGTCATGCCAGAGCGAATAATCGAAGAGCCATCCTCGCTCAGTTCTGCCTTGACGCAGTTCTCGCCATCCTCGTCGAGGACGACGCGTTTGCGTTTTCCATAGAGCTTGGCTCGGTCTACCTTCTTGAAGTCAAAGATCGACTCCGTGCCGTCTTTGATGACATTGATTTGTCTAGCCATAAATCGTAACTCCGCTCCTGGTCCTTGGTTGCTGCGCAGGAAGTTTGGTGCCAAATACGCTTGGCCCCCCTACTTACGCAGGCTCATATCCTTTGCCTGTTTTCTGTCGAATCAGCCTGTCTGCGTCTTTTTGCGCGGCACTTGCATCATCAAACGTCTTGGTTTTTGTCGCGCCCTTCGCTCCGAGTTTTCCGTAACGCACGGTGTGACAGTTGTCGGCAACTTCGATCTCCCAAAACTTGGTACCGCCGTGCTCAAATCGCAGTGCTGTTCCCGTTCCCGAGACCTCCGCAGCTTCGGATTTCGCCTTGGCCTTGCCTGCTTTCGGCGCTGCCTTGGCCTTGCCTGCTTTCGGCGCTGCCTTGGCCTTGCCTGCTTTCGGCGCTGC
>JANTGM010000118.1 GCA_024762925.1 Kofleriaceae bacterium | reverse complement strand
TCGGTCGCTTGCCCCAGCAAACTCCCTCTTCCCGCCTCGCCAGCAAACGAGCTGACTTCGCGATCACGAATCAATGTCCATGGATCGCGCACTCGTGACACAGTCCCGCCGCGGCAAACGATCTTTGAGACCGGGTGGACGAGGCGCGCTAAGCCGCTATCGAGCGACCTTCGTCAGCTTGCCTGTCTTGGTGTCGAATACCGCCCGCACGTACTCGGTGGCCTGCAGTGGTATGGCGAGCTCTTTCTCTCGCTGGTTGCCGGCCTTCGGCAGGTTCATGGTCTTAGCGCGCTCTGCAACAAGACCGTGTAGATTGACCACGTGATCCCTTGGCACCTGCATGATGTAGACGTAGCGAACCGCTGGAGCCATGTAGAAATCGCCGAAGGCGATGCTCAGGTCGCGGGTAGTTGATACGAGAAAGCGGCTGGCGAACTTGTTCTGGCTCTTGATCGCGAGCAGCTCAAGCCCGGTAGCTTTGCCGAGATGCTCCGCATGCCCCTGCTCGTATTTCGTTGGATACGGTTTGTCTGCGATGCTTGAGATCGTCTCGGCGGCCTCTTTGCTCTCGGCCTGCGTGGCGGCCTTCAGTTCACGGATCGCAGCCTTAAGCGGTAGCTCCTGCATGGCCTGAGATTGCACCTTCTTTGTGAGCTTCTCCTGGCCGCGGAAGACAATGAGCTCATTTGGGGAACTCGCCTGAAGCTCCTCCACCACGCTTTGAATCTTCTGTACGTGTTTTTCTGAAATTGCCGAACGAAGGTACTTCATGTCCTTTACCTTCTTCGCTCGGAGCTTCAGCTGGGGCACTCGCAACCCGCCCTTGGTCATCTGCGTTCTTATCTCGGCACGAAACGAGGCCAGGGGCGCGGATTTGGCGACACCATTTTGCGTCTTTGTCCCAAGGCGCACCACTGTGCCCTTGCTCGGGCGGCGCCCCTTCTCCCGAGCTGCTGCCTTGACCTTGGTCCGCTGCGCCTTGGTCGTTTTGGTCTTCTGGCTGCGTGCGCTGGGTGCAGCATCGGCGCTTGGGCTCGATACGAGCAGTGTTGCTAGCAAGACCAGAGAGAAGCGCACCGCCAGAGGGTACCAGAACGGATGCAGACCGCAGCACGTTTCGCGAGTGGCATTTCCCGCATAGCCGGTATGCTCGCCCGAGATTTGGGGGGCGTTCAGGCTCTCGGCTTCCGGGCCGGTCCCAACGCTCCGGGTCCCAATGCTTCCGCTCCCAACGCGTGGAACCTATTCAACAGTGAGGCCAGGTAGCTCACTCAGGTCGGGTACGAGAATGATCTCGATGCGGCGATTTTGGGCGCGGCCTTCATCGGTGCCATTGTCGGCAACGGGCGAAAACTCGCCATATCCTGCAGCAGCCAGGTTGGTGGCGCTAAAGCCCGCCTTCTCGGTCATGTAGGTCACAACGCTCACTGCTCGCGCAGTTGAGAGGAGCCAGTTGCTCTTGAACTTACGGCTCTTGACGGGAACGTTGTCGGTGTGACCAGCTATGAGGAAACGGCGGTCGCTGAACTCTTTGAGCACGTTAAGAATTTCTTGCAGAGCCGCCTCGCCCCCTGAGCTTAGCGCTGCCTTGCCAGAGCTAAAGAGCACGCCTGAAGGAAGTTGAAGCACCATCTGCCCTTGGCGGAATGTCACTTTCAGCTTGCCGGTATCAACAAGCTTTCGGAACTTTTCTGTGAGTTCGCGAAACGCCGCCAAGCGCTTGTTGGTTGCCTCGCGCTGCTTTCGAAGATCGAGAAGCTCCGCTTCGGTGGCCTGCATCTCGGCAGCAAGCTTGGCGGCTCGAGCTCGGGCTTCAGCTTCAGCTCGGCTCTTATCGTCAAGGCTTGCCCCAAGTTTCTCTTTGTCAGAGAGCAAGACATCCCGTCCCTCAAGCAGTTTGTCTCTCTCTCTCTGAGTCTCATCGAGCTTGAGTTGTGTTGCGGTGAGCTCGTCGAGCACCTTCTGATGGGTCTCTTTTTTGACTCCACAGCTTGGAGCGAGCAGGGTGATGACAACGAGACCTAGGACAGATGAGCTGAGTCGGTGTTTCATAGGATTCTCCTGCGGGAGAGGGTACCGGGATTGCTCGTTTTTGGTGCAGTCCCACCCAGGATTTGCGCATTATGAGAGCCACGGCTTATATAAGCATATGTTTCTATTGATGTTCTTTTGGAGCTAGATGTAGTTCGGAGTAAGATGGGGTGCTCCATGTAGGTAAGCGGGGATAACTTGGCGACAGTACAAAAAGCGAAGCAAACCAGAACAGCGAAGTCCCGAGCCAAGGCAACGGGCAATCGCAAACGCACTCCGGCAAAGCCCCGGACAAAGGCGAAGTCCAAGTCGAAGTCGAAGTCCAAGTCCAAGAAGCGTGAGCCCGGCAAGAAGCTCCTAGCCTTCAGTGAGGGGCGAGGCAGTGAGGTCGCGGGCGTGTTGTCCCTCGGCACATCCATCTTTCTTATGGCGAGCTTGGTCTCGCTGCAGTTGGGTGACGGGCTCTTGATGGGGCCCTTTGGACGATCATTTGCGCTCTTGGGCTACTCGCTCTTTGGCGTTGGCGCCCACCTCGTTGCTGCCTTTGGTGTCTTTATTTCGATTCGGCTGCTCATGGAAAAAGAAACGCTCGCAGGAGCGAATCATGTCTTGGGCGTTTCCATGGGGCTGCTCTCCGCTGGCGTCCTGCTGCACCTATCTTTTGGATCCTACAAAGTTGCGGGATACGGACCTGGCGGCATGATTGGGCAGAGCGTTGCAGAAATCTTCCGAGCTCTTGTTTCAACGGCGGGGACTGCTCTTGCTGCGAGCGTGGCACTCATTATCTCGATTGTCATAGCAACGCCTCTGCGCATGAGGTCCGTCTTGGTGTTTTTCGGAGGCGCGTCGAAGACTGTTGGACAGGGCGCATTCTCGAGCGCACGTCGAGTGGGCCAAGACGCTGCGAAGTTTTCTGGTGAGGTAATTCGTGCCGTTCTACCCGAGCGCGATCACGATGAGTACCTCGACGATGAATACTACGATGACGACTACGACGATGAGGAAGATCTAGAGGATGACGCTGCAGTGGATGATCCCCCGATCATTGATGCTCGGTCGGGTCCCGTTGCAGCGCCGGTAGAAGACCTCGCAGGAGATACGGAGAAGGTAGAGTCACGCCACACGGAGGACATGCCTGCGATGTCGGCTCCCGAAGAGGAAGCCAAGCCAGCTAAGGCGCCTGCAAAGCCGAAGAAGGCTGCGAGCAAAGGCCGCAAGAAGAAGACCACCATCGTTGGAGTGGGGGATGCCGAGGAGCCACCTGCAGAGGCGCCCGCTGTCAACGAGATTGCCGCTGCCGCCGAGGCTGCGAAAGTCGCAGCGGCCGAAGCTGCCAAGGCTCAGCCCGTAATCGTCGAGTCGCAGTTCAAGAGTTCCAGCGCAGAGGAGTTGGAAGAAAAAGCCGCCGAAGCAAATGATGGTCTTGATTTCATCAAGCTTCAAGAAGGTGAATACAAGCTACCAAGCCTAGAGAACCTAAACTTTGATGAGAACCGAGTACCTGGAATCGACAAAGTGTCGATGCTAGAGCTGTCAGCGAAACTTGTGCAGACGCTAGAGAACTACGGTGTAAAGGGGCATGTAGCTGCGATTCGCCCAGGTCCGGTTGTCACGATGTACGAATTTGCACCAGCACCAGGCACCAGGCTCAACAAGATCGTCAACCTCGCCGATGATCTCGCAATGGCGCTAGAAGCGCTCAAAGTTCGCATTGTGGCGCCACTACCGGGCAAGGGAGCGGTTGGCATTCAGGTGCCAAACAAGTCAACCGAGATGGTGTACCTAAAAGAGATCCTCGCTGATGAGAGCTTTCGCGATCCAAAGATGCGTTTGCCAATGGCTTTCGGCAAGGATATCGAAGGCGCTCCAATTAGCGTGGACATGGCCAAGATGCCTCACCTCTTGGTGGCGGGCACAACCGGCTCAGGTAAATCGGTTTCCGTGAACTCGATGATTACGAGCTTGCTCTACAGTCGATCGCCCGAAGATGTCCGCATGATCATGATCGATCCCAAGATGCTCGAACTCAGCATCTACGAGGGGATCCCGCATTTGCTCTTGCCAGTCGTTACCGATCCAAAGAAGGCGAATCTCGCGCTTCGATGGGCGGTTGACGAGATGGAGCGACGGTATGGCCTCTTGGCTGCGATGGGCGTACGCGACATCAAGAGCTACAACACGAAGACCATGAAGCTGCACGCAAAGTGGGAGGCCGACAAGCTTCAGCGCATTGCCAACGAAGCCAAGCGCATGGCGGATGATGGCGACTTCGATCAAGTCGAGAGCACAGAGGTTGGACAAGCGGAGCTGCCGCTCTTGGAAGGGCTTGGCGAGGAGCCGGGCAAGAAGCTTCCTTTCATTGTGGTTGTGATTGATGAATTCGCCGACCTCATGATGTGTGCGCCCAAGGAGGTGGAGACGTCTGTGGCGCGCATTGCTCAGAAGGCTCGTGCTGCCGGTATTCACCTGATTCTCGCCACCCAGCGTCCATCCGTGGACGTAATCACAGGTCTCATCAAAGCCAACTTTCCGTCGCGAATGGCGTTCCGCGTGAGTTCAAAGATCGACTCGCGCACCATTCTCGATCAGTCTGGCGCAGAGAACCTCCTCGGTTGCGGCGATATGCTCTTCAGCGATCGTGGAGCAGCTCCCGTGCGTCTGCATGGCTGCTTTGTTGACGAAGACGAAGTGCATCGCACCGTCGAGTTTCTCAAGACCCAAGGCAAGCCGCTCTACAACATGGACATCATCAAGCCTCGCGAAGAGGACGGTGACGATGAAGGCGCTGGCGTGGACAAGGGCCCAGCCGACGCCCTGTACGACAAGGCGGTGCAAATCGTCGCAGAAGCACAGCGGGTTTCTGTCTCATACCTCCAGCGACGACTCTCTGTGGGCTACAATCGCTCCGCCAAACTGGTCGAGCGCATGGAGCAAGAAGGCATCGTGAGCGCGCCAGACAACAAGAAACAGCGAGAAGTTCTGATCCAAGCAGCGTAGGCAAACAGCCGTCGGATCAGAAAATGTAGGAGAGAACATGGCGCGCAAAGGTTCGGTTTCGTCTTGGTCTGGAGCCGTCGCGCTCTTTGGAGTCTTGGGCCTCGCTTCGTTGGCATCTGCTCAGGAAGGGCCGGAACCGACACCAGCGCAGCCTCCCCAAGAGGAAGCGGAGCCCACAACTCCCGCCAATCTAGACCGGCCAACACCAACAGAACCCGATTCCGCACAGCCCAAGGTTCCTACCGCCGATGTCCCTCCCATCGCAGAACCCTTTGTTGCACCTGCCGAAACCAGCGATGCTCAAGTCGAGCTCGCTGAGCTGCGTGTGCACATCATGTCCACGAGCAACCTGTACGACAACACGAAGTTTGACGTGTTTAACGTTGCAACGGAGGAGGTCGTTGGCCGTGGTGCTGGTGCGAACGAGGCTGTCGGCGAGGCGGTCGTATCATTTGAGCTTGAGCCTGGGCTGTACAAGATCGTTCGGGCTGGTGAGCCGTTCCGCACGAACATCGATTTCGCGACAGTTACGCTCGCCGACGACACCGACTACCTTATCGTTGTGGACCCAGACACAGGAGCCTTTCGAGGTTCAGGTGTCGTGACCGGCGAGCTCCCACAAGGCTTGGATATCGGCGGAGTTCGCCTTGCGCTAAACGTGGGTGGCAGTCTTTGGATGAACCAGAAGGCGGGAGTCGTTGGCGGTACCAACGGCGTGAGTGCACTGGTTGGTGTGTTTTCCAATTTTGGAATGGTCTATGACGAAGGCCCGCACTTTCTAACCGTGGACGCCAAGCTCCAGTTGAACTTGCAAGATGCCCCCACCTCAGGAGTCTTTGCAAGCACCGACTACCTGGAGGCTGCTGCACTCTACGCCTACAACATCAACAACCGGTATGTTGGCCCCTATGCAAGAGCTGGCCTCAAGACGCGGGTTTTCCCCGGCTACCTCTACCTCGCAGACGAAACGGTTGGTGCAGGCCAAGTCGATATCAATCGCCTTGATGGCAGCGTCGACACATATGCGTTTGGAATCGAAGCGCACCCCGACGACCTGCGACTTGAGATTGCCAAGCCCTTTGCGCCATTCATTTTGCAAGAAGAGCTCGGAGCTAACCTCAAGGCCGTTGATCTCGACCTCAAGGTTCTAGAGCTGTCGGTCGCAACTCGTGTTGGTTGGGCGTTTCGCCAAGGCATCACCAATGGCCTCTTTGTCGTTGATGGTGAAGAACGCGGCCCAGCCATCACTCTTCACGAAGTCGATGACTACTTTACGACGGGACCCTTGGCCGGAGCATCCGCCAATTTGACCGTTGCTCGCTGGCTCTTTGGGCAGGCGAATCTTGCAGCGCTGGTGCCCGTTCAAGATCGCGCACGTGCAGGAGGTTCGCTCGCCAAGCAGCTGCTCGTTGACGCGTCTGGCACAGCCGGGCTCAAGTTTCCCGCGCTCACGTCCAAGCTGTACGCCTCGTTCGATTACACGTTTCGTCTGCAGCGTGATGGCTTTCTGACAAGCAAGACCATGTTCGATCAGATTGTGATGGCTCGCATTAGCTTGCAGCTCTTCTAGCGCGGCTACGGCACGATAACTCGGGTACACGTAGCGGGATGTTCTCCGCTCTTCATCTTCGCACACCGGCTCACTGTGAGTCGTGGGTTGGGCATGGCACAATCACTCGTATGGCGAAGCGGGGATTTGAGCTAAGGGTGCCCGAAGGCGATTCGATCAAGCGCTCTGTGTGCGGCGACTGTGGATTTATTGACTACAGAAACCCTCGGATCATTTGTGGAGTCGTGCCCATATTCGAGGACAAGGTGTTGCTCTGCACCCGAGCCATTGAGCCAAGAGTCGGATTTTGGACCGTTCCGGCGGGCTTCATGGAGATTGGTGAGACACCAGCAGAGGGCGCCGCTCGCGAAGCTATTGAAGAGGCCAATGCCGACATCGAGGTCGGCGACCTGATTGGCGTTTACAGTATCCGACACATTGGCCAAGTTCACATGTACTACCGCGGACAAATGCGAAACTCGAACTTCCATGCCGGTCCCGAAAGTCTGGAGGTTCGCCTCTTCGACTGGGAGGATATTCCATGGGGCAACTTGGCCTTCCCGACAATCGAATGGGCACTTCGGGACTTTGAGCGCAATCGCGGCCGCACGCAGGCGCTTCCTGGTGAGAGAAGCACTCAAGCACCCGATTGATGAACGGCGATAACGGGCGCGTATTTCGGCGACCAGTCCCGGGAATAGGAATAACTCTTAGTTCTCTGGTGACCCGGGCGGGCGAGATCCACGTCCCTCAATGAATGAGAGAAGCTGGTGGCAGCTTAGTTCCTCGAGTTCTCGAAGCGCATCGCCGTCCACTTGGCCATCTTCGCTGAAGATGTTCCGGCACTCGGATAGACAGGCTTCTTCACGCGCTGCGTCACGAGACTCCTTGCAATGCTCGTAGTGGTCGCACGCAACCTCGCAGCTTCCGGTTTCAGCGCCCAGTTGACTATGGGACGTCAGCCCACCACCACAACTCCCATCGAGTAGCGCCATGATCACTGCCAATGGCACAAGAACTGCGGTTCGAACGCTCCACTGCTGACTTCGGACTTCGCCTGCGGGAAGACCAATTCGATTTGTGGAGCGATGCACCAAGCAACGGTCGTCGCTTTTGCGGGTTGTGGCAAGCACTCTCTGGTCAAAAGTTGGAAGGGCTCACTCCGGGTGTGTTGCAATATGGCCGCATGAGGACGGTGAAGACGATTGGAATTCTAACGAGTGGTGGAGATGCTCCCGGAATGAACGCAGCGGTGCGGGCCGCGACCATGGTGGCGCTCTCCACAGGCATTCGTGTCTTGGGCATCCGCCGTGGGTATCGCGGACTTTTGGAGGAGCAATTCGTCGAGCTCACCAGCCGCAACGTGCACACGATTTTTCGCGATGGCGGTACCATGCTGCATTCAACTCGGTGCTTGGAGTTTCACCAAGTCGCCGTCCGCGACAAAGCTCGCGACATACTTGTAAAGCACGGCATCGATGGCCTCATTGTAATCGGGGGCAACGGTTCTCTCGCCGGTGCACTTGCACTGAGCGACCCTGAAGAGGGTGGCGATCTGGCGCCAGCCGTCATCGGATTGCCAGCTTCGATCGACAATGACATCGGCCTAACGGGCATGTCGATCGGTGTGGATACTGCGGTCAATACTATCGTCGAAGCCTGCGATAAGATCGGCGATACAGCCAGTGCTCATGATCGCACCTTCATTGTCGAGGTCATGGGGCGTGACTGCGGGTATCTTGCCATGACTGCGGGTATTGCTTCGGGAGCCGACCTTGTGCTCTTTCCCGAGGCAGGACGCCCACCGGCGGAGATTGTGGAGTCGGCGGTCAAGACGGTGCTTGGCAAGCGCGACAGCTTGGGACACGTTGGCAGCACACTCATAATCAAAGCAGAGGGTGTTGAGATACCTACCGAAGAACTTAAGGCTCGTCTCGATGAACGGTTGAGCGAAGAGCTTGGTGCAGAGGGCAATTCGATTGAGACTCGGGTCACGGTTCTTGGTCACGTTGTGCGGGGAGGACGGCCAAGTGCCTTTGACCGGCTGCTTGGTGCGCGCCTCGCAAACGTCGCCGTGCGCGCAATGCTAGCAGGCTCGACGCGTAAGATGGCAGCATGGATGCCTCCTGTCGAACTGCCAGAAGAAGTCGCCGAGCGCTCTGACTTTGATCCGTATTGTTGGCTGGTTGACTTGCCCGCGACTCTCGTCGAGACAGAAAATCTCTTACGAGGGGATTCGCCGCTGGCACGTTGGCGAGCTTCTGCCCTCGACAATCTCGAAGACGTCTTTGCAATCTAGATCGTGGCTTTGCCACTAGTGCTGGGGCAAGCGACCGAGGAACAACGAAGAAGACGGGCTGAGCCCGTCTGTCCAGCCGGCGAGAAGACCAGTGAGCGCGTTCTATATTCATGAATCGCGCACTAGTGAGAGCGAAGAAGCTTGAACGTAGCCAACCACTCGGGAAGGTCTCGAAGGTCGAAGCGCAGAATGCCTTGCGCGATCATCTCTTTGTCGTGCCAAATCGTGGTGTGCAACGTTGTCATACCTCGCAACATGCTGAGCACGCCCACGTCTTTCGATCCGCGAAGGGTTAGTGCACGACCGTCATCAGCCTGGAAGGCAAGCGTGTATCCGAGCGTTGCGTGACGTTCGAGTGGGCGCATCAGAAGAGTTCCGTAGCAAGGGGCCGCAGTGGCAAGACCGGGGAAACGCAGCATGCCCTCAAGACTGAAGCTCACTTCTGCATCAAGGCCCGGCTCATCTGCTTCCTGGCTCGCTCGAACTTCGAATTCCACTTCGACATCTTCGCCACCAACGATCGTCATCGTGCCGGCCATCACCTCGGAAAACTCAAGCCCGATTTCGGCAGGCTCGGGTGCGTCGTCTTGGCGTACCGCTGGTCGCTGCTCTTCGACGCGGCGTTCGACAAACTGCGCAGAGCGTTCGGCTAGCGCCATGATCGTCATCTGTGGATTGACGCCTAGCGGCCCAGGAACGGCGGATCCATCGCAGATAAAGAGGTTTGCGACCTGGTGGGTCTCACCGGTCACACTGGTAACTCCACGTCGCGGGTCGCTGTGCATCCGGCAACTTCCCAATGGATGAAAGGCCGACATGTTGATGTGCCGTGCCTTGAGATTGCTCTGTGCTTCGCGTTCGAAGCGAAGAACATCGGCCTCCGAGCGCAAGACATCCCAAGGTGCGCTGAGTGCTGGATAGACTTCGTGTGCCCCAGCAGCCAGGTACACCCGAGCCAAGATCGCGTGGCCGCGAATCATTTGCTTGCGGTCTGCGTCGCCCAGTCGATAGCGTACTTGGGGTTGGCCATCTCGGTCGATCGTGACTCGGCCTCGCGATTGATCGGCAACCATAAAGCCAAAGCATGCGAGCTTGTGAAAATGCTCGACGATGTTGGTCCACCGAGGCCCAACTTGGCTCATCGAAGCGGCCGCCAAATCGGGTGGCAAGAAGACTCCCTCAAAGCGCAGGCCCTGCTCCACAAACTCGTCGATGGCGTAGCCTTGGGGGATTGCCGCCCAACCGCGAATGTCCTCGTCAAAGCGGGCCCATGCGTAGGTAGCTGGGTGCATGCTGAGCTGCTTGCCCACCTGCCCAGAGCGATTTGCTAGACCGCTCTTGAGCAGCATCGCTGGGGTGCCGAGCGCGCCGCCTGCAAGCACAACGACTTTGGCTCGAACGCGAATACGCCTTGTATGGCCGTACTTGAGCTTGGCCACAGCGTCTACGCCAACCGCTCGCCCACGCTCTGTGAGAATGTCAGTGACACGAGCATTGCAGTAAACCATCGCGCCATTGCCAATTGCGGCCGGCACATAGCTCACGTTCGTCGAGCGCTTTGCGTCCGTTGGGCAACCAAAGCAGCACACCCCTTGGCCGTCGCAGGCGGGGGCGTTGCGCAATAGGGGGCCGTGTTCATAGCCCAAGGCCTCGGCCCCGCGTGCAATCACCTTGGCACATCCACCTAGGGTTTCTTCTGAGGCCAGTTGAACCTGCAGCATTGTTTCCACACTCTCAAAATGCTCATCAAGGCTGCCCGGACCAAGATCATGCAGGCCTCGCTCCAGGACCCACCTCCGCTGCACACGCTCGGGTAATCGATAGCAAGTGCCCGAGTTGATCGTAGTGCTGCCGCCAACGGTTTGCCCTGTAGGGACGGGGATGACCGTGTTGCCCAGGGATACTTGCAAGCCCCCTTGCCGAAACATGCGCCTTTGCGCTTTGAAGCCTCGGCCGTCAAAGGAGCCACGAGTGAAGTGTCCCCCTTCCTCGATCATGAGTACGGCATGGCCAGCTGCGGCGAGTTTGTTTGCGACAGGCGCACCACCGGCTCCGGTTCCCACAACCACCACATCAACTTCGAGTTCTTCGTCCTCATCGAGGGTTCGTGCATCGACCACTTGCGAGTGCCAGCGCTGTGTTTCGTCGACGACGGCCAGGGTCCCGGTGCTGGCCCCAATCGCTCGAAGCAGAGCGGGGTGACGCGCTTGTGCGGCCTTGATCGGTGCAGTCACCGCTCGAAGCGGCCAGTGCAGAGCCGGATTCTCATGCATGCGAGCAAGCACTTTGGCGCGCTTTGCAATGGGCAGTCGCGAGAGCCTTCGCCCTCCGAGCGGTACAGCGGCCATCTCGATCGTTTGCAGCAGAGTCCTATACAGCGACACCCCGCTTGGGCCGTAGAGATCGGCTACAACATCGGCGACCTCGCTTAGGAAGAACGCTCCTGGCGCTTGGATGTGCTCACCTGCTGGAGTCGCTACTTCGGCGAGGGCGAGAAGTGCTTGTGGATCAAAGTTTGCCATTGCAAAAACCAGACTACCTAGTCATGGTTTCGCAAATCCGCTAGAATTGCAAGTAAGTTTCAGGGGGTTATCAAAGCCCAAGGGAAGAGGCCGAGGATGAAGAGTAGAGAGTATTGGAATGCATGTCGGTACAAGGCAGGCGATTCCACAGGCAAAGATGGCCACAAGAAAGATGGCCACTATGAGAGCTGGTTTCAGCGCGCGAATCACCCAAGTCGACCGTTGGGGTTCTGGATTCGCTACACGATCTTCAGCCCAAACGAGCGGCCCGATGATGCTCTGGGCGAGCTTTGGGCGATCTACTTCGATGGTGAGAATGGTGAGGTCACTGCGATCAAACAAGTCATGCCGATTGCTGAGTGTGCATTCTCGATGGAGGGGCTCGATCATCGTGTTGGCAGCGCCACCATTGACTCAGAGAAACTCGTAGGAGAGGCTGTCGGTCAGGGCAATACGATTGGCTGGGACCTGCGCTACAAATCGCCAGATCCGTATCTGCTACTTCTTCCTGAGCGGCTCTACGCAGCACCTTTTCCAAAGGCCAAGAGTCTCGTTGGGTCTCCACTCGCCACCTTCAAAGGCAAACTTCAGATCAATGGCACCGAAGTGGTCATCGACAATTGGGTGGGCAGCCAGAACCACAACTGGGGGTCCAAGCACACCGACAAATACGCTTGGGGCCAGGTGGCAGGGTTTGATGATGAGCCCGATGCCTTTCTCGAGGTCGCCACCGCTCGAGTCAAACTAGGGCCGATATGGACGCCTTGGATGACCGTCATGGTGTTGCGCATTGATGGTGAGGAAATTCGTCTTAACTCGATTCCGCAGTCGCTACGTGCTCATGGTCGCTACGACTATTTCTGTTGGAACTTCGAGTCCAAATCGCGCAAGGCGAGTATTGCAGGTAGCATCGCGGCACCCATTGAGGCGTTTGTTGGGCTTCCCTACAGCAACCCGCCCGGAGGCGAGAAGACGTGCCTCAACACCAAGATCGCCAGCTGCAATCTAACACTTCGCCGGCCAGGGCTTCCTCCACGTGCGCTCAATACGAAGTGCCGCGCCGCATTCGAGATCCTCACCGATGACAGCGACCACCGAGTCCCAGTGCTTCCCGCTTAGACCACATGGCAGAGAAACCGACAAAGCACCATCCGCCGAACATTCCGGCGGAACGTCCCGGGCCCGAGGGAGGCAAGCGTGATGCGAATCGCCGAGAAAAGGTGCAAAGGCTCTGCGATGCCTCGTTAGAACTATTCTGTGAGCGCGGCGTAGAGGCGGTAACGATCGACGAAGTCGTCGCCAAGGCAACCGTCTCAAAGGGTAGCTTCTACCGCTACTTCTCGGGAAAAGAAGAACTCGTAGAGACGATCTTCGCTCCTCTGGCCAAGGAGCTGCGCGACACGTTTGAAATCACCAAAGAGGCGCTCGAGGGCCCGCTCTCACCCGATGAATTGACTGAGGCCTACGCAAAACTCGCCACCACGGTCGCAAGTCTCTTGGTCTCCAGTCTCGATATCTTGAGGCTGTATTTGCAGGAGAGTCGCGCTCCTGACGTTGGTTCGAGAAGGCCAATCATTCGCGTCGCCCGCGACATCGACAACATTGCCTTCGTGCTCACAAGAGTTGCACGCGACAAGGGGCTGTTGCGCAGCGACTGCGACTTGAAAGTCGAGGCTCTCATCTCACTGGGCGCTGTGGAGCGACTGCTCTTCTCCTACACCCGAGGCGATGCACTCGGCAGTCCTGGGGCCGTTTCGGCGGATCTGATTCGCGTTGTCTTGGACGGCATGCGCGCCTAACGCACCAGGGACATTTGTAGCGGTCCCGGCCCTAAAGCTTCTGCGCACATGACCGAGTGCTCATAGATGTGAAGGCGTCTATCCAAAGCTTGCTCGTGTGCACGATGGCCTGCAGCGTGCCGACAGGTTCCGAGAATCCCTTGGATGGACTCACAGACGCTGGCGCCGTACCAGAGCAGCCCGATAGCGCGCAGCCTGATGCCGCCATCGACACTCCAGATGCCCAGGTACCAGAGTCCGACGCCCCGATGCCAATCGAGGTGGAGGCGGCCCCAGCGTTTGCCGCAGCGATTGCAAGTGGCCCGGCACAACGCTTTGTCGTCTGGGTTGATGAGCGCAACGGTGACCAAGACATCTACGGATCGCGAGTAGACGCCGATGGCCAGATCGCAGATCCGGGCGGAAAGGCAATTTCGACCCAACCTGGCAACGAGCACAGGCCGGATATTGTCTGGACCGGTGAGCACTATCTTGTTGCATGGATGGATCGTCGAGACCAAGGAACTCGCATCTACGCCGCCCGAGTGGATGCTGATGGCGTTCTGCTCGATCCAGCCGGGTTTCCGATTTCCCCCAATGGCGACTTTAGTCAACTGCCAAAGTTGGCTTCGGACGGAGCTGGAGGTGCGCTGGCCGTTTACGAGGGTCCCTGTGGTGACCAGTGCACGGGTGTTGTCGCAGTACCAATTTCGAGCTCTGGCCACGTGAGCCCCAGTGTGGTCTTGGCAGCGAGCACGGGACGTGAACCCGCCATCGCATTCAATGGTTCAGAATATTTCGTAGCGTACACCGACTTTCGAAGTGGGGCCTCGGATGTCTATGGGCGCTACCTAGACAGCAGTGGTGTGGCTAGTGGTGGGGAAGTCACGATCAGTGCGGCCAGTGGCAGCCAACAAACGCCCACCGTAGCTGCTGGCGATAGTGGGCTCTTGGTTGCGTGGGTGGATACCCAAAGTGGCGCACTTGAGCACTCGTGGGCGCAAGTTGATGGCATGAGCGTGGTGGGCCACACCAGCATCGCAGGCGTTCGCTGGCAGGACCCACCTCGGGCAGGATTCTCCAACGGTCGCTACCTTCTTGTCTGGACGGAGAACAGCTTCGATGGAGAGGCGGTGCAGACTCATGTTGCAAGCATTGATGAAGCCACCAACGTCTCGAGCACGAACCTGATTTACGAGACTGCGGATGGGCCAGGAACCGACGACAAGAAGCCGGCTATCGCTTGTGGAACTCAGAGTTGTTCTATCGCCTGGCACCAGAGCATGGAGCTTGGGCGCAGCGTGCTAGGTGTAATTACGAATAGTGCAGGTTCCCCTCTTGATGCGGAGCCGACCTTGTGGTCCACAATTCTCGCTAGTGACGTAGAATAGAACCCACCGAACCGCGTCGCCGTCTTGTGGCAAACGGAATCACCGCCATGAGGAAGAGCGCTAGACTCGTGCTACCGCTGCGATCGGAGCTATTGCAGCCGGCGCCATCCGTGGATTCGCGGCCGACTTCGGGCTCGTAGGCCTGGCCAGACTCGTCAACGTCTGAATCTTCCGATGGGGGAAGGGCGATCGTCGTGTGCAGCAGACCGCTCACCTCGATCATCTCGCCATGAAGTGGATCGTTCGTGTGACAGATGGAAACCGTGTGTTCGCCCTCCGCATCGTCTCCACTGCCATCTCCATCTCCAGGATCACCGTGCGCAATGGCGTCTGCACATGTACCGAGTGTGGGCAGGGCGTGTTCGTGGATAACTCCTTCGTTGCCTCGGCACTTGCGACCACCGGCTCGCAGTTGGACTCGGGCTGCGTGATCGAATATGCAGATGGTGTTGCGTGTTCCTCGGCTCACACGAACCGTCTTGGTGGTGCCCGGAGGGAGTTCCGCGTCGATCCGAATGCTAGGAATTGTTCTGCCATTTGACCTCACGGTTGTCTTAACCCTCACGCCGATCGAGTCTTGCCCTGTCTGGGGAAGAGTGCCATCGGGAAAGGTGACGCTAAACGTGTCGCCCAAGTCGCTTACAACGGTAACCGTTGTGGTATCGCCATCATCCGTTGTGTCAATCGTGTCCACGTCGCCAACAACATCGATGGGTGTTCCTCCAATATTGGCACCGAAGCTCAGAATGCGGTGATTGCCACCATCGCTAACGAAGATGCGATCGGACGCCGGATCGTAGTCGACTCCAAGAGGCAGGAAGAAACTCGAGCGACTTGTGGAACCACCGAAGTTTGGTCCTAGATTTGAGTAGCCATCGGTAAAGTTCTGTTGGCCGAGAACCGCTGTTGCTGGCACGCTCTGGGTATCATCAATGGTGTCGAGGTTGGCAGCATCAAAGACCAAGACCCTGCTGTTGGCCGAGTCAGAGAGGTAGAGGTGGTCGTCGAGCGGGTTGTAGTCGACGTTGATGGCGAGGATATCGAAGGGAATTGCAAGCCCGCAGTTGTTGACGTTCTCATCGCCACTTGTGCTTCCATCGCAGCTTGTGTTGGGCGTTGCTGTGAAGAAGTTGGGTTGACCGACGACCAGTGCCGCTGCCATGCCGGTCGTGATGCCAGCCGAAGTGTCGAAGACCAGCGCACGGCTGTTGCGCGAGTCGCCGATGAAGACTCGACCGCCAGAAGTATCGAGAGCAATCGACTGTGGTGTGTCAAAGCCGCAGTCATCCACAACACCAATCGTGTTGCAACCATTGGCCAAGGTGTCGTTGATGGTTGGTTGCCCAAGAACCGCGGATGCGGCGAGTCCGGATCCAATGCCACCCGCTGCAAGTTGGGATACATCGAAGGTGAGCACTCGGTGGTTGCCGCTGTCGGCGACAAAGAGTGTTTGGGACGCTGAGTCGAGAGCGAGCTCGGTTGGTCCGTTGAGGCCGCACGCCAAGTCCGTGCCGGTTGCGCAGGCAGCGTTTGTTCCGCCAGAGAGCATATCCTGTTGACCAATCACCCAGGTGGCAGGCATGCCGTTGGTAATTGCCGAGATGTCCCAAACGAGAACGCGATTGTTATCGAAGTCGGATGCAAACAGTCGGTTGTTGTCGGAGTCATAGGCCACCGCGAAGGTACGGCTCATGCCACAGGCGGACACCCCTTCTTCACAGCCAAATACGAGGTTCGGCGTATTGTTGTTGTACAAGTAGGGGTCGGTCTCAACAGCGGCTCCAGTTGTGAAGTCGGGTTGTCCAAGAACAAAGGCTGCACCCATGTCGGTTGTGAAACCGCCAGTGACGTCAAAGATGAGTACACGATGGTTGTGTAAGTCGGCTACGAAGGCGCGCTCGCCCGCGGTATCAAAGTCGATGTCGGTTGGCACAAAGAAGCGGTTGGCAGCGGGCTCAGCCGCGCCAAAAAATGGATCCGTTTCCATGTCGACATAGCCCAGGTCGTAGGAGTCCCATCCAATGAGTTTGGTGGCATCCTGACCGTCTGTTACAGGGAATGCCGCAGCGAGTCCCAAGCCCAATACCGAGGTGGAGAAAAATGCGAATCGTGAGCTCCAGCGCTGTATCGGTCGTCCCAAAGAAAACTTGAGCATATTTCGATCCTAGCAAAGAAAAAACTCGATCCGAAGTTTCCTCTGAGTGCGCAAAGGTCCGACATGCGACAGGAACGTGACAAGTAGATACCTCTGCCCACATGGGCTCGATGGTGCTCTTACAGTGATCACGAGGGACTATGAAGCTGTGCGTGATGTGTTGTGAGCCTGGTGGCCAGTGAAGGCTGTGATTGCTCGTACCCGAGTGTTACCCAGTGAGTTTCTTCATGTGCAGCAAGCTCGGGCTGCAGTCGCAATGTGGGGGCTAGCCTTCCGCAACAAAGAACTCGCTCTCACGATAGTACTTAAGTGTTCTTCTTAGTACGACAGCGATGCTGGCGGCCAGTGGCACCGCAAGGAGGACTCCAGTGAAACCCAAGAGCTTGCCTCCAGCGAGCACGGCAAAGAGCGCTCCGACCTCTCCAAGGCCAACCTTCTTGCCAACCAGTTTTGGTGTGAGAACCGCAGCCTCGAAGAGGTGCAAGACGATGAAGGTGATGCCCACTCCGATGAGAACGCCGGGGCCTGTGTAGTTAAGAGCGACAACGCCAAGTGTCAAGGCAGCGCCGACGAAGGTGCCCAGAAACGGGATGACTGTTAAGAGCCCCACGATTGCTCCAATCGTGAAGCCCATGGGCACGTCGATGAGACGAAAGACGAGCGCATAGCAGAATCCAAGCGACGTTGTGACAATGAGTTGACCACGGACCCAACTAGAGACAGCTGAGTCAATCTCGACGACAACACCAGAGACCAGGTCGCGATGGCGAGGTGGAACGAGTTTGTGTGCTTTGTCGACCATGTGATCCCAATCGACGAGAAAGTAGAACGCAAAGACCGGTACGAGCAGTAGCTCAGCAAGAATGCCAAGCACGGATAGAATGCCGCCAACTGCCGCTGCAGTGAGGGCTGCTGCGGGACCCGCGGCTCCTTTCATCACGCTGTCGAACTGTTCACTGGACGCATATGCTTGCCATGTGGATGGAAGCTCAACGCCAAGCTGGTCGTTTGCCCAAAGGCTTAGGCGTTCCATCATCTTTGGCATCTCCCGAACGAGGTGTGCGAGTTCTTCTGAGATGAGTGGCGCTGCCACAAGGATGATTCCAGCGATGGCCAAGAGAAAGAGGATCAGCAGTCCCGAGACTACAACCACTCGATTGATGCCCCGTTCGCAAAGCGAGTCCACTGCGCCATCAAGTAGATAGGCAACGCCACCTGCGGCAACGACCGGGAATAGCACCGGCCCCAGCTTGCGCATGATGAGGTAGAAGATGACGACGAAGGCGCAATAGAGCAGATATCGCACCATGGTCATGGTGCGCTTGTGCTGAATCGACTGTGCAAGGGGTGGGTGACTGGGTGCGCTTGGCATGGCCCCAGGCTAGGACGAGCTAGCTCCGTGACCAAGGAAGTGGCAAAGAGCGCCGGGATGGCGAAAAAAGTTCCCGACTTTGCTAGATCCTGGAGGCCGTACCGGTGACACTGAGTTCGTGAATTCGGCTCGCGTCCTGCTCTCTACTTTGATGCTCTCCCTGTCTGCCCTCATGGCGGGGGGCTGCTTTGACACTCCCAAGGCCACATGCGCGTTTGCATGCGGGGCCTCCGACGAATGCCCAAGCGGCTACTACTGTGCGCAAGACAGCTGGTGCAAATCCGAAGGCACAGCACAGGATTATGATTGTGGTGCGGTTCTCGTAGACGGCTCCACTCCTGATGCGTCAACAGTCGACGCCGGAGTTGATGCATCTGCACCCGACTCTGGCCCTGACGCGAGCACGGTCGTTTGCGGCGACAAAATGGTGACTGGGACCGAGACTTGTGACGATGGCAACCAGATCGATGATGGCAACGGCTGTGATGCGCTTTGCCAACGCAACGATGTTTGCGGCGATGGCAACATCCAGTCGATCTTTGAAAGCTGCGACGATGGCAACGAGGTCGATGATGGCAACGGCTGCAGTGATGCATGCGTGCGCAACAACGTTTGCGGCAACACGATCGTCGAGGCGCTCTTCGAAGCTTGTGATGACGGCAACGAGGTCGATGATGGCAACGGCTGCAGCCAGACCTGCGAGGCAAACAATACGTGTGGTGATGGCACTCTCGAAGATCAGATTGAGCAGTGTGACGACGGCAATACGACCGACGATGGCAACGGCTGCGACACAGCTTGCCAGCAGAACAATACGTGCGGTGATGGCACCCTCGAAGACCTCTTTGAGCAGTGTGACGACGGCAATACGACCGACGATGGCAACGGCTGCGACACAGCTTGCCAGCAGAACAATACGTGCGGTGATGGCACTCTCGAAGACCTCTTTGAGCAGTGTGACGACGGCAATACGACCGATGATGGCAACGGCTGCGACACAGCTTGCCAGCAGAACAATACGTGCGGTGATGGCACTCTCGAAGACCT
>JANTGM010000117.1 GCA_024762925.1 Kofleriaceae bacterium | reverse complement strand
GATCCAGAGGCATAGAACGCCCTGGCTCGGTTCTTCGCCCTTTGAACGCCTTCGGCTCATCGTTGCTCAGATCCTTGCTTGCCCCAGCAAGGTCGTCTTTCGCGCCTTGTCAAAGAACGAGCTCCCGTCGCCAGCACATTTCTATTCCTCTGAGCCGCACACTAGCCTGGCGGATTTCGCCTGTATGGCGCTCCTTCCCGGAGCGCCGCTCTTGTTTTCGGCCTACGTGCACCGCACGATTCCCCAATGCGTCACGGTGTAATCCTAGCTGGCGGTGGCGGCACCCGACTTTGGCCAGCCTCTCGTCGTGATACCCCAAAGCAGTTCCTCAGTCTCGGAACCGGGGAAGCCTCACTCCTGGCAGCGACAGCAGAGCGACTGATGCCCGCCTGCGGGGAGAGACTCTGGGTCGTTACAGCAGCAAGCCAAGTTGCTCAGGTCAAGGACGCGCTGCCCACACTTGCCGAGAAACACATCGTTGCCGAACCAGCTGCGCGTAACACCGCAGCAGCACTGGGATTAGCCGCCGTACACCTCCTGCATGATGACCCAAACGCCATTATGGCTGCGATTCCCTCAGACCAGCACATCGGCAACACAGAAGAATTCTTACGCACGATTGAGTTGGCCTTCACGGCAGCAGAAGAACATGATGCAATCATCACCGTAGGTATTGTTCCAACTCGCCCCGAAACTGGCTATGGGTATTTGAAGGTTGGCTCGACAGTCGCCGGCAACCTACGCTACATCGATTCTTTCGTTGAAAAGCCCAACGCAGAAACGGCTGCGATGTATGTCGCAACGGGTGATTACCTTTGGAATGGCGGCATGTTCTTTACAAAGGCACAACGGCTCCTCGACGAAATTCGAAAGCACATGCCTGAGACAGGTGAGGGACTCGATGCAATCGCCAAAGCACTTGGCACCAATCAAGCTCAGAAAGTCTGTAATGACGTCTACCCCTCTCTTCCCAAGGTCTCGATTGACTATGGCGTCATGGAACGCACAACTCCGGTCATGACGATTGGCGGCGACTTTGGCTGGAACGATGTGGGCTCGTGGGCCGCACTAGCCGACTACCGCAGCGCCGATACGAACGGCAATGTCACCCTGGGAACGGTTGTAACCCACGATGCAAGAAACAATATTGTTGTTGGGGATTCGGGCACCATCGTTGCGCTTGCAGGCGTTTCAGATCTCATTGTTGTACAAAGTGGGAACGGTATTCTTGTGTTGCCAAGAGAACGCAGCCAAGACGTGAAATCGCTGGTCGACGCGTTGAAAGCCGAGGGCCACGAAGCCTTCTTGTAGAGAGCAGTACATGAACATGAATCGAAAGATCTTTCGCCAATACGACATCCGAGGCGTTGCGGATCGTGACCTAGGCAGCGATCTGGTGGAAGCACTTGGCAAAGCCCTCGCAACCCACCTAGTTGAGGAGTCGCCCGGTCCGACGATCGTCGTTGGCCGAGACTGCCGAGTGACCTCCCCTCGGCTCTTTGAAGCTCTTACATCGGGCATGCGATCCTGTGGAGCGCAGGTCATCAATATCGGCGTTGTTCCAACTCCGGTCCTGTACTTCGCAGCATTCCACTTGGAATCTGATGGTGCAGTGATCATCACCGGGAGCCATAATCCGGGCCAAGACAATGGTTTCAAGATGCTTCGCGGCAAACGTTCGATCCACGGCGATGAAATTGCCGCAATTCGGGATCGCATAATTTCAGAACAGTTCTGTTCTTCCGAGGAAGCGGGTTCTCTAACGGAACAAGACATGTCGAGCGCATATCTTGAGTACATTGAGTCGACTCTCAAGTTTGGACCACGCCGCGGCAAGATCGTCGTTGACGCAGGAAATGGTACCGGCGGGCCACTTGCCGTCGCGCTCTATGAAACGCTCGGCTACGAGGTCGTCCCGCTGTACTGCGAGATGGATGGCACCTTTCCAAACCACCACCCAGACCCCACAGTGGAAGCGAATCTCTCGGACTTGAAGGCCGCAGTTCTTGAGCACAAAGCAGACCTCGGAATCGCGCTGGACGGTGACGCCGATCGCATTGGAGCTATCGACAGCAAAGGTCGCGTGCTTTGGGGCGACCAGCTCCTGATCCTCTATGGCCGCGCTCTCCTTCGCGAAGTGCCTGGAGCCACGATCATCGGAGAAGTGAAATGCTCGCAGTCTCTGTACGATGAACTCGAACGCGCCGGAGGCAACGCGGTCATGTCTCAAGTTGGCCACTCACTCATCAAGGCCAAGATGAAGGAACTCGGTGCGCTTTTGGCCGGCGAAATGAGCGGGCACATATTCTTCGCCCACAGATTCCTCGGATTCGACGATGGCATCTATGCCGGGGCCCGTCTCCTAGAAATTCTTAGTAACGGAGACGAGAGCTTAGCAGACCTATATGAGAGCCTGCCACGCATGGTCAACACACCCGAGATTCGCGTGGAGTGCGCCGACGACATCAAGTTCAGAGTCGTTGAGCAAGTAACCGAGCGTCTGCGAGATCACGACCAAGTGCAAAACGTCATTGACGTTGATGGCGTGCGAGCCAACTTCGGAGATGGCTGGGGATTGGTTCGAGCGAGCAATACGCAACCGAGCCTGGTTTTGCGCTGCGAAGCCGAAAGCGAGTCCAGGCTATCGAACATCCAGAGCATCCTCGAAACCGAGATTACCCTAGCCAAAGCTGCGCAGAGCAAATGAGTCAAGTTGCCATTGGGATCGATCTTGGAGGAACCAACCTCCGAGCAGCCGTTTTTGCAGGACTTCCGGACTCGGCAGATGCGCTGCTAGTACATCGTGAGAGTGTTGGCAACGATCGAAGCCCGGCTGTGATCGTCGAGCGTCTGGGTGTCTTGATTCCCGAACTGCTGCAAAGGACGGAGCGTGGGGGTCTTCGTATTCCCGTCGGAATCGGCTTCGCTGGAATGCTCCGCGGCCACCATGGATACGTTGCCAACTCACCAAACTTTGGCTGGCATGATGTGGCCTTGGGATCCATGCTCCAAGCGCGATTGGGAGAGCGCTACGATGTCGGCATCTATAATGATGTCAATGCCATCACCTATGGCGAATTCAAATTGGGAGCTGGCATTGGAGCATCCGACATCCTCGCAATTTTCGTAGGTACGGGCATTGGTGCGGGGGCGGTGTGCGACAACGTCTTGCTGCAAGGCGCCAACAACACAGCCACCGAACTTGGCCACACGAAGGTCGTGATCGAAGCAGACGCTCGGCTGTGTAGCTGTGGCCTCAGAGGCTGTGTAGAGGCCTACGTCGGTGGCAAGCTACTGCAAGAGCGTGCACGCAAGGATCTCGATACCTGGGCTTCGTCGACGGCTGTAGACCTTGCTGGAGGGGTGCAAAACGTGCATCCCGGCCACCTCGACGCAGCCGCAGCGCAGGGTGACGACTACGCACTCGAGCTCTACTCTGAAGTCTCTCCAATGCTGGGTCTCGCAATCGCCAACGCCGTCACCTTGCTCAACCCGGGACGTCTCGTTCTTGGCGGCGGTGTCTTCTCGCGCACCCCTGTGCTTCGGGACCATGTCCTCGCAGCGTTTGAGGCCGCTGTCAATCCACCGGCGCGCGAAGGACTACAGATTGTTGAGGCCGAGCTTCGCGACACTGGCGGCCTCGTGGGCGCGGCTCTGCTCGCCAGCGGGCACTAAGAACAATCCCTACCGAAGCCGCCGAATCTCAGCCCGGGTTAAGCCAGCTGTTGCCATCAGCCTCAGCTCGCGCTGCTCACCAGAGCCAAGCTCGGAGGTGGCAACGTGCAATATGCCGTCAACATCAACGGTAAACTCAACCAAGAGCATGACTTCGCCGGCCGGTGCACTGGGCAAGTCTCGACATACGAAGCGCCCTAGTTGGCGATTCGCCGCAGGAACCGCCGCCCCACCCTCATACACTTCAAAGAATAGCTCGCGCTGGTCGTCTTTGCTGGTCGCAATAATCCGATGCTCACGAGTCGGTATTGTCGCGTTGCAGGGAATGACCTGCTGGTAGTTACCATCTTCGGACAGGAGCCCGAGAGCCTGCGAAGTTACATCGAGCAAGACGACGTCTTCGATCAACCCATCGAGGATGGCGCACTGGGTTGCCGCCCCGATCGAGACAATCTCGTCCGGGTTGACGACCTTGAGAGCGGGCCGGCCGAAGATGGATGCAATGCGGCTCTGAATCGCAGGCATTCGCGTCATACCACCAACCAGAACGATGGCGTCGACATCTTTGGGCGAGAGACCACAACGTGCAGCAGCTTCTTTGCAGGGGGCATCAAGTCGAGCGAGAACCGGTCCAACCCAATCGTTGAGCTCAGCTCGTTCAATGGTTCTTCGATAGTCTAAGAATTTCCCCGACGAAAGCTCTCCCAGATGAAGAAGCTCCAAGGATGCAGAGCGGGCCTCACTGAGCGTGTGCTTTGCCTGCACAACCTGAGTCTTTAGACGCTGCAGGGCAGTAGGCTCTTCCGAGAGATCGATCCCGTGATCACTGCGCAACTCGCCCAAGAGCTTTTGCATGATGGCTCGGTCGACATCGTCACCACCTAAGAATAGATCACCTTGCGACGAAATGACTTCAACGATGCCACCTTCAACGTTCACGATGCTCACATCAAAGGTGCCGCCACCAAGGTCACAGATCGCTAGTCGCTGATCCTTGCCACGATGCGCCCCGTAGCCAAGCGCTGCAGCAGTTGGTTCATTGAGAAGCCTGCGCACTTTGAGTCCCGCAATCTCGGCGGCATCAGCGGTCGCACGTCGCTCAGCATTATCAAAGTGTGCTGGCACCGTGATGATTGCCTCGTGCACCGTGTCATCAAAGTGTGCTGCTGCGATCTCGTGAAGTTCTCTTAGAACCATAGAAGAGACTTCGGGTGGTGACAGCTGCGCACCTAGAACCTCCACCCAAGCATCCCCATTCGCGGCTGAGACCAATTTGTATGGCAATGTGGCCGCTAGTGCCTGTACCGAGCGATCATCGTATCGCCGGCCAATGAGGCGCTTTACACCGTAGAGCGTCTCTGCGGGATTGGTTGTTGCCCGCCGCATTGCGGGTGCTCCGACAAGCGGCGGCTCCCCATTGCTTCCCGGAGCCGATCGCAGCGATACCGTCGAAGGCGTTGTGGATTCACCGAGTTTATTGGCAATGATAGAAGGTTTGCCCGATTCGTCGATGGTCGCAACGCAGCTGTTGGTTGTCCCCAGATCAATGCCAATGCTGCGCTTCATCGTTTGAAAATCCTCTTTAGCAAGCTTGGCCGTGACTTGCGTTTCGTCGAAGTACGTCTACTGCGAGCGTCCTTTGCTGCCTCGCACTCTGGGTCGTGCTTCAGCGCAACCTCAAACTGGGTCATGGCGGCTGCGAAATTGTCGCGTTCTACAAGCGTGTAACCATACGCGACATGATACAGCGCGCGAGCCTCACGGTTGCGCGGCTCGTGTTCCAAGACGCTGGCCAACTGCTCGCGCGCCTCATCATACTTTTTCTCATCGATGTTCACGAGAGCCTGCTGATACAAACCCAGCACATCCACTTCGTTATCCTGCTTGGGTTCACTTGGATTCTCATCTTCGATTGGCCGCATTCCCGTCACAGTATTTCGCGCGTCCACAAAGAGCGCCCCATGCTCGAGCTGGCTTTCAGAAGGTGGAGCTACCGCCTCGTCTGCTTTCGAGGGTTGGCCCTTTGAAAAATGCACCTCGACGTCTTCTTCGACTTCGGGTGCGTTAACTGCGAGGCTGCTCATGGCTTTTACTGGCACAGGCACTGGAGCCGCAAAATCCGTAATGCGATGCGTCTTGCGCGGCCTGGCAATCCCGATGTCGTCAAAGTCAGCAATCCATCCATTGGAAGGCAATAGTGCCGGGCCGGCAACAATCGCCTTGCCTGCCGCAACGGCGGAGTCCCGAAGTCGGTCGTAGGCCTTGTTGATGTAGATGAAAATTTCCGAACCCAAGAGTGAGACAGCATCCGAGCCATGCTTGCTGAGCACATCGGGGTGGTACTGCTTTACTAGGGCGAAGTACGCCAGCCGAATCTCGCGAACCTCCGCGTCCCAATCGACTCCAAGCACGTCGTGTGCAGCCTTCTCACGCATCGTAGCCAACGAGGTCTCCAACTCTTTGTAGCGTGCTCGCGCCTCTGCAGGAACATCCTCCGCAGCGGGGAGACGCACGACTACCACGGGCTCATCGATGGGAACATCGGATGGAATCGGAACGAGCAGCCCAGTGGTTGTTCGCGGCACCGACGGAGCAGGCTGCATCTGTGAGACAACGCCTGAGTCTTCGCGAGCCAAGGCGACTGCGCGTTCCAAGCGAGGACGTACCTCGGCCATCTTTCGCAAGACCATGCGAATCGCGGATTTCTTTCCGTCGGGTGCTTTGCGAACGGCTTCGACATCAGCGTCGATATCAACCACAAGCCCATCGGGAAGCTCTAGAGCAATCGTGATGACTGAACCGACAGATGGTGAGAAAGGAACGCGCGCAAGAAGAAGGTTCTCGTTCTTTACCTTGACCGCATAGAAGTTTTCCAGATGCCCCCAAGTAGGGCATCGGATGCGGAGCGTATGCTCGGCGGTCACGCGTTCCCTTTCTCGGCAGCATCAAGAGCGGCTTTGATGCTTTTGCTTTCAGGCTCTTTCTGCAGCGCGAAGCGGAGGTTCATGAGCGCGGACTTATAGTCGCCGTCACCAAGGGCAGCCTTGCCAAGCTTGTAGAAGCGAAGAGCACTAGCGTCGGAGATGTCGTGCTTCTTCTTCTTGATGTCGGCACCCATTCCGATTCGAACACTACCCTCAGCCAACTCGCGATCGTAGCGGGCCCGCAGAGTGGAATCGGCAAGAACCTTGTAGGCCTCGGCAACGCGAGAGAAGACAGCAGTCAGTTTCTTGCGATAGGCAGGATCGACTCCAATGCCGTGTACATCTGGGTGCAGGCTAGCGGCGAGCTTGTAGTAGGCAGCACGTACTTGCGCCTCTGTTGCGGTCGCTGGAATGCTCAGCAATCGGTAGTAGCTAACCTGATCCAGGACTTTGTGTGCTCGCTGCACAAAGTCTTCGATGGCGGCTTTTCGGTCCTGCGACATAACTGGGTACTTCTACTGCTGGGGAATTGGTTCGGGCATGTGCTCTTCGGGGAGAGACTCATGCTGCTGGTCCGCCTCAGGGGCGCCTACCACTTGAATTGCGGCTTGTGCCACCTGACCGCTCTCGGTGTCCTTGGCCTCGACGCTCAGAATGCCATCACTGTCGACAGTGAATGTAACGTCAATGGTTGTCTCTCCGCGCGGCCGCGGTTCCAACCCTTGCAGCGAAAGCAAACCGAGTGGTTCGTTGTCATTGAAGTATTTCTCCTCGCCTTGGCAAATCTTGATGTGAACTTCCGTTTGGTAGTCACTCGAAGTGCTGAAGCTGCGAACCCTCTCGACAGGGACAGGCGTATTCTTGTCGATGATGGTTTCTGCAAACCCACCGACGATGCCAATTCCCAAAGCGCGCGGCGTCACATCGAGCAGGAGAGCGTAGAACTTCGAGGGATCGAGTCCCCCACCCGCCAGGGCTGAAGCTTGAATGGCCGCGCCGTACGCAACGGTCTCGTCGGGATTTATTCGCGCCTTTGGCTCCAAGCCAAAGTAGTGTTCGATTGCTTGGCGCACCATAGGAGTGCGCGTTGATCCTCCAACCAAAATCAGATCACCCAACGACTGGGCATCCACACCAGCTGCGTGCAAGACCTCGCGACATGCCAAAACACTTCGCTCCACGTAAGGAAAGATCATGTTCTCAAACTCGTTTCGGTGGACCTCAAAGTTGAGCGCCAGCTGCGCCCCACCTAGGCCGGTTGCGAGTTCGTGAATTGTGCCAGCGACAGACTCATCTTCAGAGAGGCGACACTTGATTTGCTCGGCAGCGGCTCCGAGACGAGACCATCCCGTTGGGTTGTCGCGGAGATCCACTCGGTTCGCTTGCAGAAAGTCTCCAGCGAGCTTGTCGAGCAACACTTTGTCAAAGTCGTCACCGCCCAAGAACGAATCGCCGCCAGTAGCGAGCACCTCAAAAATCTTGTCACGAATTTGCAGCACAGTGACATCGAAGGTGCCGCCGCCCAGATCGTAAATGGCAATGCTCGCGTTCATCGACCGCCCAAAGCCATAGGCCAAAGCGGCAGCTGTCGGCTCGTTGAGCACGCGAAGAACCTGAAGTCCCGCAAGCTCGCCAGCGTACTTGGTCGCCTGGCGCTGGGCATCAGTAAAGTTCGCAGGAACTGTTATGACGGCTTGCGATACAGGTTGACCGAGATGACGCTCTGCACATCGACGAAGGTGCTTGAGAACAATCGCAGAGATTTCCGGTATGGAATACTGCTTGCCACGAATCACCACCATGGGTTGCTCGTTGGGCCCTTCGACACATTGATATGGCATCGTGCTCATTGCCAAACGAACCGTTGGAACGTTGATGCTCTGTCCAATGAGGCGCTTGGCAGAGGAGACAGTATTGCGCGGATCAACGTGGCGCCGCGCTCGAGCAGCATGCCCCACAAGCACATCTCCGCTCGGCACGAATGCCACAACGGATGGATGCAGACGGTTCCCTTGCGAATCGGGAATCACCTCGATCTTGTTGTTCACCAAGGTCGCAACGACCGAGTTGGTCGTGCCCAGGTCGATTCCGATAACCGGTGACATCGGCGCCATTGCCGCTAAGGGTATCAACAGGCGCGCTCGAAAGCTGGTGTCAAACCGGCTTGGCAGGCGCTTTCTGAGGTTCATTATTCGCCGAAAACGCGCACAGATCCACCCATGCAAATTGCGCCAAACACGCCTGTAAGGCTCGCTACGAGGCTAGCGTTTCTTGCGCTTTTTTCGCGTCCTTGACGTTCCTGGGTCCTTGATGGGCTCAAGCACGACGCGTTCGCTCAGAATCGGGCGCATGGGGCCGTCGCTTCCACTGAGGTACCAAGAGTCGGCCTTAAATGCCACAAAGGCCGGTGTGTATCCATCCTTGAGAACTTTGAACTCATAGTCGCGACCTGCTTCTATCCCGGCCAGCGTCATCTCGGGGGTCGTTCCCACGAGCAACCACACTTCCGCTCCAGCTGGCACCGACTCCACTTTGATCGTGCCCTGCCCTGGGCCACCCGGCGCAATCGGCGGGTTGGCAATCGGCGGAAATGCTGGCAGTGGGCCGGTTTCGCCTTTGGGAAGCAAGGTGGCGGATAGGGTAGCTTTGCGGCTCTTTCCTTCCCCTGCCCAGTGCGACGCTCCGACACTTAGAAAGAGTGGTGCAAACCCTTCGTGCTCGACTCGCAACTCGTGAACCATGCTCGAAGGCAAAGGGAATGACGTGGCTGGCGTGCGGCCAACTAGCAACCAGACCGCGGCTTCTTCGGTCTCACTGAGCAACGTTATCTGCCCAGCTTTGGGTTGCATCCGCTCAATCTCTTCAAGTGCTTTAATAGCCCGATCTTCGTTGTCGCGTGCGGCTCCGCGAAGCAAGTCGGTCTTGGTGTAGGCCACAGCAAAGAGCGTTGCCAAGACAAATGCGATGAGGGCTAGCCATCTGAGTGCGTTTGAGCGAGGAGGTGCCTCAGGCAAACTCGCATCGTCATGAAACGGAGAGCTTGTGGCAGCTTGCTGGCCGACCAATTCCACGAGATCGACAGCATGGGTGTGGTCTTGGTGGAAGGGACGCGGAACCGGTAGCGGCGTATCGTCTAGCGATTCGTAGTCATCCGCGGGTTGTTGAGTGGGTCGACGCGTAGGTACGTTGGCGGCGGCAATAGCGGGATGTGGAGACTGGTTTCGAATCATCGCTTCAAGCGCATCGGCCGGCTCTGGCACTGAGCTGTAATCGTCATCCACCGCGGTCAGCTCTTCCTCATCGGCAAATCCTGCAAGAGGGTCTACTGCGCTCACAACGGGAGGTGGCGGCTTTGCTTGCCCAGCATCGCTATCTTCGCAATCCGGGAACTCCTCATCAAGACCGGCAAGGGCTGCATCGAGGCCTGTGGGCGGACGCGATTCAGAGCTTTCGAGATCCAGCGATGCTAAGAGATCTTCTGTGTCCGACTCGAGCATCGCCTCGGACTGTCTTCGAAGCCCACCGATATAGCTCTTCACATGCGCTGCAGTGGCAACTTCCAACTTGTCTTTTGAGATTGCTGCTCGTACTGCGGACTCCAATTCAACTGCACTTGAGTACCGCTGCATTCGATCGTTGCTCGTGGCTTGGCGAACCACCTCCGCCAAAGCGCTGACGTTGCCCTCTGGCGGAGCCGATGTGCCCCAAACCAAGCTCGCGACCAATGCACCGCCACTATAGACATCTGTAGCCTGGTCGGGCTCCTGCCCCAAGGCCAACTCTGGCGCGACAAATCCGCGCAGCCCCTCTAGCAACTCCGAATCACCAGACTTTGAGGCAGCACAGGCGAGAGCGAGCGCCAGGCCAAAATCGGCCAGCTTGCTCACACCCTTTGCATCGACAATAATACTCTGAGGATGAACCCCACCATGGGTAATTCGGTGCTCGTGGGCATGCGAGAGCCCACGGAGTGCCCCCATCGAAATGCTCAGCGCAACATCTTGGGCGAGTCGCCCATTCGCTCTTGAGAGAAGCGATGACACCTCATGTGGACCGTCAACAGAGGACGTAATGACAACGAGGCTGCCATCTTTTCCCCGGCCAACCTTTTCCGTCGTGACGATGTGCGGGTGCATGAGTTCAGCAACATCACCAGCACTTCTTGCAAGCGCTACAGCAAAGTTCTTACGCTGAGAAAGCTGGCCTTCGACCACCACCACTCGCGCCTCTTTGCCTTTGTTATTGCAACCGCGAAACGTCTCGCCAAAAAGCCCGACAGACAGACTCTCCTCGCACATGAAGCCTGCAAAGGATCGTCTAGCCAAGGAGGCTCCAACCATGTTGGGCGTGTTGCAGCCCGTAGCGAGAGATTGGTGACATCGCGTGCATGAGGAGCCACAAAGTATAAAAGTGCTGCCGCTCCGCTGTCCAATAGCCCAACCTACATCGCCAGAGTTGGCCACACATTGGCAGAAGGCCAAGACAACTGGCGGGTTACCAAAGTGGTGCGAGCACCAGACGTAGCTCGCTCTCGGCGAAGACGTAGATTATCGCGCCCAACGCGAGAAACGGGCCAAACGGTACCGCGACTCGACCCAAGTCGGGCTTGCCATTCTCCGAATCGCTTGTGGAGTTTTCTCGGCGCAGAAGCAACAACACTATGCTGATAAGCGCTCCGAGAATCGAGCCTAGGAAGAGTGAGACAAGCACAGCCTGCCAGCCATAAAGAGCACCAATGATCGCCAACAACTTGCCATCGCCATAGCCCATTCCCTCCCGATGTGTAAGCAGCCAGTAGCCGTCGCTAATGACGCGCACAACTCCATAGCCCACAGCAATGCCAACAAGCCCAGCGGTTGGCGAAGAGTTTGGCAAGAGGAGCCCCAAGGCATAGAAGATGGGAATAAATGGGTAGGTGAGTTTGTCGAGAATGAGTTGATGATCGAAATCAATAAACGTGATGATCAGCAAGAGCCAGAAGAAGGTTGCCAACACGGCAAAACGCAGCAACTGTTCTTCGGGGCTGCTGGCGGTAAATGCAATGGCAACGATGTAGTGATACGCCGCAACAAAGAGCATCGCAGCAGCTCCTTCAACCAAGAGATATCTCGGGGAGAAACTCGCCTTACAGTCGCGACACGAACCGCGCAGCCACAGAAAGCTCAATAGCGGAACGTTGTCGTACCAACGAACGTTCGCACCACAGGCAAAACAATGTGAGCCAGGAGCAACCACCGAGCGTCCTTTGGGAAATTCCTCACTTGGGGGCATGCGATAGATGCAGACATTTCCAAAGCTTCCCCACAAAGCTCCAAGCACGGCGACGAATGCATAGGCGGTCTTCGAGGTGGAAAACACCGCCCAAAGCTCTGCATCCAACTCGAACACAGGAGCAAGGTAGCACGCCTGCAGTGCCATGCGGTTGACCCACGCTGCCGAGAAAGCTATGAATCCCTTATGGTTTCACGGGTAGCCCGGCCCTATTGGTCGCTAGCGGCAATGCTTCCACTAGCTGTCCTTCTTGTTGCCAGCTGCACCTCCGAGGGAGACGGCCGTCCCGATTCCGAACTCGGCAACTTGGTTGTTTCGCCGTCGACTGACATCGCAAAGGTAGATCTCGACACCGCTGCCGTGGACGCAGACGCTTTGCTTGCGGCGGTTCAATTGCCGCACAGCTGGCTTGGCGAACGCGTGGGAGCGCACGTCATCGAAGGAACCTCTTCAGTCGAAGTTCGCGAGGGAGGACAGGTCGTCTCGCAACTGAGTGACACCCTGCGAATTGACTTTGACGGCGAGGACCGCTTTGCAGCAACGCTTGACACGTCAAACGAATACGGGCGCCATGCAATCTTCGACGGCACGCACCTCTTTCTGCGCCCACGATATGGGCTCTATCACAAGCGAAAAGCGCAAACTGAAGTCGAAGCGTCCAACATTCGCACCGAGATGGCGGCTGGTGCGGGCGACTACCTTGCCCTCATGGCTCGGGGGCTCGAAGTGAGTGACCGAGGGGTGAAAACACGAGACGGAAGAGCCGTGCGACAGGTTGAACTCAAGCTCGCGCCAAGCCCGCGCAAGCTACCAGACGAGGTCTTGACACAGAAGCTTTGGCGCAACAGCATTGATGTAAAAACTCTTAGTGGGCAAGTCGATCTTGATGTGGAAACGGGTGCTCCGGTCCATCTAACGATCGACGGCAGCATTGTCTTCAAGCGTGACGGGCGCAGTTTTCAGATGCTGATGAAGGCGGAGCGCACCATGCTTGACATCGGCCACAGCAGAGCGATCGCGGCACCAGCAGAGGAAGAGACCCTCGCCATCGGAATTCGACGGAGAGAGCTAGACGAGCGCGACACGCTGCTTCGCAATATCGCTCCGCCTGCTCGGCGCGCACCAACGCCCACAGCTGCGCAAGGGGCGACCCCATGAATTCGCTTGTGCAAAGTCGCGAGTACCTAGCTGAGCATCGTCGCACGATCATTGGCCGGTCCCTCGCTGCTGCCATCGCTGGGGCAATTCCCATTCCGGTCTTGGACGACTGGCTCGTGGCCTCAATTCGTCGGGGCACCATTCGCCGAATCGCCGAAGCTAGAGGTGTTGACATCGATGATGACGCAGTGCGAGCGATAGCCGATGGCCCAGAGTCTCCACCAAAGTGGAGCGAGCTTGTGGGCGGAGGGCTGGCCATTCGCCTCTTGTCGAAGCAGTGGAAGAAGCTTCTTGTGGCCGTTCTCGCGGCAAAACGCGCGCAAGCTGCCAGTCGCAACTTTGAAGTGGCAACGCTTTTTGACCACTACTGCACCCGTGAGCACGTTGGCATGGGCCTCACGCATGGCTCAGGCAAGGCGGTACGAGCGCTCATCGATCAAGCCCGCCGTGACACGCAGGGTGGGCTGAATCGCCAGCTCTTTCGAAGAGGGCTCATTGCTGCGGCAAGGAGCAGCGCCAAAGCCCCCATGAACATGGCCGACATGCTCACCGGTGGGCGTGTCGGAAAACTTCTCACAGGACGCTCCGACGAAGTAGAAGTGACCACGGAGGTGGATGAAGCCTTAGAGACCCAGCTCGGGTCCGAAAGCAGCTTCCTTGCACGCTCGGCCGCAGCAATCGAGCTGCAACTGGCAGCCGACAGAAATCCCTACTTGGACAACCTGCTAGACCGCTTCTGTGAACTTGCGCTGGCATCTCGAGAAGAAGAAGCAGAATGAGCAAAAACCGGCGCATCGAGCATCTTGGTTCCGCAAAGCGAATTGTTCTGAAGGTTGGGTCGAGTCTGCTTGCCGCATCTCCAGCGGGGCAACCCGCAGCGATTGCCGATGAGATTGCCATGCTTCAAGACCAGGGCATCGAAACCGTAATCGTAAGCTCTGGGGCGATTGCCCTTGGTCTTCATGGACTTGGTCTAAAGAGTCGGCCAACCGACCTTCCCTCACTCCAAGCTGCAGCTGCCATTGGTCAAAGCCGACTACTGCAAAACTGGGAGCACGCGTTTTCCGCCCACCAAGGACGTATCGCCCAAGTGCTGCTTACTCACGATGACGTAAGCAGTCGTGTCCGCTTTCTCAATGCCCGCCACGCCCTGCGAGCTCTTCTGAGTGCTGGCGTGGTCCCAATCGTCAACGAAAATGACACGGTAGCCATCGACGAAATTCGATATGGCGACAACGACCAACTTGCGGCGCTGGTGTGCAATTTGATCTCGGCAGATGCCCTCATCATCTACACCGATGTTGATGGTCTGCACGACGCCGATCCACGCCACGGAGGAGTAAGAATTCCTCTGATAACCGACATCGATGAGCAAGCCAGCCCGGTCGCCAAAACCACATCGGCATCTGGCGTAGGTTCGGGCGGTATGGCTTCGAAGGTCGCAGCGGCCAAGAATGCTGCGAGCTTTGGTGTACCCACGGTGGTTGTACCGGGTGCTCGTCGAGGCATCTTGCTAAGTGCCCTTACAGGACAAGATGTTGGCACCCTCTTTGTGCCAAAGGCTCAGGCCATCAGCAGCCGCAAACACTGGATTGGGTTTGGCGCAAAACCGGCAGGCCAGCTGGTGGTTGATGATGGAGCGTTTCGGGCCTTGCAGAAAGGCGGCGGCAGCCTATTGCCCGCTGGACTTGTGGAGGTGCTCTCTGACTTTGGCCGCGGGGCTCTGGTCTCATTGATGACCACAGAGAAAACCGAGTTTGCACGGGGGCTTGTGAGCTATGGAGCAGAGGACTTGCGCAAGCTATGCGGTTGCAGAAGCGATGAGATCGGGGCAAGATTAGGCTACACCTACTCTGGCGAAGTCGTTCACCGTGACGATCTCGTCCTCCTCTAGGTCCCGCAAAGGTCCTTGGGGAATCACAAAGTAACCATCCCCTGAGCAGCCAAAGCCACACCGTGAATATTGAAGAACTCTGCCAGCGTGCTGTGCAGGCGTCACGGGCTCTCACCAAAACAACTGCCGCACAACGCAGTGAGGGTCTGCGGTCCATTGCGGACGCCATCACTGCCCGCTCGTCCCAGATCCTTGAAGCGAATGCGGTCGATCTCGCAAATGCTCGTGAGATGGGCCTTTCAAAGTCGATGATAGACAGGCTTGCGCTCGATGAAATGCGCGTTGCCAAGCTGGCATCTGCGGTTCGTGAAGTCTCCAACCTCAAAGATCTGATCGGCGAGACGGTTAGCGAGAATCGCCGTCCAAATGGTCTTCTCGTCTCGAAAGTAAGAATTCCTCTGGGCGTCATCGCAATGATTTTTGAGAGTCGCCCCAATGTCACGAGCGATGCGGCCTCGCTATGTCTGCGCTCTTGCAACGCGGTCATCTTGCGTGGTGGCAAAGAAGCGCTGCAGTCCAACCTCGCTCTTGGCGAGGCAATTCGGGCAGGCCTGGAGAAGGCAGGCCTGCCGATCGACGCCGTTCAGGTCTTATCGACAACAGACCGAGCGGCTATGCAGGAACTCTTGCAGCAGGAAGCATCCATCGACCTTGTGATTCCGCGGGGTGGTGAAGGCCTCATCCGCTATGTCTCTGCCAACTCAAGAATCCCTGTCATCAAACATTACAAAGGCGTTTGCCACGTTTATGTACATAAAGACGCGGACTTGGAGATGGCCTGCCGAATCGCAGAAAACGCAAAGGCTTCAAGGCCAGGAGTATGCAATGCGGCCGAAACCATTCTAATCGACGAGGCAATTGCCGCCCGATTTGTACCGATGGTGTGTCAGACCTTGACCGATGCAGGAGTCGAGATTCGAGGCGACGCCCAAACTCAGGAGCTGGCGGGCGTCCCAGTGAAGCAAGCAACCAAGGCCGATTGGCATGCTGAATACCTCGACACAATCGTGGCGATGCGGGTTGTGGCCGATTTTGACGCCGCAGTAGCGCATATTCAGCAGTTTGGCTCAAATCACACCGAAGCCATCGTGAGTGGCAATTCGGCCATCACCGAGCAGTTTAAGGCTGTGGTCCACTCTTCAACCGTGGTAGTAAACGCCTCAACTCGCTTCGCAGACGGAGGCGAGCTCGGCCTTGGCGCCGAGATTGGCATCTCCACGACAAAGCTCCACGCATACGGCCCAATGGGGGCGGAGGGACTAACGGCAACCAAGTTTGTCGTGCAGGGAGATGGCCAAGTGAGGACATAAGACATCGTGACGAATACACAAAGCCAAGCCGAAGCGGCAGATACTATGAACAACGACACCAGAGCAGAGACTTCAAAAGAGCAACTTGGATCTCTTGAGCTCGCTCACCTCGCTCTTGAAGCGGCACTAGACAAGAAGGCCCTTGAGCCCGAGCTTCTTGAAGTGGAAGCGCTGTGCTCCTATGCGTCACACATTCTTCTGCTCAGTGGCCGCTCCGATAGGCAGGTAGACGCGATTGGTGAGGGCATCAAGATTGCTCTGCGCGAGCATGGATACACGGCAATGGGTGTGGAAGGCAAAGCCTCTGGACAATGGGCGCTGCTCGACTATGGCGACCTCATCATCCACATCTTTCATCACCCGATTCGCGAGCACTACGATCTTGAGAGTCTGTGGAGCGAAGCGGGACGTGTTGAAATTGATATTCCAGACGAAGCGCGCATCTCGGCCGACGACGGCTACTAAGCAAACAGGGATGGCGGCGTGAACATTTCCCTGCTCGCCGTCGGTCGGCTCAAAGAGGACTACTTCAAAGATGCGCAGGCGGAATACCTTAAGCGCCTGCGACCGTACTGCAGTCTAAAGGTCGCCGAACAGAAGACCGACAAGGCGCTGCTCGCTGCAATTCCCGAGCGAGCCCGAGTCTACGCGCTCGATGAGCGCGGCGACCAATTGAGCAGCAAGGAATTCTCCGACATCTTTCGGGAGTTAGAACAATTCGGAGGCGGAGCACCTATTGTCTTCGCGATTGGCGGGCCCGACGGACACAACGATGTGCTCCGAAAGCGCGCTGACAGGCTCTTGGCCTTTGGCCGAGCAACCATGGCGCACAGGCTCGTACGTCTCGTTCTTCTCGAGCAGATCTATCGTGGCTACAAGATTCTCCGCGGCGAGCCTTACCACCGCGAGTAAGAGGAAACACTGCATGAGCAGCATGAAAGACAAGGTCATCATCATCACCGGAGCAAGCAGCGGCATTGGACGCGCAACTGCACTGCGCTTTGCAATCGCGAAAGCCTCGGTTGTGCTTGTCGCCCGATCCGAAGACGCACTCACTCAGCTTGCGGATGAAGTTGCCGACGCAGGTGGCAAGGCCAAGGTCATCGCATGCGATTTGCTTGAAGAGGCATCGGTCGAGCGAATCGTCGCAGAGACTACTGCAGAGTTTGGCGGAATCGATGTAGTCGTAAATGCGGCTGGCATCATCCAGAGCGGATCTGTTGAGACAACCACGCTCCCCGACTGGGATCGCATGATGGCGATCAACGTTCGGTCACCATTTTACCTCATGCAACGCGCCATGCCGCATCTTGAAAAACGCGGTGGCAACGTCGTCAACGTCAGTAGCGTCACAGGAGTGCGCGCGTTTCCGGGGGTCTTGGCCTACTGCACAAGCAAAGCTGCCATGGATCAGCTCACTCACTGCGTCGCTCTCGAGATGGCTCCAAAGGGTGTTCGCATCAATGCCGTCAACCCAGGCGTTGTCGTAACGAACCTGCACAAAACAGGCGGCATGGACGAGGAGGCATATGCGGCGTTCCTTGAGCACAGCAAGACAACGCACCCGCTTGGGCGTGCCGGTGAGGCCGACGAAGTTGCAAACCTTATCTACTTTCTTGCCTCGCCCGATGCTGGATGGATCACTGGAGTTTCGATGCCCATCGATGGTGGGCGCCACCAAACCTGCGCGCGTTAGAACTCTATGTGGAACGATGTCGTTAGCAGTTTGTGGGAATGGGCACCTGCCCTCATCGTTGCAGCACTCAGTATTATTATTACCACCGCCATCAGTCGCTTGTTGCGCAGGCGGCATGAGCAAGTTCCCAGTTCCCATCTGGGCGTTGTCGGGCCACTCACCACAGCGACACTCATTGGAACTGGGCTTGTTGTTACCATCCTCTCGACGCCAATTGGTGATGCAGCCCATGGCCAGCTGTTGGGCTTGCTCGGGCTCCTCGTAACGGGGGCGATTGCGCTCTCTTCCACAACGATTCTCGGCAATGCCCTAGCAGGGATCATGCTGCGAGCAATTCGCAGTTTTCGCCCAGGTGATTATGTTCGCGCTGGCGAACACGCGGGTCGAGTTTCCGAACTTGGCATCTTGCACACGGAGATTCAGACGGAAGATCGAGATCTCACAACGCTGCCAAACCTCTACCTCGTCACAACGCCGGTCACTGTACTGCGATCGGGTACGGTTGTGTCTGCACAGGTTTCTCTTGGGTATGAGGTGAGCCGCATCGATGTCGAAACGCAGCTCAAAGAAGCCACGAAGACAGCTGGGCTTATTGATCCGTTCGTTGAAGTCGTTGAGCTCGGTGACTTTTCCATCACCTACCGGGCCGCAGGGTTCCTAACCGAGATCAAGCACATCATCACAACGCGCTCCAACCTGCGAAAGGCCATCCTCGACTCGTTGCATGGCGCGCAAATCGAGATTGTTTCTCCAACATTCATGAATCAACGACGGCTCACAGGTAACGAACGCTTTGTACCACCAGAGGTGCGTGTTCGGCCAACGCCCATCGTGCAACCCCCTGAAGAGCGCATCTTCGACAAGGCCGAGGCAGCAGAGACAAAGGCGAAGATGCAGGACGAGCTCATCGAGCAACAGCGAGTTATCGCTGACCTCGAGGCACAGATTAGCGCCAGTGGATTCGAAGCCGAGCGCTCACAACTCGATGAGCAATTGGTGCTGGAGCAGCAGCGGCTAGAGACCCTACAAGAGTTAATCGCCGAAGCCGAAGACTCCAAGTAGCACCGCGAGGCTCGTTCTAGGCGATTCGCTTGCCCAACGATGTTCGACTAGAGACGGGTCCCGAATGGTTGATCGACGATCGCGATGGGAGTTCGTTCACTGGCAAGGCGCGAACAACGAGCTTGCTGGCAAGTGACGCGCAGAGCAACGCTGAGCCGAAGGCGTCCAGAGCGCGAAGAACCGAGCGAGCGCGAGCAAGAGTTTTGAATCCGACGACTAGTGTGCGGCTCAGAGGAATAGAAATGTCCTGGCGACGGGAGCTCGTTCTTTGACAAGGCGCGAAGGACGACCTTGCTGGGGCAAGCAAGGAT
>JANTGM010000116.1 GCA_024762925.1 Kofleriaceae bacterium | reverse complement strand
GTGTGCGGCTCAGAGGAATAGAAATGTGCTGGCGACGGGAGCTCGTTCTTTGACAAGGCGCGAAGAACCGAGCCAGGGCGTTCTATGCCTCTGGATCTGGCACTAGTACGCGATTCATGAATATAGAACGCGCTCACTCGTCTTCTCGGCCGCTGGAGAGACTGGCTCAGCCAGTCTTCGTTGTTCGTCGGTTGCTTGCCCCAGCAAACTCCCTCTTCCCGCCGCGCCAGCAAACGAGCTGACTTCGCGATCACGAATCAATGTCCATGGATCACGCACTAGAGTTTTTCTCAGAGTCCGTGGCCGCTACTTCTTTGGAAGCTTCGATTGCATCCAGCTTGCCACACGGCCGAAGTCACCAAACCTAGTGAGCTTCTCGCTCGCACCCAGAAATGCCATATGCACGGATCTATCGCCGAGCCTTGCGGCGATGAGCAGGCAGTAGCCAGCAGGATTTGTGAAGCCTGTCTTTCCACCCAGCACATCGTGGCGACCGGTATGCAGTGAGCGATTGGTATTTCGATAGGGAATTGCGTGTGGTTTTCTGGCCACGGATCGAATCGTTGTGTCCTTGGTGCCCATGATCTCAGCGAGAAATGGATCCTCCATCGCGACCCCTAGTGCCCGGGCCATTTCCCGCGCGGTGCTGGTGTTGCCATTGAGCCCGCTGGGATCGGTGAACTTGGTTTTCTTTAGCCCCAAATCCTTGGCCAGCAGGTTGAGTTCTTTTACAAGCTGGTTTGGCGAGAGGCCCACAGCACGACCAATCGCGGTGGGGGCGCGATTGTCTGAGGCGATGAGCATGGCGCGAAGTAGGTCCTGATTTCGGAACTTGTGACCGACCACAAGTCGCGTGCGGGATCCGCCTTTTGCGAACTTTGCATCCACATTGCTGATTTTCGTGAGGGCGTTGAGGTCGATGCCCTTGCGCCGGGCAACCATGGCTACAAAAATTTTTCCCGTCGATGCAATCGCGCGCACCTTGTCGGGGTTCTTCGCATACAGCAATTCTCCGGTCTTGGCGTCGATCGCGATCGCAGCTGCCGATTGAACGTTGGGGCGACCGTCTTTTGTGAGGGCAGCTATGGAAGTGCCGCGTCGGGCTTCAGTGTGTTGGGGCGAGCCCATCAGTGTTGCACCGGCCAAAAGTGCGATCAGACCCACGCTTCGATTCGCTGCTCTCCCCATGCTTTCAGTGCTATCATGGACGCGTGGCGTCGCAAAAAATTTAGCGTGATATCAACGGGTCAGGCGGAGGCCATCGCGCTAGCTGTTCACATTTTGAGATCCGTGACGATTCTCGTGCGTGTGCACTGAACGGCAAGCAAACTGTTCTCAACAGACTTTCGGCGTATCGACTAGCAACTTGGACCACGACTAGCGTTAGCAAATAGACATGGCAGGCGAAAACATTACGGGACAAGCCCACGAGGTTGATCCGGTGCTCAACACCACGATCGGCAACTACCAAGTCACTCGCAAGATTGGCGAAGGCGGCATGGGTTCGGTGTACCTCGCCGAGCATCCTTTGATTGGCAAGAAGGTCGCGCTCAAGGTGCTACATGCTGAGTTCGCCAGCAACCAAGATGTGGTGACTCGCTTCTTCAATGAAGCCAAAGCCGTCAACGACATTCAACACCCCAATATCGTCGATATCATCGACTATGGGGTGATTCCGACCAATCGCGGCGACATGGTGTACTTCATCATGGAGCATCTAGATGGCCATCCCTTGGAGGATGTCATTGCGGAACAAGCGCCCCTATCTCCAGAACGCGCACTGCATATTTGTGCGCAAGTTGCTGATGCGCTTGCCGCTTCACACAACTCCAACATCGTTCATCGTGACCTAAAGCCCGACAACATCATCCTCGTAAAGCACAGAAGCACTGACGATTTCGTGAAGCTTCTCGACTTCGGCATTGCGAAACTCACAGGTGATCAGCCCGGGTCTTCGCGAACACGAACCGGCATCGTGATGGGCACACCAGCCTACATGTCTCCGGAGCAGTGCGAGGGCAAAGGCAACATCGATCGGCGCACCGATGTCTATGCGCTAGGGGTTGTGCTCTACCAGATGATCACGGGTCAAGTGCCGTTCCTTGGTTCGGGCTATGGCGAGATCTTGGTTCAGCACCTAACTCAGCCTCCCGTTCCGCCATCGACCATTCGAGGAGTGATTCCCCCGCACGTGGAAGCAGTGTGCATGAAGGCGCTCGAGAAGAGCCCCGAGGCTCGGTATCAGTGCATGGAAGACTTCATGGCAGCCCTGCACGATCCAGTTGGATTTGTGGAGGCCAATGGTGGCCTACAAGGCTTTTACTCCGCGAATATGGGCTCCCCTGTGGTGCCTCAAGCGCCCACAAATTACCGCGCTGGCACTTCCTCACCTGACCTGCAGAGCGGCCCCGGTAACGTCGCAACTACCCAATATCCAAGTGGAATTCACCAGCCAGCCAAGAGCAAGGCGCCGATCTTCATCAGCCTTGGACTGGTGGCGGCTGCCGGAATAGCAGCAGCCGTAGTGCTCGGTGGCGGTGATGGAGAGAAAAAGGTTGTGCAGGCTGAGCCCGCCGCTGTTCCCGAGCAAGTGGAGCCTGAGCCGCCGCCCAAGATTGTCGAGCCTGAGGTCAAGCCTCCCGAGCCCGAGGTCAAGGTCGTTCCAGTGTCCCTCAAACTCATTTCCAAGCCCAAGGCCGAGGTCTTCATCAACGAAGAGCCAAATGGCACCACAAATTCGGGGCAATGGTTGCGCTTTGACTCCGACGACCTACCGCTCACCATCGTTCTCCGCAAGAAGGGGTACGAGGACAAATCTGTGGTTTGGGAGTTTAACGCCGACCAGAAGAAGCAGCGCTACAGCATGAAAGAGGAGCTCACCAAAGAGACACGCTCCCGCCGCAAGGCGCGCGAAGCTCGAGAGAAAGCTGCTGTCGCGACCGCCACCAAAACACCATCTGTAATCAAAACGACTACCAAGCCAACGAAGAAGCCGACATCGGGAAACACCCTGATAGCCCCTTCTATTGGCACCTCTTCGAAGCCAAAGATACCTAAGAAGACAGGCAACAACCTGGCTGAGCCCGATCTGTAGCCTAGATACTCGGCACAGGGCGAGGAGTGAGCTAAGCTTCTCGCTATGACTGGGAAGTTACTGCTCGCCTGCGCCATGGCGGCTTCTGTAATCGTGCCTGTGGCAACCGAGACCAGTGCATTTGCACAGAGCTCGGATGCAAAAAAGAAGGCTGCAATCGCTGCCTATAAGAAGGGCACCAGCGCCTACAACTTGGGGCAATGGGATAAGGCCATCAAGTACTTCACGGAGGCGTTCGAAACGTATCCAGATGCGGCCTTCCTTTTCAATCTCGCCCAGACCCATCGCCAAGCGGACAGCTGCAAGGAAGCGTCGTTCTTTTATGGTCGATACCTCGCGATGAAGCCCGATGCGGCCAATCGCGCTGAGGTTGAAGGGTTCATTCGCGACCTGGATGCAGAGTGCAAGCGACGTGCGAAAGCTGCAGCTGCTTCCAACACAGGTACCAACACCAATGCAGGCACAGCTACAGGCACGAGCACAGACAGTGGAACCGACACGGGTACTGAGACCAACACGGGTACTAAGACCGATACAGGCACTGGCACAGGTACCGATACAGCCACGGCTACCGGCACAGACACTGGGACCGAGGTTGCCGAAGTAAAAACCGATACAGGCACAGGTTCCAAGGTGGGTAGCGATGCAGAGATTGGCGACTCAACCGAACGCAAGCGCGCTTCGCTCATCATGGCATATGGCTATGCAGGGCCGTCAATCATGTCAGCTGGCGATGTTGATGTTCCCGTTCGTACAAACATCACCCTTGGCGCTGGCTACCCACTGCACTTTGGAGACATCACGCTCGATGTCGGCGGCATGCTCTCTTTCGTTGCCGTTCCCTGGAGCGCGGAGGGCGGCATGGCTGAGGGCATTATTGGGTTCTCATCCGTTCTCCTCAATACTGGTGCGAGCATGGAGATCTTTGACAAGGTCACAGCACGCGCAGAACTCGGTGTTGGCTTGATGGTCTATTCGGGGCTTGGAGAAGCCGGCAACGGCTTTAGCGATCCAAATGCCAGAATCGAAGGTGGCTCGCTTAAATCATTTAGTACACGCCTTGCCCTTGGTGCGGAGTATGCAATCACGGATGCCATCGCTGTGACCGTGGAGCCCTTGGTTCTCGCATTCTCACCCGCACCCCACGGAATGCGTTCCGACATTGACAACCTGCGGTTGTTCCAGGCATTGGTTGGTGTCGGTTACAAGATGTAGCGCCCGAGCATCGTCATGAAGAAATGCCCTTTCTGTGCGGAAGAGATTCAGGATGAAGCGATCAAGTGTCGCTACTGCAATTCCTTCTTGAGTAGCGCGCCTGCAGGTGTGGCAGCAGCTGTGCAAACGCCGCCTGTTGAGACGGCTCCCGCTCCCGCCCCTGCGCCGACTGTGCCTGCCCCTGAGCGCGAGGGAGCCGCACTACTCGCGCCAGCCATTGCCTCCGCTCCAAAGACTCCCAAAGAGAAGACCAGAAAAATTCTGTACTCGGGGTCGCCATCATGGCGTGCTTACTTCAAGGCGTATTCTATTGTTGTTGTGGTGGCACTCTTCGTTCCCTACCTGGTTTTCTGGATTGCTGGGAAGGCGGGTGTAACTGGCTTCTCGCGCGTCCTCTGGTTTCTCCTGCCGCTCATCGCCACAGCTGTGGCTGGTGTCATCGTCGACTACTACCGACGCTCGAAAGTCATTCGAGTGACCAATAGCAATATCGAGCTGGAACATGGGTTCTTCGCACGCAAGATCGATGTGCTAGAGCTTTGGCGGTGTCGCGACATTCAATATCGCCAGAGCGTCTTCGACCGAGTTCTTCGCATCGCACACATCGACATCTACACGGCAGATGTCACAACACCCAATGTCTGTATCGTTGGCATGCCTGCATCACGTGAGCTATTTTCGAATATCCGCGACGCAATCGAGATCCAACGTCAATCGAGAAACGTCGTAGGAATGATTTCCTGATTCCTGATGTACACACTGAGAACCCCATTTTGATCCGTCTTCGAGTATTTGCTGTCTGTCTTGCCATGGCCTATTTGCCCGGGTGCGGTGGAGTTGGTGGTGATGACTCAACCATGAATGCGGATGATGGGCGCAAGTCGTCTCGCAAGTCTTCGAGCAAGACGCCAGGTGGCGCCGAGGGGGCGTACCGTGCCGCGATTGATGCTGAGGCGGATGAGGACTTCGACAAAGCGTCGGATTTGTATCGCGAGGCGCTAAAGCGAGACCCCACACATCGTCGAGCAAATCAGCGCTATGTGCACTTTCTGATCGATCGCGGTCGCACGCAAAAAGCGCTCAGCATCGCCAAGCGATTCTACGAAGAAGTCCCGAGCGTAGCGATCAGCTATCACACTCTTGCTGATGCCGAAGCTGCTGCTGGCAAGTACGAGCAGGTTATCGGAACGATGAGCGGGCTGATCGCATTTGAGGAAGACGATGCCACCGCGTTTGAGAAGCGTGGACGAGCTCGACTGACAATTGGCGAGGATGCTGAGGGCATTCGCGACATCCAACGTGCCGTCGATTTGGAGCCAGACAACCCCGACTTCAGAAATTCTCTGGGTGCGGGAATGCTCCGTGCAGGTAGAAAGAAAGAAGCGCGCCGAGCGTTGAAAAAAGCTCTGGATCTCGATGAGAACAACGCCCGCGCTCACCTGCTGCTCGGCATCCTGGCGCGCTCCGAAGGCAAAGGCAAAGAAGCTCGAAGTCACCATGAGATGGCGGTCAAGAGCGATCCCGAAGACGCTCGAGCGCACTATGAGTTGGGGATCAGCTGCAATCAACTCGGTGATAACGAGGCTGCTGAGGAGAGTTTCGCCAAGGCAGTGGACTTGGAACCAGAGGCCGGCAACTACTGGTATGGCTATGGCGACTTACTGCGCCTGATGCAGAGGCTGGAAGAATCGGCAGCGGCCTATCGACAAAGCGTTCGCCTCGAGCCCAACAATGCAAGGGCTTGGGAGCGTCTAGGAGAAGTTCTTATCGAGACCGACCAGCTCTCGAGCGCCGCAAAGGCCCTCAAACGGGGCATTGGCAAGGTTGAGAACCCTCGCCTGTACTTTCTACTGGCCCAGGTCTATGCCAAAGCCGACAAAGAACAGCGTGCACGGGAGACGCTGGAAAACTATCTCGACGCAGCGCCCGCTAACGCGCCAGATAGGCGGGCTGCAGAGGACATGCTGCGCCTCTTGCAGCGCCGGTAAGCCAACTAACGATTACCAACGACATGTGCCGGCACGCCCGCCACAATCGCCCCAGCGGGCACTGCTCGTGTGACTACCGCACCAGCGCCAACTTGGGCTCCTTTGCCAATGCGAACCCCTGGTAGCACAATCGAGCCAACTCCAAGGTCGCATCCATCTTCCAAGGTGACTGGCGCAAAGAGCAGCTCGCCGTCCATCACGGGCGTAGCTGCGTCTGGAGGCATTTCGTGTTGAGACGTGATGATCTTCGCACCCGGCCCAATGCCCACGCGCTCCCCAATGCAAAGACCGCCCGCAGAGTGCAAAAATGCGCCCTGGCCTATCCAAGATCGCGCGCCAATCTTGAGGGTGTTCTTGTAGTAGCCCTTTAGGATGGCGTAGTGGCCGATGTAGACCTCATCCCCGATTTCCACATTCTCAGGGTGAAAGATGAGCGCACCCGGCTCGATGATGACAGAGTTCCCACAAGCTGAGAGTTCTTCGCGTGAGATCTGACCGCTTCCATGGCTGCTGGGCATTTTCAGAACGGTAGCATGGTGTACCATTGAGTCGTGGCTCGCATCCGCATCGTCGACGAGTGGCTCAGAAGCCCTGTGTCAGCGCCTGCAAGGCAGCGCGCAATCATGGTGGTTGCCCGAAGCTGGGCGGAACAGCGAGTGCTCATGCGGGCATTCTCCGCAAGTGATGACCAAACCCGTCCAACCATCAATCTGCACGGTTCGGAGCTCGCGATTGGACCAGCAGGAACCGATCCGCATGGAGAGTGGGGAATTCATGTGGAGCCTCCTGTTGATGGGCGGGCACAGGAGTTGCGCGAAGCACTTCAGCTCGCAGCGAAGTTGCTGGCAGGCAGCAAGGGCAATCCTCCCCGGCTGGAAGATGAAGTTCCCGAGTTTGAAGAACGGGCCACCAATAATTGGGCACCGGGCGTAGCACCGGTTGTGCCTAAGAATAACTCGCACTACGAGCCAGTCGCAGGGGCCCCAATGTCAGCGTCAAAGGAGGTTCCATCCTCGGCCGCGGCGCGAGCCAAGATGTGCAAGACCAACTTTCGCAAGACTCCACCGTTTTGGGGTGGCATGTACGATGCTCCAGAGCTTGCCAAAGCATCCGACTCCGTGGCGTTGCGGGCCAATACCCCCGCTAAGGCTGCAGGCAGCCAAGGCTCGACACCAGTACAGCGGAGCGCGAGCTCTTCGGCACGCATTCGAAAGAATCGTCAGACGTTTCGATACAGCGGAGTGATGACTGCGCAAACCCCCAACGCTGGGAAGAGTGGCAAAAACAAGAAGACCGTCTTTGGCTACTCGTCGGCCAAAAACCAGAGCGTGAGCTACGCTGCGGCCGCTGGCAAGACCATGCCGCTTGGCTTCACTCTAGAGCCCGCCGAGCGCCGCTTGCTCAATGAGCTCGGCAAGAAGCGCTCACTCAGCGCTACCGAGATCGGCGCTCTGCTCGGCCTCAGTGAGGAGCCGATGGTTTGGATGGCGCGTTTTTTGGACAAGCTCGCCGATCTTGGACTCGATCTGGTTGCTCCAGGCGATGACCGAGATGGTGAGCCAACCTACATGCTCTCTCGCTAACGTTCTCTGGAAACGACGCTTCCGTAGTGGGCAGTAGCCACGTTTCCCCCCAGAAACAACGCTTTCCCAACTAGAGCCTCACAGAGCGGGCACACCGCGGAGACACGTTTTCCCGGAAACACGGTGTTCCCAATCGGGGTTTGGAGCCCTCGAAACAGCGCGCAACAAGCGCATCCCCTTCGTCGGCTGCTGTCTAGGCCTCCAAAGCGGTGGCTTGAAGTGGCTCTCCATCGTTTCCTTGAAACGACCTTGTTGCTGCGCAAAACGCCCTATGGTACCTACCCACAGCTCGCCTCAATGGGCAGCCTCAGGAAACGCCATGCAAGTTCAAATTGAAGAAGTCTCTCCCGTCGAAACAAAGCTCATCGTTGAAGTCCCTTGGGAAAACGTCAACGGCAAGCTGGGCAAGTCCTACCGGGACCTCGCAAAGCAAGTGAACCTGAAGGGGTTTCGCCGAGGCAAAGTTCCTCGCAGTGTTCTTGAACGCATGTTCTCCGATCGAGTCCACGCTGAAGTCGCCAGCGAACTTGTCCGTGAATCCTTCATGACCGCGCTCAGCGAGCACAAGCTTCAAGCCGTCGCAGAGCCTCGCGTCGAAAGCCAAATTGAGATCAACAAGGGCAAGCCCACGTCGTTCGAAGCAATTGTCGAAGTGAAAGGCGAAGTGAAGGTTGAAGACTACAAGGGCATGGAACTCACCAAGCGCCCAATCAAGATCGATGAAGATGATCTCGAGCACACGCTTTCGCACCTTCGCAAAGACCACATGGACCTGCTGCCCATCGAGGATCGCAACGAGCTCACCACTGACGACATGGTCACGCTCTCAATGAAGGGCAGCATCGGTGACCAAGAGATTGATCGCGATGACATCAATCTCGATCTCGGTGACGATCACCACGAGCCGCTTCCAGGCCTACACGCCAAGATCGTTGGTCTTGCGCTAGACACCAAAGACCATGAGATCGTCATCGAAATCCCCGAAGATCACGAAGAAGAGCAGGTTGCTGGCAAGACTGCCAAGTTCCTGGTTTCGGTCATCGAGGCCAAGTACAAAGACCTGCCAGAGCTCAACGATGAGTTTGCGAAGGACACAGGCAAAGCCGAGACGATGGAAGAGCTTCGCGCGACCATTCGCAAAGAAGCAGAAGAGCGGCAAGCGGCTCAGATCAAGAGCGAACTTCAGCAAGCAGCCGTTGCCGAGCTCATCAAGCGCAACCCAATCGCCGTTGCTTCTTCTCTTACAGAGCGTGTCATTCAAAACCGCTTTCAGCGCCTTCAGTCCATGATGGGAATCCAGCCGGGCATGCAGGGGCCGCCACTTGACGAAGCCACTCGTGAGCGTCTCAGCGATGGGGCAGAGGATGAAGTTCGCGGACAGCTGCTTCTCGACGCGCTCGCCGAAGCGGAGGGCATTGAGGTTTCCGACGAAGCTGTCGATGCACGCGTTGCTGATATGGCCGCTCGAAGCGGGAAGACGGCAGGTCGACTCAAGGCTGAGATGAGTCGCGATGGTCGTCTCGACAACATCGTCTACCAGCTCAAGCAGGACAAGGCGGTTGACATCGTGATCGACAACGCGAAGGTCGAAGAGAAAGAGCCTGAGCCAGAAGAAGAGAAGGCCGAAGCCGACTCGGACTCAGCCGAGAAATAGCAAGAGCCTGCTCGCACGCAGTCTCAGTGCGAACCGAGCTCTGGCACCTCACCTCCCCATTGGGGCCAGATTCCGAGCCACCTCTCCTGATCTCTTGTAGATCTTGGAGGGGATCGATTGCGCCGGCTCAAGGTCGGGCTTACATTGGACCAGTATGCACCGACCTGTTCCGACGCCAACGTCCAATGTTCTGATTCCCACCGTCATCGAGCAAACTCACCGCGGTGAGCGTGGTTGGGACATCTTCTCGCGACTTCTAAAAGACCGCATCATCTTCCTGGGCTCAGCCATCAACGACGATGTGGCCAACACCATCATCGCCCAGATGCTCTTCCTCGAGTCGGAAGAACCTGAGAAGGACATCATGGTCTACATCAACTCGCCTGGCGGTCACGTGACTGCCGGTATGGCCATCTACGACACCATGATGTACGTGCGCTGTGACGTTGCCACCATCTGTATGGGGCAAGCGGCTTCCATGGGCGCGTTTTTGTTGGGTGCGGGCACCAAGGGCAAGCGATATGCCCTGCCACACTCCCGAATCATGATTCACCAGCCTCTGGGTGGCTACCAAGGCCAAGCGACGGACATCGACATCCACGCTAAAGAGATCCTGCGTACGCGCGATTCTCTCAACAACATCTGGGCTCAGCAAACCGGCCAAGATATTGAACGCATTAAGAATGACACCGAACGCGACTACTTCATGAGCCCCGTCGAGGCCGCCGAGTACGGTATCATCGATGAGGTTATCGAGCACAAGAAGGCCAAAGAGGGCGCATAACTCTCAATTGGGCGACTCGCCACAGCACCGGCACTAGGCGAAAAAGACAAGTAGGACGCATTTGACCAAACCCACCGAAGACACCAGCAAGAACGCCAACCTGACTTGTTCCTTCTGCGGAAAATCGCAGAAAGAGGTCAAGAAGCTTATTGCTGGGCCCACCGTCTACATTTGCGACGAGTGCATTGGCTTGTGCAATGACATCATTGCGGAAGAAATCGAAAAGGAAGAACAGAACTTTTCGGACAACAGCATTCCAAAGCCTGCACAGATCAAAGAAGTGCTCGACGAGTTTGTCATTGGGCAGGAGCGCGCCAAGAAGATTTTGGCCGTTGCTGTGCACAACCACTACAAGCGCGTCGATGCAATGCTCAATGCCGAAGAGCCTGAAGAAGCCAATCTGCAAGACGATGAAGTCGAGCTTCAGAAGTCGAACATCCTGCTTCTTGGGCCTACAGGTTCTGGCAAAACGCTTCTGGCGCAGAGTCTCGCTCGCATTCTCAACGTGCCTTTTGCGATTGCTGACGCAACAAATCTCACCGAGGCCGGCTATGTGGGCGAAGATGTAGAGAACATCATCGTCTCACTTCTGCAAAACGCCGATCACGATATTGAGCGTGCCCAGCGCGGCATTGTGTACATCGATGAGATCGACAAGATTGCTCGCAAGAGTGACAACCCGTCAATCACAAGAGACGTTTCCGGTGAAGGTGTACAGCAGGCGCTGCTTAAGATCATCGAAGGCACGATTGCTTCTGTGCCTCCCAAAGGGGGGCGCAAGCACCCCCAGCAGGAGTTTCTGCAAGTAGACACCGCCAACATTCTCTTCATTTGCGGTGGTGCATTTACTGGCCTCGAAGAGGTTATCGAAAACCGTGTGGGACAGCGCCTCATTGGATTTGGTGCGGCGATGAAACCAAGTGTGGCCGAAGTGAGCCCTTGGGAGTTGATGCAGGAAACCCAACCTGAGGACTTGCTCAAGTACGGCATGATTCCCGAGTTTGTGGGGCGTCTGCCGGTGATTGCGCCACTACATGAACTATCCAATGATGCTCTGGTAGATATTCTAACGAAGCCAAAGAACGCGCTCACCAAGCAGTATCAAAAGCTCTTTGAGATGGATGGCGTGAAGCTCAAGTTCACACGCGGTGCGTTGGCGAAAGTGGCAGAGATGGCGCAAGCGCACAAAGCTGGAGCTCGCGGACTGCGTGCAATCTTGGAATCGGCGCTTCTAGACATCATGTATGAGACGCCAGGACAGAAGACGATAAGTGAGGTCATCATCAATGAGGATGTGATCGAGAAGCACTGCTCGCCGATGATTAGCTACGAAGAAGAAGCGAAGTCGGCTTAGGTGTCGTGTTCGCAAAACGCGTTCGCGAAGACCAAGTTTGAGAATGTAGAAACTCTTAGTGTTTGATGGCCAATAGAGAACGCAAGCATGAACGCCACGCCACTGTGCTTGCGATTCGTTTTGTGGTCGCGGCAGAATTCGTCACAGAGTATGCAGACAATCTAAGCGCAGGTGGGCTCTTTGTTCGCCAGGCGCACAACCTCGAGCCCCTCTCAGAGGTTATCGTGCACATGGACTTGGCCGGCTTCGATAGCTTTAAGGTCAAAGCACGAGTCGCACATGTGATAGATGGTGAAACGGCGGCTCGTGTGGGCCGTCAACCGGGCGCTGGACTGCAGCTCACCGAGGTTCCACCGGGGTTTGAGGAGGCTCTTAGTAGCTATCTTGCCAGGCTCGGTCGCCGCAGAGACTTTCTGGTGCTTGCCGAGGGCGGCCTTTGCACCAAGCTGCTAGAAGACGCTGGGTTCCGCGCACAAGAGACTGAGCCGGGCATGGTAACTGAGCAATCTCTTTCTGGCAGTGCCGTGCTTGCTGTTGTTGTAAGCAAGGAATCTTCCGAGGTGTTTCGCGATGTTTTGTCAGTCTCTCCAAGGCCCGTTCCCGTAATTGGGTGTCACTGCGAAATCGATGAGGAACCACTCCTAGCCGAGCTCGATAGGCTTGTGGTGTTGCGTTAGCGAGCAAGTTTCTGTGTGACCGGAGTTTCGCATTCCATGTGATTCGCTTCTCAAGCAGCATTTGCTGGATTGAGATACGATTCTCGGAATGACTCCAAGACATCTATGGATGCCCACCCTGGCGATGACTTGCGCATCGGCAACGGCGATTGCTAGCCCAACGATGGGTAGCGAGGCGAGCGATGCATCGCAAGACACCGAAGAACACGTGGCCCAAGGAACTCCACCTCCTCCACCACCTGCGTACCCAGACCCTCCACCACCACCCTACATGGAGCCACCGCAATCGACGGTGAGCCAGGGAATCCTCGACGATGCAGCGAGTTCAGGAATGTGGATCGTTCCCACTGCGCTGATGGCTCCCGCGGGTACATGGACGTTCGAAGACAACGAGCTCTCTGTCGTCGGTGGAAGCTATGCCTTCTCAGACAATTTCGCAGTGTCTGCTCACACACTCATCCCACTGGGGTAAGACGCGCAGCCGTTCACGCTCTCGGGAAAACTCGGAGTAGTCAATCAAGGAAGTCTTAGAATCGCGGCATCAGGAACCCTCTACGGAGTTATCGGTGGTGATGATGCTGCTACGGCGGGCGGTCTTGGAGGCATTGCGTCGCTGTGTCTTGACACGAAGTGCCACTCGTTTTTGAACGGCTACATTGGTGGCCTAGTCGTGCTCGACACTGACGCGGACCAAACATCGCTACCATTGGTTGTCTCGGCAGGCATCACGCAGCGGCTAACCAAGCGCTTGAAGCTCTTGGTAGAGATTGATGGCGGTGCCGTACTCGGAGAGTATGACGCTGTCGGCGATGGTGTTCTTGCTTGGTACGGAGCGCGCATTACCGGCCGGAACCTCGCCGTCAACATTGGGTTTGCAAAGCCAATTATCGAGGACCTCGATAGTGACGTTCTGCCTCTCGGCTTGCCATGGGTTAGCTTGACCTATCGAGGGTCGCCCGAGTAGCCGTCAGCTGTGTGCATCTCCTAGAAGTAGGAGACGCCGATGCCCAGCGAAAGCGCGGTGGCATTTTCGCTGGTGTCTTCGAAGCCTTCAACAGTGATGCGGAGCTGCGCATCGACGTGATAGTCGCCTCTCTCAAAGAACTGCCAGCCGCCTGCGCCCGCAAACGCCACACCTACGAAGTCGGCAAACGTCGTATCTCCGAAGGACGACTTCACGCTGGAAGCGCCGATCATGGCTTTGAGCCAAACCCTGCGCTCACGCATCCAGTACTGGCCCGAAATACCGCGGTTGTGGTGTGTTAGGTGAAAGTCGCTATCGTCGTGAAAGCCGCCCCAGAGCTCGACGGCTAGCGCCCACTGATTGTTGATGTAGCCACCAAAACTGGCTGCATAGTCAAAAGTGCGGTGGGATTCGTTGCCAAGGCCCAAGCTGCCAACGCCAAGGCTCAGACCGCCAGTAACGCCCGAGCGCTGCACCTCTTGGGCCTCGGCCTCTTGGCCCTCAGCGCGGGGAATCTCGCTGGCAACTCGAAGCGAACAGAGGAGCGAAGTTGCGAAACCAATTCGCCAGGAACCGCGCACCTAGTGCTTGTTCCTAAAGAGTTGCAAGAGCCGGCGAGAACGCACCAGTACCGACGGAGGAAGCACTAATACCAGTTTACGCCCAAGTTGAACGATGTCGCACTTACGGTTTCATCGCGATCGCTATAGCTGCCGGCACCAGTCTTGATGAGAGCGTCGAGCGAAAATCGCCGTGAGTGAATGATCTCGAAACCCGCCGCTACGTGGAAGGCCGTGCCCGTTCCAAGAGACTCGTTCTCTTGCTGAAAGCCGTTGTCAAAACTGAGAGTGAGGTTGGCAACACCGAGACCCGCCTTTAGCCAAAAGCGCGGGTGTAGCCAATACTGCGCAGCAGCAGTGAACATCATTTGATTGATGCTAGCTCTGCCATCGGCTTCGAGATTCTGACCTTGAAACCAAAGCTCGCCCTGTAGTGCGAGCTTACCGCTCAGCATTTTACCTACGTGTAAATCAAAGGTGCCGGCGACAGCGTCACAGCCTGCACAAGCGAATTCCCCGGCATCAGACTCCATTGCACCAATGCCTCCAGAGAACCCTATGTGGTAGCCAGAGCGTTCGGTGGGAGGCTGGACTTGAGGCATTGGCGGCCCGTAGTACGGTGCCGGTGCCGGTGCATAGGGGCCAGACGGAGCTGGAGGCGGCCCGTAAGGATCGGGGGCGTAGGGACCTGCCGGGCCCGGCGACGCAGGTGGCGGAGCAGACGATGGCGGTACTGAGCCCGGTGGCGTCATGCCAGGTTGAGCGCTGGCAACGCCAACGTCACTCACTGCGAACGCAGCAACGATAGGCAGTGACAAATAACGTGGTGACAAACAAAGTGGGGCCAAGCGACGTGGGGCCAAGCGACGTGTGAGTTTCATGACATGCAGACCTTCTACGATCTACATAGTATCGGTGGGCACCGCTTCTCACAAGGAGAGATAGGTCACACAGATAGCCGCAGATCTAGCGCTTGGCGTGCTTTTGGAGGGGCTTGGCCCCGCAAATGGAGCATTGGAATGCTGTGTGCCTCGAATCGAGTAACAAATTGCTTGCGAAGGTCTGTGCTCAAGTTGTCTTCATCGAGAACCGCAATATCGGGGCGCCCTTTGTCCCACTGACTTGCAGCCTCGAATTTCACAATCGATGGGGCTCGAGTGACTGTGTAGCCGGCGGACTGAAAACAGTCAGCTAGCGCGGTGCTTTCGAGAGAATGGCCAGCAACGACCACGTGGAGCTGGCTGCGCTGCCGTACTCGAAGTAAGAAATTTTCGTAGCGTCCTTGGTCGCTGGCTGCCAACGCTTCAAAGTGCAGGCCATAGCCACGTTTGAGTTGGCGCTCGTTTGCCATTTCTTGTGTGACCTCTCGTGCAACTCGAGCACGTCCCTGAACGATCGGTTCTTCGGTGTCCAGTGGGATGCCAAAGACAACCTGACGTGCTCGGATGAGGTTGTTGGTAGCGAGAAAGAGGCCTTGGGCGGAGACATCGAGCGCAGCGGCATTGAAACGCAGCCCTTCACTCACAACGGCAATCGGCCAAGTCACAGCAAAGCGTCGGTTCCTTCGCGCAGGCGGTGGACTCAACTCCAACCCCTCGGCTTGCGCTCGGCGAAGAATTGCCGCGAGTAGATCGAGTTTTGCCCGCCCTACATTGCAGAGTTCGACACGAAAGGACGTGGATCCGTCGATCGAGCTCTCTGTGTTGACGACTTCGACAACCACGCCAGGCAGTGTTACTGCAAGTCTACCCAGCCTAATATCGACACGCACAGCTGAGGTAAGGGGCGGGGCAGCGCTGGCTGCTAGGCGAATTTGCTTGAGACTGAGGTTGCGAAGTCGAGCCGGCATCCACCGATCGCCACGTGCGAACCGAACGCGCAGAGCAGATTCCTCCTTGCTGCTGGAGTAGCCTGGAACACTGGTTGCGCGAGGTCTTCGCAGCGCTGCACTCGCCCTTGCTGAGGCGGGCTCCTGGTTTGCTGGACGCGCGGGAATCGTCTCAAGGCGTGCGCTACTCTTTCCCTTTCCAGCAGGTCTTCGGGGCCTGGGGATGCTTGGCGACGATGCGTTGCCGGCTGGGCCCAAATCGATCGCGCCGAGGTAGGCCGGAGCGTCGATTGCTTCCGTGGCCTCATCAAGCTCAGCCTCGTCATGCTCGTCGCTATCAAATTCGTTCTCATCAAAGAAATCGGCTTGTGGGACCCATGTATCGCTTTCGCTTCCCAGGGCACCATTGCGAAGTGGAGCCAAGACTAGCCGGCTCTTGGCCACCGGCCTATTTGTGTCCACACGAGAATTGGACTCTGCATCACTCTCGCTTTGCGCTCGGAGTTCAATGAGGCCCAGCAACTGCCCAAGAGCATCAATCGCCGAATTGGGACTTTTCTTATCGTCAATGCGCACCGCGTAGCGGCGGAGGTGACGTTGGTAGAAAAGGTCCTTGTCAGAGTCGCTAAGTTTTCGTGGATCCAGGACAGGGACGCCGCCCTGGCTTGCAAGCCGTATCAGTTTGCGTCGCTGCCGGTCTTCAAGTGCATCGTCGAAGCGCAAGCAGAGCAGAGCGAGGTCTTTGTCGGCGCGATAGAGGGCATCGACACCCATCAGCAAGCCGGCCTCGGGGGCTTGGCTCAATGCGCGAAGTCGTGGAAGTAGGGAGTTCAGCTGATCGGACAAGCCCTGAATCACCAGGAAAAGCTCTTGTTCTGGCGTTTCGTTGGTGTCCTTCATTCGCGCGTCGAGGTAAAGCACCGAAGATGCCTAACCTCATTCTCGTAATGAGAAGTACAATATTCAAGCTATCATACTGAAAACAGGTGTCTCAATGTTCTTGAATGTGGTTTTAATGCCGCACTGTGGTGCGGTAATTTTGCCGCGACTTGCTAAAATGCCATTGCAGACTTGAGGTCTCCGCCTTGCGTCCGAGCAAAGGAGCCGTAGATTATCCGCCGATGGACAATCGCGCGCTGTTTTTTTGGCTCGCTAATGCCCCATGAACACGAAAATCCACTTCGAAGCGAACTCTCGAAGGACACAAATCCCATGGCTCGAATACTACCGCTACTCCCACTTCGCGACATCATCGTCTTTCCGCACATGGTCGTGCCACTCTTTGTGGGACGCGAAAAGAGCATCGCTGCCCTCGAAGAAGCCATGGCTGCTGACAAGGAACTCTTGCTCGCAGCCCAGAAGAAGGCCAAGACAAACGACCCTACCGAGGCCGACATTTTCGACGTCGGCACGGTTGGCCACATTATTCAGTTGCTCCGCCTACCTGATGGCACGGTGAAGGTGCTTGTTGAGGGACGAAGGCGAGCCAAGATTGTTCGCTACGAACAAGAGGCGCCGTACTTCTTAACCGAGGTTGAAGATCTTGCGGACACCGACGATGAGTCCGCAGACATGGAAGCCCTCGTTCGATCGATCAAGGACATCTTTGAGGTCTACGTAAAACTCAACAAGCGTATTCCACCAGAGATGTTGGTCTCCGTGCAGACCATCGATGAGCCAAGCCGCCTCGCCGATACCATTGTCGCGCACCTGTCTCTGAAGCTAAACGACAAGCAAACCGTGCTCGAGCTTGGTTCTGCTAGCGAACGCCTCAAGAAACTCTACGAACTCATGCAGAGTGAAATCGAGATTCTGCAAGTGGAGAAGAAGATTCGCTCGCGCGTTAAGAAGCAGATGGAGAAGTCTCAGAAGGAGTACTACCTCAACGAGCAGATGCAGGCGATTCAGAAGGAGCTTGGCGATCGTGACGAGTTCAAGAACGAGCTACACGAGCTTGAGCAAAAGATTAAGAAGAAACCCATGAGCGATGAAGCTCGTGCACGTGCTCTGAAGGAGTACAAGAAGCTCAAGATGATGAGCCCCATGTCCGCGGAGGCAACGGTGGTTCGCAACTACATTGATTGGATCTTGGCGCTTCCATGGAGCGACAAAAGCGAAGACCGCATCGACTTGAGTGAGGCGGAAGCCATTCTCGATCAGGACCACTATGGCCTCAAAAAGCCCAAAGAGCGGGTTCTCGAGTACTTGGCGGTTCAGGCGCTGGTCGACAAAATCCGTGGACCGATTCTCTGTCTTGTGGGGCCCCCAGGTGTTGGCAAGACATCGCTCGCTCGTTCGATTGCTCGAGCGACTGGGCGAAAGTTTGTTCGCCAGAGCCTTGGCGGTGTTCGTGACGAAGCAGAAATTCGCGGCCACCGGCGCACGTACATCGGTGCGATGCCGGGCAAGCTTCTTCAGTCGCTCAAGAAGGTTGGCACCAATAACCCCGTCTTCTTGCTCGATGAGATCGACAAGATGTCGCAAGACTTCCGAGGAGATCCTGCATCGGCATTGCTCGAAGTGTTGGACCCAGAGCAAAACGAGACCTTCGTCGACCACTACCTCGACCTCGACTATGATCTAAGTGATGTTCTGTTCGTTACAACGGCGAATACCCAGCATCAAATCCCACTTCCTCTTCAAGACCGTCTTGAGATCATCAATATTCCTGGCTACACCGAGTGGGAAAAACTCGCAATCCTAAAACAGTATCTGTTGCCAAAGCAGCTCGAGCTAAATGGACTCGGTGACAAGGCCGTGCAAGTGGCTCTGAGTGATGAGTGTCTGCGTTCTGTGATCCACAAGTACACACGTGAGGCCGGTGTTCGAAACTTGGAGCGCGAGATTGGAACGATCTGCCGAAAGGTGGCCAAAGACTGGCTGCAAAACGGCAAAGAGGAAGGCAAAAAGTACACGATTCGTCCAAAGGACTTAGAAAAGTACCTAGGCACCGCGAAGTATCGAAAAACAACCAAGGAATCCGAAAACGAGATCGGGCTCGCCAACGGTCTTGCAGTCACGATGCACGGTGGTGACTTGCTGCCCGCCGAAGTTACGATTGTTCCAGGCAAAGGCAAGCTCACCCTAACGGGCAAGCTTGGTGAAGTGATGCAAGAGTCGGCAAAGGCGGCCATGAGTTACATCCGCTCGCGCGCCGAGTCGCTTGGCCTTGTGAACGACTTCAACACGATGGTTGACATTCACGTGCACTTTCCAGAGGGCGCGATTCCGAAGGACGGGCCGTCTGCGGGTATCACGATGGTTTCCGCCATTACATCGGCGTTGCTTCGAGTCCCTGTGCGCCAGGACGTCGCGATGACCGGTGAAGTCACGCTTCGTGGCCGTGTGCTTCCGATTGGTGGGCTGAAGGAGAAGATCCTGGCGGCACACCGGGCAGATGTTTTTACCGTCATCATTCCCAAGGAGAATGAGAAGGACCTCAAGGACATTCCAAAACGCATCCTAAAGGCCATGACGATTCATGCCGTGGAAGATATGGATGAAGTCCTCAAGGTGGCGCTCGCTCACGAAAACCCCGACGACTTCTTGGTCAAGCCATCAGAAACCGTCGACTGGCGAGCGTCGATCAAGAGCAACCCCGATGAGGGCGCACCGCAACACCACTAGTGTGCGGCTCAGAGGAATAGAAATGTGCTGGCGACGGGAGCTCGTTCTTTGACAAGGCGCGAAGGACGACCTTGCTGGGGCAAGGAAGGAT
>JANTGM010000115.1 GCA_024762925.1 Kofleriaceae bacterium | reverse complement strand
AAGAAGCCCGCGGCGAAGAAGCCCGCGGTGAAGAAGCCCGCGGCGAAGAAGCCCGCGGTGAAGAAACCCGCCGCGAAGAAGCCCGCGGCGAAGAAGCCCGCGGCGAAGAAGCCCGCGGCGAAGAAGCCCGCAAAGAAGAGACCCGCAGCGAAGAAGAAGCCCGCGGCGAAGAAACCCGCCGCAAAGAAGAAACCCGCCGCAAGGAAGGTTCGCAGCAAGACGGTAGATCTCGCGGAACTCTTCTCAGCTCCCACCGAAGGAGAGCGAGCAGATAGCCTCAGAATTCTTCTTGAGGACAATCGCTTGGCAAGCATGGCAAAGGTTGGCCGCTATCGGGTTATCGCAGTCGAGCCACTTGCACTCAAGACCGCTCCTTCCGAAGCCAAACGCATCGTTCGCGTTGTTATCTACGACTATTCCGCAGATCGTTGCGTTGAAGCCAACGTCGACCTCGACTCTTGCAAAGTACGCGACCTCTCCATAAACCGCTCGCAACCCATGCTTGCAATGGAGGAAGAGGAAGCTGCCATGGAAATTGCCGTTGCGGACGCGAGAGTCCGGGACCAGCTAGTGCTAGGAGAAGTTCCGATCGCCGCGATGCACTACTGGAGCCAGAAACCTTCTGAGTTGAGCCACAATCGACGCACTGCTGCCGTACTCTTGGGCGAGCCTGGCACCCGACCAAGCCTCGTTGCACTGGTCGATTTGCTCGATGCCCAAGTCACCGAAGTCGTCGCTGGTCACAACTGGTAGCGAACAAGACTAGAAGCGGATTGAACGAACATGAATGAGTCCATCAATCAGAACAATTGGAAGATCCACTGGAGAGTAAGCAGCTCGTCTGGTCTTCACATCTACCTTGCCGACTACAAAGGAAAGCGCGTCCTTCGCGAAGGCTCCTTGCCGTTTGTAACAATCGACCATCAGCGACAAGACTTTGACGTCGACGAAGACGGTAAGGAAAGCCATGGCCCGTTTTGGATGCCTCTTGGTCTGCGCACGCTGGTTGGCTCTCCACGCATCAACCAATTTCGTGGCGGCTTTGAACTATTGGCCGACTTCGAAACGGGCCCGTATCGTTACACGCAGATTTGGCGATTCCACGACGATGGCCGTATGGCCCCTCTCCTCATGATCTACGGCAACGGAATCCACGACGGCCACACCTATCACCCCCACTGGCGCTTTGACTTTGACATTCACGGCAAAGACAACGATGCCATCGAGTACTTCGAGAGCGGGAGCTGGCAGCGCATGGCCGAAGAAGGTTGGTATCCAGCCGGCAATGACGCAGCAGCCGATGGTTCGGTTTGGCGGCAGATTGATTTCGGCTCGACCGCACAAGTCTCGATTCGTCCTCACAAGTGGGAAGATGCCGAAGTCTTTGCGCTTCGATATCAAGAAGGTGAGTGGGCCCCGTTCACGCCGAAGAATGCTGTGGGAGCTCAGCCGTACCCGGCAGCCTTTGTAAATGAGCAGCCTCTCGATGGCGCCGACGTTGCCCTTTGGTACGTCGCTCACGTGCACTACGACGCAGCGTTTCCATTTACGGCCGGCCCCTGGATTCGCTACAGCCAGCGGTAGCGAATAACTCTTAGAGGCGCCCTGAATCTTCGGGCGCCCTTCTATGTGGTGCTCCTCTTATGTGGTGATGCTGTTGCGACCACCCTCAGCCATCGCGACAGCTATCTGCCGCAACAGCGCTTGTACTTCTTTCCCGAACCGCAGGGACACTGCTCGTTCCGACCAATCTTCTTGGCTTTTACGACAGGACCGATCTTCTCCCCTGGTCGGCGACCTTCGATTGCCGCATCGAATGCTTCGAGAATCACCTGGGTTGGCGGGTAGATGATCTCGGCGGTCTCTTCCTTCATTGCATCTTCGCGCACATCTTCTTCGATGAGCTCGGTGAGCTTTGAATAGATGTGTGGCTGCCGAGAGACGAGTTCTTCTGCGGTGCGTTCATGCACGGCCTTCTCTTCAACGCCGTCGACTTTCTTGATCTGCTCTTCGACCTCAACTTCGGCCGCTGCAATGTTGGCGACGGTGAGACGGGGACACTTGCCGACGTTCTCGTCAAACATCGCCCACACTAACGTCCCGTAGAAGACAGCTGCTTCACCGACTGCATCGCCATGCTTGTCGCGAAACTGCGCTGCATACTGCAGCAACGCCGGCTGTTCTTTACCGAGGCGGCGAGCCATCTTCGTCATGGTTCGCTTGTCGCCTGAGGCGTCTAGTTCAGTGAAGTTATTGATCGTTTTGTCGACGACCTCGGCTGGGACTTGTGATTCTGCCATGGTGAAATACGCCTCGAACTGTGCCATCAGCGGCATGCTCTTCGCAACTGCACCAGGCGAGATCTGGGTTGCAACCGAGAAGATCGGCAGGCGAGATCCAGAGGCATGCTTGGCCCTGCCAACACTGGGTTCGTCGGCCGAGGCTGAACCACCCCAAACATATCCAGGCTCTCTGTGCTCTGCTCACCAGCTGCTCCCGTACCCGCCGATTCGAGCACGCATTCTTGGTGATGTCTCGTGGCTCGATTGGTTGATTGAATCTGCACATGAGCGGAGCACAGCCTGCCGAGGCTGCGTTGCCTTCGCAGCAGTGTAGTATCGCGCGATGGGAAGCAAGCGTCTTATCGATCGCGCAGCACCGGCCGTGGGATTCTTTGAGCGGGACTATTCCGATCTCAAGTACTACAGACCCGAGCAGCTTGAGCAATTGCGAGCACGCGTTACGACGCAGACCCCAGAAGTATTCTGGAGTGACTCGGCATGGGACGTGAGTGATCCGAGCTTTCGTCAGCTTGCCCTCCTGTATTACGCACAAGGATTCGATAGGGCGACAAATCCAGCAGAGCAAACGGAAAAGGCCTTGCAGCTCGATGCAACCCGAGTCGTTCACGGCAACTTCAGCGTTGATGGAAATCTTGTCATTGGGGCAGGCGGCTCGCTTGTGGTACTTGGCGACCTTGAGGTGGGCGGCAACATTGTTGTAGCCGCCGACTACCCGACCCTCTTCGTGGCTGGAGAAATCCGCGCAGCAAACTTCTTTGCTTCGCAGTCAGAGACCATTGCGTTGCATGGCATCCGCATTCAAGACATCTTCGCACTCAAGTACAATCACACGGTCGTGCTGGCACCCAAGACGCAAGCGGCCGTGTGTGCGCTTGACGATGCCTTTCCCGACACCGAATTCGAAAGCCACGCACCAGGCACCAAACTCGAGAGCTACGCAAAGCTTGGTGTTGAATTCTTGCAGGCCAAGATTGACCCTAGCTTCGAAGACACCCATCAGAATGAAGATGAGTATTACGAAATGCTGGACTATATTGATGACAGAATCCGGTCGTTCTTTGTCGGCGACACCTAATCCAGCGATTGCCCGAAGCGGGCCCAACTCACCGAATCGCGCTGCTTAGCCCACCAAACGTGGGAGGCAATACCATGCAGATTGCCATTGAATACGGCGCTCCAGATTCGCGAGTCCGAGCTGTTCGCGCGGTTGTCCCCCCATGACGAAGAAGTGACCTGCAGGGACTTTGTAAGCGAGATCTCGCTCACAACCATCACTAGAAATACTCTTAGCTTCGACGATTGTCCCTAGTCTCCTGGCTGCCCTGGCACGACGGTGTCCTCGTGAACCACGTTGTATTCATGTCCACCCGAAGACTCCGCAAACCAAATCGAATACGGCGCCCAAATTGAGAAAAATGCCAATACCATAAACCAAGCTATAGCTCGCTTGCTCCTGCCCACAAGCACATGACCACTTCCTGGCAGATGACAATCGAGGTGATGATTCTGAGGGTTCGTCGCCTGCGCACAGAGCTGGTGAGGCTGCGCCCCTCGGTGCTCTTCTCCATGCTGTAGACGGTAGCGAATCAACGTGCATGTCGGGCATTGGCGAATGCCAACCTACATTGAGCTAGGCAAGTGGCCACTCCATGCACGAAATTCCGGCAGAAATCGCCGGATTTCTGGCATCCAAGGGATGCTTTGCCGTACGCTTAGCGCTCGGCTAGGGCTGGTCCGGGGGGACCAGAAGGACCAATCCGTTCTGCTTTGCCGAGTGAATTTTTTACGGGGAAATACCTATGATTAGAATGAAATGTTTTGGAGCGGTCCTCTTTGGACTATCACTGGCAGCGTGCGGTGGAGGCGATGGTGGAGGAGGAGACGATGATGCCGCAGTGACCCCAACCCCTGATGGAGGCGCCGATACTCCAGATGCAGCAGGTGATACGCCTGATGCAGACATCGGAGATCCGGATGCAGCGGTCGCTGGAGTCGCCACGACACTGGCGTTCACAACGCAACCAGCAAATGTTGGCGCTCTTGCTGACATGGCTACCAATGTTGTCGTCGAGATTCGCGATGACGCCGGCAATTTGGTCACCGATGCAACCGACGAAATCACGCTGACCTTTGCAAACAACCCTGGTGAGATTCTTCTGCACGCTGGCGGCAATGGGCCGAACATCCTTGAAACGATAGACCCTACGACTCTTGACCGACTTGGGTGGTTTGAAGCACAAGCGGGCAATGAGATTCGCGATGCGCTCTACAATCCCGCAGATGGATTGATCTATTACAATGTACGCAGTAGCAATGACTTCTTTTCGCTCGATCCAATCTCGGGTCTGCAAACGCTCATAGGGCAAGAGAACATCGGAACGCGCGGCCTTGAGTTTGACGCCGCGGGCACACTGCTCTCGCTTGGCTTCGATACGCCAAACCTCTCATCGTACGATCCAGTGACGGCTACTGTGACGGACTTGGGGGCACTCGTTCCCTCCGAAGGAACGCTCACCGCGTTCAACGGGTTCAGTGTTGATCCGACGACGGGCATCTTCTACGCGATTGCGCGACTTCAGTCTCCAAACCTCGTTGGTCGTGCTCTCATGACTATTGATCCTGTTGGCCTTACAGCAACCCTCGTAGGTGACCTCGGCGAGCAAATGGCGAGCATCGCCTTCCAAGCAGATGGCACGCTTTGGGCGATCGCAGGAAATGGCTCCACCACCAGTGAGACCTTGTTCACAGTCGACAAGGCCACTGGCGTTAGCACCCTGGTTGCAGCAGTAGGTCTCGACGCAGGAGGTAGCACCGATGGCGAGTCACTGGGCATCATGCCAGCGCGCCTCTTCGGCACCACCACAGTGGCAGCAGTTGGTGGCATAGCGACCTTCCCTGGTCTCAAGATCGATGCGAGCGCTACAGGCTACACGTTGGAAGCTTCTGCTGATGACCTGGCTGCACTCACGCCAGCAACGAGCGACGCATTTGACGTCACTCCTCTTGCAGGTCTCGACGGTGTTGCAGCGTTGGCAGCTGCGACGCAAACCGTTGCCGAGGACGTCGGCTCTGTCGCAATTGATGCCGTCATCGATGTTGCTCAGACTCATGATGTAACGCTCACCTTTGAGGTTGGCGGAAACGCCGGTGTTGGCGACTCGCTCTTGGTAGACGGCAACTTCTTCAACGTCGTCATTCCCGCCGGAGCAACCACGGGTAGTGCCAGCTTTGAAGTTGTTGACGACATGGACATCGAGGGTGACGAAAACATCGTCTTCACTCTTGTCGACACAGCACTCGCGACTCCTGGTGTGCTTACCGAGTACACGGTGACCATCACTGACAACGACTAGTGCGCGATCCATGGACATTGATTCGTGATCGCGAAGTGAGCTCGTTTGCTGGGGCAAGTGAGGCGCTGAGCAACGCAGAGCGAAGCGCCCAGAAGGTGAGAAACCAAGCGAGGGCCGGTCAAGATTTTTGAATCCGACACTAGGCGCTTCGTACACCCGTTCTCGCTCGCTGAGCAGGACGGGTGTTTTTCGTTTCGGAGCCTTCAGCCGCTCAGGGTCTCGATGGACGACGTACCCTCGCTAGGGTACCGTTGCTAGGTGGCAGTCCTTTGGCAACGCACAATCGATGAGGCGGCAATCGCTCGGCGCCACAAACGATTTCTTCACTGGGGCGTGCTACCCGCAGCTGTAATCTTGCTCGCTATGGCCGTGCTGGGTGAATGGGGCGCACTGCTCGGCCTGCTCATCGTATTTGGCCTGTTTGGTCTCCTTGTTGGCAGCTGGGTGTTCTTTACGTCGTTTAACGAGCGCGCGAACCGCGAGATTGTTGTCGAGGGAAACCTGCTGCGGCTAAGCAAGCGCGAAGTACCAATCGATCAGGTCATGCGCTTCACGGCGTTTCGATCAACTGGTCGTTTCTCCACGACCGACGCATCAATTCGAGTCGATGTTGCCAAAGTCGAGTTCGACGTTCGCGCCTCACAACCCGATGGAACGTACACATCGCAAGCCATCGAGTTTTGCTGGGTCAGCATGGGAGACGAGGAACTCAAGGAAGTTGTGAGGGCGCTCAAAAGCGTCTTGCCAGGCAAATGGGTGCCGCGGAAGCACTTTCGGCGACCACCGAGACGAGTGCCAAACGAAACTAGCCAATAAGCATGCCCGCGGACCCGCGGTTGCATGATGCCCACGTGATACAAGCGTTGGGATGAGAGGCGCTCTTTACCCCTAGCTCGTGACGGTTGCCTCGATTGCCTGCAGCTCTCCTGCCAAGAAGTCCAAGTCTGAGAGCTCTTTCGCCGAATTGCTCCAGCAGCAGCTCACGCAAGCCAATCGCTACTGCGAGTGCAAGGACGCGACCTGCAAGGACGCTGCTACGACAGAGATGCGGAAGCTCAGCAAGGCGCTGGACCAGGTCCTCGGTCGCTTGCCCCAGCAAACTCCCTCTTCCCGCCAGCAAACGAGCTCACTTCGCGATCACGAATCAATGTCCATGGATCGCGCACTAGCGACGAGCGCGGGTGCGAGTAGCGCGAACACGAGGAGTGCGTGCGTGAGCCGCTGACCCTGTGCGGGTGCGACGCGCCTTTACGACATCTTTGGGAATGTCCTTGGCAAAAGCCTGGGTGAACTTAACGCGAGTCTTGGTGTTGCCCTCTTTTGTCACGTAGCTGAACTTGTACTCTGCAGCGTGGGGCTGGTTCCAGATTCCGGGAAGGTCGTTTGGCTTTGCGGTGGTCTGTTTCATTAGTGGGCTCGGGTTTTTCTTAAACGATGCGCGAAGCGCACGTGTCATCTTGCGACGGTTCTGGCGAGTCTTGTTGCCCTCTTCTTTGCCCTTGGTCGTAGCAGTCTCGAAGGTGCGAATCTGCGAACGGTCCTTCTTGAAAACAAAGTCAGTGTAGAGGAGTGGCTGTGAGTGCGTGACCCAAGTGTCAACAACGACAATCTCATGGAGTGGGTCGTTCTTGAGGTCGCCAATAAGAACGAATGCGTGGTCAACACCTTCGACGCCGGCCATGGTGAGCGTTTGGCCGCTTCCAAGTCCCTTGAGGAAGTGAAGAGCGAGCGTTGCATTCTCGCCGCAGTTGCCACCACTTGTGCAGGCAATGACCGCGGACTTGGCAGCAAGTGGATCTTTCGATGCGAGGCCTGCATTCTCTGGGGAGCGGGAGGCAACCGATGTTGAGCGAGCCAGCCGCATACGATAGTGCGAGTTGCCTTGCGTCTTAATGAGTGCTTCTTGCTGGTTGCCCGAGTTGGGAATTCCGCGTTTCACAAATCGAATGGCCTGGGCCGCAAGTTGCAGTCGCTTGGCAACCTTGGGCGAGACTTCGCGCTCCATGGGAGGAAGCTCTTGGGCCAAGGCCGTACTGGCTGCTCCGAAGGCGATGGCGAGAACCAGGAGTGGTGTGAGATAACGCTGAAGCGACATGGGTGGTCATACTGCAAACAAGGATCCAATGTAGGTGTCCTGTGAATTCAGACGCTTAGCTGAAGGGTGGCCAGCGGTCGGTCCGGTACCATGACCCCAGCTGCGTCTGGCGATCTAGCCACCCTTACGGTATTGCCGGTCACTGATTCGATTTGGTGTGGGTCGATACACGGGTCTTTGTGTGGCAGCTTGAACTGTTGCCCAGCCCGATATCGGTCGAGGGATGCAGGAAGATGTGGTTGGAGCCGCGCAAAGAGCTCAGGTCGCCTTTCATCACATGGTCTTGGCCGCAGAACTCGGGATTGTTCGTAGTGAGCGAGCGGGCGCTTGTGTACACGTTTGGAACAGCGGTTCGTCATGCAAAGCGCATGGCCTCGGAATTGGCATCGATACAAGCGTAGCATCCAAAAGTGCGGCTCCTCCTCAGTGCTGTTGCCCCACAATCCCCTCTAGCTGGCCACGGTGGCAGATTCTACCGCTCAGACACCGAGAAGCCTCAGCTTGACAAGCTGGCAATCGGAGCCAAGCTAGCCTCGCGACCACAATGAAATGCAGCTTGGGGCGAGAATGATTCGACTTGCTTCGCAGCATTTGGCAAAAGGGGCTCCTCACCAAGTGGGCCGAACAAAGACAGGAATCGATGACCAAAGAGACGTCAAAAACAGAAACTGCTGCACCCACTCAGACGACAGGATTCAAGAAGAAGAACTTGGTCATCATTGCACTCGTCTTTGCGGGCTTGTGGGCGTTAGCGATTTCCTCCGAGAGCCTCATCTTCATGGGCATCGCGGCATTTCTCACTCTTGTTGCGGCGGGCATCGCGTTTTGGGCGTGGCGGCAAATCAACCGGCACAAGAAACTTGCGGGCGTGATGCAAGGCGCAGCAGATTCTCCAGAGGCCCGCAAGAAGGCACTTGCTGCGCTAGAGTCTGAGAAGAATCCCAATAGCATCACCAACGTAATTGCGCGCGCACAGTTGTTGGCAAGTGATGAACCTTCCGAGGCGTTGGCGCTTCTCGAACCCATCGAAATCAAGAGTGTTCCTGCGGGGACTCAGGACGACTTTGCGTTGCTCAAGTCGCAGCTCCTGCTCAATTTTGGCAAGCCAAAGCAAGCGCGCCCGTTGGTCGACTACGTGAATCTCGACAACCCCCAGCGCAAAGAGATGCGCCCCTTCATGGTGGCGATCGTTGCGGAGACTTGGGCTCGTACAGGTTCTGCAGCAGAAGCAAACGAAATCCTCGACTCGGTAGCTCCCGAGGAGGTGCAGGGCACAGATGCTGGAACGCTGCTGCTTATTGCACGTGTCTATGCCCGCTTTGCCTCCGGAAAAAAGGGGCTTACGCGTGCCGCGCTTGGCGAGGTTGCTGCCGTGGACCCCAATCTTCTCGGTCGCTTCTTGGCCGCAAAGGGGCAGGTTCATCCAGGTCTGCAGCGTCTAGCTCGCGAAGCATTTGAGCGCAAAGGTTCTCGGCGAAAGCAGAACCGCCCGCACATCGCAGCGGGTGGTCGTCGAGCTCGCTAGTACTTGCGCCTAGCGCTACCGAGACCAGAGGATCGCTCTGCGTACAGCGGATGAACTGACTCCACCAACGATTGCTGTGCATTGTCTTTGCAACACGATCGAATGGGTTTGTCTGCGCGCTTTGCTGAGCGAGCGTGCTGGAGGGGTCATTGCACCTTGCCGTGGCCTGGGAGCCCTATGCCAGCAGATGCCATGTGTGGAGAACAAGAGTTCTACGATCCTGTAATGACAGGTGGTTGAAGGTGGCATGAGACATGCTTTGCAAGGGGGCATGAGACGCTTTCCCCTCCTTTCCCTCCCCTTTCTCCTTCTCCTGGCATGCACGGGCGTCGAAGATGACTACACCGAAGTTGATCCGTATGGCAGCGGCAAAGCCGATTCGGTAACCAGCGATAGCCCCGATCGACTTGTCGATATTCCTTACTACTTTGCAATGCCAAAGAGCGCTGTGACGGTTGAACTCAACCGCCCAGCCTATCCACAGCCAACCGTGTGGAATCCTGTGCCAAGCAGCGATGATGTTGGTCTTCGAATCATTGCAGTGGAGCAGGGCGATAGCCTGAGCTCACGAAAAGCTGCCCGGCGTTCAATGGCAAATACCCTGGCACCTGCCGGTGTCTTGCAAACCGGTGACATCGTTTTGAGCTTCCGACCAGAGCTTGCAGGCACAATGGCCTACCCCCACATTCAGATGGGAACAACACATGCTGGCATCGTCATTGTTGATGATGATGGCACCGCGTTCAATCTCGATAGCCCATTGGACTTTGAATACAACGGCCGATTCGACGCGCATCACTATGCCGGTGAGGAGGACAGCAACGGAGACGCCACCGGTGGAACCCACGCGCTGCACGTCCTCCGCCCACGCATCATGGATGAGACACGGCGTGCACAGATGGAAGACTGGGCTGGCACGTTGAAAGGCAACCTCGGGCGCATCAATGGTGACCGCAGGCAGATCAAGTTTCAGAAGGACTACCTAACTCCTGCTTACGTAGCTCATGGCGAGACTCCCCGTCAGCTTGTGACTACGCTTGGGAAGATCATCCTCGAAGAAGACACCGACACTCAGCTTCCGATGTACTGCTCTGAGTTCGCATGGCACATGCTGGCTCTGTCCAACTGCACACCAGAAGAAATCTTAGCAGCTCCAGAAGAAGGTGCCGCGTGTGTTGATGCACCGTTTGAGCCGATGCCGCTATTGTCCCAAAGCGAAGACGAAGTGGGCATTGCCGAAGGGCCACTCAAAGCGATTCTCGCACTCCCCGAAGAAGTTCGCATGGAGCGAGTCGATCCTGTGTTCTTTGATGGCAATGCAGAAGGCTTGTCCTCTGGACATAGAGCGGTTGCGGAGAGTGTTGCGCCTTTGATGGGCCCGCTTAAGGAGTACTACCAGGGTCGCATTTCAGGTGCCTCTGTCGAAGACATGGCGCCTGTCGCCGCAGCAATCAGTGCAGACTTTGCTCCCAACTACTCGCCAACGGCATACTTCATCAATGCGATGGGAGACGAGGCAACTCGCGCTGTCGACTATGTTGTGACCGTTGCCTTCGTTAACCCAGATGACTTTAGCAAGGCCCGTCGTCTTGCTCAGCGCCCCGTACCATAGGGCACGTTCTATTGCACTGCCCCCGTATTGGCTACTGCCGGCACATGGCGATCGACGACCCTGCTACTGGCACACAGGTCCACCCCGTTGGGCACAGTCCATCATTGCAGTGTCGCGTGCAGTAGGCGGGTGATTGATCTGCACTGCAAAGGCCAGAGGTGCAGTCGCTGGCTTGGTTGCAAACATCGCCTAGGTCGCCGGCTCCTGCTCGGTTGCACACTAGGTGAAAGGTTCCCAAGTCCGCCAAGGGAAAACACCCAAGTCCAGGGCCGCAACCACCTTGTGGCGAGCAGGTTTGGGTACACATAGGCGCAATGGGAGCATCGCCATTGCACGCCCCACTGCGGCAAGTAACGGTCCCCGTCGCATTGCAGGTGGCGCCGATTGGGTCGGGTCCAAGAACCTGCAGAGGTGGCACGCAAATCGGCGTTCCCGATCCAAAGGCTACTTCGCAGGTATAGGGCTCGATGCCAAATGCACCTAAGGTTTGTGGACAGTCAGCAGCCGAGTCGCAAAACGCTGTACAGCCTTGTGCCGAGAGGCAGAGGCCGCTTCCGCAGTTGTTGCCATCGGCACATGCCTTTTCTATGTTGACACAGAGTTTTTCTGAAGAGCCGCCAGCTTGCGTGCAGGCATATCCCGCTGGGCAGTCATTTGCTGAATTGCAAGTTCGTGTACAGGCACCCGTACCATCGCCCGAGCCCAGGCAGAGTCCCAGCTCACAAGTCTCTGGCGTCGCAACGGAACACGGTGCTCCTGTATCGTCTGGTTGGCAAACACTGTCTGCGCAGACATGCTCGTAGGCGCACTGTGCATTGCTCGTGCAGCTTCGCGAACAAAAGAGGCTGCCCCCAATATCCACTTCACAAAGCCCGCTCACACAATCGTCGGGAGAGGTACATCGGTCTAGGTAGATCGCTGTCGCAGTGGCTGCGTCGGTGAGGGGGGATGAAACGGCCGCATCGACAATCGGCGTTGACGCAGCGTCAGCTGGAACGATGTCATCGCTGGGCGCCGCGTCCGACTTGGCGGTATTTTCCGCCTGTGCACAGCTAGCCATGAAGGCAATCAGGGCCAATAGGCCTCGGCAAACTCCCCCCCAGGTACAGCTCGCATTCTCGGTGGCACCGATTGCACTCATTGCTACTACGGGACCATTGTTGGGCGATGCAGTCAAGCCATGCAAAGCCGCCACCCAAAGCACACAATTGATCTTGCGACTGCGCGCTTTGCAAGTGGCTGAACCTCCACGCATCGTGAAGAAGGTGAAGGCCTTCCTAGTGCGCGATCCATGGACATTGATTCGTGATCACTCGTCTTCTCACCGCCGACCGAAGAGGTTGTGAGATACGCTCTAGTGCTTTGACACCCGCGACCTTGCCAGGTGCGACAAATCAGGCGCGTCCTCGAAGCATGCCGTTCCAATAGAGACGTGGCAGGAGCTGCGTCTTTAGCACCCACATCGAGTATCGCTCTTCGTTCTGATCGAACGGGAAGGTCTCCATGATCTTCCCATCATAGCCAAACTCCGCCAACATGAGGCGACCGTAGCCTGTGACAAGCGGACATGAGGCATAGCCGTCATAGCTCTGAGAGAGCGGCAGGCCCGAGCGATAATCTATGATGTTCTGTGCGGTGACTGGAGCCTGTTTTCGGATCGCTGCTCCGGTCTTGGAGCAAGGCAACGAACTCGCATCTCCCAGGGAAAAGACATTGGGATATCGCACGTGCTGGGTCGAGAACTTGTCTACATCAACCCAACCCGCCTCATTTGCCAGTGGGCTCTGCTTCACAAAATCGGGAGCGCTTTGCGGTGGTGTCACATGCAACATCTCGAAGTCCATGACGACTTCGGTGTCATTGGCAGCATCGTGAAAGATCGCCTCTTTGCCCCGAACTTCTACCAAGTTGTGCTTGTAGTTCTCAGAAATATTCCGTTGCTTGGCAATCTTTGATAGCGCCTTGGCGTAGCGCGGAATACCAAAGATTCCAGCCGTCGCACAGGCAAAGGTCACATCAATGTCATCGCGAATTCCGCTGCGCTCAAAGTGGTGTTCAGCCAGCCACATGATCTTTTGTGGGGCACCTGCGCACTTAATCGGAGTATTGGGGAACGTAAAAATAGCCCGCCCCGACGTGGTTGCCTGCATTGCCTTCCAAGTGTAGTCAACCGTCTTGAAAGAGTAGTTTGAGCAGACTCCATTCGAGCCAAGCGCATCTTCCAGTCCCTTAACCTTGTACCAGTCAAGTTGGATGCCCGGGCACACAACCAAGACACCGTACTCCAGCGTTGCACCATCTCTCGTAATGACTTTGTTGTTGTCTGGGTCAAACGAGGTGACAGCACTCTGGATCCAAGTAACACCAGCAGGAACGTAGTCCTCTTCATCGCGTTCCGTCACGCTCTTGTCAAAAACGCCTCCTCCCACCAGCGTCCACAGTGGCTGGTAGTAGTGTTTGCTTGAAGGCTCGACCAAGCCGATGGTTGGAGCATTGTCCTGAGCTGCAAGTCGAGCTGCGACGGAAAGGCCAGCGGTACCACCGCCCACAATAAGGACATCGAAGTTTGATGACATGTTAGTTTTCCTCGGTTTCTTGGGTCGTGCTTTCGGCAGCCATTAGGACACCGATCTTCTTGGCAAAGCGTGTGGCAAAGTCGAGCGCCCGTCGGATATCGGCATCGCGGGAGACTCGCCAGAATGAGAACTTGGGTTTTGTCTTAGGGGTTTCTTGGGCAGCCTCAGCCCATGCATTGGCGGTGTCGCGCAAGACTTGGGATTCGAAAAGTCCCGAGAGCTCCTTGCTCTGCAAGCCCCAAACGGCAAACTCAACGAGCCCGGCCAGCCGCTCAGAGGCGAGCGGCAAATCAATACCCCGCTCGATGGCGCTCATCGCGATGTGGTCGATGCTATCTGCGATAGCTGCTGCCGCTCCGGGGAACTGGTCGCTTATCTTGATGGTCTTCTCAAGGCTTTCGAGGCGGTTGATCAGGCCCGAGAGGGCTCGAAGCGCCTCTGGTCGAGTTGCGCGCTCGATCAGCAGATGAGCCTCCTTGCCTCGATCGTAGAAGCTTGCACCATGCTCCGCGGTGTCACGGGCCATATCGTCGAGACTATCAGTGAAGGCACCCAAAGCGTTTGGGGCTGCCTCAAGCAGAGTATCAACTTTGCTTAAGCGTGTTTCCATTCGCCCAAGGCGGGCATCGATGTTCTCGATGGCCTTGGCTATCGCGTCGTTGTTCATATGGGATTCCTCTCGTGCAGAGCGGCTCGTTTGCGCTCTAGCGTCCCACGAGACCACATCTCTGTCTTGTTCTCTGGCGAGAATCTCCTATTCTTCTTGGCACGCCGATTCATACGAATTCCGACCGGGTACGGGTGTTTCAGTGCTTGCCTGTCCAAAGCCATAGGTATCTGTACAATCCTGCCAGGACGCACGGATTGGACTGCTCTGCTTTTCGAACTGTTGCCGTTGGTGTCCCGGATCCTTTGAAGATTGGGTAAAACCCCATCGGAAGCAGCCGTGAAGTCGCAACGTATTATCACTTTCGCAATCGAACACCCCAAGCTCATCGTGCGAGGCATGCTTGCCATTACGGTGGTGCTGCTCGCCTTCGCGGGGGTACCCACGTTGATGCCAGACAGTCTTGGCTTCATGCCTCAGGTGACGGTCGATACAGACCCTGAGAACATGTTGCCAAAGAGCCATCCGGCTCGTGTGTTTCACAACGCGCAGAAGGAGCGCTTCCACCTGCACGATGCAGTGGTGCTTGGCGTTGTGAATGATGACAACAGCAATGGTGTGTTCAACCCAAGCACGCTTGCGAAGGTCTATCAACTGACCGAATTTGCCAAGGGCTTAGAAGGCGTCATCGAGAGTGACGTGATGGCGCCATCAACGATGGATAGCATTGAGAATGCAGGCCCAGGCACGGTGCGTTTTGACTGGCTGATGGCCGAGCCTCCCGCAGACCAAGCCGCTGCAACAGCAGTTCGCGATCGAGCCATGCGCTTGCCCTTTCTCAAGGGAACCATGATCTCTTCCGATGGCAAGGCGCTCGTCATCTACATTCCGATCAAAGAGAAGAGTATTGCTCACGAAATATCGAGCTCGTTGCGTGAAGAGATTGCCCGCTTAGGAGCTGGTTCCGATCAGTTTTACATCGCCGGATTGCCAGTCGCCGAAGACACGTTCGGCATTGAGATGTTCGTGCAGATGGCGATCTCAGCGCCCCTCGCGATGATCTTGATCTTCATCTTGATGTGGGTGTTCTTCCGTAGCCTAACCATCATCACGTCACCGATGTTGGTTGCGATGGCTTCGGCTCTCTCCACCATGGCGCTCTTGGTTCTGAGCGGAAACACCGTGCACATCATGAGCTCGATGATTCCGATCTTCATCATGCCGATCGCCGTGCTCGATGCAGTACACATCATCTCAGACTTTTTCGATACCTATCCGCACATCGGCGATCGCAGAAAAACGCTGGAAAAAGTCATGGCGCACTTGTCTGCGCCCATGCTCTACACATCTCTCACAACGGCCGTTGGATTTGGCTCTCTTGCACTCACGCCGATTCCACCAGTGCAGGTTTTTGGAATCTTCATCGCGATAGGTGTGCTTGCGGCGTGGATCTTCACGATCCTCTTTGTACCGGCATATATCATGCTGCTCTCACCCAAGCGCCTCGAAGGCTTTGGTCGCAATATTGAGGCACACACAACACACAAAGGCCTACTCTCCGTGCTTGGCAAGATGCGCGGTATTCACGCCAAGATAATCTTGCTCGTGAGCATCAGCCTAATCGCCGTGGCTGTTGTGGGGATTCAGCGGATCAATGTTAACGACAATCCCACCAAGTGGTTTGAAGAAGAGCACGAAATTCGTGTCGCCGACCGAGTTCTCAACGAGCACTTTGGAGGTACCTACGATGCGTATCTCAATTTGCAGTTCAAGGCGCCTAAGTACAGTTCTGAGGACTATCGCACAGAACTCATAGCTGCAGCCACGTCCGAATCGAAAGCGGTAGAAGAGGTATTCTCGGAGCTAGCCGCGCTAATGGCCCCCCTTGTGGGCTCCGATAGTTTTGACGCTCTTGACACTCTTGACGCTGCAGCGCGCAAATCCAAGACCAGCGAACCTTCCGCGGAACGCCGAATAGCCTGGGGGCTCGCACTGGATCTTCTCGGCGAGCAATTCGAAGCCGCGGATGCGGTTGAAGGAGAAGAAAGCCCGCTTTTTGGCGAGCAAGCAATTGTGCAGGCCACCCGCCGAGCAAAGAAAATCCAAGACGCCTACGGCGCGCTCACTCCTCTGTGCGCTGATGTAGTGGCAGCGAGCCGCTCCGAGTTTCGTGAGGCTCTCGCAGCGAAGCTTCCCAGCGATGCCCTTGTCGCGAGTGTCTTGGACTCGTTCCTCGCGCGCCAAGAGCAAAGCCAGCAGGTTTTCAAGACGCCCGAGATGCTTCGCTTCATTGAAGGGCTACAGGGGGCGATGGCCAAGCATAGCGCCGTGGGCAAGACCAACAGCCTCGCTGACATTGTAAAGATCGTGAATCGTGATTTGATTAGCGGCGAAGAGGCCGACTACCGCATTCCCAATACCCAAGCAATTGTCGGCGAGACTTTGACTCAGTACCAGAGCTCTCATCGCAAGGACGATTTGTGGCACTTTGTCACACCCGACTTCCAGAACACGATTGTGTGGTTCCAGCTCAAGAGCGGCGACAACATGGAAATGCAGCGTGTGATTTCGGCCGTGAAAACGTATGTAAGAGCGCATCCGGCCCCAATGGAGCTCGAAGAACCCAGCTGGTTTGGGCTCACCTACATCAATGTGGTGTGGCAGGAGAAAATGGTTAGCGGCATGGTGAATGCACTGCTTGGCAGTTTCGTCATTGTCTTGATTATGATGGTTGTGCTCTTTCGCTCACCGCTGTGGGGGCTGCTCAGCATGATTCCACTAACGCTGACAGTTGCTCTCATTTATGGAGTTCTTGGCCTTTCCGGAAAAGACTACGACATGCCTGTGGCCGTCTTGTCATCGCTGAGTTTGGGATTGGCGATCGACTATGCCATTCACTTCTTGGCTCGCACCCGTGAGCTGAGAAACGCCCATGGTTCGTGGAAAGCGGCACAGCCCCGAGTCTTTGATGAACCCGCCCGGGCAATTTCACACAACGTCATCATTGTGGGATGTGGATTTCTCCCACTGCTGCTGGCGCCGCTGGTACCCTATCAAACCGTAGGCTTGCTCATTGCTTCCATTCTCCTTGCTGCTGGCGCCGCCACCTTGGTGCTATTGCCGGCACTCATTCACACCTTCGAGGGTCTGCTCTTTCGCAGCCCTAAGAAAAAGTAGTTCCTATGAATAAGAGCATTCTCACCTTATCCTTCTCGATTCTTCTTCTGGCTCTTGCCGGGGGCGAGGCGCAAGCCAAAGAGCTGACCGTTGATGAAATCGTCAAGAAGACCAACCATGCCGCCTACTACCAAGGCCAAGATGGTCGCTCAAAAATCAAGATGACCATCACAGGAAAAGGAGGCGAGAAGCGCGTCCGAAGTTTCACCGCGCTGCGTAGGAACAACTCTGAGGATGATGGGGACCAGAGTTTCTACATCTACTTTCACAAGCCAGCCGATGTCGCAAAGATGGTCTTCATCGCCCAGAAGAAGGTCAAGGGAGCCGACGATCGCTGGCTCTATTTGCCAGGGCTCGACCTCGTGAAGCGCATCGCTGCCTCAGATGAACGCACAAGCTTTGTTGGCTCAGACTTTTTCTACGAAGATGTGTCAGGGCGCAATATCAACGCCGACCACCACAAGCTCCTGGAGACAACGAAGAACTTTTATGTTCTGGAGCACACCCCAAAGAAGCCTGGCAGCGTTGAGTTTTCTTCGTACAAGATGTGGGTTCACCGCACGAGCTTCCTGGCAACCAAGGTTGAGTACTACAACAAACAGAAAAAGAAGTACCGAGTAATGACCGTTGACTCGGTGGTGAAAGTGCAGGGCTATTCTACGGTGAAGAAGGCGACCATGCAGAGCCTGCTCGCTGGTACCAAGACCACAATTGAATACGACAGCGAGTACAATATTGGGTTGCCAGCAAAACTCTTTGGCGAACGATACTTGCGACGCGCACCCCTTAAGTACCTGAAGTAGCGCACCGTGCTTTTTCGCAACGCCATATTCTGCCTTTGCGGTGTCGCTCTCATTCATCTCAGGAGCGCGCATGCGCAGCCGAATGAGGAGAAGCCACCTCTTAAATCCGAGCCAAAAGAGCCAAAGGATTCCAAGGAGCTGAAAGAGCCCATCGTTGATGAAAAAGAGGATCCCGCATTGCCGCCTGGTCTCGGTGAAGAGGATCCCGCATTGCCGCCTGGTCTTGGCGAAGAGGATCCCGCGTTGCCACCAGGTCTTGGCGAAGAGGATCCCGCGTTGCCACCAGGGCTTGGCGAGGATGAACCGGTGTTGCCGCCTGGCCTCGGCGATGCCGATGGGGTCGAGAAACCGCAGAAGCGCAGCCGTGATACTTCGATTCCTTTGGAGTGGAGTGCGTTTCTCGAACTGCGCACAGGCGTGAGATTCCAGGAGGACCCCAACGAGGAACGCATCTCAATGGATGAGACGCGCTTCCAACTGCATGCCGAAAAAAGCTGGCTTCCCATGTCGACAGGCTTTGTACTTACAGCCGACTTTGTGATGGATCGAGTGCTCGAGGACTACGAGCCCGAACTTGAGACTGGCGATGGTGCCATCGACCTTCGCGAGGCCCACTTCGTAATCAGCCCGTTGGAATGGATGGACATCAAGGTTGGTCGACAGGCCCTCACTTGGGGGACCGGCGACTTGCTCTTCATCAACGACTTGTTTCCAAAGGATTGGAATGCGTTTCTCATCGGACGCGACCTGGAGTACCTAAAGGCGCCCTCTGATGCCTACAAGCTGTCCGTGTTTCACTCGATTGCAAACGTGGATGTGGTGTACACACCTCGCTTTGATGCCGACCGATACCCAGATCGCCGTCGACTCTCAAGTTGGGATCCGTTAACGCAGTCGATCGTTGGGCGCGAATCAGAATTACTCGTAGAAAAACCAGACTCGGCGTTCAAAGACGACGAATGGGCTGCGCGGGCATATCGACGATTGGGGCGAGCAGAAGTCGCCGCCTACTTCTATCATGGCTTCTGGAAGAGCCCCGCTGGGTTCAACATGGCGACCGGTGCAGCCACGTTCCCATCATTGTCGGTGTATGGCGCCAGCATTCGGAGGCCGTTGCTTGGAGGAATCGCTCATGTCGAAGCGGGGTATTACGATTCCCGTGACGATCGCGACGGCGGAGATGCGCTTGTTCGCAACTCGGAAACACGTGTGCTTGTAGGATTTGAAAGGGAGGCATTTGCCAACTTCAGCATTGGCGTGCAGTACTATGCTGAAGCCATGCGTGACTACGAGCGGTTTGCGAGCGACATTCCGCGAGATGCTCCCGTGGCCGATGAAATTCGTCACTTGGGAACCTTACGGCTGCGCTACCTCGCTTTGGACCAGAACCTAGAGCTGAGCTTTTTTGGGTATCTGAGCCCAAGTGATCGAGACTTCGCGTTGTTCCCTACCATCAACTACGCGATTAGTGATGAGTGGAAATTCACAACCGGCGCGAATGTATTCTATGGCAAGAAGGACCATACGTTCTTTGGGCAGCTTGAGAACAATACCAATGCCTACATGGGGCTTCGGGCGTCCTGGCTGTAGCCTCTGCGTTGTTCATCGGTCGCTTGCCCCAGCAAACTCCTTCTCCCCGCCTCGCCAGCGAACAAGCTGACTTCGCGATCACGAATCAATGTCCATGGATCGCGCACTAGTGTGGGATCCAGAGGCATAGAACGCCCTGGCTCGGTTCTTCGCCCTTTGAA
>JANTGM010000114.1 GCA_024762925.1 Kofleriaceae bacterium | reverse complement strand
CGGTCGCTTGCCCCAGCAAACTCCCTCTTCCCGCCTCGCCAGCAAACGAGCTGACTTCGCGATCACGAATCAATGTCCATGGATCGCGCACTCGTGTGGGATTCATGAATATAGAACGCGCTCACTCGCCTTCTCGCCCGCTGGAGAGACTGGCTCAGCCAGTCTTCTTCGTTATTCATCGGTCGCTTGCCCCAGCAAACTCCCTCTTCCCGCCTCGCCAGCAAACGAGCTGACTTCGTGATCACGAATCAATGTTCATGGATCGTGCACTCGTGGGTGATGCATTGACGTTGACCAAGCAAACTCGATTCTTCGCTCGCTGGCCGCTTTGCTCATCGTTGTTCGTCGGTCACTTGCCCCAGCAAGCTCAAACGAACTCTCTTCGTTTCTGATGACCAATGTCAATGCACCAGGCGCTAGAGGCTAGCGCCGCAGAGTGTGATGCTGTAATCGAGCGGAAGCTGGGGCTGGTTGCCGTCATACGCGCCAATCCACATCCAGTAGTCGCTAGATGGAAGCACCGCCATTGTTGCAAGCTCGTCACTTCCGGTGCCCACGCTTGCGGCTCCACGAAAGCTGAGATCAGTCTCAGGGACCCCAGCAGCAAAGATGTGGATATCTAGGTCTACGCCCGCATCGTGCAACCAACTGCCCCGAACTGAGAGTTCGCGGGTCTCGGATCCAGTGCGAATCAAGTACGCGTCGCGATCACGATAGTCATCAAGTGCCTCGACATCAGCGACAACGCCACGAATCGTGGTGCGGTCTCCTGGATCGATGACAATGGTAGTTGGTTCCGGCTCATCAGAACTGTTCGCAGTCTCCGAGAATGCGCTGCTTTTCTCATAGCGAATCTCAAGCGTGTCGTTGCCACGACTGTCTTTGCCATCAAGGCTCTCTGTGTAATCGTTGGGGCTAGGCCCATCGGCCAAGCAATCCACCTCATCAGGGCTAATGTCAATTCGGTATGGGACTGTGGCCGTGCCCAGTGGGGCCTTGGCGAGTACCGCAACCCAATACGTGCCTGGTGGCACGACGCGGTGGGTGAGACCTATGTTACCGATGAGCTTGGCCTCGGAGATGGTACTCGGACCATCTGCTCCGAGTAGCAGCAGGTCTACCGAGCCAGAGTTGCTGCCTTCGTCAAGGCTAAGAAGAATTCGCACGTCCTGGTCGCTGCTTACGGAAAACTCGTAGACGTCGACGTCGGCGAAGACGCCCGATTCCTGTGCCGGGTCGAGTTGTCCGCAGACACTAAAGCCCCCCTGTCGCGAAAGCACGAGCCCGGTGGGTTCGACTTGATTGGCCTCATTGATAATCCGGTCGTTGCGCTCTTCCAGCGACTCTTGGTGGTCTGCTTGACACTGCACGATTGCGCCATCGCCGGCTTCTGCTGCATCAACGATTTCCGCGCTCGGGCCCGCGTCACTTGCCGGGGGCGAATTGTCTCCACCTCCGCATGCTCCGAGTACAAGCACAAGACACCCTGCGGGTCGAAGCAGAGCGGTGGGGCGTAGAAGAGGCATTACAAATTCGTTTGAGCGGAGCACTGCGAACATCTGGGGAAGGTGGGCAGACTATTCTATCTCATAACACAACGTCCATCGCTGGCACGTACGTCACCCTGGCTGCGTTTTGTGCGGCACCTTATCCCAAAGACCACAGACGCTTGTCTTCGCTAAGAATTTTCGAGATTGCGGGACTCGCCAAGTAGCACTCGCGAAGCTCCGCATCGACTAGTTTGGCCGCCTTGCGTTCAACTTCGGCGCGACTGCGCTGTATGGCCGACCGCGCTTCTTCCACTAGTCCGTTCTTCTCGCACAATGTCGCATGGACCTGAAGGATCGTTTCGAGCCCCTCGCCTTGTTCGATCTTCTCAAGGTGCTCTAGCGCTCTCCGAGAAAGAGCTAGCCCCTCGTCAAAGTCCCCCAGTTTTTCGCAAGCCAGTGCTCCAGCAGCGAGTGCAAACATCTCGCCAACAGGCATGGGAACCGCCCTCGCCATTTCTGCCGCCTTGGCCGCCTGCGCTTTGGCTTCTTCAAGCGCTTCACCCTCTTCGATGCTCACCTGCGCTAGGTACACAAGGGACCGAATCTCTTGATAGTGGTTGTGTGCTTCGCGGGCATGGTCAAGACCACGACGCAAGAAATTTCCAGCTCGCTCTAGATCACCTCTACCCAGATAGACTTGGCCAAGAGAGTTTAGAATGTCGATCATGGACGCCCAATCCTCATGAGCCTCGCTGAGCTTTAGCGCCTTTAGAAGGTACTTCTCTCCGCGATTGTCGTCGCCAAGCTCGGTGTACGTCTGCCCGATATTGCCAAGCTTAAGGGCGATTTGAGCACGGTCACCAAGTCGTTGATCGATCCGCAACGACCGCTTGTAGTGGGCCAGCGCGGCTTCTGACTCGCCAAGAGCGGAGAAGACGATTCCCATATTGTTGAGCGCGCGGGCTTCCTGTCTGGGGCGTCCCAGATTCTTGTAGATGACAAGGGTCTCCGCATAGCCCTCAATGGCTTCGTTCAGCCGATTCATGTTCCACAGGATGGTGCCTCGGTTGTTGAGTATCTGTGCGCGCTCCTCGAGGGCTTTGGGATGGGATTGGGCGAGCGCCAAGGCTTCGTCGCACGTCTTGAGAGCTGCAGCGCTCTTGCCCTGAAGCCGGAAGATCGAGGATTGCAGGCGCAGAGCTTCGGCCTCGGCAAGTTTGTCTTTCGCTTCTCGCGCGAATCGGAGTGCGGGTTCGACGCTTGTCGTAGCCTCTTGAAGCCTGCCTTGTTCAATTCTGAAATCTGTAAGTCGAGCGTGAGCACTCGCTAGCTTGCCGGCCTCACCGAGATGCTCGGCTTCTCGCATGAGTGCTTCGATTTCGCGAAGCTGAAGAGGGCGCTTCGCCATCCGGGCAAGGGCCTCTACTCGTAGCAGGTGAACGGCAAAGCGCTCGCGGTGCTGTTGCGTTGTGTACAGCCGCAAACAGCGTCCTAGCTGATGAAGTGCATCGCCCATGCTGCCTACGTGCATCGCATGGGTTGCTGCCGCGAGGTATTCGCCCGCCGCCGCTTCGCTCTCTTTGGCAAGCTCCAAGTGGCGAGCCACATACGCCAGTCTCTGCATGGCCCCAGCATTTTGTCGAAGGTTGGTCGCAGCTCGTTTGTGCAAGCGGATGCGGTCCTCCGCTGGAACCATGCGGTACGCCACGGTCATCGTCATGTCATTGGGAAACGCGTGCCCCTGCTTGTCAGAACGCAAGAGCCCCTTTTCGACCAAGGCAGTCAACTGAGTAGCGAGCTCCGTTCCAACCGAACGTGACATGAGGTTCGCGAGTTCGTCGTTGTCAAAGCGGGACCCCAGGACTGACGCATGGGCTAGCACGGGTTTGAGATTCTCATCAAGCTGATCGATACGAGTTGCAAGCAGCGTCTCGACACTCGTGGGAATCTGTATTGGCTCCTCACTGTGCCGCCAGCGAAGCGCCGATTGCCCATCCACGGTCTCTTCAACAACAATGCCGCGTTCCAATAGACTGTCCAGGATCTCGGTGATGAAGAATGGGTTGCCACCCGTTCTTGTAAGAATTTGTCTTACAAGCTCGCGGACGTCTTCGTCTGGGGCAAATCGGCGCTCAATCAGCGCTCGGCGGTCCTTCTCGTCAAGTTCGCCCAGGTTCATCACTTCTGCGGAACTCTCCTGCGCCAGCTTCACGATGCTTGGCTCGGGCCTGGAGGTGATAATCAAGACGACCCCGCGGGAGTTGTTCATCTCGAGCATCTCGCGATTTAGCAACATGCTTTGCTCGTCGGCCCAGTGCACGTTCTCTGCCACGACAATCAGTGGGTGATCCGGAGAAACCCTCTGCTCGATTCGCAAGGCGATTTGTCGGAGGCGCGAGCGCAACTCTTCGGGATCCAAATCCGACGCTCCCTCTTTGCGAAGACCAAAGAGCAGGCAGGCAGCTTCCACAAACCCCAGAATCTCGCGTGAGTCTATCTGCCCAGGCCAAAGCACCTCGGCGAGCATTTCGATGCGTTTGCGAATCTCTTTGGGTTCGGCTGTTTCAGCCAATCCCATCGCGTCGCGTCCAAAGTCAGCGACGATTCCAAAGGGCGTATGTCGCGTGCCAGCGCGTGCTGTGGCTCGCATAATGGACGCCTCACCCTTGGGAATGTTCTCAAGCAATGAGTTCACAAGTGACCTCTTGCCGATGCCCGGTTCGCCGGTGATGACGATTAGCTTGTGGGCACCATGCACAAGCGCCTCGCGGTATGCATCGCGAAGTGCTTTCAGTTCGAGGTCTCGGCCAATTAGGTCCGTGCCCTCGCTGCGTTCGCGCAGGCGCTGTTGTCGTTCTTTGAGACCTCGAAGTCTGTAGATGCGTTGGGGGTGGCTTCCCTGTTGCGACGCGATTGCTTCGAAGTTGAAGTCGCCTTGGCAGACCCGAAACACCTCGCTGGTCACAAGAATCTCGGCCCCTCTTGCCTCTCTAGAGAGGGTGTCCGCGGTGCTCACATTCACCTCTGCTTCAAGCTCGTGGGCGTAGCGTCCTTCTACGTCGCGAGTTACCAACGCAGTTCCTCGTTCGATTCCCACTGCCAGGCGGAGGGCAGGCTCAGCATCGTTGCCGATGCCATCGAGTGCTTCGATGAGTGTTAGCGCCAGGCGAATCGTGCGGGTTGCGTCGTCGTCGCCGGCGGCCGGGACACCAAGAATAACTCTTAGGCCAAGCTCCGTTGTAGAATCGAGGGTGGCATCGTGCTTGAACGCGATGTCCTGTGCCACCCCATAGAAGTCCGCAACCATCCCACTAGCCTTGTCGGAGCCAACCCTACCAACCAACTGATCCAGACCCGAGAGCTTGCCCTCAATCACAAAGACCGGCTTTCGCTCCCGAAGCGGCTTGAAGCGCTCATCAATGTCGGAATCACCAACCACGCTCACGCCAGGTGTGTGCGGCTGGGTGTGCTGGCTTTGTGAGGTGGCGTTCTCGATGGCTGCTGGCGTCCCTGGTGCAGTATCCCGACGTCGGCGTGGGGCACCTTCCGCTCTAGGAACTGTTCTGGCGAGCCACTGCGCTAGCGAGCCCGAGTCTGGTGGCATCGACTGATGGCGTTGCGCCCATTCAAATTGAAATCGCCCAAGCGCATTCTGCAGGTCCCGGCCAGTTTGAAATCGGTTGTCCCGGTCATAGGTAAGTGCCTTGAGAATCGTTGCTTCGAGTTCTTTGGGAATATCAGGATTGATTTGCCGTGGGCTGGGTATCGCGCCGGCGCGTGCCTGCTCGAGAACTTCCTTGCCCTTGCCCTTGTAGAGCGGCCTCCCGCAGGCGAGTTCAAAGAGCACCACCCCAGCTGCGAATACATCCGCCCTTCGATCGACTGCGAGTCCCCGTGCCTGTTCTGGAGGCATGTAGGCGAACTTTCCCTTGATCGTGCCTTCCTCTTCTTTGATGTCACGAGCACGCGCGATACCAAAGTCCACAATCTTGACAGACCCGTCCCAGGAAACCAGGGCGTTCTGCGGGGAGATATCCCTGTGCACGATTCCCAGTGGATCACCGAAATCGTCGGTCTTGCGGTGCGCGTAGTCCAAACCGCGCGCGATCTGCTGCACGATGAACGCCGCGAGATCCAGAGGAACGCGTGTGCCCAGTCGTGCGCTCTCATGCATCAGTCGCAAGACATCGACGCCCTCGACAAACTCCATCGCCAAGAAAAAACTCTGACCAACCTGGCCAAAGTCGAAGACCTGGACGATATTTGGGTGGTTGAGGCCCAGGGCAATTTTCGCCTCATCGACAAACATCGAGACGAATTGGCGTGATCGTGCGTAGGCTGGGTGAATCTTCTTGATGACGAGCTGTTTGCTCAGCCCCTCGGCCACCGTTGTGCGGGCGAGGTAGACCTCGGCCATGCCTCCAGCTCCCACCCTCCGTTGGAGCTGGTATTTCCCAAATTGTTCCATCCGCCGCTGCCCTCCAGTCTACCGCTAGAAGGGCTATGCATCACTTGGAAAGCAGGGCGAATTACAGCGGTGTAATGCGCAAATTGTCGAACCAGGTGTCGGACTCCCAGTTGTTGAAGGCAAAATAGGATTGATTCGCTCCGGTGAGTGGCTTGGCGTCACGAAACTGTAGGAAGGGCGTATTCATGTCATCGACAAACCAGCGGATTTCTGCGCCAACCCGCGTGATTTTCCAGTGGTAGCGCTTGCCGACCTCCACCTTAGGAGCGGTACGCGAACTCAAATCCACGCCTTCGGCTCCATGCTCATCTCTTCTCGCCAAGAGGGACTTCGAGTTGTTCCAACCTCCCATGATGGCAACGTAGCCTGTTGCCTTGTACTGGACCTTCTCCTTGGTGGCAGCGTGACTGAGGCCATCTCCGAAGAATTCTACTTTGATGTCGCCGTCGGCTGTGTTGGACCAGCAATCGAATTCGATGCTCACGTTCTTCGGTAATCTTCTGGTCAGCCAGAGGGGGTGGTTGAAGGCTCCCTTGGCGCTGAGGGCGCCATTGACGAGCTGGTAGTTGTTCGTCGTCGCAAAGAAGGAGTCTCCCAAATCGCCGCGCTCAAAATCGTCGGTGAATGCTCCGGTTATCGGCTCACCTTCCACACGGGCCTTCTTTGTTTTCGATGAACACGCGGGGGTGATGGCAAGACTGAGGAGCAAGGCGGCACGAACGTGGACAGGCAGCATGGGCCAAGTGTGCGACCCCTTTGGAGTACACACAAGCCGCAGGCGCGCCCGGCCAGCAATGTCATGCCCCTCCGGTACCCTCAGATGGCGATGAGCGAGCCCAATATACTCATATTTGACGTCGAAACGACGGGGACAGACAAACAGCGCGATCAGGTGATTGAGCTGTGCGCCCAGTTCGGCCTCGGAGATGGGGCAAAGAGCAAGACGTTTCGAATTCGGCCGCACGTCGCGATTCACCCAGGGGCCCAGAAGGTGCACGGGATTTCGATGGAAGACCTCAGAAACGCGCCTACCTTCGCCGAAGTGGCCGACGAGTTACGTGGTCTTTTTGCCAATGCGCAGATGCTCGTTGGCTACAATATCCGTTTTGACATCGATATGGTGCAGGCGGAGTTTCAGCGCCTGCAGCAGGCTCCCCTTGATCTGAGCAAGACCTACGTCGTAGATCCATTTCGGCTCTGGCAGCGTTGTGAGCCCCGCTCCCTCATGGATGCGCATAAGCGGTTTGTAGGCGGCGAATTTTCAGCCGCCCACAGTGCTCAAGCCGACGTTTCTGCAACCGGACGAGTTCTACTCGGCATGGTCGAGGCCTTTGACCTGGGAACCGATTGGGAGGCCGTTGCCGACATATGCGAGCCTGAACGCAAGTCTTGGATCGGTGGCACCCACCATGTGCAACGGGGCGAAGGTGGTGTTGCCAAGATCGGGTTCGGGAAGCACTACGGGATTTCTCTTAGTGAACTCGCCGCAGGCCCTGATCGCAGTTATCTTGAGTGGCTTGTTGAGAGCGATTTTCCAAATCACGTTCGAGACATTGGCGAACATGCTCTCAGGCTTGATGATGCAGCATTTGCAAGCTGGCTCGCCAATGCCTACCCCTCGGCATCGACAGAAGAAGCGAAGCCGGAGGATGCCGCTTCCAAGGCGCCAGAGCCACCAATGGGTCAGCAGAACCTGTTCTAGGGCTCTTCACCCGGCTCCGTCAAAGGACAGGGTCGCCATCAGCGCAGCTCACCATTGCCAAGTCTCGCAGGCGACGGGCCTCTTTCATCGCTGCAGTTGTCTCTGGGCGTTGCTCCGCCACCGGCGCGCCAATCGCATCGAGGTGTGCCTGCAGCATCGCCCCAAGCCGTGGCTGCTCAGCGCGCAGTCGCTCTGGCAACGCGAAATCTCCAGGGCGTCGCACGCCGGCGAGAAGCTGTTCTCGCGACCAAGGGTAGCGACCTGTGAGCATCTCAAAGAGCACAACCGCGCTGGCAAATACGTCGCTTTGTGGACCCACCTGTCCCTGCCTTTGTTCCGGAGACATATAGGCAATGGTGCCGACAACCTGCTCCTCGATTGCTCGCTCTTTGCCCGTTTGCCCGCGTTCATCTGGAAGATGGGCGATTCCAAAGTCACCGAGTACAACTTCGGCTCCGGGCAAGTCTGGATCACGGCGGAACATCAAGTTTGCGGGTTTCAAGTCTCTGTGAACGACTCCTCTTGCGTGTGAGGCCTCAAGCGCCGAAAGAATCTGAGCGTGTCGCTCGAGTGCCCGGCGCAACGGGCGCGGCCCACGGTCCTTTAGAACAGAGCGCAATGTGCCACCATCGCACAGCTCCATCACAATGCGTCGAGCCTTCTCGTCCAAGTCCAAGATCGCCACAATGTTGGGATGCCGAAGTGAAGCCGCCACCCGAGCCTCGTCAAAGAAGGTCTGCAGCGCGCGTTTCTGAGTCGCGGCTGCGAGATGTGGGTGCAGGAGTTTCACTGCAACCTCGCGCTCAAGTTGCATGTCTCGCGCGAGATACACAACACCCGCGGCGCCCCGGCCCAATTCGCGAACAAGCAAGTATCGATTGCCATCGGCTGCAGCTCCCGAGCCAGCTCCGACTAGGGTTTCCCCTCCGGTCGCATTTACGTTCCCTCCGCGCACCTCTCGAAGCCGCTGATAGCGCTGACGTACATTGGGGTAGTCCATATCGCGGGCCAAGACTGCCTCATACTCGCGAAGGGCTAGAACCTCATCGCCTCGTCGTCGATAGTGCTCAGCCAGGTGGTAGTGCGCATCGGCGGCGTGTCTTGCATCCTCTGCAAGCTCCTGCAAGTGGCCGAGAACGGGGTCAAGGTCACCGCGTTCCTCGTGAATCTGTACAAGTCGAAGACGCAACCCCGTCTTTGTTTCTTTACTGACAAAGGGGAGCGATAAGAACTTTTCTATCCACTGAGAAGCGAGAAGTTCATCTCCCCGACTCCAAATGGCGTCTACATGCTTCCAAAACGTTGCATCGCCAATGCTCTCAAGTCTTTCGGCCTCGCTGGCGTCTGCGATCAGTGCGTCAAACCACTGCACGTGAGTGTCTACGGCTGGCGCGGGCGGAGTGGTGCCAGGCTCTTCATCTGGGGCGAGTAGCAGCTTTGCCTCGACGTTTCGTCCGCGCACCAGGCGCCTCCAAAGGCGTCTGAGCCAGTTGCCCTCGGGCGTAGCAGTCTCCTCTTGCGCCACTAGATGACCTCGACTTCGATGCCTTCGATAACCAACACGTCTCCATGAATGAGCTGCACTTCGCCAAGGGCAATAGGCTCGTCATTGAGCTCGATCTTGCCCCGAGGTTGACGCACGAATGGCCGTCCATTGCGAAACTGCAAGAGCGCACCGATGCCCAAGGGCTGCAGTGCAATGTCATGCGCTTCTCTTGTTGCCCATAGCGTTGTGCCGCTGTCGAGTCCCGTGTCTACGTGGAGGTGAAGGTGACCATCATCGACCTCGAAGTGCACTTCGAGCTGGTCGCCCAGCTGAAAGACGCCGGTCTCCAAGAGCGGAAGACTCCCAGCCAGTGGCATTCCAGCGAGGCGCGTTCCATTGCGCGAACCCGCGTCACTGAGCGCAAAGCTCGCATCCTCGCCTTCGCCTGATTGCGTCACTATGGCATGGTGCCTTGAGATACCCCCACTTCTCAGCGATAGATCACACATCGGATCTCGTCCTAGGTGAATTTCTGATGCGGCTGTGAGCGTCATCATGGCGCCTCGGCGATCGCGGAGCTGCACGTTGCCGCTGGTGATGAGGCGGGTTTCAAGTTCGTCGAGCTTGCGTCGGTACTCGCTGCTGCTTGTTGCGACCTCAATGCACTCGCGGATGCAGGCTAGGGCTTGGTCGCGCTCACCGCTACGCATGTGCATCTCATAGTCCGCGTAGTCATTGCGCTCAGCCCGACTGCGCTCTCGCTCATCCTCTTCCAGGTTTAGTGCGAGTTCGAGCTTGGCGACGAGCCCGCCTGCTCGGTAGGCTTCCACCGCTGCTCGCGTATCTGAGATCAATGCGTAGGCATCACCAGCCTTCCCAAAGCGTTTGGACTCTCGAAACAGCTGCGCCGCCTCCCGCACACGTTCCTTGTCGCGTTCGGTTTTGATGCCTTCCGCCTCACACTGAGCCAGAAGCGCTAGCGCCAGGGCAGGGCGAGCTTGCATGAGCAAGTCGTCATCCTCGCGGGCCCAGTACAAGGCATCTCGCAACGCACGTATCTCAAGGCTTCGGCTCTTTGCGCGATCGGCGCGGGCCAGGTGCATTCGCACCACTGCACTGGCTTCACCAGCCAAGGCATATCGTTCTGCTGCGAGCTCGAAATCCCCGGTGGCCTCAGCCCGTAGAGCCGCACGACGATCCGAAGAAAAGAGCCTCTTTATGAAGCTCACCGCTGAACTATAGCAAGAAGGGGCGCTGCCCGAGCAACCGGTGTGCGTTGAGTTTGCTTCAACGACGCCGGTGCGCTTGGCCGGAAAGGATAGGGCAGCTACGATGACCGGCATGCTGGAGCAAGTCTCACTGGGACAGTCGCGGTTCATGACGCCCGGTGTTGCGCCGGATCCCCGAGGCGTCGCGCTCGGAAGGTACGGTCTGATTCAGCTGCCAACCCTAGAGGGCGTCGTCTCTTGGTTGCGATTGTATTCAGCCGAAGCTTCGCTCGACGAGATTTTGCCGGCGATGCAAATCATGCGAGTGCGCACACCTCTACAAAGCCGCGAGTTGCTGCTGAGAATCTCTGCCAGCTCAAGCTACTTGATGGACGCCGCTGCTCGCTGCGCCCGGCTCGTCGGTGGGAGCACCTTTACTGGAACGGGAAAGCACTTCGTCAAGTATCGCGATGAGCGTTCACCTTATGGGTATGACTCTGCCGAAATTCAGGCTCTCCCCGCTGGGGCGCACCTCATGCTGCACAGCGAGGAATTCACACAGAGCTACGCCAAAGAAGGAGAGCTTAGTTTTGAGAAGTTGCTCTTCCGACTCTCGTTAAAACGAGAGCCAGCGGGCAGCCTCGCCTCCGAAGAACTCGCAAAGGACCTGTTGCTTGTTGTCGAACGTGGGCTTGGCGATGGCATTATTCGCTATCTGTGGCGCAATCGAGTCGGCGCGCATGTCGGGGTTGTGAGGCCTCAAGGGCAGAGCGCCTTCGATGCCCTTGGCCAGTCGACGCAGTTTCTCATGGTGAGAGTGCGCGAGTTGCCCAAGCGAATTCTCGAGCTCTTCGAGAGCACCCCGGGTATCGATGTCTTTCGCACGATGGGGAGCAATGTTGCAGTACAGCTTGGCTACCGCCACGTGATCGACCTTGCCTCGTGCTCAACAGTCTTTGATGCTGGCCGCTTCTACCTGTTTTGGGGACAGGCCGAGCGCGTAGACGTTGTCGCGGGGCCGCTCGAACTCTCAGCGATTGAGCACCTAACGCATCTGGAGATTGACATTGAGGGCCCAGACAAACGGTCCAATCTGGTGCTCGACCAAGACAAGGACCCAGTCGCGGTTCCGATGCGCCTGGCTCCTACGATCAAGCCTCCAACAAGAGTGATGGGAACGCTGGTTCCACCAGAACAAGCAGCCTGGGTCAAACGGCTTGTCTATCTACTTCCGCCTGCGGTACTACGCGGGCATCGCATCGCCGTGACGGATCGAGGTGTGTTGCTGGTTTCCGAGGCCGAAATCGACACGATTCCTCTTGGCAGTCTGCTTGTGGAGCTCGCACCGGGCCTCCTCATTCCTGCGGGTATGGAGCTTGTGCCACGGGTCGCTCCGGATGTTCTCGCAGCGACCCTCGGTCACGGCGCTGGAGTCTTGACCATCTTTCCACCCAACGGCTCTCCCTTCCAAGTTGGTGAGGCCTCGCTTGTGCCGCTAGAGCGGCGTGCAATTGCAAAGCTGGAAGTTGAAGAAGTGAAGAGCGTGAGCATGGCACTTGAGAGCATGGGAGATCCCTCGGTTGTCAATGACCCTGTTGGCCGTTTCGCGCTTTGGGGTTTCAAGACAGCCAGCGACAAGTAGCCGGAAAAGTTCGTAGGACTTTTGCCAGGCGGACCTCTACCTACACGGTCTCCGTGCGTCACGTTGCGCTTGGAGAATTGTGTGTTTTAGCCTTTGGAACCAAAAGGGAATTTTTTTGACTCCTGGAGTTGTTTGCGTGTCCGAAGAATGTAATTATAACAATGGGACTCACTTCGACTGTGGCCTAAGGAGTTGACGCAGTTTCCTTTCTTTTTGGAAAGGTGCGGATAAATCCAAGGCAAGCGGTAGAGGAGGAGAACCCAGACCTCTGGTGTGCTCCATCTGGTGTGCTCAGGTGTCGTTGTTTTGTTGCGTTCAATCAACCTAGCCGTCTTTTTCCTGCCAATCAGAGGACCCAGATATGAAGCTTACCCAGACACTTCTCACCATCGCCCTACCTCTTGCTCTTTCCGCTGGTTGTGCCATGGACGTCGGAACAACTGCCAACGACCTCACGGTGGAAACGAACAATGACTTTGGAATCAACACCTGTGGCCAATCTGTACAACGTTGGCTTGGTGACTCGCCTTGGCCCGTCGACACGGTTGTAGCTGGCGATATGGAATTCACCAAAGATGAGCTCGTCGAATACACCGAGCAAAACCCCGGTGCTCGCGCGGAGTTGATCGCAGAGATTGCCGCAGCACAACTCAACATGACGATGGCACTCGAGATTCCTGATGGGGTGATTGCTGAATTGGTAGCAGCGGACGATCTGCTCATGGCTCCAGACGATGAGACGGGTACACCTCCGCCGGTGAACATCGATGACTTTTCCAACCTCACTGATTTCAACACCCACGCTGAGCTCGATTGCTTCCAGGGCGGAAGCGAGGTGGCGCAAGAAGTACTTCCAACGGGGGATAGGCGCGATGACCTCGTCTTCCCAACCGAGGAGACGCGGGATTTGCGACCAAACCTCGTTTTCGAAGACTAGGCACGAAGCAACTTGGGATGCCCGCTAGCAGTGCTAGCGGGTTTTTTTATGCCCAAGTTTAGCGCCACAGAGCAAGCACCTGTGCGTGCGACTCCGCTACCATCGCCCCATGGCGACGGCGACTTGTGCCGAATTTCTTGAGAGCTTTGTACTGCCGCTAGTCGCTGGTGGGGATATGCATGTGGGAAAGCCCATCGATGCAGCAACGCTAGAGGACTACGAGCAACAGCTGCCTCACGCATCGGTTCCGCTGGTTGCCATCGACGAGGCGCGGGAACGAGTGCTCGCCAGCCTCATTGTGAAGCCACCGGCATGTGTGCTCGATGTGGATGAGTTGAGCCTGGCAGCGGCGGTTCACAATCTGCTCTTCCTTGCTCATCCCGATGCTGATGGATGGAATATGTCTGAGTCAAAGCGCGCGAAGATCGTAGCGTGCGCTCAGAGTTTTGCTGCCCGACCTCGCTCGATGCATCGCACACGGGTGTTGGCGAGACACGGACTGCTCCACAACCTTTTTCGAATCGGTCGCACGGATATCAGAGTCTCTTGGTGGACCGGCTCCGCTACCTATCTTGGGCAACAAGTTCCCTCGCGCCTCACCCGATGGTCTGATGTGCGAAGAGTTCATCAAGAGGAGTCGTACGTCGGCTTCCGCGAACTGTTTCAAGGCGCGGATGTGGTCTCGGTTGTGGCAGCGCTCGCTCGTCGTTCGCCGCTCACGCTCCTGTGTTCATCGCGCCACGGGGGACCCCACCTGCATTGGGAGGATTCCGTCTTCTTGTTGCGCGATGCGGAGATTGCTCGCGGATTGGCGTATTCGAGCATCACGGGTAGTTCTGTAGATGAACAGCTGGTGACCCCAGCCCGGTTTGCGGCGAGCTTCGAACAGATGCTCGAGCGCGCTCCCGAAGTTTCCGATGTGCGCACGGTGTTGGCATTTTTGGTCTACCTGAACTGTCTTCTGGCGCTAAACGAGCGAGGCACCAAGGGCAACAGCCCACTCTTGGCAGCGGCCCTCACGGCGAGCCAACGAGCTCGGGGCTTGGCCACCTTCTTCGCCGCTCCTGGTGCTGCCGAGCTCGTCGATGCCCGTCTCGCTCACCCCCCGGGATTGCTCGGTGATGCCAAGCTCGCCGCACGCTTCAAATTCCACAGGCAGCAGGCCAGAACTCTCTTAGGGGAGTCGGTGATTGCGGGCCTAGCCGATCGCCTGCGTCGGCATCTCGCCCCCCATGCCATGCTAGAGTCCGGCGAGCCGCAAGAAGATGGAAGTTCCTCCACAGAATCCTAGTCCTGGCCTCGGTCAATCTGTTGATGTCGCAAAGCTCGGCACACAATTCCAAGAGATTGCTCGGATCCTAAACAGTCACTTCCTCGACAAGCAGGAAATCATCCGGCTATTGGTCATCAGTGCCATCGCTGGTGAGCACATGGTCTTGGTCGGCCCTCCGGGCACCGCGAAGTCTGCGCTCATTCGGATGTTCGCCAAGCTCGTGAACGCAAGCTACTTCGAGTATTTGCTCACGCGCTTCACCGAGCCCAACGAACTCTTCGGCCCGGTAGACATTCGCGCGTTTCGCGAGGGCCAGTACACCCGTCGAACCGACAAGATGATTCCCGAAGCTGAGATTGTCTTCTTGGACGAAATCTTCAAGTCAAATTCGGCGATTCTCAACTCGTTGTTGGCAGTGATCAACGAGCGACGCTATTCCAACGGTCCCGACATTATGGAGGTGCCGCTCATCTCGCTCTACGCTGCATCGAACGAAGCGCCCAACGACGAGAATCTCTCAGCGATGTTCGACCGATTTCTTCTTCGTGTGCTGTCGAAGAATCTCGACTCGTATCACTTTCACGAACTGCTCAATCGCGGCGTGGCCAATGAAGTGCGGCGAATGAGCGGTGACTCCTCGAGTATTCGACCAATCATCTCGGCAGCCGACCTTCGCCACTTGCACGCGAATTTTGGCCGCTACATGTCGTTTCCCGAGGACTTCATGGCGAAGTACAAGGGGCTCATTTTTCAGATTCGCTCCGAGGGCATCACGGTTTCCGACAGGCGTGCAGTGAAGCTCTTAAAGCTGTTTGCAGCTGCGGCGATCTTCGATGGGCGCAAGCAGGTTAACGACTCCGACTTCTTCATTCTCCGCCATATGTGGAACAACCTCGATCAAGCCGAGCTGCTTGAGGAGATCGTGAATCCAATTGTCGATGGCTACTACCGCGAGCATCCGGACGAGCGACGCTTCATTGGCCCACAGGCGAGTCTCGAAGACTTGCTATCTGAGCTGGCGCTGATCCGAGAACTTCTTACTTCTGGTGGCGAGCTTTCGGATATTCAGCTCTTCTCTCAGCTCAAGAACCTCAATGAGATCAAGGCTGCCCTGAGCGCAATGAATCAGGAAACTGCTGGTCGTATGGTCCGCGAAGTCGATCAGCTTCTCGAAAGCGTTTTTGCCTCCTCCAAGTTTGGTGCGTAGTCGCCAAGCGCTCAACTGTCTATGAGCCCGATACCCGCCGCGCTGTCACACAGCTACCTGGCTCGCCAAGTGGGAACACTGGCGATTTCACACGTGCATGTCGACAATCCCATGTCGCACATGAGGGCGGTCTCATGGTTCAACTCGGTGGCGCGACTCGGCATCTACCTGCCTCTCTTCTTGGTGCACGATATGGGATGCCTGCTAACCAGCCAACCTGGTCCAAGTGGCTACCGAATTGACGTGCCCGCCGCCAACCTCGCGCAAATTGGTGCAAATCAGCAAGCCCGAGCAAGCCTCGGTCGCTATGAACGTCTGCTTAGGAAAATTTCTGAATCCGAAGTCGTGACGAAACTAGCTGGATGGCGACTTCGTGATGACCTCATCGCAGTCCTGCTAACCCGAGTGCTTTCCGACGCCTATCAGCGCTGGCGAGAACCGACAAAGACAGTGGGCGCTGAGGAGTTGCCATTGGACTTGGCCATGTACCGTGATGCGGACGTCGTCAGCCATTTCAAGGCGTTTGACTCCGGGCCGCTGTGGGCATTTCTCGAACATCTTGCCGACCTCGAGTTGCACATCTACACTTGCACCGAACTCATTGACTTGGACACGGTGCGTCTGTTGGGGCTTTTTAAGGAAGACTCGGCCAATGGATCCGATGCGATCGGTTCTTCTCTGGACCTTGTAGATTTGGTCTCCGCACTCGACTCGCCCGAGGCCAACGACGTAGCCAACTTCTCGTTGGACCTGCTGCCTTCGGTGCTTGAAACCAAGCGAGCGTCAGGGGCACAGACCTTTGCCGTTGATGGCTATGCCTCGATTGAGCGCAGGGGACACATCGATTCACTCATGCTGACCGAACTCGCGCACGATGACGAGCTCTTCGAGCAACGCGTGCTCAACAAGGAACTCCTGTACTACGGGCATGAGCGCGAGCGAGAAGACGAGCGACGTCTGCACTACATCCTTGTCGATTCATCAGCATCCATGCGTGGCAAACGGCAGGTCTTTGCCCGTGGACTTGCCTTGACGCTGGTAAAGAAACTGAGCCTTCAGGGCGATGAGATCTGGCTGCGCTTCTTCGACTCTCGATTGCACGAAGTTCTAAAGGTGGCCCGCGGAACATCATTCCCGGTGCCGTATTTGCTTTCCTTTCGATCAGAGCATGGGCGTAACTACGGCAAAGTCTTTCGGCAATTGCTGGTCGAGATGGCGCGAATCGGGCGCGATCACCAGCGCAATGTCGTGCTCTATATCATCACACATGGCCAGTGCCATGTCGCGCCCGAACTCATAAGCGCGCTCTCTCAATATGCCTCGCTCTACGGGATTATCATTCTGCCATCATCAGAGCTTGGGCTTGAGTTTCTGCCGCTTCTCGACCGACAACAGATCGTTGAGGACGAGAGCTTTCGCTCGCGCGCTGGTCGCCGCGACCGGGCTCTCGACATTGTCGACGACGTAAGCACGCAAGGGGAGCAAGAGTAACGATGGCTCGCGGCAACTTCGCCTCGATCGAAAGCCTCACGTCCACGGCCGAGGCCATGGTCGCCCAAGGGCGTCTCAAAGAGGCGGAGGTCGCATATCGAGAACTCATCGCCCAAACCCACGTCGTAGATTACGAATACGACGATTGGCTGCGTGCTCTTGCCGACATCTACACAAAACTCGGGGCCTCCAAAGAGGCTGGCTACATTTATCTCTACCTGCACTACTTTGATTTGGCGCGAGGCGCGTTTCCCGGAGAAGAGAATGTCTCCTTTCGGGCGCGCGTGGCCGAGGTGGAAAAGAAGTGGGAAGAAGCGGCAACTCTCTATACCCAGTCACACCTTCCTGTACACGCCGCTGTTGCTTGGGAAAAAGCTGGCGAGCACAAGAAGGCAGCCGAGATTTGGGAGGCGCTTGCCTCCGACTCCCGGCTTAGGGATTCTCCCTACGAGCAGGCGCTTGTACATTTTAACGTCGGTATGGCGCTTCAGGCGTGCGAAGAAGACAGTCCACAGGCCCGCAAGGCACTCATTGCGAGTCAGCGTTTTCTTGAGCAAGTTGCGGACGACTTTGAAACCGCGGGCGAGCGCGAGCGGGCCTTCGACTGTTATCAGATCTTGCTGAAGCTCGGACGCGAGTCAGAGCAGTACGAAAATCTCGCAGAAGGCTATCTCAACTGCATCCGCGTCCTCAAAGACGATGGCTTGAAATTCTACGTTCTGCAGTACTACGAAGACTTCATTTCGCTTTCACTGGAACGCAACGAGTTGCATGCCGCCTCGACCCTCTACCAAGAGGCAGCTGACTTCTCCGCGCGCTGCGGACTGCCCTACGATGGCAACTACCAGGCCCAGGCGGCAAAGACGTGGGTGGCCTGCGCAAAGCAATACCTGGCCCAGGGAGCACCCGTGGAGCTTGCGGAGAACGCCCTCTTAGCGGCGATTTCCTGCTACTCCTCGGTCGGAGACTACAAGCAGGTACGCGCCCTTTTCTTGAGCCTTGGGGGCAATGAATTTCGCGATCATGGCCTTGGAGACAAGAAGTGCGATCGCTATCGCAACATTGCCGCGCGCTATGAGAACGCTGCAGTCGCTAGTGAGGACAAGCCTGAGTTCCCCGACTATCTCAAGCAGCAGCACGCATACGCGGATATCTGGTTTGTTGATCTCTTGGAGTGGGAACTGGGGGGAGCCGCTGCTTCTGTTGGACTCTCAATCGTTGGAGATGTTCGGTATCCAGATGCCATTCGCAGGCGTGGGCTCGTTGTGGTTCTCACGTTGGCCGATGCCGCAACTCGATCGGAGGAGGCGCTGCCAAAGACTCTTGAGTCTGTGACCGAGCTTCTGGGAGAGCTGCAAAGCTACGCCGCGCTGTGTCCCCTCGAGAAACTCTATGAGCACGCTGATGCCTCCGTTCGTCGAGCTGCGGTTCGCGCGCTGCGTTTCCTCTTTTTCAAACGCTCTTTTGCAATGATTCGCAAGGCACTTGTCGATGTGGACCTTGAGGTCCGAGCGTCTGCGGTCGAAGCGTTGCGAGGCCTGCATTTCCCGCACGCGTTCAACCCGCTAAGTCGCATTTACCGCGAGAGCGAGGATCCGCAGGTGCGCTCGGTTGCTCTGCGCTCGATCGGCAAGATTCAGAGCATCGAGTCCGGCGAATTTTTGCTCTCGACCTTGCGGCAGGAGGAGGGAGAACTTCGCGAAGTCGCAATAGAGGCTCTGGGGGCAATGGACAATGCGGATGTACGGCCCATAATCCGCCAGTACAGCCAAATCGAGCCAAATCCGACAGTGCGAGCTGCACTCCGCAATTTGCTCGATGCGGTGTGAACGCAGCGTGCAAACGGTTGGCAGTGGCGTCAGTCTGCGCGACCATAGCCAGGTGATTTCCTACGGTTTGCGATGTGCCTTTGCCTTGTTCTTGCTCGCCCCCCTTGGAGCTTGCGATTCCGCTGAACGCAGCGGTGACCAAGCATCGCTTGTGCAGGCGCCACCAGGCGAGTCCGCCGAGTTCGAGACCTGCGCCTCGACCGCAGATTGCAAAGGGGCACTGCGATGCCTGGACGCGCGATGCGCCACGGTTGCCCGTTCTCGGCTTGGCGACTATCACGCGGCTCGAGGACGACGCTCTCTTGCGCAGGGAGAGTTGGACGCCGCGGCATCGGCATTTAATGATGCGATCACAACCTACGAGAAGGAGTCGCTAACACCGCCTACAGAACTTCTCTGTGAGCAGGGTATGGCGCTCGCTAAGGCCCGCGACGATGCAAAGCTTGCCGAGGCCGCTTCACGCATTCTTCACAAGTGCGTACTCGCTGTGCCACCTTCGTCCTCCGTTGCAACTGCGGCCATGGACGCACTGGCGACTCTTGGCGATGTTGGTCTCGATGGAGAACTCTTGGCGCGCACGGAAACAGCGGACCTCTATCTAACCGGCGAATCGAGCGGACCGGATTTGAGCAAGCTTCGAGTTGAAGTGAGCAGCGATGGCAAGATCACCAAGAGCAGCTTCAACGAGTTTGTGGCTGCTCTCCGAACCGATGAAAACAAGGCGGCATTTCAAGGCTGCTGGCAGGCGGCCTGGAAACAACACAAGCAAGAGATTCTCGATGTGAGTCTGAACGTTGGATATCGGTTCTTCCTCGATCCCGACGACGAATCTCGCGACCGTGCCGACATCAAAGTTGAGGAGATGGCGGGCATCAGCGGGGCAGGTGTGGTCCAGGCGTCCAAGTGCGTGCATGCGATTGCCCAAACCACTGCGACCGATCTTGCTAAGAAGCTTCGGCAGGACACTCGCTGGAAAAGCAAGATTCAGATCCGGGTTGGCGAAGGCAACTAGTGTGCGGCTCAGAGGAATAGAAATGTGCTGGCGACGGGAGCTCGTTCTTTGACAAGGCGCGAAGGACGACCTTGCTGGGATCTGAGCAACGATGAGCCGAAGGCGTTCAAAGGGCGAAGAACCGAGCCAGGGCGTTCTATGCCTCTGGATCCCACACTAGTGCGCGATTCATGA
>JANTGM010000113.1 GCA_024762925.1 Kofleriaceae bacterium | reverse complement strand
CTGGGGCAAGGAAGGATCTGAGCAACGATGAGCCGAAGGCGTTCAAAGGGCGAAGAACCGAGCCAGGGCGTTCTATGCCTCTGGATCGCGCACTAGTCGGCTACTCGACCTCCTCTTCCTCTTCACCATCAGCCGCTTCCTCCTCGTCGTCAGCCGCTTCCTCTTCTCCGTCTTCCTCTTCCTCACCATCGGCTTCTTCCTCATCGGCTTCTTCTTCACCCTCATCCTCGCCGGCTTCGTCTTCGTCGCGTGCCGCCTCGTCTTTTGCGTTCAGAAGCTCGGCGCGTTCCTTCACCCCCTTGAAGCGCCGGCCAATCTTGGGACCAGACTCAGTCGAGTCGTCCTTTTCCGAATCGCTCTCGTCCTTTTCAGGGTCGTCCTTGGAAAGGTCAGGCATCTTGCGTGGCTCGACCTTCTTGACATCCTTGCTGGAGGTTGTGATCCGTGGCCTCGATCGCTTGCTGGCAACGTTCGCGCTGCTTCCCGATTTCTGCCCGCATTGACGCCGCACATCGAACCTCAGCTCTACGAGTTTTCCCTTCGTAGGAATTGCGTAGGAACCGTCTGGCTGCTTCGCCTTTGGTGGCAGCCCCGCCTCGATACCCATGAACTTGGGTTCTCGAGTCTTGAGGTCTTCAGAGAAGCCGAACGTCATGCACCCTGGGAACAGGCTTTCCTTGAATGGATCTTTAAAGTCAATCTCACCCTCCATTGTCAAGAAGCCATCCTGCGACTTCGCCGAGAAGGTCTTGATGTCGCCTGTGCCCTTCTTGATCGCAATCTCTCCGAGGACTGCCCCGAGATTGAGGCGTGGCACGGTCAAACCATCTCCCGCAAAGAGGTTCCGTCGTTTCGCACGCCGGCTGTTCGCCGCGCCTGGTGGTGGCTTCATCTTCATCTTTGCAACGCCATCGCCAACTGTGCAGCCAATGCAGCTGAACTTGATGTTTCCGTTCGCCTTGCTCCACTTGCCCTTTGGCAAGGTGACATCGATATCCGCTGTAAGCCCTCCCGTCATGGGAAGGCCCACGGCTTCCGCCACACCCGGCATCGAACCGATTGGAAGCATCTTGGTATGAGCAGCCAGCGAGACGGTGTTCGAGCCCTTCTCGTGTTCGATTTCCAACCCGAGCGAGCCGCCAGCGATCTTGGCCTCGATGTCGATGCCAATGCTTGCGAAGTCCACCGACCACAAAATCGCTGACATCACTCCCACGTCAACTTCAATTTCATCGATCAGAACCACAACTGGCTTCTCTTCGGCTGTCTTTGGTCTTGTGCGAAGCACCATCGTCTTGATGACAAAGGTGCCCGGAACCAGGGTTGGTTCCACAGCCATGATGCTCACATCGTACGTATCACTGAGCCCCTCAACGATTTTGTCTTTGAGACGATCGTAGGGAAACGTGTACGCCAGTGTGAATACGAAGGTAAGCAGCGCCAGGAGTGGATAACCCACCCACTTGAGAGCCTTGCGTTGATTGGATGTGAGGCGCATTAGCTATCCTCCCCCTCTTTGTCGTCGCTCGTCTCGTCCTTCTCCGCGGTTGGCGTCTTGAAGGTTGCAACGGTGAACTCAAGGTCAAGCTTTTCCTTGTCGCGAAAGTTCCGGTCGATACTGAGCTCTTTGACCACGACCAGCTTTGACCCCTTCTCCACCTTCTCGAGAAGCTGCGTCATGCTCTCAATACTCAGCCCCTTTAGCTCAATATCAAATGAGAGTTCTTCGTAGGCTCCAACTCGAACGGCCTTGAGCGCCGGATACGTCGGGCTCGTCAACTCAAGGTCGGAAATGATGTTTTCTAAGTAGCTATCGAGTTCGATTGCCTTATCGGGGATCTTGATATCCGAGCCCGTGCCAGCAGCTCTGGCCTTGGCGTTTCGGTACACCGCGAGAGACTGCAGTGCCTTGCGAGCCTTCGCATTGCTCTTTTCTAGGTCCGTCATGCCACTTTGAATCTTCGACACAAGGGCGTACACGATACAGATGATCAGGGTGATGCCGAGTGCGAGAACCAATCGCTGTTCGCGAGAGTTCATGCGGTCCCAGCGGTCTTGGGCTCCTCCGAGATTTACAGCCATTCCCTAGTCCTTCTTGTTGCAGCTAGATTTGATCGTCAGGGTGAATTGTCGACTGTCGTTGGCGCCAGGTTGGCTCTCCGGGCTCGTGAAGTCCTTAAAGCACTCGCTTGCTCGCAAGCTCTCCTCGAGGTTCTTGATGCCCTGAAGCGCACTGGTTTCATCAAACGGCGATGACGTGGCTTTGACCACAACCTTGCCTGCTTGAATCTCCACTTCGCTTACATCCAGCACGGCCTTGTCTTTGGCGGGCAGCGCGGTGTTGAAGGCCAGCAGCATGTCGTAGGCCGTCATCGACGGCACCGGGCTCACTCGATTGCTACTCTCGATAGGGCCAACTCTATCGAGTACCTCTGCCGCGCTGAGTTGCTCCCCCAATGCGGCTGCGGACTCCAATGCGACCCGCTTTTTTAACGTCTTCTCAGCGGCTCGCAACTTGCTTACTCCGGTATAGGCACTCAAGACACCAAACGCCATAATAGCGACTCCAGCCATGGCAAGGGTCTTTGCCTTGCTGCGCAAAAAGCTCGTATCCGCCTTGAAGGCCAATGCCCCCTGTCGAAGGTCGAAGCTCGGCTTTGCACTTGCGCCATCCATCGCCACGCCAACAGCAAGAGCGCAAGTATCGAGTGCCGCAGAGCTTGCAGCCGCTCCAAGAAGCGCTTGCGAAGCTTCGGGGGGCAAGACATCCACCGGAAGCTGCAGCTGTTCGCTGAGGTATCGAGGCAAGCCTCGCAGCCTTGAACCACCGCCGAGCAAGACAATGCGCGGCACAGTGAAGCCCGTCTTGGCACGGCAGGCATTTAGCGTACGCCGAACTTCGCGCAAGAGTTGCTTCACCTCGCCTTGAAGAAGGTCACCGATTTGCGCCGCAGCCTCGGAAGGTGCGCTCTGGCTTGGAGCCCGGACGAATCCATCGCTGTGTTTGGCCTCTTCTGCACGTCGATAGTCCAGATTCCAGGCCTTGGCGAGTGCTCGAGTTAGGTGGTGTCCACCTCGTGCCACGGTTCGCGCAAAGATCGGATGGCCTCCCATCGCAAGACAGAAATCACTTCGCATGTGACCAATATCGAGCACTGCTATGAGGCTGCCATCGCCAACGAGCTTCTCAGCAAGACGAGCGTACGGTGCGGGGGCCGCCAACAGCCCTCTGGGGTCGACCCCCTCAGACCGCAGCGCAATTAAGAACTCTTCTGCTCTGGAGCGCTGGGTTGCAGCTCCGAGGATTCGCATTCCAACGACTGCGTCTGCCACACGCCCATGGGAGCGAGCTGCAGGAACAGACGCCACAGGAACGTCGCCAACGGCCGTAACCTCATCATCGCCCACGTCCACAATCTCAAGAGTTCCCGTCGGTGTCGGCACCTTGGGAATCTGCTCAAACGCGTAGACCATGTCTTCCAGGTCAATCGGCAACACCCCTTCGAGTTCTGCACCAACAGCACTCTCCAGCTCAGCGCGACGCAGACTCTTGAAGCCAAACTCCAGAACGTGCAGAAACACTTTGTCGCCCGCGATGGAGGCGTAGACAGAGTCCTCCTCGCCACGATAGCCGGCCAGTATCCTGCCAGCCACGCCAGCTGCACGTACCAGGTGTGGTTCTTCACCCTCGGGCACGAGTTCTTCAATTACCTGCGTGACAGCAGCGCCCCGAAATCCTGGGTTCGAGACCACAACCTTCACGCTGTACGCGCCAAGATCAACACCGAGAATTCGACTCGCCATACTTACTCTTCCCTCCAGAACACCCAGGCACCTTTTCGATAGTCGGTGCTGCGCATGTTTTGGTTTTGTACTTCTGTATCCCAGATCCCCACAAGCTTCCGTGAAAAGCGAGGCTCCCCCTTCGGAGTGACGCCAATCGTGGATGTGACTTCGACGCGATAGACCCTTCGAGGTCCTGACTTTGCCACTTGCCCAAGCTTCTGTTGATCTAACTCAACGCCTTGCACAGGCTCTGCGTTGGCAGCCGCGCTTTGGGCCTCTTGGTTGGGCCCTCCAAACGCCCCTTGATCGGCGCCGCCGAGAAGCTCTTGCAGTGCTCCATCGGGGCTCTTCACATAGTCGGCGAAGGCCTGCAGATCATCGAAGTAGACACCGAAGCTTCGCGCTTCCGCGACCCGTTTTGCGAGGGCCCAGAGCAAACGAGGATCTTGCACGACGGGGTCGTCGGGGCTCTTGGCCGATAGGAAAATTACTGATGCAATGAGTTTTGGATCCGTAACAGCGCCAATATTTACTTTGCAGTCTCCGTAGACTGTGAACTCGCCACCAAAGAGCGTCCAAAAGCGATCATCCACGCCGCGCACAAGCTTCAACTCCGATGTAGTATCAATGTAGTTATTCTTGGCTCGGTACTTGTCATCTAGGGTTTGGTAGCCGTAATCCTCGGCACCACCGCGAGCATCTTCCCCTCGACCCGTGTCCTTGTCGATGTAGTCCATAAACGCCCCGACCTGCTCATCACGTGTTCGGTTCCAACCGTCGGCGTCGGGTTCTTCGAAGATTGGGTTGTAGGCATCAAAGAAGAGCATCGCCTCAAGCTGCGTGCGGAGATTCTTCTTGCTCGCCGTTGAGCCATTCGCGCAGTTCATGTTGAGCTTGCCGTCCTCGGTCGTGATTTGCACATCGAAGGCTCCAACCGCGACGCCAAGGCCCTCGATTGCATCGCCGTCGAACCCACCAAGCATGGCTCCGAGGTCGTTGACCTCCTCTTTCGATCCACCAAATGCGCCCATAAACAGGCCCGTATAGTCCGCCAACTGGATGTCTCCAAGAAACTGGCGATTCTTATCTAGGACATCGGTCTGTACCCGGATAATGAGCTGCGCCAAATTGGCACCAGAGCGATTGAGAAACTGTGCACGCATCGCTTCACGCGCATTCGCCGCCGAGACCGAGTTTACCGTGGTGTTCGTTGAGTACTCCGCAACCAGAGCCTGAAGCACAGCGAGGAACGCAACCACCATGATGAGTGCCATGCCCGCTTGCCGATGAGCACTACCGATAACGCGAGCATTCGCGCCAACAAGCCTCCGAGTGTGGGTTTTTCTTCGCATGACTAGTTTGTGAAAAACTTGAGTTCCTCTTGCAGCATGAGTCGGGCCTGGCTCACGAACTTCACCTCGTCGCCCTGCTCATTCTCGAGCAGAATCGTGATGCGTACACGGGAAGGCAAGCGGCCGCGCTGAGCATCCACAGCAGTGCTATCCCACTCATCCCGCCAGCTCTTCTCAGTCCAATCGTAGTACTCGAACTGCACCTTCTTGACATCTCGCAACAGCACGTCAATCTCTGCTGGCTCGCTCTTCCAGTCCTCATCGGCAGGGCGTCGACTCTCGCGACGAATCAAGTTCTCCTTGCTCGAGTCTTCGAGATCGTTTTCCTCAAAATAGGAAATCATGGTTTGTTCGGATTCGTTGGCGTCGGCCCAAAGCACTCGATGGCCCAGGCTCGTAAAGCGAAGCTCATCAACGTCTCCGGAGTCTTTGCCAATGAACATTGTGCGTCGCTCATTGAGATTTTGGTTCTCGTTTGCGCTGATGTATGCAGATGACATGTCCTCCACCATCCGGCCCATCGCGATTCGAATCTCGTGATAGCGCTCGTTAATGGCTTCCGAGTTGCGCTTGATTGTTAGGCCTCCGCTAAAGCTGCTCCACGCCATTGTGAACATACCAAGCATGATTGCCATCGAGACCAGAATCTCAATTGTCGTCATTCCGCCCTCGCGGATGCGATGTGCGCCCATGCGAGTCAATTCTTGCTCCCGGTTTTCTTTCCAGAGCTTCGCCCCCCAGAGCTTCCGTTTGAGTTTGAGCCCGAGCCTGAACCACCTGAGCTTGAACCTGAGCCCGAGGACCCATCACCGCTGTCTGCATCGCCAGCATTGGCGGCTCCGGGACCAAGATTGATGACTCGATTCACAGCGTGTGGTTCAGTGAAGTAACAATCAACGGTGAACTCTTCTTTGTTGCCTGCGGCCTTGTAGCGGATCGTCAGGTGCACTTTGCGAATCGACTCTTCGAGAATTCCGCGAAAGAGCTCGAACTGTGAGCCGATGAGGCCGGCTCCGGCTCCACCATCACCACCGCCAAAGCCACCAAGCATTCCGCCGAGGAGACCTCCACCGCTGTCTTCCCCTTCAGCGCCCTCCTCTCCCTCAGCGCCAAGGCTCTGCATGGCTCCCAGATTGGGAAGTTTGATTTTGGTGATCTCGGCTTCCCAGGAAATCTGCGGCCAGCCTTCCTCGTCGAAGTCGCCCTCTTCTGTTTGATCGAGATTCTGAAACCCTTCTTCTAAGAGTTTTTCTTCGATGTCGTACATCTTGCCTCGAGCCAGCTCCGTGGCAGCGGTCATCATCTGCGCGCGCTGGGTGGCAGCGACATTTGCGGCCGCCCCTTGCAGGAGCAAGATGAGCGATCCTGCAAGCATCGCCAAGGCAAACATCACCTCTACCAGTGTGAAGCCATTGCGCAGAACCACGCTTCTGTGAAAACCGCTGCGACTCACTCGTCGTCCACCTTGTCTCCCACACCATTGCGGCGCATGTGATCCTCGATCTCAACCTCGCCTTGCCGGTACTCCACCCGACTTGTGATGCCGTGCAGAACAATCGTATTCTCATCGCCAGCCTTATTCGAAACCCGAATCACGGCCTTCTCGGCAGATCCGACGGGAAAGAAATTGATGCTCACCTTCCCGTCCTTCACTGCGTCATGAAGGTGCTGCACGTGAATCTCGGCGATGTGCAGGCCCCGTCCGGTATCAAGAGCATGGCGATTGCCGTTCTTCGATTTTTGCCCAGAGAACGTATCTGTGGCCGGCTGGCATCGGGTTGTCCCGAGTCGAATCCCCGCCAGAGCAGCCGCAGCCCGCACGGCCTCATCTGGTGTGCTTGCCTCAATTACCTCTTGATTGAAATCACTCGTGACAGGCTGTTCCATTCGCTCGCGTAGCTTCTCAAGCTCGTCTTGGTCCACGACCTCTTCTTCATCCCCGCGCACGAGCGTCTGGTCGCCTGCACACACTTCAACGTGATAGCTCTGCGCCTTGAGATCAAAGACGACACGGTGATGTTTGCCACTCATCGTCGCCATGTTGTGTGCTGCACGAAGCGTTGCGAGAACCTCCATCGAAGCTTCTCGAAGTCTTGCCTCATCACTCTTGAGCAAGTTCCCACCAAGAAACAGCGCCATACCTGCACCCATGATTGCGAGCACGACCATGATTTCAATCAGGGTTATACCCGCCTCGGTCGCCAGTTTCCTAGCGCAATTGGGGAGAGGTCTCATGAGAACTTACTACTAAGAGTTATTCCCAGGACTTAATGTCATCGTCGGTCCCCTGCTTGCCATCGGGGCCCTTTGAAAGGATGGCGAATTTGCCATCACCATTCGGCGTATTGTCACCACAGAACATGACAAACTCGTTCCCCCAGCTATCCTTGATGCTCTTGGAGTTTCGAAACTTGTCCAGGTCCTTGAGGCTATCGGGGCACTGTTTGTTTACGTTGGCCAGCGACCACTGGGTGTAGGCATCAAAAGCAATGCCCTTCACTGCCATGCGGGTCGTGTCCCCCTTAGAGCTTTGGAACATAGCCAGCACTTTGGGACCAACAAGAAATCCCATCACCACGGCAATGATCGCGAGAACAATCATGATCTCAAGAAGCGTCATTCCGAGCTGGTTGCGCAGGCGCGAACGCTTGCTGCGCATTGGGCTCAGCTGGTGCTGGGTACGAAGTTTCAATAATTTTTGTAAGAACATTGTGTGCCTCTCTCTCTCGCTACATCTGGGTGAGTTTTTGCATCTCCATCATGGGCATCAAAATGGAGAAGACAACAAAGGCGACGGAGCCGCCCATTACAACAAGCATGATCGGCTCGAGCATGCCAGTTAGATTATCGAGCTTGGTCTCAACCTCACTCTCATAGGAATCGGCGACACGCAAAAGCATGTCTTCAAGCGCACCGGATTTCTCACCGACGGCGATCATGTGTGTCACAGAAGGGGGAAACTCGCCACTGCGTTTGAGCGTCACAGCCAAGGACTCGCCTTCGGTGATGGCTCGTTTCGCCTCCTCAACAATTTTCATCAACACGGCGTTGCCCAAGACAGCCTTTGAGGTCTCGAGCACTTTGAGCATTGGAACGCCAGCTTTGAGCATGGTGCCCATGGTTCGACAAAAGCGCGATATTGCGACTTGACGCACCAGGGGCCCGACCAGCGGCATTCCAAGCACAATGGCATGCCACCGATTTCGCCCTTCCTCCGTACGAGACCACACTCGAAAGCCAAACCAGAGGGCGATGGTTCCCAGGATCAGGAGCAGCCAATACGCTCCGAGAAAATCGGAGAACCAAATCAACATGCGAGTGTTCAATGGGAGCTGGACGCTCTGCGCATCAAACAAGCCGGTAATTTTGGGCACGACGGCCACCATCAAGACACCCATGATGCCAACACCAACCACGAGCATGATGACCGGATAGATCATCGCGCCTTTGACTTTGGAACGAAGCTTAGCCGCTGACTCCATGAAGTCGGCGAGTCTTGAGAGAACCTCTTCTAAATTGCCAGCGGTTTCACCTGAGCGAACCATGGAAACATAGAGCTCATCAAAGACATCGGGGTAGTTCGCAAGGCTATCTCCGAAAGACGAACCTTCATTCACGCTTGTGCGAATTTCCCCCACAATGTGTTTGAACTTCTCGCCCTCGGTCTGCTCAAAGAGAGCCTCGAGGCACTCGGCGAGCGCAATGCCTGCATTGAGCATTGTTGCGATCTGCCGTGAGAACGCCTGGACTTCAATGCGCTTGACCTTGTTAAACGCGCCGCCAAAATCGACTTCTTTGCTAAGGCCCTTGCCACCACCACCGCCAGACTTGCCTTTGGCAACGCTGGCCGAGGTGACAGTCACCCCTTCCCCGCGCATGAGCTGGCGGAGAGCCTTGGGCGAGTCGGCATCTTTGACACCACTGACGTTCTTGCCAGTCTTGCCGATGCCTTTGTACGCGTAGAGCGTCATGCCTATTCACTCTCCGCGGTTGCGAGCAAAACAGCTTCTGGGGTCGTGAGTCCTGCGAGTGCCTTTAGCGCGCCATCCATTCGCAGAGTCTTCATGCCGCGCTCCACGGCCGAGGCTCGAATCGTGCCTGCATCGGCTTTCTCAAGGGTGAGCTGGCGAAGCGGGTCATCAACTACGAGCATTTCGTAGATGCCAGTTCGGCCTTTATAGCCAACACCGCTACACATAGGACAACCGCGAGCCGCAAGGAAGGTTCCAGTCGGGGGAATCTTCTTGATGTTTGGGAGGTCAGGAACCTCGTACCCACCAGCGTGGAAGCGTTCCACATCGAGTCCCAGCTTCTGCAGCATCTCAGCTGACGGAACTGCAGGTTCTGCGCAGTCGTAACACGGACGACGAACAAGGCGTTGTGCCATCAGGCCCACCATAGAAGAAGCGACCAAGAACGGTTCGATACCCATGTCGACAAGACGGGTGATTGCACCGGCGGAATCATTAGTGTGAATGGTCGAAAGCACGAAGTGTCCGGTTAGCGATGCCGTAATCGCGATTTCGGCTGTCTCTACATCGCGAATCTCACCAACCATGATGACGTCTGGATCGTGTCGCAAGAAGGAGCGAAGTCCGTTGGCAAATGTGAGGTCGATCTTTGACTGCACTTGCGTCTGCGAAATTCCCTCAAGTTGGTATTCCACCGGGTCTTCTACCGTGAGGATGTTCAACTCAGGGGAGTTGATCTCGGATAGACACGCATAGAGGGTTGTTGTCTTGCCCGAACCCGTTGGTCCCGTAACCAGCATGATGCCGTGAGGTCGCTTGATGATGTCTCGAATGGTGGCCAGCGTCTCTTGCGTCATGCCGATATCGGCGAGGCCGAGAAGAACTGACGAGCGATCGAGCAGACGAATCGTCACCCGCTCGCCCGCGGCCGTGGGAACGGTGGCAACACGCATATCAATGTCTTTGCCCGCGATTCGACGGCGAATTCGACCATCCTGTGGCAATCGCTTCTCTGCGATGTTGAGGCCCGACATGATCTTGACGCGGGCCAGGATCGACGACAGAAACTGCTTGGGCGCCGATTTCGATTCGCGGAGCGCACCGTCGACCCGATACCGAACCTTAACTTCTTTTTCCCCTGGCTCGATGTGGATGTCGGAAGCCCCTACTTTGACGGCTTGGAACAGCAGCGAGTTCACCCAGCGAATGATGGGTGCTTCGTCTGTGACATCCAGGATGTCTAGGGTTTCTTCGGAAGCACCAAACTCGTCGTCGTCGTCCTCTTCCTTGTTAAGGTCGGCTCCTTGTCGAAGACGGCCATAGGCCTTGTTGATGAGATCAACGATCGCCTTGGGCGGAGCCATGACGACTTCCACGGGTGCATCAACCATCACTCCAACATCGTCGAGCACATCGAGAGCGAGCGGATCGGACATCGCAACCAACACGCGGTCATCTTCATCAATCGCATAGGGAATGATGTTGTGATTACGGGCAAAGCCGATGGGGATATTGGCGATGAGCTCTTCTGGAACATCATCTACAGGGGGCAGTTCTTCAACGAACTCCTCATCGTATTGCTGGCTTAGCGCGCGAGTAAGCTGCAAATCGTTAATTGCCTGCATCCCGACGAGGATGCGCCCAATGAGCCCTCCTTCATCTGCCTGTTTGGTCAGCGCGTGCGCGAGGTGCTGAGGGCTGAGTCCTTCGTCCGCTATGAGAATTTCTCCCAACAGCTGAGCGCCCAACGGAGCCCCCATGGGCTGGCCTGCAAAGTGGGCCATCGCTACTCGCCTTCCTCGCTATCGGTGGCGTCTGGCGTGTTGTTGCGGTCGCTGGAGGCCGCGTCCGCGTCCTTCTCGTCAAAGTAGCGAACCTCACCATCAGGTTCTCCAACGAGATTGGCATCCAGCTCGCGAAGGACTTGTGCCTCTCGCTCCACTGACTTCACGCTGCGATTGATTTCCTCAAGCACACCGCGCTTGCGGCGATAGTCGATGTCAGGGCGATATTTGATGCGTTTGAACGTAGAGAAGGTTCGGGCGAACTCGCGCTGCTCTCGTGTGCGCCGCTCCACTAGGCGTTCGATATCCATTTGGCTGTGCACGATGTGTGGCGTGAGTACGACCAAGAGGTTGCGTTTCTCGTTACTGGAAGTCTGGTACTTGAAGAGCAGCGAACCAAGCACAGGGATATCTCCCAAAAGTGGCACCTTCGATTCACTAGAGATTTTCTTATCTGACATGAGCCCACCAATGGCCACTGCTTGCTGGTCGCGCACAACGACCGTATCCTTGATGGTTCGCTTGGCCCAAGACGGTCCGAGGCCGCCAAAATCCTGAGATGCGATATCAGAAATCTCCAGGTCGATTTCTAAGCGAACCATGGCGGAGGCATTGATGTGGGGCGTAATTTTGAGTGTGAGGGCAACATCCTGTCGTTGAATGGACTGGGTGGCAGCTGCGAAGGGATTGCCCGCGCCGCCAACTCCCAAGGCGCTTTGATAGGGGATGTTCTCACCAACGCTAATCTCGGCTTCTTCATTGTCGGTGGTAAGAATGTGTGGCGTTGAGAGCACGTTCACGTTGCTCGCGTTTGCAAGTGCATTGAAGAGCACACCAAAGGACGGGATACTCGTTCCCAAGAGCTGCTCGGCGTTTTCCAGAAGTGGACCAAGCGCACCTCCAATGAGGCCAGTGCTGGTTGCGATGCTGTTTACATTGAGAGATGAGAGGTCGGAGTGCTGGACGCCTCCGAGCCCCAAGGTGCCATCACCGAGGTCCGCACCACCGTGCCAAGAAGAGCCAAACTGCAGGCTATTGTTGACGCCAATCTCGACGATATTGGCCTCGATGTAGACCTGCGGCCGAGCGACATCGAGCTTGCGAATCACGTCACGAAGCGCCAAGAAGTCTTTTACCGACGCGACGGCGACAATCGAGTTTGTTGGCTGGTCATGGGTCACACGAACTTGCCCCTCAAACGCGGCGGCTGAGCTTGCGTTGGCAGTGGGGCGACTCCCCGCATTGCTTCGACCACCACGAGCACTCGAAGAGCTTGGCTGCTGGATGCCGTTGATCACCGCAGTCAGCGTCTGGCTCATTTCCTCGGCCTTGGAGTGATTGAGCCGATAGACGTGAATGCGCCCGGCGCCTTCCACATCGATACCAACATCAAGGCGTTTCACAAGTGCCTTAACTCGAGTGTACGCAGCTTCGTTGCCCACAACGATGAGGCTATTGATGCGCTCTTCAGCGATGATTTTCGAGGGAATTGCTGACTGCACTTCCGAGGCGCCAATGGAAGTTGGGCCCGAGCGCTTGATCTCTTTGCGACCTTTGCTCTTCGTCGTCTTTTTCTTTGTGGAGGCGGTTGGTGATTCCTTGGTCCCCAGAATGTCGGTGAGTTTCGTAGCGAGTTCCGTTGCATCGGCATACTGCACCTTGATCATGTAGAGGCGCTCGCCAACAATCGGTTCGTCAACTGCAAGCATCAGCGACGACATGCGACTCACATTGGTTCCCATGTCGCTCACGATCACGATGCCCGATTTTGCCACCGAAACTACCTCACCGTTCTTGCTCTTGAGCCCCTGAAGAACTTTGGCCAGGTCATCAACCGAGAGGTGCTGGGGACGAAGAATGACACGCACAAGCTGATCTGAGGACGGTGCCTTGCCACTGGTGAAGATCGGAATGGCTTGGCTTTTTGCCTTGCTTGTCTCCACAATTTCCAAGATGTTGCCCTTCGGCACCACAGTTAAGTTCATGCTCTGAAGTCCCACCAAGAACACGCGCCAAGCCTGGCCTGCAGACATATTCTTAGGCGTCATGATCGTCACCTTGGCGCTGCGTTTGCCAATCTCTGATGAGTAGACAAAGTTCTTGCAGTGAAAGGTCATGGCCCACTTGATGAGGTCATCGAGTGTGGTCTCCGGTTTGAGACTCACCACATACTTGCCCTTGCGTTGTTTCTCAGGACAGTCGTAGAGGCTCTCCTCAAGAACAGCCGGGTTCTTGCTGTCCTGCGCATTGGCCGTCTTTGAACCGAGTATGGATGCAAGGAGCACGGCCATCGCGAATGTGGCTAGGAGTGCGTGTCGTTTAACTTCGTTTCGTTTCATCATCACAGGGTTCACTTGATGCTGTAGTTCAGAGAGATGGGCTTGCCGCGCCGTGTGGCGTTGACAGCGAGACTGCTTGCGGATCGCACTTTGGTGTACACCTCAAGAGCCTTGTCGGGGCTCGTGAGGTCGAATCCGTTGATGGAGTGAATGGTGTCGCCATTCATGAGGCCGATTTTGGCGTAGACCGAGCTTGGTCGAATGGCGTAGAGCTTGAAGCCATTGGCCTTGCCGTTCTTGATCGAGGGAACAATGCGGGCCCCTCTCGCCACTGACATGGGATTCTCGAGAATCTTGTCAACGACGTTCTTGTCAATCTCGAACTCGGTATCGCTAACCTTGTTGACGCCTTCTTCCACCATGGCCATGAGTTCGTCGTTCTTGCCGCCCTTGCCCTTGGCCTTGGGTTTGTCTTTTGCTTTGGTTGCTGCGACTCGTGGCGCTGACTTCGTGGAGAGCAAGCTGAGGCGTTCGACGCGCTTGGACTTCTCGTTTTTGAAGTCCACGTACTTGGCTGTGATGCGAACGATCGCTCCACTATCGGGGATTTCCTGATCAATGCTGTAGGAACCCTGGCGGTTTGTGCTGGTGTTCTGCACGGTCGCAAACGAGTATTCCATCTCGCTTGAAACATTGGTTGCCACCAAGCGCAGCGGCAACGAGGTGCTGGGCGGGCTATCAGAGTCGATGACCTCGCCGGCAGCAGGCTCATCGGGCTCGGCGGGAACGCATGACGAGCAAAACATGTTGCGGGCCACGAGAGGCTCCCCCAACTTGCTCTTGGTTACCTTGGTCTTTTTCTTAGTGCCCTTTACGACTTTTGTCGCTTTGCCAAGCTTGTCTGAGTCGGGCAGTGCCTTTGATTCGATCACGTGATTGGCGGCTTGGGCACCGAAGTACGCGCAGACCACCACGACAATCACGGGCAGAACCCCGAAGTATTTTCTGATATATGTTTCCATGGCGTTACGTCCGCAGTTGCCTCACTAGCCTTCGCTCTCAGGACGATTCCCCGCTTCGGCCCCGTCTTGTGATGAAGAGCCCGATTCCGACAGCGTCTGCGACTCGAGCCGACGGTATATGGTGCGAGTGGCGATTCCCAGCAGCTTGGCAGCCAATCGCTTGTCTCCTCGGGTCTCTCGAAGTGTCTCGCGAATGACCCGCATTTCGATCTCATCGAGCGGCGTCCCGATGCTGAAGCTAAGGCTTCGAGACTGGGTTCCAAGCGCCTCCTGATCACGAATCTCGCGCGGCAAATCGTCTTCACCAATCACAGAATTCCGGCTCAACACCACCGAGCGCTCGACGGCATTTTCAAGCTCGCGCACGTTGCCGGGCCAGGAGTAGTCACGCAACAACTCCAACGCGCGTTGTGAACACCCATCGATGTCTTTGCCGTTCTTTGTGGCGTAGAGCCGCGTGAAGTGTTGCACCAAGAGAGGAATATCTTCAGCACGATCTCGGAGAGCTGGCACTTGAATTGGGACGACGTTGAGTCGGTAGTAGAGATCTTCGCGGAACTCGCCCTTGCGTACTGCTTCGGCAAGATTGACATTGGTTGCCGCAATCAATCGAATGTCGATCTTGCGGGTCTTTCCACCGCCACCCAGCCGTTCGATTTCTCCTTCTTGGAGGACGCGCAGAAGCTTCACTTGCACGTGCCGACTCATCTCACCGATTTCGTCTAGGAAAAGCGTGCCACCATTGGCAGCTTCAAAGCGCCCTTCCCGGCTCGTCGTGGCCCCCGTGAAGGCGCCCTTTTCGTATCCGAAGAGCTCGGCTTCCAGAATGGACTCGGGTATCGCTGCGCAGTTGATTGGGATTAGGGGACGGTCTGCTCGAGGACTGTTCTCGTGGACGCTGCGTGCGAGCAGTTCCTTGCCGGTGCCCGATTCGCCGAGCAGAAGCACCGTGGCCTCGGAAGCGGCGGCTTGAACGGTGATGTCCATCGTGCGTCGCCATGCCAGAGAGGTTCCGACAATTGCCTTTTGCCGGCGCTCTTCGAGCTGGGCGCGGAGGGCGCGATTCTCAACCACGAGGTTCTGCTTCTCCAGCGCGTTGCGGACGATTCGCACAACATGGGCGCGCTTGAGTGGCTTGGTGACAAAGTCGTAGGCGCCTTCCTTCATGGCTGAAACCGCCGTTTCAACCGTGCCATGTGCGGTCATCAAGATTACTTCGGTCTCGGGTGAGACGGTTCGAGCGGCCTTTAGAAGGTCCATGCCCGTAGTCTTTGGCATCATCAGGTCCGTAAGAAGAACACTGATGCGCTGCTTGCGCATGATCTCGAGTCCCTGTGCACCATCGTTGGCAGTCAGTACTTCAAGGCCCTCGCGGGCAAAGATCTTGCCGAGAGACTCGAGGATGCCTTCCTCATCATCGACGATGAGAACAGTGCTGTTGGACCATTGAGACGGCTTTGTCATGAACTTGGAGTGTGGCTTTGTGGATGGGTTGGCTGTGTACGCGGGGAGCATGGAATCACCTCAGTCCTCTTCTATCGCAAGCTTGATGCCACTCTGTCTCATTGACAAACTTTGTATTTTCAACAGGTTAATTGCCCGCCAGATGCTTGCCACATGACAGCTTGGCAGTATCCGGGCTGACATGTGCCAATTTGTCAAACGGCCTGGTGTTCCCACAGCTCTTGGGACAATTTGACGAACCAACTCACCGGGGATCGCTTCAAGCTGCACTAACTCGTTGGTTTTACCGAGTCACGAGGCAGACAGACACAGAACTCGGTGCCCTTGCCAACCTCACTGGTCACGTCGATGACCCCGTGATGGCGCTCGACAATCCCGTGAACAATCGAGAGCCCAAGCCCTGAACCCTCACCGACGTCTTTGGTGGTGAAGAATGGATCGAAAACACGCCCCATTACCTCGGGGCTCATGCCTGGACCATTGTCGCGAATCCGAACCGTGACTCGGTCTCCTTCATCCACTGCGGTTGTGATTGTGACAACGGCGTTCTCTTGCCCGGCAACAGCTTGGCCGGCATTGGTCAGCAGGTTCATGAAGACTTGGTTGAGTTGCCCCGCGTGACCGACCACCCGGCCAACGTCGCCATACTCGCGCCGAACTTCGATCGATGTTTTGAAAACGTGGCGCAACAGTTCTAGGGAATCATCGAGACTGCGATTGAGATCGATGCCCACTACGCTCTCATCATCAGTGCGCGAGTAGTTGTGAAGTGCTTGAACGATTGCCTTCGTCCGATCTGCACCGCGCTTCACAACGCGAATCATGTCTTTGACGTCCTTGGCTGCCTCTTCGCGCAAGTCTTCGGCGTCTGCTTCTAGATCTTCCACCGCTTCGCCCAGCGGACCAACAGTGTTTACGATCGCGTTCACCGGGTTGTTGATCTCGTGAGCAATGCCCGCAACAAGCTGTCCAATGGACGCCATTTTTTCTGACTGCACCAACTGATCTTGCGCACGTGTGAGCTTCTCTAGCGTCTCAGCCAGCTCACGGTTCTTCTTCGCCAAATCGGCTGTACGACGCTGCACAGCGCGCTCTAGGTCCATATTGACCTCTTCGGTTGAGCGCAGTTTTTCGCGCAGGGCTCGGCGCATTTCCTCGAGTGCAAACGTGAGCCGCCCAATTTCGTCGCCCTCGCCTCCGGAACTCACTGGCAGCGCGAGTTCACCTCGTGCCATGCCATCGGCCCGAGCCTCCAACCGGCGAATCGGCTTGACGAATTGCGCCACCGTGAGGACAACAATGCCGCTGCACACGCCAAAGAGAACTAAGAAAAACACGATCAGTTCACGCAGCGGACGAACCAGCGACGGGCCGCGTCCTCGGTAGTTCGGGTAGAAAACGGCGATCGCGCCCATGTCATAGCGTCCTCCTCGCCATTGAAGGTTCAGACGACCGCGCCGACCAGTTAGTGAGTGTGCCCGCAACGCGATCGTGGCGTCGTTTTGTAGCTGTAACTCTGCCTGCGCGTACCACGGCAGTTGTGGTGTCCCAAGAGGCCCACCGCCGTAGGCCAGCACGCGTCCATTGCGCTCGCTAGGAAGGTAGAAGTAAACCGCTGAGGAATCGGAGCCCTGTCGGCTCAGTCGGTCGATTACCACATCAATAGCCTCGGGACTTGGCGGAGCTGCGCTTGCCGCAACCGCCCCCTGCACTTCGGAGCGAACCCACGCCAGCCCCAGATCGGCTTGGCTTGCGGTGAACTTTGTAACCAAGTTCTTGTACTGGATGAAGCCCCAAAAGAGCGCCAGGCCAACCGCAAAAAACACCAACCCGCCAAACGAGAGCAGAAGCTTTGTGCGCAAGGTGAGCGAGGTCCGAATGCCCCGCACGGGCAAGCGGTGCTTCAGAGTAAGATGGTCCAGGAGCGGTCGAATGATCTCTCGATGCCAGAGCGCCTGATACAACGCAGCACCCACGGAGATGACAACAACCGTGCCAAACATCAAAACCGCGTCATCGGTTTCAAGACGCCAACTCGACTTGCCGAGAAAGATTGCGAGAACTGCGGAAGCCAGCCAAAGCACCCAGAACGTTAGAGCGAGACGATACGGCAAGCTCTGCGCATCGCGATAGACATCTGTTGCGAGGCCATCGCCAGCCTTTGAATCTTTGTTGACCTGTGTTGCCAAGTAGCGTTCGATTCCGCGACTCGCCAAGTACAAATGCGTATAGAGCCCGACCCCAACTAAGAGAAATGCTGAGGGAAAGTACGGCTGCATGCGCAGGTACTGTTCTTCCGTAATGGGCAGAAAGAAAAAGGCAAACGCAGCAACCGCTGCCATCGTCATGCCAATGCTGACCATACTGACCAACAAGACGGCACCTCGATAGCGATCGGCAAAACACCGCAACGGCCCAACACCGCCAAAAAGTCGCGCGCGAAACCGCTCCATGAGATAGGTGAGCCAAACCGTGCGACCAAGGTTGCAAATGAGCGCGTGGAAGGTGCCCATCGCTGTCAGTTCCACCACCAACTCCGTGCCCCATCCGACGTACTTGTGCAGGAAAAGCCCATGAGCGAGCAGCACGCCAATCCACAAGAAGGTGCGCACCGCCAAAGAGCGCATCGGCGTCTTCCAGAGAGCTCGGTATGCTCCCAGTGCGAGTTCCTCGGGCAGCCTCTCCCCCCGACGTTTAAGAACAACCGCACGGTACAACGGCCGGAGCCAAACCCATTGAAGCGACCACCAGATGACGTGAGCGCCCACAACAACGGGAATGGCAATGCGCCACAAGAGGCTGTGGTCCGGTACCTTGTCACCAAAGAGACCAAGCAGCGGGACCACAACGCCCAAGACTTCCAGGGCCAAGAACACCAGGGCCGGCGCGAAGAAATGACGCTTAAACCCAATGGTCTGCCCGTCCGAAGACGATCCGCCAAGGATGTCGTCGTTGGAAGACATGGGAGCGAGTGTATCGCAGCCGCAGCCCGACTGCGTATGATGAGGACATGGCAGTCGGGGGCAAAGCATGCCAAGGGTTGGCGTTGGGCATTGTGCTGCTTGCATGGGAGAGCGCGGCCCTGGCCCAAGAGTTCCCCGCGCCAACCGATCGCAACTTCACAATCGATCTGTTCTTGGGGCAGGCGATCGGTTCTTCGCGAATTGTTGGTATGGGCGGCGCAGCGACCGCGATGGCAGAGGGCTCATCGGGCATGCTCGCGAATCCTGCATCGCCCGCCGTCCGCGCCACCACATCCCACGATGTCTGGGACTGGGACTGGCACCTCGATTCAATGAGCCCGAGTCTTGGCACCGATCACGATAACAATGGCATCACTACCGAAGACGCGAGTTTCAGTCCCGGGGCCACCTTCGGGGCTGTCTTCCAATACAAGGATTGGGGCGTTGGCATCGGGGCCACGGGCCTGGTCATTGAAAACTCCAGTCCTGGAGGGATGGGCCCAGCCACCCGAATCAAGACCGAGGCACTCGTCAATCAACTTGTCGTTGGGAGGCACTTTCTCGGCGGAGATGTCGTTGTTGGGGCAGCAGCACGGGGAGTCCTCCTTCGAGTCACAAACATCGAAACTGCGGCTGAGCAAACCTTACTCGAGCTCGCCGGTGGCAGCATCGAAGCAGGCACGATTTGGAAGCCAAGAGCAAAGAGCTTTCGCCTTGGGGCCAGCGCGAGAATGCCTGTCATCTCCGATGAGGCAAGTGTCGAGGCCTGCAATCCCCTCAACTGCGCGGGGTATGTCCTTCCAAACAAGGTAAAGGTGCCATGGGAGGCTCGCATCGGCGTCGCTGGCCGCGTGGGACCATCTGCCTGGAACCGCACCGCCAAGACTCGATGGGTCGATGAACAGGCAATTCTGTGGGGTGTCGATGTGGTGCTCACAGGCAGGACTAAGCGCGGAGCGGGCCTGGAGGCTTTTGGGTTGCACCAGCTTCAACCCTCGGGCCGCAAGCACACGCTCTCCGTGCGAGGCGGCGTGGACTACGAGTGGTTCCCGGGCCGCTTTCGCGTGCGCACTGGCAGCTACTACGAACCGGGCCGCTTCAAAGATCCTGCGGGCGAGGACATTGGTGGGCGATTGCATCTAACTCTCGGAGCCGATCTCCGCGTCTGGCAGTTCGGTTTTTGGGATGAGGACTATCGGGTGCGCATGTCACTCACCGGCGATTTCGCGCATCAGTATGTCAACGGTGGACTCTCCATCGGTTTCTGGCACTAGTGCGCGGCTCAGAGGAATAGAAATGTGCTGGCGACGGGAGCTCGTTCTTTGACAAGGCGCGAAGGACGACCTTGCTGGGGCAAGGAAGGA
>JANTGM010000112.1 GCA_024762925.1 Kofleriaceae bacterium | reverse complement strand
GCAAAGAAAAAACCCGCAGCAAAGAAGGCTCCGGCAAAGAAAAAACCCGCAGCAAAGAAGAAGCGCTAGCCAGCTGGTGCGGACGCTCGACTTGTCGGCGTCCGCACGGCACTCAAGGCACCGGCAAAGAAAAAGCCGGCAGCAAAGAAGAAGCGCTAGCCAGCTGGTGCGGACGCTCGACTTGTCGGCGTCCGCACGGCACTCATATCCCCGGCAAGAGAACCGCAAACTCTGTGTGCACGCCGGGCTCCGACTTCACCGTGATAATGCCCTCGTGCAGCTCGACAAGGCCTCGCGCAATATAGAGCCCAAGCCCGGCTGCCGCTGGCCCACCCGAGGTGTGGTGCTTGGCCGGATTGATGTCTGAGAACGGTTCGAAGATCGCATCGAGGTTCTCGGTTTCAATGCCTGGGCCGTCATCACACACACGCACCCTCGACCAGCTACCAGAATACTTCTCAGAGGGAGCGCGATCGACCCGCACTTCAATCGTGCCCCCAGAAGCGCCATAGCGAATCGCATTGCTCACAAGATTGCAGATGACTTGGTGAATCTTATCGGCGTCCGCATCAATCTCAGGACAGCCTTGTAGGTCGGACACAATGCGCTGCCCTTTGGTTTCCGCAAGAGGCAGAAGCTCCTGTACGACAGCTGCGCCCAGCTCTCGCAAGTCGCATCGAGTTCGCTTTAGCACCATGTGATCGCCCTCGATCCGACTCACATCGAGCATCTCTTCGACCAAGCGGCGAAGACGTTGGGCGTTTCGCCGTACCGACATCATCGGGCGCTGCATCTTCTCGCCAATCACTCCGAAGCGCCCTTCTGCCATCAACTCCAGATAGCCCACCATGCTGGTGAGTGGTGTCCGCAACTCGTGAGCAGCAATGGAAACGAACTCGCGCTTCATTTGATTGAGCCGTTTCAGTTCGTCATTACTTCGACGAAGCTGCTCTTCACTCTCAACCAAGGCCTGAGTTCGCCGCCGAACGATCTTGTCAAGATTCTCCGTTAAATCTCTCAATTCGGAGTTTGCCTGCTCCAACGCTTCTTGTTTTACACGCACCTCTCGGCTGCGCTCGGCAATGGTCTGTTCCATGCGAGCCGTGTCAATCGACTCCTTTGGCATGGGAATCGGCTTGCTCCCCGTGGCAGTGCTCCGCACCTCTCTAAGCTCGTCCTGAGAGGCTTTGAGAGCGGCACGCAACTCGCGCACTTCACGTTCTAAGTCCGCTGTAACGGGCTCATCTGGCGTCTTATGGCTCGACACGATGCCCGCCTTGTGCCCATTGCTGACCAGAAAATGTCATCTGCGAATAGTACCTTTGCAAGGCCGACGGCTTGGCTCATTTTGCCGAAAAGTTGCCCGAAACCTACTGAGGGATTTCCATAGGTGCATGCAGAAACTCTGCGTTCACTGTGACACCCCATTTGTTCCAACGTTTGTCTATCAACTGGCAGTCTCCAAGACTCGTGAGCGACAGTACTTCTGCTCGCTCCCATGTCGACATGCAGTACTAGGTGATGGCGGATTTCGAAATCGTCGTGCTCGCCGCATCGCCGTGCTCAACCACAAAGGTGGAACAGGAAAGACCACAACCTCGGTGAGTCTTGCTGCGGGCCTTGCAGAGCGTGGCAAGCGTGTGCTCTTGGTCGATACCGACGCCCAGGGCAATGTAGGCCTGAGCCTTGGTGTGAGCGGTGAGCACAGCCTCTACCATGTTCTGGTCGAGGACATGCACCCAGATGATGTCGTCGTCCCTGTTCGAAAGAACTTTGACGTGATCACGAGCAGCCAGCTCTTGGCCGCAGCAGAAATCTGGCTCGCACGACAACCTATCGAGACTCGATCGAAAGCACTTCGTCAGCGGCTCTCGATTTCCGAAGTTTCCAAGGCCTACGACTATGTCCTTGTTGACTGTGGCCCTTCACTGAATCTGCTCAACCAGAATGCGCTTAGCTACGCTGATGAGATCATAATCCCTGTCAACTGCGACTACCTCTCGCTAGTTGGGGTCAAACAAGTACTCGGCACATTGCGCAACATGGAAAAACACCTAATGCACACCGTGCGTCTCTCAGGAGTTCTTCCAACCTTCTACGACGCTCGCACAAAACTGGCCAGTGAAGTTTTAGAGACCTTACAAGACCATTTCAAGGAGAAGTGCCTGCCGGCGATTCGCTCTAACACCAAACTTGCAGAGGCTCCGAGCCGCCGCAAGACGATTTTTGAACACGCGCCAGACTCCTACGGAGCGGAGGACTATCTTCGAATCGTGGACTGGCTCTTATCTGGCGAACAACGCCAACAACGTACAAACGCTGCAGCCTAAACCAAGGAGATTAAGAGAAGATGTCGGAAGCAAAGATCCTAGAAAATGACCCGCTCACTAGCGCCGAATCGATCCTGAGGGACGATTTCTACGGCAACAAAAAGGCAACACCGATTCAGGCCCTGGGCGAGTCCGCCAAGGATCAAGAGTCCTCGGAGCCTGCCCCAAAACGCAAGCCAAAGGCAAAACCAACCCACTACAAGGTTGTGTGTATCTCGCTCTACACTCAAGACATTGAGAACCTGGAGGCCACAGTCGCTGAGCTCAAGCGTCGAGGCCATACCAAGGCCAACAAGTCGCAGCTCATTCGCCAAGCACTGCGTCAGCTTGACATTGACAAGCTTCCGCCACCACAGCAGTAGAGAAACCATAAAAATGACAAAACCCCGGCACACTGGTGACCGGGGTTTTTCTTAGTGTGCTTCTTGTGTTCAGGCGTCAGAGCGCCGCTTAGAGCGCCTTGCTGACACCCAAGAAGAGAGCGTGCACCACATCATTGCGTTCAGCCTCGGTAGACCCATGGTCTCGCATCGATTGCGTTGCCATTCCCTGCCACTTCGTGTTGTAGCCAGTGTAATGGTACTGGCCTGTCACCTTCATGTTGGGCTTCCACTGATAGTCCACACGAGCATGTCCCCAGATTGCAGATGAATCAGAGAGTTGCCCGTCTTCCAGACCCGCGGTTTGTACTCGAGTACCTGATGCGAGGATATCGGCCCCCACTCGGAACGCAAATTTGGGATTGAACTGTGGGACATCGAGAAGAACTCCAGCTGTGAATCCAGAGAGAATTTCTGAAGGAATTCGAGGAAGATTGACGGCGAAGTTCTCGACATCGTCGACACCAAATCGATTGTAGTGGTAGCCGACACGTCCGTAGGCAGCCATGCCGGTTGCCTTGCCGAGCTTGTATCCAACGCGAGCTCCCACGTCGATACGATGTACTTGGAAGCTAATGTCTGCAGGCGTGCCGTCGTTCGGATCCACAAAGCGAATTCCGGGGTTGGCTCGCGTGTAGCGATACCGAGCCTCACCGGCAACCAGGTACTCCTTACTGTAGTCATAGATGACTTCGCCACCGAGATTTACGGCCATGGCACCAGAGGAGAGCTTGTAATTGCAAAGCGTGCAGTCACTTGGTGTCGAGAAGTCCTGCGATATCGCGGAGTAGCCCAAGGTTCCGAAGTACCGCACGTTGTACTTCTTGTACTCAAAGCTGCCATCCTCGACGTCACGGGAACGCACCCAGCCAGTCTCGCCGTCGTTGTTCTCAACTTTGAGCCAGGTGCCATCGCGCTCAATTACAAAGAGTCGTTCACCTGACCGAGCCTTGCCACTTGCCTTAGCCCTGTTGGAAGGCTTGCGGCGCATGCGAATTTTTCCCGTCGCTACAACAGTCTCGCCAGCGTCATCATCGTCGTCGTCATCGTCGTCATCGTCGTCATCGAAGCCCTCATCGTCATCATCATCGTCGAAGTCATCGTCGAAGTCATCGTCATCGTCAAAGTCTTCATCATCATCAAAGCCATCCGAGCCCATGGCGTCTGCACCAACACGATCGGATGGAGCACCTCGACGGCTGGAGCTGCGGCTCTTGCTGCGACCTTCGACAAAGGCGCGACGGCGCTGTTTGCGTACGGGTGTACGTGCTTGCCCACTAGAGACGTTCGATTGGGTGATCCAACCTGTGCGTCCATTGACGCGCACTTTTAGCCAACGCCCCTTCCGTTCAAGCACACTCATCTTGGTGCCTGCTCGAACCCGAGTCACAGCCCTGGCCTGTTCACCAGGGGAAGCCATGATGGCCGCACTGCGAGTTGCTTGCACATCATCGGCCAGAGCGACGTTTGTGTCCCCCAAGAGTCCAATGGAGTCAGCAATCGAGGCGGACAGTAAAAATGCGGTCGTGAGAGTGAGTACGAAAAAGTAGCGCTTCATGTGTCTAGGTCCAGGGCTACGAGGGCAGAGAAGATGATACCAAGGCATTTGTGTTTCAACGATCGTGCCGATGACTCAAGTGGGCGAAGCCACTGAGCCTAGGGGAGATAAGGTCGGAGCAAGTCACACCCAACGCATCTGATAAGTAGCTGATTCCAGGTGAACCTACGTTGCGTACATGGGGGAACATCCCCATCCACTTGGGCGTGGATCCCCCCGAGATCACAGTCGCCTGCCAAGCACCAAACCGGCATAACAGGCAAATCCTGCGGCAAAGAGGGTAGCGCCTACATACAGGGCAGCAACATGAACGCTCTTTTGCTCCAACAAACCTACGGTCTCTAGAGCGAAGGAGGAGTAGGTGGTGAAGCCTCCCAAGAAGCCAATGACAATCGCCATGCGCAATCGAGAATCTATCTCCCCACGAGCAGCAAAGACAGCCACCAACACTCCCATCGCAAGCGAGCCAAGTACATTGACAGCAAGAGTTCCAACCGGCACCAAGGTACGTGCGCCCATCCACTGGGAAATCCACGAGCCAAGCCAGTAGCGACTCATCGAACCAAGCGCACCAGCAATACCAATATACAAGGCCGTCATTGCGCCACTCCCATGACGTAGAGGTCGTAGAGGAAATGACTGTACACGGCGTGTGCAAGGCTTCGGTAGTAAAAAATTACGGCGAATGCCAGGCCGGCGATGAAGCGATAGACGACTAGGGAAAGTTCGAAGGCCTCTCCCGCTGTGCCTACATGATGAGCGAGAGCAAACGCGGCAGACGATAGAAGTGCGGCCACAAAAACACTGGGCCCTGGCCTTCCCCACAGGCGAGCTAAGGCGAGCCCACCGATGCCCATGAGACCAAGCCGAAACACCATTTCTTCGTGCACGCCCGCTCCAAGCGACACCACAAGTGTGTTGCCGAGCCTCCCACCTCCCACCGCCAACAACTCCAGCCCGAGAACGCGATCCATCACAAAGATGATGAAGCTGCCAAGCGTTAGAGCGTAGATGCATGATTCGAGCACCACCGGCCATGCTCGGTCTAGCTCAAGAACGCCACGACGATAGAGGGTATGCAAGAGCAGCAAGAAGACGGCGCCCATTGCGAGATGAACAAGCAGGTAGCTTTGCGGATCACGACCAACCGCATTGAAGATGAAGCGCGATGTGAAATCCACCCCATTGCTCGCGGGAGTGAGAAGCAGCCCAAGCTCGTACGCAAGAAAGAGCGGGAAGACCAAGAGCAAGCTACCGGCAACCTGGCCATAGCCAAGGACCGAGCCCCTTCGCCGTAGGACGGAGACCGAGCTGTTCACTTGCTGACCTTCTTCTTGCGGGTCTTTCTCGTCTTGCGCACAACGCCCCGCATACGTCGCTCCGCTTCAGGACTGAGGACCAGCGGGGAGACGGTTGCTGTCACCGCCTGATCCCAGTTGAAGATTCGCTTGGCTACACGCATGACATCCGCATTTCGCACTGCGCCGATTCGCGAGCCATATGCGGTATGTGCAGAAAAATCGAGACCGTATGCGTGATGAAACGCTAGAGCCGCAGCGACGGAGGCTCTGCGCTGTAGCGCAATTTCGTGTGTACCTATAAGATAGCGACGTGATCTTGAGAGTTCTTCTGAACTTACTCCCTTCTGAAGCAGTCGATTCACCTGCTCGCGAATTTCACGAAGTGCGATCTCCACTTTGTCCGGGGCGCAGCTCAAATACACAGCCACGTAGCCTGGGTCAAGCCCCTCCAATGAGTACGCACCAACCTGATAAGCCAGACTCTGGCGATCGCGTAGCTCCAGAAAGAGGCGACCTCCCTGCCCTCCGAGAATCGTCGTGAGGACTTCGAGAGCAAAGCGGTCGGCATCATCGATTTGAAGTCCGGGAAACCCAACGACGAGATGCGCTTGCTCTCTATCCATATAACCATAGACCTCGCGCTTCGATGCTGGACGCGACGAGAACGCTTCATTGACGATCGGGCGCTCTGGCCTTGTGGTCGCTGCCTCGCGAGCGAAGCGCGATTTGACTCGAGAGAGCAGCATGTCCGGATCGACGTCGCCAACGATCGCCAACGTCATTGCCGAGATGGGATAGTGGCGCCGATAGTGGCGCCGCACACTGGCTGCGGAGATCTGGGAAACACTCTTTTCCGTTCCTAAGGCGTTTCGACGGTAGGCGTGCTTGCGAAAGAGCGTCTCCTGAAAAAGCCGAAATGCGCGGTGGCTGGGGCTGTTCGCTTGAGCTCCCAGCCGTGCTAGCTGTTGCCTCTTGCTGCGTTCAACCTGCTCCTCTTCGAAGTGTGGAGAAAGGAGGCACTCACTCAATAGGTCAAGTCCTCGCTTCCAATCACCAGCAAGCCACTCCGCTTGGATTCCAAAGGAGTTGCGGCCACTAAACCCCGAGAGCGATGCGGCACTCGCATCGACATCTTCGATGATTTCTTCGGCGCTCATGCGCCCGCAACCGCGAGTGACGACTTGAGACATGATGCTGCTTATGCCCGCGTTGGATGCGCTCTCACGAAGTGCGCCACCACTCCAAATCGCGCGGGCAGCGACGAGAGGAACAGAGGCGTCGCGTTTGATGAGAACCGTGAGTCCGTTTTCTAGCTGATGGCGAAGCACGCCGGGGGCCTTGGCGGCCTTGCGACTGGGCTTGGACTTTGCGGCCGCCCCCTTCTGAACGAGAGCCATCATGCGATTTGCAGCAACGCTTCGCCCTCGGGCGGTCCCCAGCGTCTTATGATGCGGAACCAAGGCGGCCAGGTTCATGCGTTCTGGTGCCAGAATCTGTTGCGCGGCATCTCGGAGATCTTCTGAGGTAATGGAAGCGATGCGTCGCAAGTAGCTCCGTTCAAAGTCCGGGTCACCTGTGAGGGCCAGGTAGCTTCCGGCGATTTGTGCAGCCCCCTCGGCAGTCTGTCGCTGGTAAATGGTATCGGCTTCGATCGCATGCTTGGCTTTTGCCAACTCAGCCGCACTAACGAGATTCGTTCGCAGGTCTTGAATCAGACGTCCAAGCCTTGGCAGGGTACCAAGAAGCTTTCCGGGGTCCGTCGTGGCTCCAACAACGACCAAGCTAGAGTCTTGGAGCGCGTGCAAATAGGAATAGGTGCTTCGGCAGAGCTCTCGGCCACGAACCAGCTCCGAGGCCAATAGCGATGATTCCCCTTGGCCAAGCACAATTGTGAGCAAGTCGAGCGCAGCACAGCTTGCCGACTCAACTCTGGGCGCCCGAAATGATAGAGCTGCCTGCGAGTAACTCAGGTCTGCAGTATCAAGGTTGGTTGTCCCCTTGCTCTGCTTCTTCGAGTGTGCGCGGCGCTGTGGGCCCGGAGCGTCAGAGAGCCCAGAGAAACTCTTAGCGAGCTTGCGCTTCATGGCTTCAGGCTCGAAATCGCCGGCCACGACCAACGCCATGTTCCGCGCTCGATACCATCGGTCGCGAAAGCGCACGAGGTCCTTGCGAGTGAACTGTGCCACGGTCTCCGAAGTGCCAATCACCGGATTGCGATAGGGATGGTGTTCAAACGCACCAGCGAACATGTTCTGCGCCAGAGCTCGAAGAGGCTCATCTTTGCCTTGGCGAATTTCTTCGAGGATTACTTCCCGCTCTCGTTCTAGCTCGTCGGCATCAAGCCTTGAATGCTGGAGAGCATCGGCAAGGACATCGATTCCGACGTCTGCGTAGCGGCTTGGCATGACCAGGTGAAAGACCGTGTTATCCCTGGATGTCCAGGCGTTAATCTCACCACCTGCCGATTCAACGTCCCGAGCAATCCCGCCAACCTCGCGTCGGGCAGTGCCCTTAAAGAGCATGTGCTCCATGACGTGGCTGAGCCCTGCCTGTTTGGGAGTTTCGTCTGCGGACCCAACCGAGACCCAAGCCTGCATAGCAATGACCGGTGCCAACTGGGAGGGCAGGAGAACAAGAGTGAGACCGTTATTTAGCTGATGCAATAAGCACCCTATGGTGGCGAGGGAAAGCACGTGTGAGAAAATATTGTTTCGTGCTTTGCCTCCTGTGACATCTTTTCGCAGCCGGAATTCTCAGCCCATCGTTGAGTCGGCGGGAAATCGTTCCCAATTGACTCGATTCCATGCCCCACAGAGTCATAGACATTCAGTGGAGCACGGAGTCGCGCGCCTAGCCGAGAATTTCCCGGGCCACATCCACCTGCACAGGGCAGTGATCTGAGCCCATAACACGCGGATGAATCTGCGCAGCTGTCACGAACGGCACAGCCTCTGGTGCCGCGAATATATAATCGAGACGCCATCCAACGTTGCGCTCCCGACAACCACCACGTTGCGCCCACCAGCTGTAGTGCTCGCCCTCCTCTTGGAACATGCGAAACGTGTCCACCCAGCCAGCCTCCGCCCACCGATCAAGCTCCTCGCGTTCTTCAGGCAAAAACCCGCTGGTCTTCTTGTTTGTCTTTGGTCGCGCAAGATCGATTTCCTTGTGGGCCGTGTTGAAGTCGCCCATCACAAGAACACGCATGCCCTTCTTGCGCTCCACTTCGAGCTTCTCCAGAAGACAGCGGTAAAAGTCGAGTTTGTAGGGCACTCGACTGTTGTCGCGGTCTTTTCCATTGCCGTTTGGAAAATAGACATTGGCAACCAGGAGCTTTCCAAATCGCAAGAAGTGCACGCGACCTTCAATATCGAACTTGGGTACGTCGAGCCCAATCACAACATCGTCAGGCTCATCCCGGCTGTAGGCGGACACGCCGCTGTAGCCCTTCCTCTCCGCACAAACCATGTGGTGTGCCCAATTGCGCGGCTTGCGAAGCCTCAGTGGGAGCTGCTCGGGCCTTGCACGCACCTCCTGCAACCCGGCCAAGAATGCCTGCGACTTGTCGAGCCATTTGCGAAAGCCCTTCTTTTCACATGCGCGAATGCCGTTGACGTTCCATGAGTAGATTCGCAGTTGGTCGTCCTGTGCCATGATGCGCCGAGCCTACATGCAGCGACCGCAACGCCAAGTCCTAAGCGCAATCATTCTGGTTGCCATCGCGATCGCAGGAGCTGTGTTTTGGTGGCAGCGCAACTCGAAACCGAGAGGCGATCGGGACACCATAGTGGTTGAGGCTGGGGCGTTTTCAGACTCGGCGTTGCGCGATCTCGCCTCCTGGTGTGCTCAGCGCTGGTCTGGCGACACAACCGCGCCACCGCCGTCGCTACGCCGCCCTGCCCAAGCTGTCTACCTGGCTGCCCGCGAGAGGGGCGTGCGCCTAGCCCAAGCGTGGGGTGACGGGGAGGACCTCGCAGCAGGTCTCGTTGACGCAGTTTCGAAACTCGGAGACAAGGCTCGCGCTGCAACTGCTCTGGAGATTTTTGTGGTCACGAAGTCGGAGCCAGCAAAGACCGACAAGGGGCTGCTCTCGAACATTCACCGTGGCATCGTCGGCATCGAGTCGCGGGAAAATGCGAATGTCGTACGCTATAGCCCAACGGAAGTCCTGGCGAGCAATCGCACCCATAGAAAGCTCTTGGGAATTTCTGCGAACGACAATGCCCCAAAGACTATTGCGTACCGGCTGTTGTATGGCAGGCAACTGCTAGTTGACCTCGACTCTCGCGATGTCCACCAAATGGTGCGCGGCAACGAGATCGTCGACATCTCCTCGGTAACCCAGCAAGGAGTTAAGAGTTTTTCGGAACGGCTCTCGACATGGATGTGGTCAAACCTCCATGACTCGGGCCGCATGACGTATCTGTATTGGCCAAGTCAGGGACGCGAAGCACCGGGACGCGACAACCTGATCCGCCAGTTCATGGCAACAATCGCCTTAGGCCGAGTGGCCTCGCAAGAAGACGACGCATCGATGTGGGAGAAAACCGCGACCAACATCGACTACAACCTGCGAACGTATTATTCGACGGAAGAAAATCTTGGCCTTGTCAAACTTCGCGGCAAGGTCAAGCTCGGTTCGGTGGCGCTCGCCGCGCTCGCCATTATCGAGCACCCACTGCGCAGCCGTTGGGCGACGCAGGAGGCAGCGCTGTTGCGAACTGTGGACAGCCTTTGGCAAGAAGACGGTTCCTTCCGAACGTTTCACACTCCTTCTGATCGCAATGACAATCAGAACTTTTACCCGGGTGAAGCGCTGCTGCTCTGGGCCACACGCATCGCCGAAACGCCCAAAAGCCCACTTCTCACCCGGTTTATGAAGAGCTTCGCCTACTATCGAGCCTGGCACTTGGATCCTGCCATTGCTGGCCGTCGGAACCCCGCATTCATTCCGTGGCACACCCAGGCCTATTACCTAGTCTGGACCAAGACCAAAAATGACGAACTTCGCGACTTCATCTTCGAGATGAATGACTGGCTGCTCGACGTGCAACAATGGGACGACGTCTTGTATGCCGACACGCAAGGCCGCTTCTACTCACCCGATCACGACTATGGACCTCCACATGCGTCTGCAACGGGCGTCTACCTCGAGGGCCTAGTCGACGCCTATGCTCTGGCGACGGAGGTCGGCGACACGCTCCGGGCTAAGAAATACTCGGATGCCATTCGCCGGGGACTACGGAGCTCCATGCAGCTTCAATTCGCAGATGACATCGATATGTACTACGTATCGAAACGTGAGCGCGTATTTGGTGGCCTCCGCACAACGGTCTATGACAATCAGATACGTTGCGACAATGTGCAGCACACGCTCATGGCGACTCTTAAAATCCTCGGTTCTGGCGCTCTACCATCGGCTCAATAGCGTGAGCCCAGGATTGCGGAGGTTGGGGACGATTTGAATTGCATTGCGCTTTTTGTACAAGAACGACTCTTTTTCATCGCTAAAGCGACCTTCCTGGTACACGTAGAAGACTGTCGCAAGCGCGCTTCCAACAACCGCACCGGTAATCACGTCGCTAACATGATGGCGATTGTCGACAACGCGTGAATATGGCACTCCCACCAAGAGCCCACCGAGTGCGAGTATGCCTGCGGTTCTTGCCAAGGATGGCCGCGGCAACCAATTGCGACTGAGGTACAAGCCCATGTACACGGTGCTGGCGGCAGTGATGGATGCGTGCCCCGAGAAGAAGGAACGGCGCAAGTCGAGTTCGTCTTCCATGCCTTCTTGGTAGTGCGGGCGGTGACGACCAATAACGTCTTTGACAATTTCCGTGACCGCAGCAGTGGTAACCACGGCCTCGCCAAAGCCTTTTAGGTGGTGCCAACGCTCGGCCCTTGGCGACGCCATGATGAGACCCGCAAACCCCACCGAATACATCGAAACCACAAACTCGGGAACGGTGTTTTCGAAGCCTTCGATGCCACCTTCACTCTCGGGAAAGAGCGTTGGTGAATCGGCAGGCTCCCCAAAGAGCCGCAAGCCAATCGCCAGTGCGCCGGTCCCATAGAAAAATGGAATAACGCCCCCGTCCCAGAAGTACTCAGCATCGACCTTCGGAGAAAACTTCTCGGCGCCCCCTACCCGCTCCGTGAGTCCCCAAAGGAGAACGATAGCAGTGAGCGAAGCGAGAACCCTGAGCATGCAGCGATAGTACTATAGCTACCACATCTCGCGCAGCCGCCCAGCGACGTCCACCGTCTTGTTGGCAGCGAGGGCAGCCCCATCGCCATGGCAACCCCGCCCCATGCTCGTGCGCTCAAAGTGCTGATGCGTGCTTGCTGGAAGAAAGCGGCTTAGTGGGGCAAAGACATGCTTGTCTCCATGGCGGTGTTGTGTGCGCACAAAGAATCGCAAGGGGTGCACAACATGCAACTGTGATCGAGCCCTGGTCATTGCCACGTACAGAAGGCGGCGTTCCTCTTCGATCTGTTGAGGATCCCCGGTGGCCATGTCTGAAGGCATGCAGCCGTCGGCACAGTTGAGCACGTAGACTGCATCCCACTCTTGGCCCTTGGCCGAGTGGATTGTCGAGAGAATCAGGTAGTCCTCATCGAGCAGAGGTGGACCGGCCTGGTCCCCGCATGCATTCGGAGGATCAAGGGTGAGTTCGGTGAGAAAGCGCTCACGTGTTTTGTAGTCGCCTGAGATTTGTTCCAGCTGTTCAAGATCACCAAGCCGAACATGCGCGGCATCATAATTGTTCTCAAGTACCGGCTGGTACCATTCCATCACCGCATGCAGCTGCCCAGCCCATGGCGTCTTTGGAGCAGACAATTCCGCGAGCAACTTGACCAAGCCGGGCCACGCCTCTTGTGCAGCTGCCGGCGGGACAAAGGAAATCAGTGCCTCGAAGCCCCCACCGCCTTGCTTGCCGTGGTTTTCTACGTGCGCCAACGCGCGCTTGGCGATTGCAGGGCCAATGCCGTCGAGAAGTTGCAGGACTCGGTAGGCCGCAACGCTGTCGTGTGGATTCTCGGCCCATCGCAAGAGACAAATGGTGTCCTTGACGTGAGCGGCTTCCAAAAACTTGAGCCCACCAAACTTCACAAAGGGAATGTTTCGCCTGGCCAGCTCCACTTCGAGTGCATCGCTGTGATGCGCGGTGCGAAACAGCACGGCCTGTTGCTTTAGCTCAATGCTGGCTTCGCGATTCTTCAAGACAGACTCGACGACGTAGTCAACTTGAAGCGCTTCATCTTCGGCCGTAACCAGGAGCGGCCGCTGCCCTTTTGGCTTGGCCGAGAAGAGCTTCTTCGCAAAGCGCTCGGGCGCCAAATCAATGACTGCGTTGGCTGCCGCGAGAATGCTCTGCGTTGAGCGATAGTTTTCCTCAAGCGTCACAACCTCAGCGGCGCGTTCAAAGCGCTTTGGAAAATCGAGAATGTTGCGCACTGTCGCCGCACGAAACGAGTAGATGCTCTGCGCATCATCGCCAACCGCGGTGAGCCCTTGTCCTGTCGGTTTCATCGCTGCGAGGATTTCCGCCTGCAGTGCATTGGTATCTTGATACTCATCCACTAGGACATGATCAAAGCGCTGCCCAACCTGCGCCGCCAACGCCGGCTCCTGCATCAGGTGAAACCAATAGAGCAAGAGGTCGTCATAGTCGAGCACGTTGCGGGCCTGCTTGCTCTCAACGTACCCCCGAAACAGCAGACGCAATTCGTCTTCCCACTCCTCGCACCAGGGAAACGCCTGCTTCAGACAATCTCCTAGTGGAGAGCGTGAATTCACAACTCGTGAGTAGATCGCAAGGCAGGTGGACTTGCGCGGAAATCGCCTCTTCTTGCCTTCAAGTTTCATCTCGCCACGCACCAAATCCAGCATATCGGCCGCGTCCGATCGGTCGAGCACAGTGAAAGACGGGTCCAGCCCAATCGCCCCGGAGTGCAACCGCAACAGCCGATTTCCGATGGCGTGAAACGTGCCGCTCCAGGTGAGATCACCCATGCTTCCCAAGGATCGAGATTTGCTGACCTGATTGACAATGAGTTGGGCTCGCCTCCCCATGTCGGCCGCAGCGCGACGGGTGAAGGTGAGCAAGAGGATGCGTCGCGGATCGGCACCAGAGCACACCAAGTGAGCGACTCTATGAGCCAATGTCCTTGTCTTTCCGGATCCTGCTCCCGCAATGATCAGCAAAGGGCCCGCCTCACTGTTCCCGACGCCATGCTCTGCGGCGCGACGTTGGGCGGGATTGAGAGCACTTAGGTAGTCAAGAGCAGGCATGCCCACATCCTACGACAACCATCTGATCATTTGCACAGCACTGAACGCATGAACGGGCAAAATTGTCTCTTCTCCTTTCCTCTGGGGCACTTGCGCGCTACATACAGGCCATGCCCAGACGTTGGAAGCTGCTGCTTTGGATTGGCTCACTCTCGATCATTGCAGATCAACTCACCAAGTATTGGGCTCGGGCAAACTTCAGTGATGGTCCGAGTGTCTTCATTGAGGGCTATTGGGATTTCGTGCTGGCCTGGAACAAGGGCTCTGCCTTCAGCATGTTCGAAAACCTCGGCAATGGGCGCATCTTCCTTTCGATTGTGGCACTCATCGCCATTGGCGCGATCGTTTCGATGGTTCACAAAGCAGAAGACAACCAAACCGGATTTGTTGTCGCGCTCTCGCTCATGGCAGGTGGTGCCATTGGCAATGTCATCGATCGCATGTACTTCGGCAAAGTCACCGACTTTGTGCTTTGGAAATACCAAGACCATCAGTGGCCCGTATTCAACGTTGCCGATATCGCGCTCGTCGTTGCCGTAGGGCTCTTCATCATCGTGGCCATCAAAGACTGGAAAGCGCAAAAAGCTGAAGAGTCTGAGCCTCAGACAAGTTCTTAGAACTACTGCGCCTGACTGCTGTGCGTCTTGATGGAGCTCACGGCCCTAGCGAGACTCGGCTCCGACTCAGGCTCGCTACACCGCCCCCTAGCGGTTGGCTCGATTGCGATTCGTGGGGTTGGTTATGCGAGAATCCAGAAAACTACTGAGCGAATGCGAACGTCTACTTCGAATCGATTCGAATCCAGACCTCATCTGGGGAACCGCTGCCTACGGTCACTTTGATGCCTTCAGCGCAGTGACGAGTGGTTCCGCCAATGGCCAGCTCTGGTTCGCCGCAGCCGCCAACGATCTCTGCGACGTTTTCTAATGTAGCCCCTGCGGGAATCTCTCTTCCAAGAACGGTTACCGGTCGCTTTGCCTGCGCAAGCGAAAGTGAAATGCCACTAACAACATCGCCATCGAAGTAGAGATTGTATGGCACAGTCATTCCCGAATAATTCGGATGCACGGCAAGTGAAAGGCTGTCGGTTTGCGCCCGCTGCATTCCGAGTCGTACTGGCCCAATCGCCTCGCTCACCACCGCGATGGTCTCAGCGTCATCACTCAGTGGCGCCGGTTTGGAAGCCTCCTTTGTGGCTGCAGGCTTCGCGGCCTTCGGTTCACCTGGAGGCTTCTCTTCGCCAACGCCCGGAGCCGACGCTGGAGACGAATTGTTGTCTCCTTTGCACGCGGACGTGCCGATGACAGATAGTGAGACAAGCGCGGCGAGTCCCCGATAGGAGGTCTTACGATGAGTATTCATGGTGTATTTGGGAACGTGCGGGCATTTGGCATGGTCTACGGAAATCGCACAAAACGTCATCTAGCGATTCTCATCACGACGAAGAACTTCCACAACATTGGGGTCGTCGGCTTCCTCGGGCTTGACCAAGTAGAGACCAAGAAGATTGCCCGACTTGCCTTTGCGCCAGACTTTCCAAACCACGGCTCCGATGGGCCCTTCCCCCATGTTGGCCATCATGTCGCGTGCCTCTTCCGATTCGGCACCGAGTTCTTTGGATCGCTCGGCGGCGAGGGCATTCCACCGCTTGGTGGCTTCCTCGTGTGTTGGATAGTGCTCCATCCTGCGAACGCGAACGACGAGCTGTTCCTCGCTGTAGTCGATGACGAGCCAAGACTCCCCAACAGCGAAACCTTTGGTCTTGCACCGCACGTAGCTCTGGCTCTGCATTTGCCGAGCTTCATGGCGGCAGTATTTCTGCTTCTCAAGAGTTGTTTCTGTCACGCTCCGGGGCTTTCCCAGCGACACCGGAAATCGCAAATCGGCACCCACCCCACACCCGAGCACAAGCAGTGGAAGTAGCGAGAAAACTGCGTTTCGAGCCCCAAGTCTCATGGCCTCATTCTAGCGTCAATTCCAGCGCGGATCGGTGTTCTGTAGGCATAGGCTTGCATGCTAGGGTGCGCTCATGTTGCGGCTCCTTGCGCTCTCTTCGGTCCTGTCTGCCACTCTTGCTTGCGGAGACTCCCGTCTTCCCGACCCAAGCCAAACCCCACCGCTCGCACCGCAAACCGCTGATTCAGCGTACAGCGTCACAGGACTTCGGGAATGGGCCATCGTTGGCAACGAAGTCGACGCTGGCAACGACACACTGGAGCTTGAAGTCGTGGCACCAAGCGGCACCAAATTCGTCGACGTCTGGCTCGACGGAGGCCCAGGTCAAAGGCTCACAAAAGCCGAGGGTAAGTTTCACATCTCGTTGGACATCTCCGCGCTTGTTCCTGGGGAGTACCAGGTACTGCTAGCAGCCGACGGCGATGACACCGCGTTTGTCGCGCACACCTTCAAGCGCAGCCATCCGCTCTATGTCGTGGTCACCACTGACTGGGATGATGCAGACACCACCGATGAAGCGCTGGCACTGCAAGACGACTTGCATGCTGAGCATCCCGAACTTCTGCTCACACACTTTGTGGGCCCGTATACCTTCACGGATCCGTCTGTGAGCGAAGAGCGTCGCACAGTGCTCGTGGATTGGCTCGTTGGCATGCGTGATGACTTCGAAGATGAAATCGGTCTGCACATCCACCCCTACTGCAACTTCGTAGACGAGGTTGGGAGCATCCTCGGCATTGCGGATATTGAGTGCAACATCGACGAGTCCACTGTCTACCCAACGGATAGTTCTGGCTACACGATTCAATGCTCCGCTTATAGCGAAGAGGACTTCACGAATATCCTTCTTGCATCCGATGCGGTCTTTGAAGAGCGCGGTCTCGGCAAGCCAACGTCGTTTCGTGCTGGCGGTTGGACCGCAGAGCTCAACACCATGCGCTCACTTGAAGCGGCGGGCTACGTCGCGGACACCAGCGCCAACAACTGGGCTCGGATGGAGGAGTGGCAAGGTCCAGGCAGGGGCACCCTATACGCTTGGAACCGAGAGCACTGGTCCTCGATCAACGACACAAGCCAACCCTACTACCCATCGCAAGACGACATTCTGGTTACAGGCGAAGACACCATTGGTGTGCTTGAGGTGCCCGACAATGGAATTCTCGTCGACTATGTCGAGACCATCGAGATGATCGAAATTTTTGAAGCGAATTGGGACGGAGGCCTGCTCACCGAGCCGGTCAACTACTCCATTGGCTACCACCCATCAAACTTCGATGCCGTCTACAAGCTGCGAATTACCGATGCCCTCACTCATGTGGACCAGTTTTTGGCTTCACAAGATGCTGGGCCCGTTATTTATGGTCGTCTAAGTGACATGGCAAACGTCTGGAAGCAGGATTAAGAACAATGACAACAGATACCATTCCTCTACGTCTCAAGAAGCGCGCTGAGAGCGATCCATATTCGCCGGCCTACTACATCAAAGACGGCGGACGCTGGAAGCCAACCAACTGGCGCACCTACGCACAAGAAGTCCGTGCCGCAGGAAAAGCGCTAATGGCGTTGGGCGTTGGCGCAAAAGGCTCTGTGTCTATTCTCGGCTTCAATCGCCCCGAGTGGGTGATCTTCGATCTTGGAGCCATGAGCATTGGTGCCTACGCAGCAGGTGTCTACGCCACGTGTTCGCCCGAAGAAGTTCAGTACATCGTCGATCATGCGGAAGCGAGTGTCATGCTCGTGGAAAACGCAAATCAGGCCGAGAAAGTGGCCAAAGAGCGGGCGAACCTGCCACACCTCAAGCAAGTCGTTGCGATGAAAGATGCTGGCGACCTGGGACCAGACGTCATGAGCTGGGAAGAGTTCTTAGCTCAGGGGAATGATGTTGAAGACGCCGACTTCGATTCGGCTATGGATGCTTTGGAGCCAGACGGCCTTGCCACACTCATCTACACATCTGGAACCACGGGTCCACCCAAGGGAGTCATGCTCACGCACGAGAACCTCGCCTGGACCGCTTCACAGCTTGCATCAACGATGGATAGCAGGCCCGGAGACTGTGTTCTCTCGTTCTTGCCTCTTAGCCACATTGCTGAGCAGATGGTCACCATCCACGGTCCCATTACGTTTGGTGGAGCTGCATACTACGCAGAGTCTTTGGACAAGGTTCCTGACAACCTCAAGGAAGTTCAACCGACAATCTTCTTTGCCGTGCCAAGGCTCTGGGAGAAATTCCATGCGAAGGTCAGCGCGAAGCTCGCCGAAGCATCAGGTGTCAAAGAGCACCTTGTTACGTGGGTTCAGGGCGTCTGTACCCAAGTGAGCGATCACCGCAACCGCGGCAAGGACCTGCCATTTGCCCTTGAGATGCAATACAAGCTGGCCAATAAGCTCGTTCTACAGAAGCTCAAGCCTGCGCTTGGTCTCTCTCGTGCCCGCTTCTGTGTAAGTGGCGCTGCCCCCATTTCCAAAGAAGTCTTGGACTTCTTTGCGAGCATCGACATTGTTGTGCATGAAGTCTACGGGCAAAGCGAGGACACCGGACCTACCACTCTCAACATCAATGGCCGAACCAAGCTCGGCAGTGTTGGCCCAGCCATTCCCGGTGTCCGAGTTGAGATTGCCGAAGATGGGGAGATTATCGTGCAAGGCAAGAACGTCTGTGCAGGGTACTTCAAAGATCCAAAGGCAACTGCCGAAACCTTTGTGGACGGATGGATGCACTCGGGCGACTTGGGAGAGTTCGATGCCCAAGGCTTCTTGACCATCACCGGTCGCAAGAAGGACATCATCATTACCGCAGGCGGCAAGAACGTCGCTCCAAAGAACATCGAGGCCAGCCTAAAGGACAACCGTCTCATCAACGAGGCAGTCATCATTGGCGATCGGCGCAAATACCTAACCGCGCTTGTGACGCTGGACGCGGAAGCGGTCGAGGAGTTCTTGAGTTCGAGCAAGAAAGCCGACGAGTTGGCCGAGGATCCAAAGATCATTGCAGAGGTGAAGAGTGCCGTTGAGAAGACCAACAGCACGCTTGCTCAAGTTGAGACCATCAAGAAGTGGACGATTCTTCCACGCAACCTGACAGTGGAAGATGGAGAGCTTACTCCGACACTCAAGGTGAAGCGGAACAAGGTCAACGAGAACTTCTCAAGCGAAATCGAATCGATGTACTAGCGAGCTGTCCGCTGCACTGCCTTCTGCAGGCACTCACCACTCCTCAACGCAAGGAGCGCAGCGGATTTCGCCAACGCAACACCACGTGCTTCTGATTTGAGACCTCACCAGGAAGCACGAGATGGGATGAGAGAAAATGTTCTTCTCCCTGACGGTAGATTCCGCACAAAGAACTTACAAGCTCTTCATCGTCCTCTAGTGATGGATAGAGTTCAGAGGTTTTCCTAGGTTCGTGCCCTTGGACTTCAACAGATTGGCCCAAACACATCGCTTCAACGTCAAGCAAACGAAGCAAGCCTTCTCCTATGGAGGCCAGCGCCACGTTCTTTGTGAGGTAGTGAATCTCGTAGGAAAATGCCCTTCTACTTCCGGTTTTCAGCACCCCCAACGTGTTGCCTTCGAGAGCCTCACATCGGCGAATCTCGTCATCGTTGCAAACGAGGAACTCCGAGGCGTCCTCAGAGAAACTCGGAGGCGTCGTATCGGCGGGTAGGTTTGCGCGAATTTCGATCCCGCTGCTTACAAATTGCAACCAAAATGAGGTTTGCCCATCCTGGCCGGCAGCAGCCCAGAGCACAACGCTATTCGCAGCCGGCGACGGATAGAAGAACCAACCGGAAGAAAAATGCGGATCCACGATGTCGACCTCGTGCAGAAGGGACAGGGTGTCTGCCGAACGCACCTCGGCCACGATAAGGTGACTAGAGACCTTTCGAACTACCCACAGCGTCTTTCCATTTGCGTCAAACCATGCGTCGAGAAAGATACCGGCTACCGACACTATCTCGCTGCCAGTATTTGCCCTGACAATCTTGATGCCCCGGTCAAAGGTCACAACCAGTCGGCAACCATCGCCAGAGAGACACACGGAGTCAATCTCATGGTGTAGCGAGAAGTGGCCTATTCGCACCAGGGTCTCCGACAACACCGAGACCTCGCCAGATTTTGTGGCTGCGACACAACAGCCATTCGGTGCAACACGAAGAAGGTACGCCCGATGCCCGAGCGCAAACTCTTGCTCAGGCTCAATACATAAGGTGGAAGTCAATCGTAGAGCCTAGGAAAAACACCTACTGACAGTCAGTCTGATGCATTGACATTGACCAAGTAAACTCGATCCTTCGCTCGCTGGCCGCTTTGCTCAATGTGTCACTTGCCCCAGCAAGCCTCTTCCCGTCTTGCCAGCAAACGAACTCTTCGTTCCTGATGACCAATGTCGATGAACTAGCTAATTTCTGGTGTGGAACACCAGACCACAGCGCCGAAGGCGCGAAACACCACGCTTGCTCGCAAGCGTTAGCTAGTTTTTGTCCCTAGC
>JANTGM010000111.1 GCA_024762925.1 Kofleriaceae bacterium | reverse complement strand
CGTTGTTCCTCGGTCGCTTGCCCCAGCAAACTCCCTCTTCCCGCCTCGCCAGCAAACGAGCTGACTTCGCGATCACGAATCAATGTCCATGGATCGCACACTAGCTAATTTCTGGTGTGGAACACTAGACCACAGCGCCGAAGGCGCGAAACACCACGCTTGCTCGCAAGCGTTAGCTAGTTTTTGTCCCTAGCGGGACGGAAACTAGCTAAGACCTAAGACTGCTAGTGCCGGCGAAGAACCATGATTCTTCCACCGCTGACTCGTTCTCCCCAATAGACCCCTGTGGCATTGACCCCCATGCCATAGGAACGATTGGCTTGGTCCGTGAGCAGTTCTACGGAGCCTCCTCCGACGGGAACTCGAAGAATCCGTTCTGCGAAGAATTCTGAGAAGTAGAGATCGCCAGAAAATATCTGAAGGGTCGAGGCCTCAATGTCAGCTAAGATCTGGCTTTCGCCTCCTCCGATTGCAACTTTGGCGACAAAATCCCGATCGTGGTCGGTCCAGAACACGTCGACGCCATTGGTTGCCACCACCGTGGCATTCGTGTTCCGAACCAGCACCTTCGACTCCCCACCCTCCTTGGGGACGGAAACCAACGCGCCACCTCCGAACGTGTTGGCCTCAGCGACATAGAGGTGGGTTGCGTCCACTGCCAAGGACTGCACTTGATCAACCGCAGTGTAAATTGTTTGCGCATCTCCGCCAGTCTTGGGGATTCGAAATACATGCCCGCCTTCCCGGCTCTCGGCCCAGTACAAGTGGGTTGAGTCCATGGTAAGAGCGATGAGGCTCTCGCTGCCACTGGCCAAAACCTGGGTATCCGAGCCGTCCTTCGCGGTGCTGTGCAACGTCCCCCCATACTGAATCCAGTATAGGCGCTCGTCGTCGACGCTGAGCCCGAAGGGTTCCCCTTGCCCTGAGGCAATGACCACGGGGGAGCCGCCCGCCTGGGGTACTCTGTCGATTCGTGCGTTGTTCGCAGCCCAGTAGACATGACTCTCATCAAGCGCCAGTCGAAAAGCATAGCGCGCATCTGCGACGAGAACCTCCGGGTCACCAAACTCAGGCAGGGCAGCATCCAAGGGCCCTCCATCGGTGAGTTTGGAGGCATCAGTCTGGCCACCGTCAGCAACCTCATTCACGTTGCTGCCACCGGAGCACGCAACGCTGGTTAGCAAACCGAACAGCACCAGAGAGACGAACTGTTTCATTGCGCCTTAGACTTGGTTGAGGCTCCAGAATTCATGGAGGTTGTAGGAAGGGAAGCGATTCGTTGAGCGGAGCCGGTCCTAGCAACCTGAAGGATTTGAATCTCACGCTGCACATGAAGCGTCCAGTCTGAGGACGGCGATGGGAAGCGAGCGTTTAGGCCTGGTATGGGATGGCAAATCCTGGATCTGTAGGGAGAGGCATTGAGATGCGACTCACCAGGATTGCACAACCACAGGGGCGAAACTGTCAGCGAAGAAGTCATGGCCGAGTTGCCCATCAGTGCCTCTGCCCCAACATGCAATGGTATTGGGCTCGAGAACGGCACAGGCGTGCCCACCACCGACTTCGACGAGACGAGCCGGGGCAGCAAGCCCCTGCACGGTCGCGGGGGTTGCCAGGACGGCTGTATCACCGCTGCCAAGCTGGCCATAGTCGTTCCTTCCCCAACACAGAACATTCCCGTCTTGCACAGCACAACTGCTATCAATTTCTGCGGCCTCGACGATGCCGCCTCCAACGCTCATGCTGGTGACTCCACTCTCGAGCCCCGAGACTTGAACGGCGGTCGTGCTGCTTTGCAGCATGCCATCGCCGAGCTCACCGCTCACGCCGCGCCCCCAGCAAGAGACCGCTCCGTCGAGCACGCCGCACGCGTGCTGCAAACCGATGCCCAATGCATCGAGCGTGGGAACGACGACTACCTCTTCGATGGTGGAGCCACCGTTACCTGCGGTTCCCAGGTCTCCGCTGTGATCGTGTCCCCAGCAGTAGCCCTTGCGATCGCGCACAGCACAGGCCCTGTCGGCGGCAAGCGCAAGAGCATCGACTCCTGAAGCCAGGCCTTGGGCGAGCACCGGCACCGTGCTGGCACCCTGCATTTCGTTGATGCCGAGCTGTCCTCCACTGTTGCGCCCCCAGCAGTAGACCTCACCGTTGGCGACAGCACAGGTGGAAAAGCGCGCAGCGCCAATCGCGGTGACGCCACCGATCGGCAAGCCTTCGACAAGGTTGGGCTCGAGTCGATCGAGCAAGTCTCCGCTTCCGAGCCTGCCATCGGCACCGCTTCCCCAACAATACGCATCACCTAGCGACACGGCACAGCTGTGGTCGCGCCCAGCGGTGATGGCGGTGGCGGGCCCGGGAAGAGCAACTGTGCGCGGCACGGCGCTTGAGAGGTTGTCTCCCCGTCCCAGCTGCCCCGATGCGCCCAGCCCCCAGCACGCTACCCGCCCATCGATGCTCGCGCAGGTGTGTAGCCAGCCTCCCGCAATTTGGATGTTGGCAAAGCCCGGTGTTGCGGCATCGACATCAGTCGCATCTGCAGCGCTCGCATCGCTGGCGTTGCCCGAGAGAGAGGATAGCGGTTCGAACCCAACGCGCCCGCAACTGGCGATCAGAGAACTAGCGGCTAGCACAATCAAGCTTTTGCCAATGAGGTACAACGTTGGTTCTACAGATTATAGCCCAAAGGTTGCGCTTGTTGCACAAAGAATTAGCGAGCGGGCCAACCAACCGTGGCACGTTCGCTTAGGCGAGGTTGCTCGAATCCTGCTCGAATGAGCGCATCACCGCAGGATCGAAATGGAGATCCATTTGTGGAAACGCAATGACGATCTCATTGGCCTGGAAAGCACGCCAGATCGACAAGTACAGGTCAGATTTGATGGAGCGCAACTCCCATGGATCCTTCATCCAGACACCAACTTCCCAAAGAATGGAGCTATCACCAAAGCCCGTCACAATGACCATGGGAACCTCGGTAGCAGGCGTATGCGTTGATGTATGTATGCGGCTCGTAACTTCCTTCGCGACCTGTTCCAAAACCTCCTTGACTCGCTCAAGGTCAGAACTGTAGCTAACGCCAACCTCGACGCGGGCACGATAGTCCGAGGTGCTCAAGGTATAGTTCTTCACGACGTTTTGACTGAGAAACGAGTTGGGAACGATCACTTCTTCGCCATCCCAAGTTTTACCAATACTCGCCCGGATCCCCAGCTCGGAGACCTTCACCACGAGCCCATCGACGTCGAGTACATCGCCTGACTTGATGGTGCGCTCCGTTAGCAGGATGACCCCAGCCACGAAGTTTTGCACGATGCTCTGCATCGCAAAGCCGAGCCCCACAGCGAAGATCGCACCGGCAGCAAACAGCCCCGTCAAGTCGATTCCGGCAGTGCTCAATGCGCTTGAGAAACCAACAACGAGGACCGAGTGGTGGATGAGCACACCCAAGGTGTCCGCAGCCGCCGGGTGACGTTTGCCCAACGCTTTTTGGACGAGCTGGCGAAGCCAACTTGAAATCCAGTAGGACGCAAAGAGAATTAGAATCAACGTGACGATGGTCGACACACTGATTGTGGTACCCGCCACATGGAACAGGTCCTTGCCCATGAATTTGCCGAGCATGTCCAGAAACTCACTCACAGTCCGGTACCTCTGCCGAGAGCGTGCGGCCCGGTGCAGATCGGCGTGTGGCAGATCAACTCGATTGGCGGTACTTGAGCTAGCAGCAAGACCACGCGGGTGTATCATCTCGACGTGCGCGCTCAAAACCCGCTGCGAAAAACTCTGACCTTCGCTTTGCGCTTTGCGGTGGGAAGAGGGCTGGAACGATAGGCCAGAGACTGATGTCTGCACAGGAGGCCCATTGCGATCTAGGCACAATGGATATCAACGAGTTATGCGCCCCCGTTCCTGGCCCACTGCTTGCTATGGCCCGGTATATGACTTCAAGACTCGCTCTCTGGCTAACGCCACTCCTCCTCCTTGGCCTTCAAGCTTGCGCGGCAGAAGAAGGTCCTTTGAGCGCGGGTGCAGGGGATAAGAGCGACTCGACCGCGACGGTATGGGACTGTCCTGCCATGTGCGTGGACAGCACTGGAGGCGAGCCATTTACCATAACCATCGAGGTATGCGGCGACCTGAGCCGCGGTGATGCGATTGCCGAAGCCAACGATGAAGGGAGAAGCGAATGCGGCGCACTGGATACCAGGTTCATCGGTGTCAATTGCGCGCCTGGCGGGGCTGACACCAGTGGTGTTTGTCCCGAACCACTTCCCCCTGTGACGCCCTCGAAATATCAAGAGACCATTGATGCGGCGCGAGCATCCATTCGCTCTAAAATCGAAGCCCCGGTCACCTTGGTGGCTGTCGATTTCGACGGGCCATCTTTTGAGCCGGTCAACGTCTTCTTCCACACGAATGCGAATGATTCCTGCATTTGGCAGTATTCCGTGGCGAGCACGGAGAGTTCCTCCATCGACGGTCTGCACGTTGTTTCCAGCGACGTGGACTACCAGTGTAGCGATCCGGTGCCTCCTGCGGGTTCGGACGTTCCACGCTGTGACTCTGGGGACAAGGCGCTCGAGCTGCAAGAGCTTGGAGCCACCCTGGAATCGCCACTTCGCTTTGAAGACGGCGCCTGGTGGGGGCGTGACGTAGAAGGTGGGCTCGTCGTAGCCAATGACGACTGCTAAGAAGCCGGTACAAATCTCAATGCGGTGAGTTTTTGTGTGCGGGATGGTGAGTGTCTCGTCAAGCTCCTCGCTGAGCGAGGTGGGGTGTACTATCTCGACGCGCTATCCCCAACCGCACGTCGTGCGGACCGCTTTGGCACAGGTTCCGCGATCTTCCGACAATGAAAACTCCCACGATCAAAACCACCCATGATGCCTTTCTCAAAGCTGCGTGCGATGAGCTTGGCTATGACGAAATTACCTTCGAGCTTCTGTTGACCGCGAGTCGGGAGATGCGAATCGAATTGCCGCTTCGAAAGGATGATGGCAGTGTCGTCGTTTACAACGGCTATCGGATCCAGCACCACAACGCGCGTGGGCCGTACAAAGGCGGGCTTCGCTTTCACCCATCGATCAATGCAGAAGAATCGCGCGGACTGGCGTGCCTGATGACGCTGAAGACAGCGTTGGTAGATATTCCCCTGGGCGGCGCCAAGGGCGGCATCGACTGCGATCCCCTCACCCTCTCTCCCCGTGAGCTGGAGACGCTAACCCGCAAGTTTGTGCAGAAGATTCATCGAGAGATTGGTCCAAGCCTCGATATTCCCGCTCCTGACGTCGGTACGAACGCACAGATTATGGCGTGGATTCAGGACGAGTATTCAAAAATCTATGGCTACAGCCCCGCTGTGGTGACGGGCAAGCCACTGGCGACCGGAGGCTCGCAAGGACGCGAAGACGCCACGGGGCTCGGCGTTAGCATCGTCATGGAGGAGTTTGCCAAGCACCTTGATGAGTCTCTGTTGGACAAGACGGTCGCCATCCAGGGGTTTGGCAATGTCGGCAAATTTGCCGCGCTAGCTCTCGCCGACAAAGGCATGCGCATCATCGGCCTCTCCGATGTTCGAGGAGCTATCACAAACAGCCACGGATTTGACATCCAGCAGGTTGTCCAGCACGTGAACAAGGCGGGAACGGTTGCGGGGATGGAACATGCAGAACCGATTGATGGGGCTGCACTTCTCGAACTCGATTGCGATTATCTAATCCCCGCCGCACTTGGAGGTGTCATTCACAAAGAGAATGTGGAGCGAGTACGGGCCAGGGTAGTCGTGGAAGCCGCCAACGGCCCGGTCACCCATGCGGCGGAGGAGGTGCTCACCAATCGCGGCGTCTACGTGCTGCCCGATATTCTTGTAAACGCCGGTGGCGTGACCGTGAGCTACTACGAGTGGGTGCAAAATCTCCAGCATATGAGTTGGGATCTTGACGCGGTTCGAGATCGATTGCGCGAGACGCTGGTTACCGCATCACAACGCGTGCTGAGCGAAGTCACAAGCTCACAATGCTCACTGCGCAAAGCCGCCTATCGGATTGCAACAGAGCGCGTCAAAGATGCGCTCTTCACTGCGGGATTCTAAGACATCCCGGCCGTTTCTGGCACGACGACTACGCGGGAAGGTCGCCTTCACTCGCTAGAAATCGAAACCGCGCATCGCTTTGATTCCCGCATCAAACGGATGCTTGACGTTCTTCATTTCTGTCACGAGGTCTGCAGCCTCAATGAGGGGCTCTGGCGCATCGCGTCCTGTCACGATGACCGTGGTGCGAGGGTGCCGTGTTGCTAGCCCTTCGATGACTTCGCTCACCGCAAGATACTCGTAGCGCAGGGAGATGTTAAGCTCATCGAGAACGACCAGATCGTAGTCGCCGCCCCGCATGAACTCGAGACTGGTCTGCCATGCGGACTCGGCGGCAGCAATGTCACGCTCTCGGTCTTGTGTGTCCCAGGTGAATCCCTCGCCCATGCGCTTGATCGTGATGAGGTCTTCAAATGTCTCGAAGAACTGCTTCTCACCTGTCTTCCAGGTGCCCTTGATGTACTGCACCATTGCCACGTCATGGCCCCAGCCCAGAGCGCGCAAAATGACTCCCAATGCGGAGCTCGACTTCCCCTTGCCCTCCCCCGTATACACCGCAAGGAGTCCTCTATCAGCCTTGCGCCGCTCCTTCATCTTCGCTCGGTGCTCCGCTTGGAGCTGTCGCATTTTCTCCGCGTGTTCTGCGTTTGTTTTGTCAGTCATAGTGTCTTCTCAACCCCAGGTTAGCGCCACGAGGAACGCGAGCTCCCCAAGTTCGATGAGCGTTCCGTAGCCGTCGCCCGTGAGCCCTCGTAGCTTTGACACCAACAAGGCACTCACTGCTAGGTACATGAGTGCGGCACTGGCAACCGCGATGGCGGCAGCGAAGCCTCCAAGCACGATTGCACAGAGTAAGCAGAGCGCTGCCGGCAGGAGATCTCGATGGCTCGCGCAACGTTGAAAGGAGCTTCCCAATCCTTCTTGGCGCACGTAGGGAACGACTAGAATGGTCGGCACGATAAGGGCACGAGCCGCCATCGGCGCCATGCCGAGGAGCAAGAACTCCTTTGCTGCGATGAGCTCGGAAAGGGCGGCGAACTTGACGAGCAGACAGACGATGAGCGCGACCGCGCCGTGGCTGCCAATTCGGCTGTCACGCATGATGTTGAGCATTCGTTCGGCGTCGCCGCGACCGCCGCCGAGACCATCGAAGACGTCTGCGAGGCCGTCGAGATGAAGCCCGCCTGTGAGCAGTGCGGAGAAGGCGAGGAGGAGCCCTGCAACGATGCCTGGGGAGAGTTGGGACTCAAGGATGCTAGCTACAGCGGCTAGCGCGATTCCCAGCAAGGCCCCAACGATCGGAAAGAAGGCCAAGGAGCGGGCGAACTCCTCGTCGGAGGCCAGAAGATTTCCCACCGGAATGCGGGTGAGAAAACCGATGGCCAGGCGCAGACGAAAGCCCATCCTCATGCCAGGCGCTCGCTTTCCAGACCAATGATGACATCGAGATGATCAACATCGACATAGCCTTCGACCGTATCCGCAAGCCTGTCGATCTCCGAGTCGAAGAACGAGTCGCCTGCCCCAGAGCGAACACCAAGGGCTGAAAGCAGCGTCTTTCTCACCTCGGCGTTGCCAAAGATTCCGTGGATCATGGTCCCCACAATGCGGCCTTCGTTTCCGACTCCGCCGTCCGGAACATGCACCTCTTCACCATTGCGAGTACTGATTTCAAACGCTGGCGATGGTGTCCCCGACCAGTGCAGCTGTCCCATGTGAATTTCGTATCCCTGTATCTCGGTGCTATCGTGCAAAACGCCTGCTCGCACGGCCGTTGCCCTCACTTGCGCAGTTATTTTGGCGGATTCAAAAACCGTGAAGAAAGGCAGTAGGCCGAGGCCCTTGACGCTTGGATGCGATGACTCGACGTTCTCGGGATCTTCGATTCGTGTTCCCAGCATTTGGCATCCTCCGCAGATTCCGATGATGGGGCGACCTGCTTGCGCGAGCTGCAAGAGTGCCTCTGCCATGCCCTGCTCCCGAAGCCACTGAAGATCGGCAACAGTGCTCTTGGAGCCCGGGAGAACGACCAGGTCTGCACAGCGTATCGATTCGACATCCCGCACGAACGCAACCTCGACCGCGGCTTCTCGCTCGAGGGGCAAAACGTCGTCGTAGTTTGAGATGTGGGGAAAGTGCACGACGGCAATCTTTCGGGTATCTCGATTTGCCTCATCGAAATGGGTCTTGCGATGGGCAAGGGCAACCGAGTCTTCCTCTGCAACTCCGAGATCGCGCAGGTAGGGCACGACACCGAGCACAGGTACCCCCGTCTTTGAAAGGAGTATTTCGAGCCCATCGCCTAGCAGGGCAGGATCCCCACGGAATTTGTTGATGAGGAAGCCGCGAACCCGCGCGCGCTCACTGCCTTCGAGAAGCTCCATGGTTCCCACCAGGGAGGCAAAGACGCCACCGCGATCGATATCCGCGACGAGCAACACGGGTGCGTCGCAGAGCTCGGCAACGAACATGTTGGCCACATCATGTTCCTTGAGATTCATCTCCACCGGACTGCCAGCGCCTTCGATAATAACGAGGTCGTATTCTCTTCGTAGCTTGCCTAGCGCATCACCGATTGTCGCGCGTAGCGCAGGCTTATGCGCGTGGTAGTCGACTGCGCTCATCGATGCCTCGGCCTTTCCATTGAGCACCACCTGACATCCCGTGTCGCTTTGTGGCTTTAGCAGGATGGGATTCATCAGGACCGACGGGGAAATGCCGGCCGCCGCCGCCTGCACGGCCTGTGCTCTTCCGATTTCATGTCCCTCGGGGGTGACGAACGAGTTGAGCGCCATGTTCTGTGACTTAAATGGTGCCACTCGCAAACCGCGTCGGGCGTAGATGCGGCAGAGCGCGGCCACCATCAGGCTCTTGCCCACATCGGATGAAGTGCCCTGGACCATGAGAACCCTGGCGCTCATCCAAGCTCCTCCTCGAGGGCCGCCACGAGTTTGTCAACATCCTCCCTCGGACGCGATGCCAGTCGAATATAGTGGGGCAGGCCAAAGGAAGAACAATCGCGGACCAAGATGCCTTGACCACGCAGCATGCGAAGTCTCAGCGCTGTGGCATCGTTCACCCTGGTGATGAGAAAGGGCGCATGAGACGGAATGGGGGCAAGGCCAATCCGCTCGAGGGCACTGTGGAGGTACTCGCGATCGGCGCGCATACGCTCTCGGCAATTCGCGATGAAGACCTCCTCATGGAGACTGGCAAGCAAAGCCGCCTGTGCCGGCGTGCTGGCGGTCCATGGGGGCCTAGCCGCTTCCAACGCCTCTACGGTGGAAGAACTGGCGACGAGGTAGGCAACGCGAAGACCGGGGATTGCATGATCCTTGGTGAGGGAACGAAGGAGCACGATGTTGGCGGGAGCGCTCAAGCGCATCTCTGCGTGCTCGGGACTCAAGCTCAAGAACGCTTGATCGACGATGAAGGTCGTCTTGGGGCAGGCATCGGCGAGCCCAACCAGCGACGAAAAGGGTATAGCGGCGCCCGTTGGGTTATTCGGTGTACAGAGATACACGGACTGCACGCGCTCCTTCTCGACAACGCCCCGAAGAGCGCCGAGGTCGACGCGAAATTGCGACTCGGCAGTGGCGCGGAAGGAAAGCACAGGAAGCCCTAGAGACTCGACAGCAGAGCGATACTCAGAAAATGTAGGATCTACGATGAGAGCGGGGCCATCGCTGTGGGCGAGAACGCGGGCGAGGCTCCACAGTAGCTCTGCCGCGCCATTGCCAAGGGAAACACGACTCGCAGACACGCCGATTTGGCCCGCCAAGACCTCACAGGTCGCAGCGCCCGTTGGATCGCCGTACGTGTGAACCGGCGCATCTCGCGCTGCTCGCAGTACCGAGTCGGAGGGCCCGTAGGGATTTACATTTACGCTAAAGTCCATGACGTCTCCCGGAGCAATTCCAAGCGACGAGAGCTCATGGTGATGAAGCCCGCCATGCCGAGGCAAGCGGTAGGGCGTTGACGACGAGCTAGACAAGGAGCACTCCCACGGAGACAGCGGCCCAAAGCAGCATGGCGGCAAAGGCGATGTCCCATGCCTGGGCGATGGACGCAGCCCCCGTCTTCTGAATGGGATCTCCAAGGGCGTAGCAGTCACGCTTCTCCAAGCGCACGCCCAAAAGCCCTGCCATCATGGCCATCGACTGCCCGGCGTTGGGGCTCTCCGTCTGATTGCGATCTCGTCTCCAGACGACCAGTCCGTGACCGACTCGAGCTCGCTGCAGTGCGCCTGAGACGACAAACAGTCCAGCGCTGATGCGCGCTGGTATGAAGTTGGCGACATCATCCAATCTCGCTGACGCTTTGCCGAGGTACTCGAATGCGCCCCGATATCCGAGTCGGGAATCCAAGGTATTGATGCATCGGTAGGCGACAGCGCCGGGGATGCCGAAGAGAAGAAAGTAGAAGACGGGAGCTATGAAGCTGTCACATACATTCTCCGCCACCGATTCGATGGCGGCCCCGGCCACTTCTTCTTCGCTCAGAGGCTCCGTGTCGCGCGAACACAGATGGCCAACAGCTTGTCGAGCCGATGCCACATCGTTGCAATGAAGGCATTGGCGTACTCGTTCCGCGGCGGCTCCCAGCGCACGAATCGAAAAGCTCGATGTGAGGAGCCAGATGCTCGTTGCCAACCCGAGCACAGGCCGAGCAGCTAGGAGTTCGAGCAAGGCGGCGGTCACCAGCGCCACTGCGCTCGGCAGGGCGAATGCTATGAGCAGGCCGAAGCAGAATTGTCTGCGTCGCCCCCTCTGCGGGCGCACGGAAACGCAGAGGCCGATGAGAGTTCCCATCCAGACGACTGGGTGCACGAACGTCGGCGGTTCCCCCCACAGAAGGTCGATGGCCACAGCAATGACAAGGATCGCTGCGACATGCTCTAAATATTGCGGCAGCATTTACTTTCCGGAATCGCTCACGCCGGCGCTCTCGAAGGATGCCATCTCACGATAGAAGGCTTCTGCGGCCGCGATGAGTTGCATCGCTAGCGCGGCGCCGGTTCCCTCGCCAAGGCGCATGCTCAGGTCCAATAGCGGTGCATGGCCTATCTCCTCCAAGACACGCGCGTGGCCGGGTTCGACGGATTTGTGGGATGTAAAGATGTAGTCGCGCGCATGGGGGGTCGCCCGAACAGCGACTAGAGCAGCCACCGAAGAGATGAAGCCATCGGCCACGACAGCGATGTGTCGCGAGGCCGCGCCCAGGGCCACCCCCACCAATCCCGCGATTTCGAATCCTCCCAAGCAAGCGAGAACCTTCAGGGGCTCGTCGCCAGGAGGGCAATTGTGGGCGATGGCATCGCGAATCACCTGCACCTTGTGAAGTCTCGTGGCTTCGTCGATTCCCGTTCCGACGCCCGTTAACTCTTCAGGACTAAGCCCAGTGAGGACCGAGGTGATCGCGCTACTTGCCGTCGTGTTGGCAATGCCCATTTCGCCTAGGCCAATCATCCCCACCCCCGAATCGGCAAGCTCGATGGAAATTTCGATGCCGGCAGCAACGGCCGCATGCATCTCATCGCTGCTCATCGCTGGCCCCTCGCGGAAGTTTCTCGTCCCCGGTCCAACGCGCACACTGCGAACGAACTCGACCTCGACCGGCTCCGCTACGCCCATGTCGACCACGAGCAAGTTGGCCTTTGCCTGTTTGGCAAGTGCGTTGATAGCAGCACCCCCGTGGGCAAAGTTTTGCACCATTTGCGCGGTGACTTCTCTCGGGTAGGCGCTCACACCTTCGGCCGCAACGCCGTGATCCCCCGCCATAACGACAATCGTACGCTTGTCCACACGGGGCTCGGCGGTTCGCTGAATTCCGCAGAGTCGTTGTGCGAGTTCTTCTAGTCGCCCCAGGCTTCCACGAGGTTTCGTCTTGTTATCGATGCGCTCAGCAGCGGCGCGAAAATGCTCGATGGAGGCGGGGGCGATTGCATCCAATGTGCTCTTGATGATCTGTTCATGCGTCACGAAATTCTCCTTGGTGAACGAGCGTGATGGGCGCGGGGCGAAGACGGATCATCGCGCCTAACATCGCTGCGTACAGTTCGTCAGCGTGACTGGCAAGCCGCTGATGGGCGCGTCCTGCCAAATCGCGAAATGCTCGTCCCAAGGCCGACTCGGGAACGATGCCCATGCCAACTTCATTGGTTACAACGATGAGGTCGAACGTTCGAGTCATGGATGCGAGCTCTTCAACCCGAGCGAGAATTTCGGCCTCGTTATCGCCTCGCAGAAGCTGATTTGACAGCCACAGCGTCAGGCAATCTACGACGATGGCATCGTAGTTGTTCGCCGAATGCAGAGCGGCTACAAGCTCATAAGGAGCCTCGATGGTCTCAAAGCTGTTTGCACGTTCTTCTTTGTGCGCAGCAATGCGCTCTTCCATTTCGGAGTCGAATGCCTGGGCCGTCGCACAAAACGCAAGGCGTGTGCCGCGCTGCTTTGCAACTTCTAGCGCGAAGCGACTCTTGCCCGACCGAACGCCCCCACCAATGAGAATGAGACTAGCCATGATCAGTCCTTCGTCGCCAATTGTCGATGCCTTGCTCCATCGCCCGCAAGCAAACCTGGCCGATGAGCGAACCAATCACGGTGTGCTTGCCCGCATACGTCGCGCCCGAAGCCGATAGAGGACTAGCGATCACGATACAGTCGGTGCCTGTACCCGTGGCAGGATTGCCCGAGACGCGACTGGGAACGCGGGCCGACAGCACCGCCAGGGTTCGTGCTTCTGTGGCAATGGAGAGAGCCTCGATGGTTGCAGCCTCGCTGAGCCCCTCTGATACCCACACCAAGAGATTGATGGTTCCGAACTTCTTCGGGCGGGCGTCGGGTGGGTCCCCTGTGGTCAAGGCATTGGCGAGACCTACCGTTGCGATACAGGTAGCAACAATGCCCCCCATGGTTTCTGTCGCGCTCCCGTAGTCGGCGAGAGGTGCACTGGTGAGTAGCCCCACCGCATCGGGAAACCCCGTTTGCGAAAGCGACTCGCTCAGGAGCGCGACCGGATCAACCGACGGCCCCAGATCGCGGTTTCGCACCTCTCTCCACACGACGGTCTCCGACTCGCTCAATCCACCACCAACGATGCCCCAACTGAGTGTGCGGTGCGCGCCTGGGAGTCTGGCGACGAGATAGGCATCGTCGAGAGAAACCTCGAGCAAAGACCCTTCCAGGCTATCGGGCACGCGATGCCTCCGCAGCAATGAGCTTGTGCGCAAGGGCGAGCGATTCCTCAAAGTCGTCCTCGCGAAACACCTCGAGGGTAACGACACCAGCAAAGTCGATCTTGGAAAGATTCTGCAACAGACGTTTCGAGTCTTCTGGTGGCACGAAGGCAAGAGAACGGTGATCTCGATCCGCAGGATCGGTGCCGTGCCACTGCACGACCCTGAGTCGATGATGAAGCTCCTCAATCATGAACTGGCTCTGGCGCTGATCCCGAATGTCGTGGCCAATGTCCCATGCAACAGTGAGGTCGAGCGCTTCGACGACGGGACCGATACGCCTATAGTCGTAATCGAGGCTCTCAATGCTCAGCCTCTGGTGCTCGCCAGTCCTGTCGGTGATCGTCCGCAGCGAGTCCATCGCCCTGTGCTGCCAGGCGCCCAGATCCACCGTCTGTTTGTCGCCCTCGAAGTCCCCCCAATAGACGTGCAAGATCCAGGCGAACGGCTCCACCGGGCGACTGGCTTCGATCACCCGGATGACCTCTTCAATGCCCTGTTGGCGGCGTTGTTCGTCTTCGCTCGCGAGACTCGCGCTCAGCGGCGTGTGCACGGTGTAGCTATGGCCCTTCGACTTCCATGCTGCGAGTTGTGCAAAGTACTCCGGGGCCGGCAATCCATCCGCCTCGAAGAAGAGAAGTTCGATATCGCCAACGCGCCCGGCTAGGCGTTCAACGTTGTAGAGCCAGTCTCCGGGATAGATGAAGGAGGTCGCACCGACTCGAAACGGCAAGCCGCCGGGTGCCGTAGTGTCAGAGAGCACCGTAGACCTCGTCGTGAATGGACTCGGCGACGTCGAGCATGATGAGACTGGGATCTTCGAGCCAAGATGAGGGCAACTCCACAAAGCCGGCATGCTCATTCTTACACGCGCGGAGTCGCGACAACGCACTGGTCTTGCAAACGAACTCGGGAACACCGATTGGAGAGACGATGATCTCGGGGTCCATCGCAAGAACGTGTTCGGCGGTGTATTGCGGCCATCCGTGAAAGCGTTTGGCCGCGACGTCAATGAGGCCGGCGTAGTTCAAGACATCGTGATAGCTCGTTCCTTTGGTTCCTCCAAACATCTGCGCGCCGTAGGCACTCAAGTACATGCCCTGCTTGCGAGCCGAGTTTGGAATCGTCCTGGCGATTTCCTCCATCCGCCTTTTGTAGGCAGTCGCAAGCCGCTCACTGCGCGTCTCGGCTCCGAGGAGGACGCCAATCTGCCGTACATCGCGCAGAAAGCTCTCGACCCCGCGCATATCTCCGAGGATGAAAACGGCGATGCCCAAGGAGCGCAGGCGCTCGAGATGGGGAACACTGCTGACAGAGCTCACTAAAACGAGGTCGGGATCGAGGGAAAGGAGTTTCTCCGTCTCATTCATTCCAACGAGCTGTTCAATGCCCGAAAAGCGGTGGGCATCTGGTGCGTCCTCGATACCAGCGGCGATGACTCCTACGATTCGCTCCTTTTCGCTCAACTCCCCCATGATGGATCGAGCAACGATGCTTCCTGCAACAACGCGACTGTAGCGAGTGTCGATGAGGACAGCTTCATCGGTGGCATCGAGAAGCGCTGAGCGCCCGTCGCTCGTTTCCGAAAATCGCAGGGCAGCAACGCTCGATGAGAGTTGCGATGTCGAACTGTGGGTGCCGGTTCCAAGTCCCATGATGATAGTCGCCGCTGCCAGCGCTACGAGCGCCAGCGAACCGTTGAGAAGCTCTGAGCGCATCATGGTGTAGCCCCCTTGGGTAGCGAGAATCCCAGCGCTGCATTCCGGACGAGTTCGACTCCATAGACTCCTCGAACATGTTCCGCCGTGACGACATCCTTCGCTGTCCCCGAGTAAACAATCTTGCCTCGGTGCATGAGCGCTACGCTGTCTGCGTAGTTCAACACGTCATCAAGGTCGTGAAGAACGGCCAGCACGGCAAAGTTCTCTCCTGCCAGGCTCCGGAGAAGCTCCAGGATGCGCAGCCGGTTTGCGATGTCGAGACCGGCCGTAGGCTCATCCAAGAGCACAATCTTTGCCTCGGTACAAAGAGCTCGGGCGATGAGAGCCAGGCGCCGCTCTCCCCCCGAAAGAGCGAGGTAGCTGCGGCTCTGTAGCGCGCGAATGCCGGTTCGCTCGAGTGCTTGTTCGACGGCGGCCGCCGTACGTGCTCGTGATTCGTTCCGTGAGAATCGCCCCTGAGCGACGATTTCATGTACCGAGAGAGCCGCATTAAGCGCGGAGGTTTGCGGCACGTAGCTCAACGTTTGGGAGCGATCGGCGTGACGCAAAGAGGCCAGGTCTCGCCCAGAGATAGAAATGCGCCCCGAATGCGGTGCGGACAATCCCAAGACAGCACGGAGCAAGGTGGACTTTCCCGCGCCGTTGGGCCCAGCAATAACGCCGAGTTCTCCAAAGTGAAGCCCGAGTGACACCGCATCGACGACACTCGTCCCTCCAAGTTGGATGCTTAGCGCATCGATGCCAATCGCTAACTCAGCCACGCAAGACCCCCATATACCGAGACCGGAGAAGCAGATACAGAAAACTCGGAGCGCCGATGAGGCCAGTAACCACTCCAAGCGGAAGTTCGCCTTGAATCGAAATGACTCGGGCCACGAGATCGCAGAGGACGAGGAAGATGCCTCCAGCGAGGGCTGAGGTCGGAATGAGCACCCGATTGCTAAGTCCCACCAACGATCGACAGACGTGCGGAACCACGAGTCCAACAAACGCAATGGTGCCGCCGACGGCAACAGCGGCGCCGCTGAGCAACGCAATCCAGACCACGCACCATCGCTTGACCAGGACGGTGTCTACGCCCAACGTCTCGGCTTCTTCTTCGCCAGTGAGGAGGAGATCGAGGTGCCGCGCCCAACTCCAGGCTCCCAAGGTTCCGAGAGTTGCGACCGTGGCGATGAGGAGAGCTTGGCGCGGGCCTGCGCCGCCTACGCCACCGAGCATAAATGCCACCATGGCGCGACCAAGCTCCCAGGTCTGTTGACCTAGACTCGTCACGAACGCGCCCACACTTACAAAGAGATTGGAGAGCAGAAAGCCGCAGAGAAGAAGAGCGATGACATCCGGGCGATTGCGCGTAATCGCCATGAGCACGCCGAGCCCCAGCAGGGCGCCGCCGAACGCACCGATTGGGATGAGCATCTCCGGCGAGAAGGTGACGCTTCCGCCGAATACGGCGGCACCTGAGAGGAGAGCGAGCTGGGCGCCTAGACTGGCGCCCGCGGATACTCCCAATATCGAGGGGCTGGCCAGGGGGTTGCGAAATAGTCCCTGCGCAAGCACGCCCGCGACGGAGAGGGCCGCGCCTGCGAAGTACGCAGTTGCAACGCGATACGCCCTCAGCTCCAGGAAGGCCCCGCGCATGCCCGCATCGCCCAGATCTCCATAGCCCACAAGCACGCCCAAGACGACGCAACCAACGGTTGCGAGCGCGAGTCGAAGCAGCACTCGTAGACTTGTACGCATGCGCCTAGAAACAGACCATGCCGTTGGTAAATGCCGCTGGCAGGCCAATGTCGAGCCCGGTTGACGCGGTTCGCTCCTCGTCGTTGGCACCAAAGACTCGAATCGTTCCTTGAGTTCGGTCATTCGCAAGGATGTCCCCGGAAGGACACGCGACGAAATCCGTTACGTGCTGCTCGCCCGGCGTTATCGATTGCGGGGAGAGCGTTCCCGACGCATCGACGCGCACAAGCTTGCCTTCGGTAAAGCTCGTACTAACAGCCAGGACGACTGAGTTGTCGACAATCTGAAGTTTGGAAACATAGCCGCCTAGCTCGGAGTTCTGAATCAGACATCCCGCTGAGGAGGGGGACGCCCCCGGAGTAACTCGTTCTACGCATCCATTTCCGGTTCCAAAGTCTTCGGTGGTAGCGATGAGAAGGTCGCCCAGGAAGGGTCCATCGCTCGGGCTTGCCTCAAAAAGGCCGAAGGGGTTGTTGTGCGTGAGGTCAAAGTCGGTGGAGATGGTGTCGTCCGCGGTGTCGATCGCGACGACCTTGCCGCCTTGGGATGTGAAGTTCTCGTCGAGAATCCCTAACGCTGCGTAGAGCGTTCCACCAACCTCGATGATCGAACCACAGTTGGGAACGCCATCGGCGTCGTATGAAGAGATATCGATGAGGGTCGGAGTAGCCTGTTCGTCCGTTTCATCGAGCACAATGATGCTTCCAGAATTGAACGCACACACGTAGATGGAATCGCCGACGACCGCCACGTCCTGTGGATTGGTGCCCGCGCCAGTTGAGATTTGCGCGACCAGTTGCTTGGTCGTTGTGTCGACAATGGTTACGTTGTCTGCGCCGAATCGATTTACGATGTAGAGCTTGTCTCCGAAACGGCGCACCACGCTATCGTTTGTCGCAACTCCCGCGACGACCCCCGTCGAGACACTCAGGTCGTCGAGGGCAACTTCAGTAAGGATGCCCGAGGTCATGCTGTCGGAACCCAAAGCATAGGCAAAAACCTCCTCTGGTGGCTCGGCATCAGGCTCTGTAGTTCCGGCGTCGGCAAGGTCTTGCACGTCGGCGTCGGCGTTGATGTTGTCATCATCGTCACCTCCACAGGCCGAACCAAAGAGAAAAAGGAGAACAGCGAATGCATGGTATTTCATAAGAATCTTTCTTAAATAGTCGTGTTGAGGGTTAGGTAGAAGGAGCGTCCTGGAAGTGGGTAACCGAGAAAGTCTGCGACCGCACGAGGAGCAGTTTTCAGATCGGGCCGTGGTGCCGGATCTAGATCGATGGATTCAACCCGCTGGTTGAGAAGGTTCTTTGCGGTGAAGCCGAGTAGCCAGTGCGAACCCATCTGCGCTTGGAGACCAGCACCGACGAAGAATCGCGCCGGCACCAGCGATAGGTTCGCAGCATCGAGGGCATTCCCCGTGGTGTAGGTCAGATCTGCTGTCAGCATCGACCACGAGGCTAATGCGGGTTTGTAGTCGGCGCGGGCGTAGACTTGGTGCTTGGGGCGCAGTGGCAATCGCTTGCCTTCGTACGACCGCAAGGTCTCGCGCTGTTCTGATTCGATGAGAGTGTAGTTGCCACCCAGCCTCAACCCCGTTTTGAACTGGGCGTGCAGCGAGGCTTCGATGCCGTAGAGAAGCGCCGAACCGAGATTCTGTGCGAGCGCAGCCCCGCCAGCCGACGGAAGCAGCACGATGGCGTCCTTCTGCTGGGCGCCAAAGACCGCCGCTTGCACGTAGAGGGTTCGCAACGGCTCAGGCGCCTGCTGCCATTGGTGCACAACTCCCATGTCCGCAGACAATCCCGTCTCTGCCAGAAGCTCAGGGTTTCCGACGAGGAACCCGCGGTCCCCAAAGAGCTCCGTGGACGTGGGTGCTCGAAAATAGCGCCCCGCGCTCGCCTTGAGTTCCAGCTCATCACGGGCGTAGCTCATCGTCATACGAGGACTGAAGAAGAGCTCGCTTCTCGGCCCCGTCTCGGGGGTCGCTACCACCGGATCCCAATCGAGCCCCGCGCTCGTGCGTTGGCCATCGATGCGCAGGATCGGCACGACGCTGAAATGACTTCCGATCGCCAGCTCATCCGCGAGCGCCGCGCCAACGCTTCCTCTCCAAGCTCGTGCAAACGCATTCGAGGTATCGAGAAGGTCACGACTGCGGAATCGCTCATAGCCAACATCGAAGCTGGCTTTGAGAAGATGCATGGGTGACGCGAGATACTCCAGATTGCCAATCAGCCCCGAAGACGTGGTTCGGTAGCGGTTGTGCTGGTTGCCCAGGCCCACCTCGCCCATGAGGTCCCGATACACCTGCTGATCAAAAAAGAGGTAGCTCTTTCCGCTCACTCGCAGCCCGCCACCACTGCGCCGAAAGCCCACGTCCACGAGCTCGCTTAGGCTGTCGAGAGAACTTGCATCCGATTGCACCGATCCCAACCCGGGGATTCCTTGATACTTCAGTGTTGTTCTGGTGCCTGCTTCCAACGTGCCATTGGCAAGGCCGTAGGACGCTCGTGCGTGAGCGTGCACCATGTCGAAGTCGTTGTTGCGCCGCTCCTCGTAGCGGTCGTCGTCGTCCCTGAGCAGGGTCCCGTTGTCGTTGAAGTACCGATAGTCGCCGTCGGCCCCTCGATAGCCCAAACTCGCGACATAGGCCCACTTACCAATGCGTTCGGCAGCCCTCGCGATAAGGTGCTTGGCGCCAAAGGAGCCTGCGCCACTCGAAAGGCTGATCCTTCGCTTCGCAACATGGCCCATACTGCGAAACTCGACAGCTCCTCCCATGGCCGCTCCGCCAAGGCGCATGGGAACAGCTCCGCGGAACACTTCGATCTCCGAGAAACTCTGTAGTTCGAAGGCGCCCAGATCTTGGCTGGCTGTACCGAGCTTTGAGACCGGCACACCATCGATGTACATCGCCGTGTTCGAAGGCGATGCCCCGCGAATGGAAACAGAAGCGAATCCTCCGAGCCCACCGAGGGAGCGAACACTAACCCCCACCGATCGACCGAGCACCTCCGCCACCGACGTGGTCTCGCCAACGAGCGCATCCGTTGCGATTTTCGTCGTGAATCCCGCCTGGGAGTCTTTCGAGGAGCCGACGATCGTAATGACCTCGCTCTCCTCTTCGTCGCTCTCTGGCCCCTGCTGCGCACGCAATGGGGACGCCAACTCCAAGAGGAGGGCGAGCGTGGCCAACGATGTTGTCGTTTGTTTCAAAAGTGGTTCCAGTAGGAACGCACGAGCCTGCACGTGAAGATTGTTGGCCTCCTTCCTCGAAGGGCAATCTCACGCGCGAGCCGGTCTCCTGACTTCTGGCAACCTACTCTCGCTCCCTTCCCAGCAATGCCAGTGGTTGAGCGGTTTCGTTCCAGTTACAGTAGCGAGGGCTGTGTCGGATTCCCACCGACTTCCCGAGCACTCGCGCGATATGTCATTGGCCAAGCGTATACGCGGCACGAGTCCGAAGTGTCAAGCGCTCGACACAGCATGAACTCTATGGCGCTAGCAACCCCCTTAAATTCCCTGTCAATGCTGAAACTCATGATGTTCTGTCGTCGCTCCTCCCACAGTGGGCTAGCGACATGCAACTTCTAGCACGGGCTGATGAACCCGCCACGGCGTGTGTCCAAGACCAAGAACAACGTTCCAAGAACAAGAACAACGCTCCAAGAACAAGAACAACGCTCCAAGAACAAGAACAAGAACAACGCTCCAAGAACAAGAACAAGAACAAGAACAACGCT
>JANTGM010000110.1 GCA_024762925.1 Kofleriaceae bacterium | reverse complement strand
CCAGTCTTCTTCGTTGTTCCTCGGTCGCTTGCCCCAGCAAACTCCCTCTTCCCGCCTCGCCAGCAAACGAGCTGACTTCGCGATCACGAATCAATGTTCATGGATCGCACACTAGTGCGCGATTCATGAATATAGAACGCGCTCACTTGTCTTCTCGCCTGCTGAAGAGACGGGCTCAGCCAGTCTTCTTCGTTGTTCCTCGGTCGCTGGCGCAGAGTAATGCCGAGCCGAAGGCGCCCAGAGGGCGAAGAACCGAGTGAGCGCGAGCAAGATTTCTGGATCCGACACTAGTTGTTGAGAGCGCCCTCTTGGATCCAACCAAGGATCGTCAGGTAGTCAGCATCAGCAGCGCTGAGAAACGTGGAGTTCGGATGCACATCAGGCGGATCCTCTTTGCTTGGCAAAGTGAGCATTAGAGACTCCGCTGGCGTTTCAAGATTGACTCGCACGATCTGATGTCGTTCTGAGACCTCTTCGGTCAGCTCCTTGTGCATCTTGTTTACTTCGCCGTTTAGGTGAAGGCCGCCTAAATCCTTGCCAATGCCGTTCTTGGAGTGGCACGTGACGCACCCTCGATTGTCGAAGATTGGTGCCACGTCGGCCGAGAAGGAAACGCCCGTAGGAATGACGACGTCTCCATCTTGCACGACAATCTCGGCGAGCGTGACTGCCCGCGCTGCTGCTGGGGAGTCTGCCATCGCCAGCGATACTGTGGCGCCCGGTGATGCTTGAAAACTCACCAGTCCGGGCTCCACATCAAAGATCACAACGTATCCCGATGAGCTACTTTCGGAGAGACGCAAATCTGGAGCTCGGTCAGCATCCAAGAAGAAGGGCCCTTGCATTGTTGGTTCGAGCTGAAACGCTGTGCCGGGTACTCCGGCGAGTGCTGAACCATTCTCGTCGACAAGCTTGCCAAGAACCACACTCAGCGTTGCGGAGTCGGCGACGCCAAACTCGGCGTGTAGGCTCGCAACAAAGTCCTCGCTAAGAGTTTCTATGACGAGTCCATCAACGTCTATGTCCTCGGTAACGATGACGGAGCCATAGGTACTGCGGTGCGTGGGAGGACTGCTCGCGAGCAAATGGAAGTTGCTGTACGGTGGAATGCCTGCAATTTCAAAGTTACCACCAACCAGTGTCACCGAGGGCGGAGGCGAGATGCCATCTACATTGATCGCTCCCGAAGAGAGAGAGTCCCCTGTCTGAAAGTCCACGAGACTCCCGGCTACGAGCAGTGGAATCACCTCTTCGTCGTCTCCACCTCCTGGAACATCCGAGCCGCTCTCTCCGCAGGCAGCAAGCCCCAAGGCAAGAGTTGCAAACATCATCTTCAATGCCATCGTCGTTCTCATGGATTCTCCTATTGCAAGCAGCGGGTTTCGGAAGCGCAAGGACGCCTACTGCAGGTCCACAACGCAGCAGCCTTCGACACAGCTCCGCTCTGATGAGCAGTCCCCTATTGTATCGCAGGTCACCTCACAAGAATTGGGATCGCCATCGTAGCCCTCCCCGTCATCCCCGTCATCATCATCCCCGTCATCATCATCCCCGTCATCATCATCCCCGTCATCATCATCCCCGTCATCATCATCCCCATAGTCGGGGTCACAGCAGAGATACTCATCACAGCCCGGAGGCAACTCGCATCCCTCGCCACCATTCGCCCCACCTCGGTTTTCGTCATCGATGCACTCGCCGGTGCCATCACAGCTCTGGTCGGTCTCACCATTTGGGCCCCCTTGCCCTTGCCCTGGGTTCGACGAATCCACCCCATCCTCGTTGTTGCCATGCCCGTTGTTGCTCTTGCAGTACTTGTGCGCCTTCTTTGCCGGATCTCCCTCATAGTGCAAGGTTGCGACATCTGGCTCACATGCGTCACCTGTGAGAGCACTGCGAAATTCGCTGACGTTGTCAGAACACCCGAAGGCAAGAGAGGCGACGCTTAGGACTGTGAGTATGTATTTTGTCATGATGGCTTGCTCTGAAGTTTGAGGACTGCAATCAGCGCACCAACATCAACGAAATCGAAGTTAGATACGTTGTTTCAACACGTTACGAAATACTTGCATCCATCCGCGCCCCCCTCTCCACTACGCTTGGGTGGTGTTGTGGGCCGCATCCAGTGGCCTTACAAAGCGCAGAACTTGAGGGGGGGCTTACCCCACCCAATTGAGAATACTTCTCAACACGCAAAGCAAAGAGGGTCGCGCCTACAGGCCGCGCGCAAACACCAAGGCGGTTTCATCGAGAGACCGGAGCTTTTACAGTTCTGCGTCGAGTAACTTTCGCATGGTCTCGATAATCTCGCGCAGACGCATAGGCTTCTCTAAGAAGAAATCTGCTCCGGCAGCATGAGCTTCGGCAGCCGCGGCTCGACCACCAGCCGAGACAGCGATGATGGGAAAGTCGACGAATTTTTGATCGTCTCGCAGTGTTGCAATGAGCGTCGCCCCATCCATCACGGGCAGGTTGATATCGACGACAAGCAAGTCGAACCTCTCAGCCTGCAAGAGCGCCAGCGCATCGGTGCCTGTAGCTGCCCCTTCGATATCGAACTCGGCATCGGAGTAGCGCCCAGAGCTGAGCCCCTCCCGGATGAGTCGAGCGACATGAGGATTGTCTTCTGCGAGAAGCACGCGAAGGCTGGTTTGCACAAAGGCCGGATCGCGATCGTGGATGTGGTGCAGCACCTTGTCGAGAGAGGCGCGAACATCGGCATCGAAGTTCACAAACTCGATTCCGGCGCCGCTGTCGCCCTCAGAGATCGGCCGCACCCAACGAACAACACCTTCGATACAGAGAGGCGCCAAGAGCCGCGGAAACGAGAGCTGCAGTCGCACGGCATCGCCAACCGACAACAGCCGATCAGTGTGCACGAACGCCCCACCACTACTGAGATTCTGGGTGTAGTCCCGCAATAGATCGTCGGCGCCGTCGTACTCAACAACGAGCGAAACCGGTTTGCGGTCGGCGCCCTGCTTGCGCTTGTCCTCCACACTCATTCGCCAGCGATCCTAGCCCGGCGTCTTTGCGGGAGCCAGAGGGAACGCAATGCAAAACACCGCACCCCCGCCATCAGCATTGCGCGCTTCTATAGTCGCTCCGTGATCGGAAATGATCTGTTGGGTGAGCGCAAGTCCAAGTCCCGTTCCCGAACTCTTGCTGCTCACGAACGCTTCGAAGAGACGTGGCATCATCTCGGCGTCGATGCCTGGCCCATTGTCCCGCACTTCGAGAACCACCGCAGAAACGCCTTCGGAGCCTTTCTCTTGCCGAATTGTGACGGTGACCGTGCCATTCTCTTGCCCGTCTACGGCATCGGCAGCGTTGCGAATCAGGTTTAGAAGCGCTTGGCGAATTTGTCCTTCGTCCAACGCAAGCCGCGCCCCATCTTCAGACGAAAGCTCGATTGTCACATCGCGTGTGGCCAATTGCTCTCGAATAAAGTCGACAACGCTTCTGGCAATCCTCTCTAGGGATTCTTCTTGGAGCTTTGGCGTAGGCAAACGAGCGAGCTGTAGGTACTCCTCCGTAATGTCGGTGAGCCTATCGACCTCTTTTGTGATCGATCGGCAAAGACCTTGCGCTTCTCTGGCTCGCTCCTCCGGGAGTGCCGCGAGTTCTTCTTCGAGAAGCTCTGTGTTCAAACCAATCGAAGAAAGAGGATTGCGCACCTCATGAGTGATCATGGCAGCCATCTTGCCCGCTGTAGCCAAACGTTCGGTTCGCACCAACTCGTGAGAGCGGTCTTCAATTGCCTGTCCCATCACATTGAACTCCTGGGCAAGCTCGGCAATTTCGGAGGGCCCCTGAACCGCGATGCGATGCGCATAGTCGCCGTGCGCGATGCGTCGGGCTGCGTCACCCAATCGCTGAAGAGGCCGGAGCATGACCCGAGCGGCGATCGTCATAAGGATGCCGAGGATGATCGCCATGGCACTGAACGAGAGCATGTAGATCCAGATGCGTCGCGACAGAACCTTGAGCCGAGCCGAGAGCCTGAGCACCATCTTGCGAACACTCTCCTTAAACCTGCCAGTCGCCTGATCGATGTCGGTCTCTAGACGAATGAGCTTTTCCCGCGCCCTGAGCACGTCTTCAGGGCGGGCCGCCTCGGCACCCTTGCTCAAGAAGACATGGTAGAGCCCCACGGATTCCTCAACCAAGCCACTCATGCGATGCACCAGAGCTTCGGTATCCGCAAAGTCCTTTTGCACCTCCTCGTGCATGGAGTCCCTTGCGACAAGCGAGCCAACGCTCACCAAGATGCCCTCGCTAATCTCGAGAAGCTCGAGTCGCTGGGCGATGTCCTTTTGCAGTCGCTTCCGAGCCCAGCGCTCTGAATCGCGCTCGCCCGTCATCTCCTTCAAGTCGCTCAGAAGGCTCGCTTGCTTGCTATCGAGGTCGCCACTCACAAGCGCGAGCTTGAGATACCCCTCGTGAGTGACGCGAATCCACTGGTTCAGACGCTCGGTTGACCGCACATAGGAGAGTGAAATTCCTGCAAATGTCACCACCAACACCAAGAATCCAATGGTGATTCGCGCTGTGAGCGATCCTGGAAGTCGATATGCCACGTCTCCTCACAGCCTAGCAGCACCAATGGCGAGCGAGAGGCCGGTCACCGCGTTTTCGGCCTGTATGTGTGTATACTGCCAGGACCTTGGGGGCCTTTGCCGCCCAATTGGAGACGATCGCAATGAAGAGCATTTGGCTTCTATTCGCTGCCTTTTTGACACTGGTCACCCACGATGCCGTGGCGGAGGCCAAGCCAACCATCGCCGTTCTCGGTCTCGAGGTCATCGACAATGGCAATGTTGACAAAGAGACCACGCGAGCAGCCCAACGGCTCGCGCAGGAGTTGCGCACACAAGCCAAGCAACCCGATGGCAAATTCGACTTCGCGCCCAACAGTGAAAAGGACCTCCTCGAGCTCAAATTGCTCTCAGGATGCAGCGATGAAGGCAGAACCTGCATGGCCGAGATTGGGTCGGACCTCGGTGCAGATCGCCTGCTCTATGGCAAAGTCGAGCGACGGCGGCGTGGCTACCAAGTCTCCCTCAAGTTGCTCAACACCAAGACCAAGCAGATGGAGAAGACGACAAGCGAGCTTATTCCCACAGAGGATCTCCACAACAGAAAAATCAACAAGTGGGCGCGCTCACTCTACGCACGGCTCATTGGTGTCCCCGAATCGGGCACCCTATCCATTGAAGCCAACGTTGACAAAGCAACCATCTACATTGATGGCAGTGTTGCGACTACACTCCGAGACGGTTCCGCCAAGGTGCTCGGTCTTAGTGAAGGGACTCACACCGTAACGATCGAGGCCGATGGCTACATCCGCTATGAGTCAGAAGTGGCCGTATCAGCCGGTGAGGTTGAGCTTCTCAGTGTTAGTCTGAGTGCCCAATCCAAGAAGGGCAAAGGCAAGGACGAAGGAAGCAATGGCACGCTTTGGAAAGTTGGATTTGCTGGTGGCGTTCTACTCACAGGCGCAATGGCAACGGGCTGGGCGTACAACGGGCTGCAAGTGTGGGGTGAACTCAATGATGCGAAGGTGGATGCCTGGAACAACCTTAAGGGTACTCAGGCCTACGATGACATTGCCGATGGTTCTTCGGGCACTGTGCAAGACTCCTGTGGCAAAGCCACGGGTTCCAATGTCACTCCAGATTCAACCGGAGCCCTCGATGCCTTCATCAGCGCCTGTAAGGATGGTGAGGACGGCGCTGCTCGTACGAATCTCTTTATCGCAGGCACCGCTGTGGCAGCTTTGGCAACCGCGTACTTTGGCTACCAAGGTTGGGTTGTTCACGGTGGCAAGAGCAACAAAGAGCGTCGCGCTGGCAAGAAGAACAAGAAGAAGACCAACCTTGTGGTTACGCCTCAAATCAGCGCAGGGTCGGTGGGTGCTGGGCTCAGCTTAGATTTCTAGCCGCTCGCTCGCAATCTTTGATACGGCAGCGATGAGAAGCGCTGGCACAAGCGGCTTCACCAACCAGGCCTTTGCGCCTGCGATGCGTGCCTCGCGGATCAAATGCGAGCGCTCCTCGGATGTGAGCATCACAACCGGTACATCTCGGCCAGCGCCATTGAGGCAACGAATCTCGCGCAACACCTCAACTCCGTTCTTTCCCGGCATGTTCACATCGAGCAAGATGAGCGAGAGTTCCTCAAGGCTTTGCACCTGTGTCAAGGCGTCGTTGCCGTCCGCCGCTTCGCTGACTTCAAAGCCTGAGGCAACGAGAACATCACAGACTTGCTCACGCGCACGACTTGAGTCATCAACGATCAGTATCCGTCTTGCCACCCTGTGTTCCTCCTGAGCAGCCCTTAGAGGGCCATACAGGTTCTATCGGCTATTGCGGCGGAGGCTGGAGATGCAGTGAGCAGCTTCGAGCATAGAAACCTCTCGCTCGCTTTCTTGCCCTCTGGACGCGCTGGCATGGCCAGCACTCTTCGTTGCTCAGATCCTTCCTTACCCCGGTAAGGTCGTCAGCGACCAGCGAACGAAGAATCGAGTTTGCTTGGTCAATGTCAGTACATCAGGCACTAGAGATCATAGGACGTTGATGAGACCGAGGTTTGCGCCGCCTGGGTAGCCGTAGCTCACAAAGCTGTCCCACCCCCAAACGACGAGCCCCATCCGGGTATCGCCCACTGTCTCGACGGTGTGGACGCCATCATCCTGAAAGCCCACCTCGCCTGGATGCGGGTCTGACAGGGGGCAGCGAATCGCTTGATACTCTACGGGAACACCCGCGTCGTCGAGGGTGCCAACGATTTCGAACTCACAACCGGGAATGGCTTCGAGGAGTGGCAGCCCATCAAAGCGAATTTCTGTGCCCATTGGGGCAGCTAGCAGCAAGAAGTCGAAGGCGTATTTGTTTGGCACAAGGAAGAGATACTTGCTGCGCCACTGCTCGATGGGCGGCAGTAGAATGAGCGATGGATCGCCACCGGGTGGGCGCTCACCTCCAGGCAACGTCGAAGGGATTCCTGTGGTGCGTTGCGAGCCTGGAACTTGTGCGACGGCGATTGGAGCATTCGCTGTGATGGTGAAATCTCGCTCCGCCTCAATCAAGCGAGACTCTCCGCGCTGAAGCGGAATTCGATCGTAGGGAGGGGGCAGGTTCGTGCGAACGCGCGTGTCTTCGGCCGTGGCCATGACGCGCCACCACTCGGGTTCGTCGGGCACAACGCCCACATCCCAACCTCCGGCCTCAACGTAGCGCGACCTCGATGGGGATTTCACAGCGATGAAATTGCGCCCGTAGGTGCGCTCGGGAAAGACTTGTTGTTCAAGGTGGTCGGCGCAACAGCTGCGCTCCAGAAAGGTCTCGAAGAATGGGGAATCGGAGGCTTCGCTGCCCACAAAGACGGCGACAGGTCGATCGACGCCATTGGACAAGACCTCAGTGCCGGTAAAGTCGGCGTTGAAGCCATCGGTTTCCAAGTTTACGACCTCGCCTCGATCCATGTCCAAGACGATTTCATCACCGGCCTCGGCAGCGGGAATATCGGAGCCCGGAAGAATGTCGGTGGAGAGGCGAACCACGACTCGGGTATCGTCCTCGGTTGCGACAATCGTAAGAAATGCTCTTAGATCGATGGTTCCGTTGGTGAGAGGGTCGCCCGTGAGTGCCAAGGTTTGCGGCCAGCCAAGCACGATGTAGGTATCGTCCAGCGCAGATGTTGGCAGAAGCAGCGAAGCGTCGTTCGAGAAGACATTGACGTTCTCCAGGGGATTGAACTGGTAGGCGATAAGCGGCGCCGATGAGGTCACACGATAGGCGCCCATCGAGCGAAAGGTGCCAGGCCCATCGTTGAGATTGGGAGCGCTGGATCCATCGAGTTCGCGCGGGTCGAGATCGACAATCGCCAAACCTCCTGGAGTTATGCGGATGCCCTCTTCAACTTTGGCAAACTCGCCAACCGTGCAACCAATGCCCGGATTGAGCGCGTCTTGCTCGGTACAGAAGATTTCTACATCAACAAGAGCGTTGAGCTCGCTAGCATTGGAGAGCACGACCGAAAACTGTTGTGCGGACGCTGCGCCCTGGTCGGCAATCACGGCATTGTCCAAGTCGACTGCCCAATACTCACAGCCCTCATAGTCACGACTCTGCGCTGACAGTTGGCAGCCATTGATGCAAACGCCGTTGTCGCAGACGTCACCGATTTCCGCATCGCAGGTCGCGATCACATCTGTGCCCGTGCCATCTGGGTTGCAGCGCACTATGTCAAAACCGTCACAGCTCCGCGTATTGGGGCTGCAATCGCGACAGCCGGTGGACAAGACGCAAATCTGTTCGGAGTCCGAACAATTCTCACGCTCGACCCACTCCTCCCCGCGGTCCCCACAAACCTGATAGCGGTTTTCGCTGCAGCGGTTTTCCCCTGGTGTGCAGATCGCATCGTCGCTAAGGCCTGGCCCCGCGCAGGATGCGAGCGCTAAGGAAAGCGAACAAAGTAGGAATCGGCTGCGTATGCGCTCCAATAGCTTGCCCTTAAGTGTCGGTAGTTAAAATCGTCAAAGCTAAGCTCGGGAATCTGAATGCTGTAGAAGGTCCAGGACACATCTCGATCGTTGGGAAAGACCGGTACGCCTTTGCCAACAAGATTAGGTAGTGGAGCCCGCAGGCTCGTTCCTCTGGCGAACATGCGCAGGAGTTGGGTCCCCTCATCATCAGCGAAGGTGTGCATATGGAAGGTAGGCGCGCCCGTGGCAGGAGCCTCATTCTCGAGTTCCAATTCCAGTGCGCTTGCCAAGGAGTTTGGCGCCGGATCGATTGGACGTGGCGTTCCCAGAAAGTCGCCGATGGTTATGGGCGTGTGCACGTTGGTTACGCCACGCTCGATGCGAACAGAGAAGGGAGAGTTGCCCGATTCGGAGTAGGCTCCGACGATGAAGCTGTAGCTGGCGTCGGCAAGGTTGCCGGTGAGTGGAGCCATGGCTGGTAGGAGAATGGACTGGTCGCCTTCCTCAAAGAGAAAGGTTCCTGGTCGAAGCGCGGGTGGCTGCTGCGCGGGAACTCCGTGCGCATTCATGATGATGCTGCCCTCCCCTCCCAAGTCGATGAAGGGGCGAATGGTGTACTCGATTGGGCCTTCCCAGCCAGGTGTTCCGAGCGCTGGAGGGTTGTCGAGATTCACGAGTAACGCGCTGTCGAGCGGAATGTTCACGACGACATCGACCCCAATTACCTCTTCTCCTGGGCCGGCGAGCACACCGCGTGCAACACCCATCGCAAACGGCTCAAACGCTTCGGTCTCGGTGTTGAAGAGCCCAGCCATTGCAACAACGGCAGTTGCCGAAGGCCGAGCAAAGATTTTGAATTCCCACGCGGTCTTTTCTGGATCGTAGCCAGCGTAGTCGATCACATCGCCACCAAAGCTGCTTGAGAAGATCGAGCGCGCCGTGGTGGTTACGTAGATGCGCTTTACCTCGTTGGGGTTGCGAGGCTCGGGCACCAAATTCCAAACAGGAGAACCCAGGCCGGTTGCATCGCCAAAGACAACGTGGCCGAGGATAAACGCGCTTTGCGGTCCGGGCGGTAGCGTGCCAGGCGGAGCGGGCTCTGGCGGTTGTCGGAGCATGATGGTGATATCGCGAGCATCGTAGTTCACAAAGGAAGCAGTCTCGTAGCCTTCTGCGGCAGCTGTGGTGTGAATGGGGCCGGCGAGTTCTGGTGCGCTAAACGAAATCTGCCCCAAGTCATCGGCATACCCCTGCAAGGGAGAATTCTGAGGGTCGCCAATGCTCACATAGGCATTGTCGATGCCATTGCCCGTGTTTGCATCCAACACCACAACGTTCACATCGCCATCAATCGCCCCACCGCCCATACCGCCGGCGAAGGGATCCGCAGTTGCCAGATAGGTGAAGGCGCGCTTGGCCTCGTAGACGCTGCTGCTCGTGGTGACTTCGACGTCGGCATCGCCCGAAATGCCGGGTGGGGTAATCGCCACCAGCACGTTGTCGCCTGTCACGTTGAGACCGGTTACCTCGAGCCCATCGAAGCGCACAGACGTGCCCTCACCAAAGTCGGTGCCAAAGCCATCAATGCGCACGCGGGTGCCACCTGTTACAGAGCCTGCAGGAGGATCGACAACGATAGCCTCATAAGAAAACGCCTCTGCAAGGGCCGCAGTCTCGCCTGTCTTGCGAACTTCAATGTCGGCAAGTCCAGGTTGCCCTGGTGGCGTTCGAATCACAAAGCGACGTGAATCGACAAACTCTTGGTCGAGAGGTTCGACCATCCGGCCTCCAACATAGACAACCGACTCTTCGGTAAAGCCATTCCCCCGAACTGTGACCGTCGTGCCGCCAGCGAAGGGTCCACTTGATGGGTCGACAAACTGCACGCGAAATCCGGCGGCCTCTGCATCGGGAACAGCACTATCGAAGTATGAATTTGGGCTCGCATCGGAGCGGGCATCACCGTTGGAGGTTCCGCACGCAGGGGTGAGCAAGAGCGCGAAAACCGCAAAAAGCGTGGTCAGCATTGGACCGAAGCTTGGGCGCAGGCTCATGCGCATAAGTATGCCACAAGCGCATGCTTCATCGCGGGGAACCGTAGCCCTCCGTGGTAGTGTTGCGTCCCCGTTGGCTAGACAGCTCCGCAGATTCGGCCGAATTGCTCTCGTATTGATTGCATGGTTCGCTGCCAGCCCGCCCGTATCAGCCCAGGGCGAGCAGTCATCCGGATTCGTCATTGACGAATGGCAGGTTCCTCCGTCCTGTGGTGAGCAAGCCCATTTTGAACGCCTAGTGCGTGAGGCAATTGGCGAATGGCCCAAAGACCTTCCCGAAGTTCGTGTGGGCATCAACATTGAAAGCGGCAAACGAGGTTCGAGGCTGGTGCTTTCAACCAGCGCGCCCTCCGGAGAAGGGCGCAGAGAACTCTCGGGGCGCTCATGCGAAGAACTCCTAGAGACGGCAGCTGTGGTATTGAGCTTGGCACTCGACTCCGAAGCCCTTTATGACAACGAGCTTGAGCACGAAGTCCAAACGAGCGAGGAGCGCGCTCCGGTGCCCCAAACCGTCTCTGCTGGGCAAGTGGGCGACGATGAGACCCCCGAACTGCGCTCACGGAACGAGGACACACCATCGCCTACCCAGCGCTCCCTAGATGAAGCCCTCGACACTTCTGTCCACCTCGTTGCGCTCAGTGAGGTGGGAACGCTGCCACGCACAGCCTTTGGTGTTGGCTTGCTTGCCAGCGCGTTCTCCAAGCCCTATCGGGTCTCCTTCCGGCTCACGAGATGGGCTGATCAAGTGCAGTATGTTGGCACCATGGGGGATCGAGGCGGGATTTTTGCGTTGCTCTCCGGAAGCCTCCAGTTGTGTCGTGAGCTACCGCACAATCGCGAGCTACCATGGGGAGTCTGCCTGCAGGGAACCCTCGCGCGAATGAGCGCTTCTGGGATTGCCGAGTTGCCCTCTGAAGCGGTGAATGTGCTTGGCAGCATAGGAGCAGGCGTCTTTGTCCAATTACCGTCTCAGATTCTGCTACACGTTGAATCGAGTGGACAGGTGGTTCGGCCACGATACTCTCTGAAGATCCGCGATGATCCCGACGATGATCGCATGGAGATTCAAGTACATCAGCCCTCCTTAGTGGCCGTCCGGCTCGGACTAAGCTGGGGGATGTCGTTTTAGTGACGGAAGGGGCGACAGCGGGCCACAAGTCAGATGTGGTTTTGACGATGGATAGCTCAGACGTGAGCTCTGAGATTGATTCCGGAGCCGAAGGAGCTCTCCATGTCGTCCCGCAATTCCGTGAAATCTATGATCAACACTTCGAATTCGTGTACCGCGGAGCCAGGCGTTTGGGGGTACACCCACGCTCTTTGGACGATGCCGCTCAAGACGTCTTCCTCGTTGTTCACCGAAAACTCGCCAACTTTGAAGGCCGATCGAGTATCAAGACCTGGCTGTATGGAATCACAAGGCGGGTTGCCAAAGACTATCGCCGACGTGCGCTTCGCAAAGAGAAGGGCCTGGTCTCGGCGGATGGGCCGATCGGCAGCCAGCTCACCTCCACTCAGAATTCTCCCGATGAGAACGCCGCTCGCAAGCAGGCGGCCGCAACGCTTGAAGCGATCTTGGAGAACCTTGACGAGTCTAGACGTGAAGTCTTTGTGCTTGCGGAGATGGAACAAATGACAGCTCCGGAAATCGCCGAAGCACTCTCGCTCAATTTGAACACCACATACTCTCGCCTTCGCACAGCGCGTGCGGAGTTTGAGAAAGCTGTGGCACGCCACCTGGCTGCGCTGGAGGGATCGCGATGAGCAAACTCTCACCCGAAGCTCAGGCGCTGCTCGATGCTGGCCGAGATGCCCTAACGCCGACAGCAGCAACCAAAGATGGCGTTCTTCGATCGATTGAAACAAGCCTGGCTAGTGGGACCGCTGCTGCGGGGAGTGGTGTCGTTGCAGCGAGCAAGCTGTGGTTGGCGCTAGCGCTCGTTGCGGGCATTGGTGGCGGTTGGTTTCTCTTTCGCGACAGAAGCAATGTGCCAATCGTCGTGAAGGGGCCCATTGCGGTGCAAGCGCCCACGGAATTGACTCCAGGACCTGAACCCGAGCCGCTAGAACCCGCTGTAGAGCTTCAACCAACGATACCTCAGACGACCACCGAGACGACCACGACCGAGACGACCACCGAGACGACCACCGAGGCGACCACGACCGAGACGAGCGCTGATGCAACCATGCGGCCCAAGCCACGTCCCAAGCCGAAGAGCACATCACCCACATCGAGTTCGAACGACTTGCTTGCCGAGCGGAAGCTCATAGCATCGGCTCAACAAGCAATCCGAAGCAAGAACTATTCTGATGCCAAGACGCTATTGGACGAGCATGAGAAGAGCTTTCCCAAAGGCGTCCTCGAGCCTGAGCGCCAGGCGGCTAGGGCCATTGCGCATTGTCTTGACCCTAGCGGAGCCAACGGCAAGGCTATCGCACGACGCTTCTTGGAACGCCACGCGAGTTCGCCGCTGGCACCACGCGTACGGTCGCTCTGTGGTCTCGAAGACTAGTGCGCGATTCATGAATATAGAACGCGATCACGAATCAATATCCATGGATCGCGCACTCGTGCGCGATTCATGAACATAGAACGCGCTCACTCGTCTTCTCGCCCGCTGGACAGACTGGCTCTGCCACTCTTCTTCGTTGTTCATCGGTCGCTTGCCCCAATAACCACTGACCGAGTATGAGCACCCGAGCTGCAAGCAGGTCCAAAAGAGCGCAGGCATAGTGGATCTACAGCGAGGCTCGGCGACGCCGAGATGCGCCACAGATCGGGACTCAGGTGACCGAAGGGGTTGTGAGATGTGCTTCTACCTACTGCGAGTCTCGCCAACGCCCAACGCTACTCGACGGTTGTGTGAATGGCTTCCGAGATGTGTGGTGTCTCGCCAACATGCGCGAACACCACAACTGTCCATGGCCCTGCGACCGAGAGGTTTAGGGTTGCAGAGTAGGTCTCTTCGTTGAGCGTCGCAGAAAAGTTCTCATCGAAGGTGGACATATCTCCAAGACCGCACTCGTCGTTGTGTCCCATGCACGCCCGAAGCTCTGTGTGGTGCAAGTCGCCTTCGGTATGGACCTGCCAGGTCACCACGACATCTTCACCTGCGGTCAAGGTTGCTCCGGGTGCTCCCACAAACATCAGATGGGCAGCGTCATGATCGTGATCGTGCTCCTCGCCGCAAGCGCCAACAAAGAAACCAAGGACCACTGCCAACGTGAGAAAAAACGGACGAACAAGATGAGTCGATGCAAACATGCTACGAAGTCTCCTCCCAACAAATCGTGCTTGCAAGTGCCATGTTGATCGCATGTTGGTTACACCGAAACGGTGTGCTCGGTTGACGTCTTGGCATCAACAGCCCTTAGCCACGTGTTTAAGCGTTCGTGCTCAAGCACCAGCGAACGACATCGTGGCATGCACGGTAGGGCAAATTGCCGCACCAACGGAAACACTGCGAGGTCTGCTGCACCAATCTCGGTGCCGCTCATCCACTCATGTTCGCCAAGAAGATCGTTGAGCCATGCCAAGTGTTCACGCAGTTGCTCATGTACCTCGCTTTCCGAGAATCTCCCAATTCCCTGCGCATGAAGCGACTTTAGGGTCTTTTTGCGCACAACTCCTGGAACGAACCACTTCAGAGGTACCGGCAGCTTCGCAAACGCTCGCTCGGCAAAGGGCTCGAAATGTTCTGAGACTTGCCAGCGGTAGTACACCGCAAACCAGTACAGCGATGTGTCGGCCCAATCCTCGACCATGCTAACAAACCAAGGCTGATCGTCGCGATAGATTCGAGTCTCAGAATACTTCTCATCCAGAAATTCGATAATCTTTGTCGAGTCAACAATGATCGTGCCGTCGATTTCAAGGGCAGGTAGCTTCTTGTGCTCGGGGTTTAGGCGGCTTAGCTCTTTGGGTGAGAGAACGTTTCGAACGTTGTAAGAAAGCCCCTTGAGCCCAAGCGACCGGTGAACCTTGACGCAAAACGGTGACGCAGACTCTGCCCCTTCATCTGGAGCAAACTGATAGAGGGTGATGTCGGCCATGGACCAGAGACTACCCCGCGCCGAGCGTGCGCACACCTGCTCGATTCGATCCTCTCACAGCTCGTCGTCAGACTGGGCACGCTCGCCTGCGAGGAGCAAGCGTGCGATCCAGTTTGCCACGGCCACTGCGAGAGGTCTCATCGGCGCCATCTGTCTATTGCACCGTCACGGGAAAGGTGACTTGCACATCACTCGACCCGCCAATTGCGCCAAAGCCGCCGCTCTTCACATCGTCGGCTAGCGTTGAAGTCTTGGCTGGGGCGTCTCCGACCGGTGGTAGGTGGCGAAGCGTGACGACCAGGTCGCCCGTGCCAGCGGCAGCGGTGATGGTGTTGGCAAGACCGATGGGATTGCCGTCGCCGTCCTGATCAGCGTATGCATGAGTCAATGCAGCGCCAGCATTGTCGGCAGCGGGACCATTGACCGCCGAACCGGTAAAAAAGATTTGGTGCTCGTCATTCTCGTCTTCAATCTCTGCGGTGATGTCTTCCGGTGGAGACACGAGGCCGTTTGTAAATGACACGGATACGTCGTAGTCGGCGCCGAGAAGGTCAATGGTATCCACGGTGGGAGCCTCGCCACCGTCTCCATCGGGATCATCGAACTCGAATACCAGATCCGTGCCGCCACCTGTTGGCGTGAACGTGAGGGTCACAGTGGTGATGACCTCATTTTCGTTGTCATGGTCGTGATCGTGATGGTCATCTTCGCCGCATCCCGTGGTGAGTAGAGCCAGAGATGCGACGGCCAAAAGGGAGGGGTGAGTGAGTCTGTTCATTACAATCATTGCTGTTACTTTCGCTACGTTGTTTGTGGGTAGAGCTAAAAATCCATCGACAAGCGCAACATGACTTGCGCCCCCTGTTGGTCGGCGTAGTAGCGGAGGAGACTTGTGTAGTCGCGGTAGCGGGTGCTTAGGAGATTCGAGCCTTGAGCTGCGACGCGGACCTGCCTCTCAGACAATTTCGTAGTCCAACCAACTTCTGCACCGAGAAGAAAATAGCCGTTTGGCGGTGGTGCAAAGTCAGCGTTGACATCGTATCGATTCTGCCGAGCCACGAGAGTCCCCGAGGCCGTGGCGTGGAAGCCTTCAGATTCATCCGCGGATTCGCGCGTGTAGGTCAGGGAGCCGCGCAATCGGTCCGAGGGCACAAAGACTAGGAAGCTATCGTCGGTTCGATTCTTGGCACGCACAACCGACACCTGGCCGCCGACTTGAAGGTCAGGGAGAAGGTTGTAGGAGAGGCCCCCATCAAAACCGAAGAAGGTCGCATCCACAGGCCGGGTCACAAAACGCGGAAACGCGCCGCGAATGATGACGTCGAATATGGGATTGCCATCTTCGCCGATGGCAGGAGCAAAGTAGATGTAGTCGGAGATGTAGTTTGAATACGCGGAGACCTCGCCAGCAAACGTCTCACCTTGGTAGGTCGAGGTGATGGAGGCCGAATACGTAGTCTCGGGACGAAGATCTGGCTTGCCGAGCCCAAGCACTGGCATGGTTGGCGAGGTGCCATTGAGGTACTGCTCGTCAGGATTTGGCGGGCGCGAGGCGGTCCCAAGATTGAGCTTGATCGACCAGGGCTGTGAAAGCTGATACAGGCCGCCAGCCGTGATGGATGCTGTGTGATACCGCGAATCGCAAACCACCGGGTTGGCTTCGATGTCGCTGCACGCATCTTCTCCCAGCTGTCCGCTCCGAACTAGCCGGAGAAAATCCCTGCGCTCGATGGAAGCGCTTCGATCCAAAGCGTCATAGCGCACGCCGAGCTCCACTTCAAAGTCATGACCAACCAGCCTCTCCATGGCATAGACACCAGCACCAAACGCTTTGTGGTCAGGAACGAGGGGAAGGCCATTGTAGTAGTGAACTTGCGCGCTGCCGACCACACCCGCAGAGCCTTTGAGATGTAGGTGGTCGTTCAGGTGAAGCGGGTTGTGGGCGAGGTGCAACTCAACGTCTTCGGTGGTGAGCCGGAAGTTGAACTGCGGCCCGGTGGCTGTACGAACCACGTCAAATTCCTGGCGGTGGTCGTATTGGAAGTTGGAAGTGGCAGTCAGGCTCCAGTCGGAGAGAGACCACTTGGCTCGTGCGAGCAGTGAGTCGTGCGCGACCTTTTGGTACGGGCGATCGATGTCCAAGTTGGATTCATAGAAGTCAGCGTCGACGGGTCTGTCGCGCTCAAGTTGTGAGAAGAAGTCATCACTGGACTCGACGCGCAAGCAACGGCAGATGCCCATGCTGGCCTCGTAGCGCCGATAGGAAAGCAGGTACTCACTCGTCTCTAGTCGATAGCCGACAGTGGCGCCAGCGCTTCTTTCCATCGAAGCGGTATTGTGGAGGGCGTAGTCTGGTGTCGAAGGCGAAGCTAGGCGCTTGTAGCTCGCTTCCAGTTGACCTGCGAACGCAGGATGACTTGCCGGCGAGAACTTGAGCCGTCCCGCGATGCTGCCGCCTTGGGCAAGAACACCGATGAGGTGGGCTTCTCCTTCGGTACCAGGCGAGTCGATGAGCGTTGGCGGTTCAACGAGCACCGCGCCACCAATAGCGTCGGGCCCATAGCGAACCCCAGCCGCACCGCGAACCACTGAGAGCTTGTCTGCAATGAAGGGATCAATTTCTGGGGCGTGGTCGAGCCCCCACTCTTGCGAGCGATGCCGCATGCCGCTCACCAGTATCGGGAGTCGCCTACCAAACTGGCCGCGCACGATAGGCTTCGCGAGTCCATTGGCGGCGCGGAGCTGACTTACGCCAGGCACTTCGGCCAACGAGTCGGAGAACGAGCGACCGCGGGTTCTTTCTAGCGCTTCTCCAGAGACATCAGCTGTGGAATGCATGTCGATGGGCGCAACAATGCGGCCCTTGATCTTGATGGTCTCGCCACCAGATAGATCCAATTCGAGTTCAACGGCTCGATTGCGTTTCAGGGTGATTGCGCGTCCCTTGGCCGGGTAGTCACCTCGGGTTGCCTCGAGGCGAACAGGGCCAGCGCAAAGGGGACCCACTCGCAATCGCCCATTCTCATTGGTGTATCCCACCACCTTGCCGTCGGCACCGACCGCAGCACCCACAATGGGCTCGTGCGTCGAAGCATCGACAACATGCGCATCGATCCATACCGAGCAGGAACGCTGGGCAGGGGGGTTGGGTTGTTCTGATGTGGTGGGGCTAGGGGCGCCGCTCGTGGGCTGTGCAGCACTGGTTCCCGCCAAACAAATCAGGAATCCAAGAATGCTCACGCAGCACAAGCAGACGCTGGAAGGCCCCCTTGGAAGTGCTCTCATGGCTTGTCCTGGACCGTCTAGTTGCGATGAATCACCCCGCAATGGGGCAGATCCGCTTGCTTGAAACTAGGAGGACAAGGGTGGCGATGTTTTAGGAGCGCCGCGCAGAATGTTGATGCTTGCAACGGCCTCTGCGACCACAACGCTCCTGCGCTTTGTGACTAGGCCCGGAGCGGCTTCGACAGAAATGGCAATTTCAAATGGCGCAATGTCGTGGGTGGCTTGCTCTGTGAGCGCGCAGCCCGTGTGTGCGTCGTTGTCGGGAAGCCGCATTGGAGCACTGCCAAGTGCATCGGCAGGCGCTTCTTTGGCATCACTAGCTAGCGATGCATTGCTACTGTGATGCCCGCTTCCCTCTTCGAGGGCCCCGTGCTCTGCACAGTAGTTGTGCTCCTCAGCGGCAATGTGAATCATCGCGAGCAACGGAACAGCAATCCAGATCGCTGCGAGCAGCGAAGCTATGATCGTATGTCGGTGCTGATGACGCATTGCCTGCTCCTTTGTACTCCCGAGATCGGGGTGGGTCAAGTGCGGCATTTTGACGACTCTCCTCAAGTTCGCCGGGGGCCCAAGCGAAGCGCACCGAGTGAAACCGTCCCTCGTGTCAGCGTAGTTGCCCAATGCAGCTGGCTTGGGACCCCTTACTGCTTGGCGCTACATCAGGCCCATCAACTGCCAGAGCCAAACGCCCCCGCCCACAAGCACTGCCACCCCAATCATGTCAAGCACGATGCCGATTCGGAAAATCTCGGAGGTGGTGTAGAGGTGGGTGGAATACGCAATCATCGTAGGAGGAGTGCCAATGACCAAAGCAAAGTCGAGGGAAGAGGCGATGGCAACCACAACCACGAGCAAGACGGGATCGACTCCGAGTACGGCGGCAAGGGGAATGGTGATTGGAATCAGTATGGCGGCTGAAGCGGTGTTGGAGGCAACGCTTGTGAGACCGAGGGCAATGGCGGCAACAGCCACGACGGCAAGGACCGATGGTAGTCCTGAAAGGCTTCCAAGCCGAGTCGCAACCCAATCGGACGTACCCGTCTGCACCAGAAAAAGTCCTAGTGTTAATCCGCCGCCAAACGTGAGTAAGGACGCCCAATCAATGCGCTGGAGATCGGAGGGAACGACACGTCTCACCGCAGCGAGACCGAGCATGCCGGCAAGAGCAACCATTCCGGGATGAATTCCATGCACCGACTGGGTGAGCCATCCGACGACAACGAGAGCAAACCCCATGAGAACAATGACCTGATGTTGGGTTAGCGAACCGAGCGCCCGTAGCTCGTCTTGTGCGGCACGTCTCGCTTGGCGAAATCTCCCCGAGTCGATGGTTACGTCCATGCGCTTCCACAAATAGGCGCCGATTATCGGAACAAGTGTGAATACGATCGGCAAGCCAAACGCAAACCACTCGGCGAAACTCACGCTGCGCACCTCGAAGGTCTCGAGCAACTCAATGGCGAGTTGATTTGCAGGCGTTCCGATCGCACTGCCAACGCCGCCAACAGTGCCGGCATAGGCGATGCCAAGCACGACGGCCTTTCGATAGCCCAGGTGATGCAAAGGTTCGGTGATAGCAATCGCGATAGGTGTTAGGACCGCCACTGCGGCGGTGTTTGACATCCACATTGAGAGAAATGCTGATGTGCAAAGAAGTGCCGCAAAGAGCGACACGGGGCTCTTGCCCGCCTTGGCCACAATGGCCATCGCAGCAAGCCGGTCAAGCCCCGAGTTGCGCATCGCCTCTGCCATCAGAAAGCCAGCGAAGAAGAGCACAATGATTGGGCTGAAGAATGGCGCCATTGCGGTTTTCGGCTCGGCGACTCCCGAGAACACCAAAACGACGGGGATGAGCAGCGATGTCACAAAGAGTGGGAAGAATTCGCTGAGCCAAAGAACAACGACGATTCCGAGAAGAGCCAGAACGACCGCCGCATTGATGGGCGGGCGACGGCGAGCTTCAAGCGTTTTCGTGTCCTCGTGAAAACGAACAGCGGGCACAGCTTCGACCCGAGAGTCCGCAAGTGTGATTGCAATGGTGAGATCACCAACACCCTGGTGAAGCTTCGTGTCCCCCTCTCGAACAATCACGAGCGCATCAATTGCCTTGTCGACAGGCAAGCCACCGGGAAAGCGGACTTCGATCGATCGAGTGTTTGCCACGCCCTTCAGAAGGGTGGGTTCCGAGGAGCCAATCTCCGCAGTGCTTTGAATGACCAACTCACCGAGGTAGGAGACCTCAACGCTGCCCTTGCCCGTTGGCCAGGACTTTGGAGCAACGAGAGCGGCAACGGTCGCGACCGCGATGGCGAGTCCAAGAATCCACAAACGCCTGGGCGCTGTGGCTGGCATGTCGAGTTCCTCTTCTGGGATTTGCCCGGGCATAGTCTCGCGTAGGCGACCTTGTCACGAATGCCCAGTCAGCGCGATTGTGTAGCCAAACGAAGACCTTACAATTGGGTGCCAATTACGCCCTTGCGTTACTCCACTGCCAAGCGTGCGGCGACGCTTGTGCAAGCGGAGGAGCTCGGTGACAAGCCCCGCAAGATTTACGGAGATAGCCTATCGCACAACACCCCTAGTGCGGATTCATGGACAATGATTCGTGATCGCGAAGTTGCCTCGTTTGCTGGCGAGGCGGGAAGAGGGAGTTTGCTGGGGCAAGCGACCGAGGAACAACGAAGAAGACGGGCTGA
>JANTGM010000109.1 GCA_024762925.1 Kofleriaceae bacterium | reverse complement strand
CGAAGAAAGCTGCGCCCGCGAAGAAAGCTGCGCCCGCGAAGAAAGCTGCGCCCGCGAAGAAAGCTGCGCCCGCGAAGAAAGCTGCGCCCGCGAAGAAGAAGGCTCCGGCAAGAAGAGCCGCGCCGGCGAACGCGGGTTCCGCAGGTGCGAGTGCATCGGGAACGGCAGGCGCTCGGTACTTTGAGTTCAAAGACGGAAATTCCCACAAATTTTGGGAAGTGCTGATTTCCGGGAAAACTCTTACAACTCGGTACGGCAAGGTCGGCGCAACGGGGCAGTCAAAGGACAAGAATTTCGCTTCTGCGATCGCTGCTGCCGAAGCGAGAGACAAGCTTGTGGCGGCAAAAACCAAGAAGGGCTACGAGGAAAAGGGCACAGCAGCCGAAGCCGACACAGCGAGCACCTTCACCAGCGCTTCCAACCCAAAACTCGAGGCTGCGATCATTGCCGACCCAGAAGACCTTGGCGCCTACGCCGTGCTCTCCGACTGGCTGCAGGAACAAGGCGACCCTCGAGGTGAGCTCATGTCGCTTCAGCTCAACAACAAGCACAAGCACGCAAAGAAGCTCCTCGAGAAGTACACCGAGCACTTCCTTGGTCCGCTTGCCGAGCACCAGCAAGTGCACGATGAGGGCTGGAACAATGCGAGATCCAGTTTGCGAACCACGGCCCAAGAAAAGGCCTGGCAAAAAACCCATAGAGAAGCGTTTCTATGGCGTCTGGGCTACATCGATCGGGTTCGACTTAGCCATGACGAGCACTCCGATAGTGAATTCAAAGGCCAGACGGTAGACATTCTGGAGGCTGTGCTCGCACATCCATCCGGTCGATTTGTCAGGGAGTTCGCCTTTCACTCCAACGGCGACCCGAATGACGACGACCTTCAGGACCTCATCGATTTGCTTGGCAAGAAGGCACCAAAGACCACGCGAAAAATCACCCTAGGTGACAACGTGGATCAGATTAGCTGGCACATGACTGGCAATCTTCAGAAGCTCTGGAAGGGAGTTCCCAATCTCGAAGTGCTTGAGATAGAGACCGGCCAATTTGATGTGGGCAAGATGAACGCTCCTGCATTGAAGCGCGCGGTCTTTATCACCGGTGGACTGTCGCAGTCCTGTGGAAAGAACATCGCGAAGGCCAAGATGCCAAGCATCGAGCACCTCGAGATCTACTACGGAGATGAAGACTTTGGTGGCAACTGCAGCGTCAAAGAAGTGAAGCCATTGCTAAATCGCACCGACCTGGGGCACCTCAAGTATCTCGGGCTCAAGAACGCGATGTTCACCAATGAGATCGCGCGTGCGCTGAACGGAGCCAACGTGCTCAAGGGCATCACAACTCTCGATCTCTCCTTGGGCACGCTAACTGACGAGGGCGCTCAGGCTCTTGTGAAAGCGAAATCCTCACTTGCACATCTCGATTGTCTTGATCTCTCTAGCAGCTTCTTGACGACAGCTGGAGTCAAGGCAGTGCAAGGACTCTGCAAGAACGTCATCACCAAGGGCCAGCAGACGCCCCATGACTGGGGCGACGAGCCACACTACTTCGTGTCTGTCTCCGAATAGCAGGACCGCCCAAGCCGCGGTGCTTGCGAGTTTTCAAGGGCTCTCGAGGTGAGAGCCCAAAGCTAAGCCACCTATTCTAAGAAGTATTAGTAGGAGTTTTTGCGAGGTCGTCCGCGACGGCGCGGTGGCGCATCGACGGGATCCCCAAAGTTAAGTTCTTCGCTGAAACGCTCTTCCATCATGTCGTCCACACTGGTGCGGAGTGAATCAAGCTTACGAAGCTCATCACGCTCAAATTCGGCAAAAGACGTATAAACCCTTGGAAATGCAGCCATAACTAAGTTCCCCTTGTATCGCAGGACTACCTTGTCCTACACCTGAACACACTGTAGGGCCATGGAATACAGCAGCCAAGTTTTTGATCCGGATTGTCTCACCTTTCCGCTAACTCGCTGATATCTAATTTGATTCTTTACAATCAGCCGCCCACGGGAGTTTTGCCCCATCAGACGAACATGGTACGTAAGCTCTGTCATGGCCCGAATCGTCGCGGTAGCGAACCAAAAGGGCGGAGTCGGCAAAACGACCACCGCAGTCAACCTAGCAGCCTCTGTTGCAGCATCAGAGCATCGCGTCCTGCTGGTTGACTTCGATCCCCAGGGCAATGCCTCCTCTTCGGTGGGCTACACCAAAGACCGCATCGAACTCTCCATCTACGATGCACTCGTAGGAGAGGTCTCGATGAAAGACTGTGTGCGCCCAACCGAGATCACAACACTCTTTGTCGTGCCTGCCACGATGGACCTCGTCGGAGCAGAACTCGAACTCATTGGCAGCGATGACCGAGAGAGCTACCTCAAAAAGGCCTTGGCGACAGTGGCCGACGACTACGACTACATCATTATCGACTGCCCGCCGAGCCTTGGTATGCTCACCCTCAATGCGCTGGTCGCGGCCGAAGGGGTCGTCGTGCCTATGCAGGCCGAGTACTTTGCCCTCGAAGGCCTGGGAGCTCTTATGAGCACCATCGAACGAGTTCGCGATGCATACAATCCAGGGCTCGATCTCGAAGGCATCCTCTTCACGATGTACGATCCAAGAACCAACCTCGCCGGGCAAGTGAAGGGCGAAGTTGAGTCACACCTTCCAAACAAAGTTTACGAAACTCTCATTCCGCGCAACATTCGACTCAGCGAGTCTCCTTCTCATGGCAAACCTGTGCTGCTTTACGACTTTCGATGCGCCGGCTCCAAGAGCTACCTGAAGCTCGCCCAAGAATTTGTTGACCGCACAAGCGACGCAGCCGCCTAAGACCCAAGCCAATTTCTATGAGCAAAGCACCGCCGGCCAAAACTCCCGCTAAAGACAAACGCAAGGCACTCGGCCGCGGCTTGGGAGCGCTGCTTCCCAATGCACCTGCTCCCAAGTCTACCGCCGGACCGCAGCCAACAACTGGCAAAACGGGAGACAAGCGCAGCTACTTCAAGGCGCAAGTCGAAGATATCTATCCGAGTCCCGAGCAGCCCCGAAGGCGCTTCGATGAAGCCCTGCTCGAAGAACTCGCCCAGTCGATTCGCGAGCATGGTGTCATACAGCCACTCATCGTTCGCGAACGCAAAGAAGGCGGCTACTACCTGATTGCAGGCGAGCGGCGGTGGCGTGCTTCCCAGCGGGCCGCACTCCTTGAGATTCCTATCGTCGTCCAGAACGTCAGCTCACAGCAGTCGTTTGAGCGAGCCATCGTCGAGAACGTGCAGCGGGCCGACCTCAACGCCATTGAAGAGGCCATGGCGTTTCAGCGCCTGGCGGATGAGTTCAAACTCACCCAAGAGCAAATCGCGACAAAGGTTGGCAAAGAGCGGAGCACCGTGGCCAATAGTCTACGTCTGCTGAAGCTGCCAGCAGCGGTTCGTGAGATGGTGGAAGACAACCGGATTGGCATGGGGCACGCCCGTGCGCTCCTCGGCCTCTCCGATCCGACAGAGATCGAGACTTGCGCGCGAGCCGTGGCTACGGGCGGGCTTTCCGTCCGTGCTACCGAGGCGCTGATTCGCAAGCGGCAAGCGCCAGCAAAACCCAAGGCGGCCCCAGCCAAGAAGAGCGCTTCAGTGCGTGATGTAGAGAATCGCCTTACAAAGTCGCTGGGTGCACAGGTGAGCCTGGCCGAGCGCAAGAACGGTAAGGGTGGGTGCATTGAGATCAAATACGCGGACCTCGATGACCTAGATCGTCTTCTCGAGCGCCTTTTGCACCGCTAGCGGCGGCGCATCACTGCCGCTATTGGTTGCCCGCACGGCAATCGCTGCGAGATACTTTCCCTTCGCATGGCAAGCCGTGATCACGTACGGGCTCCAGGCCGACTCGAGGTCGAGTTCCGGTCACCTTCTGCCTTGTTGGTCGCCTACACGGTCAACCTAAGTCGCGGTGGCCTTTTTCTGCAGTGCGATGATGAGCTGCCACCGCAAGGTGCGGTTCTCGAACTCGACATCAAGCTGCCCGAGCGCGGCATTGTCAGTCTAACGGGGGTCGTTGCCTGGCATCGAGAAGAGGCCGAGGGATCGGAGCCAAGAGGTGTCGGAGTGCAATTCGATTCCCTTGAAAGCGCTTTGGGGGAAATCGTCGACTCGCTAGTGCTCAGCTACAAGGGCGTTCGGATCTTGGTTCAGAGCGCCGACGATCGCGATCGCAAGGCGCTCCTGCGAAGGCTCAAGTCGATCATCAGCACCGCCGAGATCATCTTCGCCAGCAATGCCGAGGAAGCCGAGCAGGCACTCACAGCAGACATCGATCTACTCATCGTCGATGCGGATGAAGACGAACGGGGGGCTCAGGCTATCGTTCGCCACGCCGATAGCGAGTTTGCAACGCCAACGATCGCGCTGGCACAAAGAACGTCGCTAGAGGAACTCATGCGTCAGCAAGGCGCAACCGAGGTACTCGGAAACCCGCCAAACGGGGCCGCACTTCGCAAGGCGGTACTTCTGTGTCTGTCAAACCCGAGTCGGGTGACGCAAACCGAGTCGTAAGAAAACGTCTTAGGACGCGGCCAGCACGACGTTTTGCATAAGGCTGGCAATCGTCATTGGACCAACTCCACCTGGTACCGGAGTGATCGCTGAGGCCACCGCTAGGGATTCTTCGTACTGAACATCACCGCAGAGTTTGCCGTTTTCATCGCGGTTCATCCCCACATCGATGACAACCGCGCCTGGCTTGAGCCACTCAGCACGTACGGCGTTCACCTTGCCAACTGCAGCAACAACCACATCTGCGCGGCCGATTTCTGCGGCCAGGTCCTTTGTGTGCGAGTGGCACAGGGTGACCGAAGCGTTGGCATTTGTGAGCAGCATTGCCATGGGCTTTCCCACGATGTTCGAGCGCCCAACAACGACCGCATTCTTGCCCGCAAGCTCAACGTTTGCCTTGGCGAGCAGGGTCATACAGCCCTTGGGAGTGGCTGCGACGAATCTTGGACGCCCCTGCGCAAGGCGACCGATGTTGTCGGGGTGAAAGCCGTCCACGTCCTTTGCGGGGTCTATTGCGTCCAGGATCGGTGAGGCATCCAACCCATCGGGAAGGGGCAACTGGACCAAGATTCCGTGCACGTTTTCGTCCGCGTTAAGTTCGAGGATCAGAGCTAAGAGTTCTTCTTGGCTGATGTCAGCATCACGGCGGTAGTCAAGGGCTGTAACTCCGCACTCCTTGGCAGCCCGCTCCTTGTGTCGCACATAGATTTGCGATGCAGGGTCATCGCCCACCAAGACGACAGCCAACCCTGGCGTGATACCGCGCTCGGCCAGCCTCTTGCTCGCTGCTGCAACCTCTTCTCGCAACTGGCTCGCCAGCGCTTTCCCATCCAGAACCTGTGCGGTCATATCGCTCTCCAATTGCTACGCGTTGTTAGTCGCTGCTTCCGCTGGACTTCGGTTTCGCGGGCGTAGCAGGCACCGAAGATGTATCGCTGCTCGAAGACGAAGAGGCATCGCTGCTCGAAGACGAGGAATCGGATGAACTCGTGTCGGAAGAAGAGGCCTTGGCAGAACTGCCGGTTCCCTTGGACTCGCCATCCTTCTTTGTCGAAGAGTAGAGGTCCTTGTACCAACCGCCGCCTTTGAGATGGAATGCGCTCTGGGAGATGATTCGCTCAAGGGCGCCGTGGCACTCTTCACACTCAGTCTTTGGGTCTTCGCTCATGCGCTGCATGTACTCAAAAACCTTGTGACAACTTTGACACTGATACTCGTAGATTGGCACGACGATTCCTGCTACCACGACGGCTGTTCGTGCGTCTAGAGGAGTGAGCGATTTGGCCGCCCTCTCCGATTTAGCGCACTGCCACAACACCACGTATGTCTAGCAAAACAACCCTTCTTTTGGCCCCTGCCCTTGCCCCATTGACGGGCTCCGATCCTCTCGCCTGCTCGGTGCGTGACCTTGCTCGGGCCCTGCAAGAAAATGGCTGGGCCGTCACTGTGGCAATTGGTCTCGACGCAACTGAGGAGAGCACCCAAGCTGGGCTGCGACGAGCGGGTCTAGCACGCAGGTTGGAGCCCCTCACCGTTTCGGGGCAAGACCTCGTTGTTTCGGAAGGTATGGCTGGCGATATCCGCATCTTGGCTCTGAGTTTTGATGGCAAGCCCGACGCCACCATCACTCTCAAAGCCGCAAGGGCCCTCGGCCAAGAGCCCACCCTGCTACAGCTGTGGGATGCAACTGCCGCAGCCTTGCCGAGTTCCGCGTCAACAAAGACCGTCGTGCATCACTCTGATATGAAATCCGCTGACGGGCTTGAAGCTGCCGACATTGTCCTTATGCCATCAAAGACCGATGCTGTGGCTGCGCTGAAGCTCAAGGACTCGCCATTCACAACCATCTCGGAAAAACTACGTGGCCTGGCTCCGGGATTTGATGCACGCGAGTGGAACCCGAGCCGAGATAGCTTGCTCGCAGAACGCATGGACCCGCCCACCGCAGCAGGCAAGGCAGCGGCCAAAGCAGCGCTTCGAGCCGAACTCGGTCTCAAGAACGCAGACTTGCCGCTCATTGCCGTGGTCTCGAGGATTGAAAAGCTGCCAAGAGCGCTTGGAGCTGAGCTCATTAAACTGCCTCTGCAAATTGCAGGGTTGGGGGCGGGCCCGCACATTGAAGCGCTGGCCACTCGTGCTCCACAGGTTGCTGCGTGTCCAAAACCCCTGTCCGACTTTGAGACCCGACAGCTTCGACATCGAATTGTTGCTGCCGCCGATTTTGTTTTACTGGCACCCCATGCCACGCCAAGCTCTCAGCTATTTCCCTGTCAGTACGGAACAGCGGTGATTGCCCAAAACAGCGGCGAAGCAGGCGAGCGTATCGTCAACTTCGACCTCAACTCACGCACAGGCTCGGGGTTTCTCTACCGCAACCAAGATGAGCTCATGGCCACCATTCGCAATGCGATCGCTGCGTGGCAAGCAGGCGAAGACACTCGCGATGCCCTCATTCGTCGCTGCCTTCAATTGGATCTCAGCTGGCAGACCACGGCTCTGCGCTTTGATGAACTGGTTGCCCCACTTCTCTAGCTGAGCGCAAAAACTTGGACGATGTGCCCTGCCCTCCTACACTGTAGGTGTAAGGAGGATAGTGTATGCTTTCAAGTGATCGACGAATCGGATTTCGAGTGCCTGTGGAGATGTTTCTCAATCAGTACATCGCGGATCGGCCGTATCGGGCGATGGCAGGAAACCTCAGTGAAACCGGCGTCTTACTCAACCGCGTCAAGAGTCCGCCCGGGGGAATCCAGGAGTCTCAAAGAGTCGTGGGCCTCGAATTTGCCCTTCCTGGCACCGATGAGACGATTTGGGCACGAGGTGAGATCTGTAGCCAAGGGGCCGATCGCTACTTTCAAACCGACCGGGTGCGCTTCACCGCCATGCCCCGAGTTCACGCCCGGATGTTGCGAGACTACTGCATTGAGTCACGCCGAAGTCATCTTGGTGGGCTGCTACGCCGGATTCGAACGGCACCGGCCTAGCAAAACTTCAGCGATCTCGGATTCACAGAAAGCCTCTTGGGCTTCCACGCGTTACACTTGAAAGACGCGCCCGACGCTCGGGAGCACAGGTGGCTGCATAAGGAACCGAGATTGCGACGATTTACCCTATCGATCCTAGTAGCGCTGGGTCTCATTGCTGGGTCCGCCCTGCACGAGCCCAGTTTGGTGCACGCCCAAGATGACTGGGGGGTGAAGCGAGATCCATTCGATAAGGGTCTCATCAAACGTTACAAGAGCCTTCTGAGTCGGCGCCCCAATGACGCGAGAGCTCTCGGCAAACTCATGGCGATGTACCGACGCTACCGGAGCGTTGGCCTCTTGGTTCGTGAATATGAGACCGCGCAAAAGCGCAAACCAACGTTCTCCAATCTCATGGTGCTTGGATATTTGCAGCGCCATGAGGGCAATGCCGATGGAGCTCTTTCGCACTTCACAGCCGCGGCCGCGCTTGCTCCAAAGCGCGCGATCGTGCATGTGGAGTTGGGCAAGATGCTCAGGGCGAAAGGCGAGCCCGCGAAGGCCAGTGAGCATTTTGAGAAAGCGCTAGCACTTTCGACTGGCAAAAAAGAAAAGATGGCTAGCCTTCGAGCTCTTGCCGACCTGGCAATGGAGTCCGGAGACATCGAAGCTGCGAAGGCACACTTAGAATCCTTCATACAACTCGACCCGAAAAACTCGCAGACACTCATCGAACTTGGGGAAGCGCTGGCACAACACAAGCGCTATGACGAAGCCATCGCGATCTTTCGCAAGTCGGAAGCAAAGCTTCGTGGTGACCCAGTGGGCAAGGTCGAACTCGTCACTCGCATTGGCCGCGCCCTCGAGGGCAAAGGCGATAGTTTGGCGGCTGTGAAAGAGTACGAGCGCGGCATCCAAATCGGTGGCCGCGGCTACTACACAACCAAAGAGCTCACTGCGCGGATTATTTCGATCTACCGCCAACGCCAAGAGCTCGACAAACTCGTCACCAAGTTTGAATCGCAGTGGAAAGCAAAGCGCCGTTCGCATTTTGAGTGGGACACCCTCGCGCGCCTCTATGAAGAGATGGGAATGGCGGACAAAGCCATCGCTGCCTACCGCAAGGCCACCAAGAGCGCTCCTTATGAACTCGACACGCAACGACGTCTGATCTCCCTGTTAGAAAACTCGGGACGAGAATCCGAGGCACTCAAACAGTACGAGAGTGTCATTCGCGTGGCGCCAGGTGAACCCCGGTTTCAGCTAGAGCTTGCTAAGCGCTATTGGAGGTTGGGACAGCCAAACGCCGCGATGTCGATGGCCAAGAAAATTCAGAGCCACTTTTCTTCGGACGCTGGCGTAATTGCAAGCCTGGCCGACCTCTACTCAGCCTGGGACAAGCCTAAAGAGGCGCTCATTGCTTACGAGACTCTCACGCGTATTGAACCCAATGAACCGCGCCACCTCGAGAATCTTGGTGAACGCCACTTTCAAGACGGTCACAAGTCAAAGGCGGAAAAAGCGTGGCAGAAGATTATCCGCGTAAAGAGCGCTGACAACTATGGACGCCTTGCGAGCATCTACGCCGAGCACGATATGTTGAACGAGTCAGTCGTGATGTATGGCAAGGCGATTGGATTGGCGAGCAAGAACACCAGGTTCTTCAAGGGCCGAGCAAACGTCTTGGAGAGACTGCATCGCATTGATGACTCCATCAAGGATTGGGAGACTGTTCTCAAGCTTTCGCCCGACAAGAAGAGCTATGCAAGCGCACGCCAAGAAGCTCGTCGACGCGTTGTGAATCTGCTTGCACGCACACGGCGACGAGGCCGAAATCGCAATCAGTCCCAGCTCCGAAACCGCATCAAAGTGTGGGAATCGGGTTTTGCCGCCAAGCCTCCAAGGCTTGGGGATGGCTTCTACCTCGTCGAGGCCTACCGCCGGACAAGCGAGCTTGACAAGATGCAAACAACCCTTGAGAGGCTGCTAGCGCTTCGCCCCGGAGATCAGAGCGTGATGGTGCAGCTGGTGAAGAACTACCGCAGCCTGCGCAAGTTCGATGAGGCGATCGCGCTATTGCTCGATCTCGCGAAGCAGAATCCAGGGCGTGAGCGCGACTACTACAACCAGGTGGCCGAGATCAAAACGGAACTTCAGCTCGATGACGAAGCGATTGAGTATGTACGGCGCGCGCTTGAAAAGAGTCCCAACGACCCAATCGCATATCAGCGACTCGCCGAGCGCTACCAAGCCATGCAGAAACCGGGCAAGGCTATTGAGGCTTACGAAAAAGTATTAGAGCTATCGCCTCGGAGTTTTTCGGTCGCTTTTGTCTTGGCACGCCTCTACATAAACGGGGGGCATCGAGACAAAGCGACCAACTTGTATCGAAGTGTGCTCTCGAATGCGTCCTCTCCCGAGGTGCTGCGCAAGGCGGGGCGCGAAGCTGTCGAGCTCGAATGGCTAAACGGCACGTTGCCTGGGCTGCTCAAGACGCTCTCACCGCTGGTCGCAGCCAATGGTCACAAGCCGATGTATCGGCGCATCTTGGTGCAGATCTACGACAGGCTTGTCCCCACCCTTGCGACCAAGCTCGAAGATGACGATGCAAAGGTGCGTTCCAAAGCCCGGGCTCAGCTCGACAAGCTTGGCACGACGGGTCTGCGGCCTCTGCTCGAAGCGCTAGCAGACGACGCGGATCCCCAGCAACAACAGGCCGCTGTGGCGGTTTTGGGCTATCTCGGCAACCCTGCTGCAGCGGCGCCCTTGGTGCGGTTGGCCCAGCGCGAGGTCCCCAGGCAATCCCGGTCCAGCTTGGTTCCTACCCTTGACTACAGCGTGAAGATCCAAGCGCTGATTGCGGCCGCTCGATTGGGTGACTCGCGCAGCATCCCGACGCTTGTGGAGCTTACATCGCACAAGTCCCTAGCCATGCGCGAAGTTGCGGTCTTTGCTCTTGGGGTGACTGGCAATGCGAAGGCACTCCCCGCTGTGCTCGAAGCCAGCGAGAAATCACGGGACTCGGTGCAAACCCTAGCGTGTCTCGCCTTTGCTGAGTTCACAGACGCGAAGAGCATTCGAATAAGTAGCAAGCAGGCCATCGCGATCTTGGCGGACGAAAGGGCGCACGACGCTACGCGTGCTGCCTGTGCATGGGTCATCGGCTATCGTCGCCACAAGCCGGGAAGAGACCAACTCCTTCGGGCTCTAGCTCGTGGAAATGATCAGACGCAAAGGCTGGCTGCTTGGGCCCTGGGAGAGCTCGGAGATCGGAAAGCCATTGCAGCTCTGGTGTCCGCATATGCCTCCAAGCGCGAGCCCGTTCGCGGAACGGCCGTAGCCGCCTTGGCAAAACTCTTAGACAAACGGTCCACGGACAAGGCAGCGGCTGTCACGGCTCGACAAGCGGCGTATCCAATAGGCAGCAGTACCTTCAACAAGGACCGAGCAATCCGCGCACTTGTTCCACTAGACCGACAAGCATCGTTCGACGCAAGCTTGCTCATCGGCCAGGAAGCAAACCTGGCGATTGGGCTGCGCAGCGCAATCACCCAACACCGGGACCTCGTGCTGCGCGCGCTAACCGATCTCGACTCGGACGACCAAGGCGTGAGCCTTGGAGCGCTGAGTTCTTCACGGGCCAGCCTTTCTACCTCCAAGCAGCAAGCGCTAAGCAAAACGCTCCGCGCCCTCGGCGAGAGCCTGCTGCCAGAGTTGTCGTCATTGGTGCAACATCGGGATCCCGAAGTGCGCGCACGAACGCTGAGCATTCTTTCCAAAGTAGGTGGCCCAAAACCCAGAGAACTTCTTAGGGCCGGGCTTGCCGACGCGAACCTCTTGGTACGCAATCGAACACTGCTTGCGGCAGCACGGATGGCAGCCGCTACCCCTCGAGACTCACAAGAACTTGCCAATGCAGTCCTTAGTAGTTTGAAGGCACCACATTGGCAAGAGCGCGTGGCAGCCACACAGGCTCTGGCAGCTTGGCCTGCAGGTCCGAGTTCAGATTCGCATGTTGATGCCCTTATGAAAGCGGTACAGCAAGATGATAAGGGGTTCGTTCGAGCTGCAGCGGCAAAGGGGCTTGGAAAACGCCTCAAGGGCACTGGCAACAAGCGAGCAGGGGCCCTGGCGGTCCTTTCTCGGGCTGGTGATGCTTCACAAGAGCCCCTTGCGACCGTTCGCTTCGAAGTAGTGAGAGCTCTTCAAGGCATCGGTGGCTCCATGGCCCAACAGATCCTGAAGGACATCGCAAACGCAGATCCGAGCAAACGAGTTCGAGACGCTGCCTCACAGATTTGACCGAGATTTCTAACCCGGGCTACAATTATTTTCGACTATGGACCTGGGCCTAGTATGCGATGGCTGCGGAGCCTTTAACGAGCTGGGCATTGGCTCGTGCGGAAGCTGCTCGGCCAGACTCTCGTTGGATTCTCACGAAGCGCCTCCCCCACTCGAAGCGCCTCCGTTTGAAGAATCGACTCAGGCCTACAGCCCAAGCCAAGAGGAGTTTGCTGCGGATGATGAGCCCACCGACTCCAATGCAAAGGCCCCAGCTCCCGAAAGCTGCGCCACGTGTGGAGCGATGATCGCATCTGGCAATCGATTTTGTGGCGCCTGTGGCACACCGGTGGGCGTACCTGCCCCCGTTGCACCTCGGTCCTCAGCGCCCTCAAGTGGAAGCGGCAAGAAGACACTGTTTTTCAGCAGCATCCAAGCAGCAAAAGCGAAGCTTGTGCTCATCAAGGGAGAGGGACACGACGGTGAGTCCTACTCGCTTGCTGGAGACGACCACCGCATTGGGCGAACTGACGCAGACATCATCTTCGAAGAAGATGAGTTTCTCTCACCAACGCATGCAAACTTTTTCTACGTTGAAGGCAATCTGTACGTGAAGGACGAGGGGTCGACCAATGGTGTCTACCTCCGAATCCGCGACACCTGCCCTCTCGAAAACGAGAACTACTTCTTGGTCGGCGAGCAAGTCATCCAAGTGCGACAGGTTCCATCCGACCCAGGACTCACCGCCACCGAGGATGGCACCTACCTTTACGCAAGCCCCAGACGCCAAGCCAAGTTTGAACTGATTCAAATTCTCCATGGCGGTGCACAGGGCATCAAACACCCTGCCCTAAATGATGTGGTCTCACTGGGGCGCGAAGACAACGACGTCAACTTCCCCGATGATCCATTTATCTCGGGTCATCACGCCCAGGTAACGGGACAAGGACAAGCCCTCACGCTCACAGACCTTGGCTCAAAAAATGGCACCTTCGTACGTATCACCAAGGAAACTCCTCTTTCCCACGGCGACTATGTCTTCATGGGCCAACAACTTCTCCGTGTTGAGATTGTCTAACTCTCTTTGCGCTATGCATGAACTCAGCATATTTCTCACTCCCACGAACTACGCTCAAACCGAACAAATGAGGCAACCATGATCGTCTGCCAGCGATGCGGAAAAGAAAACCAAGACCACTACAAGTTTTGCCTTGGCTGTGGCGCTGAGATTTCCCCCAGCGAGGGGGATGGCGTGGGCATGATGAAGACCATGATGGCCGATGCGGGCAGCGCCCCAACAGGTTTGCCAGGCGTTCCGAGCGCAGCTCCCGTAGGACCGCCACCAGGTGTTGGACTGCCAACTCCATTGGCGGGCTCCCCTCCCATGGGCAGACCGCCAATGGAACCGCCAGGGCCCTCGATGGGGCAACCGCCAGGGTCCTCAATGGGACAACCACCGATGGGACAACCACCGATGGGACAACCACCGATGGGACAACCACCGATGGGACAACCACCGATGGGACAACCGGGACCACCCTTGGGACAGCCACCGATGGGGCAACCAGGACCGCCAATGGGCCAACCACCAGGACCGCCAATGGGCCAACCACCCATGGCACAGCCGCCGATGGGGCGACCACAGGCGGCAAGTGGTCCACTAAAGTGCACCCAGTGCCAGGCTGACATCCCGCCAAACTTTAAGTTCTGTGGTGTTTGTGGAACTCCAGTCCAAGAGGCTCCTGCGCCAGCACCAATGGCTCCTCCAGCCCAAGCACAGGGACCAAGTCTTCAAGCCACAATGACCCTCATCCGTCCCGACGGTAGCGAGGGTGGCGTGCACACCCTTAAAGAGGGCGTTAACAAACTCGGTCGCAGCCACGGCGAAATCTTCGAAAGCGATGGCTACCTCTCACCCGACCATGCCGAGCTCATCATCAATAGCTCCGGGATGCATCGGGTCAACGACTGCGACAGCCTCAATGGCGTCTTCGTTCGCATGACCGAAGAGGAAGAACTCAAGCCAGGACAGATCATTCGCATTGGCCAGGAGCTTCTGCGATTTGATTTGGTGAGTGCACCGGCCCCCGTCGCGGATGGCACCGAAGTCATGGGCAGCCCGAATCCAGGCTACTGGGGATGCATTACCGTGATTATCGGGGACAATGTAACCGGCGCTGCGTTTCCACTGCTTGGTGACAGCATCACGATGGGTCGCGAGCATGGTGACATTAACTTTCCCGATGATGGCTACGTGTCCGGCATGCACGCACGCTTGGTGACCCGCAACAATCGCGTCTACCTCTCGGATATGGGCTCATCCAACGGCACTTTCATGAAGGTAGCCGAAGGGCGCGACCTTCCGAATAACTCTTACGTACTGCTTGGCCAGCAGCTCTTTCGGCTCACCGTAAGCTAGCGAACCTCTCGCGAGTAATTCTTACTAAGCCTCCAAAACTACAAAGGGGCAAGCCACTCGGCTTGCCCCTTTGTTATTGCTCCTAGCTCCGACGAAGCACTAGGACATCCAGGTGGCGTCTTCTTGAAGCTCCCACTTGGTGGTCACTTTCTTGGTGTAGCTCCACAGCTCTACCCCCCCCATGCCGGTCATATCGCCAACACCGAATCGAGAGTCCTTATTGCCGCCAAACGCAAACGGCTCGCGTGGCACTGGCACCCCAATGTTAATTCCCACCATGCCACTTGTGGCGTTGTCGCTAACAAACTGGGCGACGGCTCCGCTGCTCGTGAACACCGATGTTGCGTTGCCATAGGGGTTCTTCTGTTCGAACTCGAGAGCCTGCTGCAGGGTATCGACACGCACGATGGTGATGATTGGCCCAAAGAGTTCACGGGTTGCGCAATCCCAGTCTCCCTTGGCATTGTCGATGATTGTTGGAGCGAGCCAATTGCCGCCCTCGTAGCCGGCCGGTTTTGCAACCGTACGACCATCCAAAATGATCTTTGCGCCATCTTTCTCGGCCATTGTGAGCGCCTCAGCGAGACGAGCAGAAGCAGCTGGATCAATGAGAGCGCCCATGTCGCGCCCAAGCTCGACTCCTCGTGCGCGTTCGACGATCTTCTCGATGAGCGCGTTGCAGTCCCCAACCGCGACAAGCACCGATGCAGCCATACATCGCTGGCCAGCACAGCCAACAAACGACGAGACCACGCCGTCTACAGCAACCGCAGGGTCAGCATCGGGCACGAGGATGAGGTGGTTCTTCGCTCCGCCGAGACAGAGTGAGCGCTTGCCATGCGAAGCAGCACGGCCATAAACAATCTTGGCCACCTTCGTCGAACCGACAAAGCCAATTGCCTTGATTCCAGGATCATCGACAACACCTTCGACGGCTGCTTGCTCACCGTGAACGATTGAGAAGACTCCGGGCGGGTACCCGGCTTCCAGCATCAGCTCACCGAGCACACAGGCACTCATGGGAACCTTCTCGGATGGTTTGAGAACGAATGCATTGCCAAGTGTCACCGCTGTTGGGAAGAGCCACATGGGAACCATCGCAGGGAAGTTGAACGGCGAGATACCCGCTACAACTCCAAGAGGCTCGCGAACCGTCTCGCACTTCACACCTCGGGACACGTCCATTGAGTCTCCCTTGTCGAGGTTCTGAAGACTCAGAGCAAACTCCAGAATTTCGACGCCTTTGAGAACGCCTGCTCGAGCTTCGGCTACCGTCTTGCCAGCTTCGAGCGCTGCCAAGTTGCTGAGGCGATCGATGTTTGCCAACACCAATTCGCGAAAGTGAAAGAGGTGTTGGGTGCGCTCTTTTAGGGGAACGCTGCGCCATGCGCGAGCCGCTGGCTCTGCCTTGGCAACAATTTCTGCGACCTCCTTGGCTCCGCACAAAGGCACCTTGCCAACGACTCCACCAGTGTAAGGACTCACGATATCGCGCCATTCGACGCCGGTGGGTTCCTGCCACTCACCTCCCACGAGGTTTCTACAGACAAAGGGTTGGTCGGGAATCTGAACAAGTGACATGGGCATTCTCCTTGGCGCATTGGGGCGCGGTTTTCTAATCGTGCTCTAGAGTGAAGCGCGGCAGATTGCCATGGCGAAGTGCCACTTGCCAAGCAAAAGCGAGTCTCCCAAGTTGCGGCGAACTGCGGCATTGGTGCTAAGGTTCGCCGACCCGGTCGCCACATCTGGCGCTATACGCCGGAAACTCGACCCAATACCTCGCAAAGGACCCGATATATGAACCGCCGAAATTTCATTGTAACAACTGCCCTTCTCGCAGCTGTCGCGCTGGCCCCCGCCTGCAGCAAGGATGACGCTGGTGGTGGAAGCTCCAAAGGCGCCTCTTCTGGGATGTTGAGCATGCTTCCCAAAGACAGCGCAGGGGTGATTGGCATCTCGTGGGCCAAAGCCCGCAAGAGCGCACTCTTCAAGCAATATGAGAGCAAGATCATGGAGAACATCCCGGGCGAGGTTGGCAAGATCAAGAGCGAGTGCGGGATCGATCTTCTGGCCGACATCAATACGATCGTCGTCGGCGGAAACGAAGACTCGGACAAGGCTGTTATCGCTGTGCGTGGCAACTTTGACCAGGCGAAGGTTGAGGGGTGTGTCGTGAAAATGGGTGGCACCAGCGAGAACGGCATCTACACCGTTGAGGGCGAAGTCACCAATGCCCACTGGGTGGGCAAAGACACTGTGCTTCTCTCTGAAGGCCTATCCCCAGACAAGATCAAAGCGGCAGCCTCGGCCGGAAGTGTGAAGGACAACGCCAAACTCATGGGGCTGATCAAGAAGATCGACACCGACGCCACGATTTGGGCTGTGGGCGAAGTTCCTGGTGAACTTGGGGGGATGATGGGGATGATGGGGGAAGTTCCTCACTCGGTGTTCCTCAGCCTCAGCGTAACGAGCAGCATCAAAGCGAAAGTGGGCTTGGTCTTTGACAGCTCCGACGATGCCTCCAAGACCAAGACTGCCATCGGCATGGGGCTTGCCATGGCAAAGGGCCAACCAGAAGCCAAAGACTTCAAGGAACTTTTGGACAGCGTGAGTACAGAAGTCGATGGCAAGGCCGTCGTCATCAAGGCCAAGGTCACCGATACCCAGCTGGCACAACTTCAGGACATGGCGGAAATGCCGTTCTAGACGTTCCTAAGACGAGTTCGTAGTATCGAAAACGGTGCCAGTAGTGCTCTCTAGTGCTGGCACAATGCGTTTCGGTAGGCGTTGCACTACGATCGCCGCACTCGCAAATGCGATCGTCCCCGACTCGACAATGCGACTGAGAAAGAACGAGGCGCCATCCAAATAGAGGTGCCCTGCTCCAACATCAACAAGGGTCAACTCGCCCCCCTTCCAAAGCAGCATCAAATGATGGGGTGCAACACCGGGTCCGTGAACTTGCCAGTTGCATTCCAAGGCCGAGCCCACGCGAAACAAAGCGCGGGTACAATCTGCGGTGAGCGTGAAACCGCGAAAGCGACTCTCACCACGCAAGAGCCGCAGAGACACAATCTCGTCAATCCTCATTCTGCCGCTGGTATCGGCAGAGTCTTGCCTCAGTTGCGCCTTTCGTGGGTGAGATCGCCTTCTTGGGCTAGGCGTTTCCGCGCAGGCCGCTGAAGGTCGCATATACCAAGTCGGTGTTGCTCAGTGCTGCCAAGTCGCGATTCTCTTCAGGGCTCATGGGGCCCTCGTGATCGAGGAGACGCACAATTCGGCACATCACGGCTTCGTCGAGAACCGCATCCACATGCACGTTGAGCAGAGCCGCTATTGCCTGGCACTCGGGGGCCGGCATAGCTCGGAACAAGTGGTAGAGACTATCTGCCACGTCCATTCGGTCCCAGGAAGCCTGGAAGAATGCCAGCACGCTGGCGGCCGAGAAGTTGAATACCCGTTGCTGACTTTCAGTGACCCGGTCGCTTTTTGCAGCAACTCGCAGAGAGTTGACAATCGTGCCCCACAGCTTGGTCACTGGTTCGAGGCTGGTGTAGCGCACATCCGCCCAGTATTCCGTGCTCATCGCAAGGAGCGCGCCTACATCCTCTTTGACCTTTGGATCGGCAATAGCGGAAAGAACCGCGCTGACATCGCTCCCGCTGATGTCTGCCTCCTGCGCCTTGAGAAGCCAGTATAGGGGGCGGCTGGCTCCGTCGTACTTGGTGAACCAAGTATTGAGGATGACCGTCATGCTGTCGTGAAGAAGCTTGGAAGTATTCGTGGGCGCCATAGTTGTCGTCTTGTCCTGCGTGGAAGTAGGACTCCATTCTAGCTAGCTGGCAAAGATGCCTCAACAAAGCTGCCAAAGATGCGACGCCTTCGCTATCATTGAGGCTCCTATGCGCAATTCTTTGGGGGATTTGTGGAAGTGGGCGCCTGTGGGCGCCGTGCCATTGGCACTCGCTTTCGGCTTGAGCAACGATTCTGCACATGCAGGCCCGCCATACGATCCGGCGATTGATGTCCAGCTGTTTGACATGAATCCAGGGCCTCGGACCTTCATGGGAGTGGCAGATGGCTCGACAGAGGAGAAGAGCCAATACAGCCTCGACTTTCTTCTCACCTTTCTCACAGACCCCTTTGTCATCTACAACGTTGATGAGAATGATGACACCATCATCGACACTCGCACCGATGTGGTTTCGTCGATCTTTGCGGGACAGCTCGTTGGTGCGTACGGCCTTACAGATGGGCTTCACCTCGGAGTTTCACTCCCGCTGGTCTTCTCGATGCGCGGCGATGGCCTTGTTCCTTCCTCCGGTGACATGGCTGCAGGTGGGCTGCAGGCAACGGGACTTGGGGACCTGCGCGTTGAAGCAAAGGGCAGAATACTTCGCAGGAACAATTTGGGTGTCGCTTGGATGGCAGGGCTCACGATTCCAACCAGCTTTGGCACAGGGGGCAACGACTATCTCGGAGATGACTTGCCTGCCGCGCGAGGTGGGGTCGCTGGCCACTTCGATGCTGCCGACGGCCTGTTGCGAGTTGGTGCCAATATTGGCGTAGTGCTGCGCAAGCCTAGGCAGATTTACGCGTCGGAAGTTGGGCAACAGCTCACCTATGGCGCAGGAGCAGCTCTCAATGTCACAGAAGATTTCTCAGTAATCGGCGAGGCCTTTGGACGCACTGCCCTCACCGCAATTGAATTGGATGCAAGCCCACTTGAAGTTGGAGCAGGTGTGCGCGCTCAGGCTACCGAAAGCTTTAGTGTCCTGGCTGGCGGCGGCATCGGAGTTGTGAGCGGAATTGGCTCGCCAGGGTTGCGCTTTATCGTTTCTGTTGGCTACGCACCAGACCTAGGCGATACCGACGGCGATGGCATTGCCAACATGCGCGACAAGTGTCCTCTTATCGAGGAAGACTTCGATGACTTTGAGGATAGCGATGGTTGCCCCGAGAACGACAACGATGGTGATCGACGCGAAGACTCCGTGGACCAATGCCCGAATGACAAAGAAGACATCGACGGCTTTGAGGATGAGGACGGCTGCCCAGAGCTCGACAATGACGACGACAAGATCCTCGATGCCGATGATCGCTGTCCAACATTCGCAGAAGACGGCCGCGCCCCATATCCGAAGGACGGCTGCCCAGCCGACAAGCGAGACTCAGATGATGATGGCGTCTCGGATCTGCAGGATCAGTGTCCCGATGACTACGAAGACGAAGACGAATTCGAAGACTGGGATGGCTGCCCTGAGGCTGACAACGACAACGATGGCATTGCCGATGAGGATGACAACTGTCCGTTGTGTCCCGAAGACATGGATGGGTTTGCCGACACTGATGGCTGCCCGGACCTCGACAACGACAACGATGGCATTGCAGACCGTGCGGACTCATGTCCCGATGAGGCTGAGACCATCAACGGCAACGCCGATGAGGATGGATGTCCAGATCGCGGTGCAGCGATTGCCACGCTAGATGGCAACCGACTCTTGCTTGCAGAAGAGCCGCGGTTTACCAGTAGCAATGCTCTTCGCAATCGGCGAACCCTCGCTGGAGTTGCCCGAGTGATGCGGATGCAGACCGACGTACTCGTTTGGCGTGTAGTCGTGGCCGCTCGTCGAGAAGCCACGGACGACCTCACCCGTGCCAAGAGCCAGGCCCGCGCCGATGCGATTCGCGCCGAGCTTATCCGAGGAGGGGTTGCAGAAGACCGCGTTGAAGCGGTTGGGGCTGTCTCATCAAACGCCGTCATTGCGATCGCCGCCGTAGAGCGAGGCGACGCTGATGAGGAGTTCCTCTGTCCTGAGTCGATGAAAGCAAAGGGCCGTCCACAGCCCGCGGCTTCCGAGGCCGCCGCGCCCGCAATGGCACCAACCAGCACAACGGTGGCAGCTGAGCCGGCACCAGCACCGGTCACCTCGCCGGCGGAATTGCCAGGTGAGATGCAGGGAAGCCAGGGCATTGATGGCGCCATTCGCCTCAAAAGAAACAAGGCAGCCTTTGCCGGCAGAACAACTCGGCGGTTGGATGTGCTGGCAAGCATGTTGAACAACAATCCCGGGACCCGTCTTGAATTCATAGTCCACACCGATGGCAACAAGGGCGAAAGCAAGTCGCTGGAAATTAGCACTTCACAGGCCCAGTTCTTGGTGGACTACATAGTCAAAGCTGGCATCGACGCATCTCGAGTTGGTGCTGTCGGCAAGGGCATGAGCGAGCCCATCGGCGATAACAAGACCAGCAAGGGCCGAGAAAAGAATCGCCGCGTTGAGCTGCGCTTCTCACTGCTCTAGAGCGTATCTCATAGCCACTGACCGATTATGAGGGCCCGGGCTGAGGGCAGGTCCAGGAGTGAGAGCGCAGGCATAGTGGCTCTACGACAAGGTTTCACGACGCCGCGATGCGCTGCAGATCGGGACTCAGACGGCCGAAGGTGTTGTGAGATACGCTCTAGCTAGTTCGCGTCCCAGTTGGACGCGAACTAGCTAATTTCTGGTGTGGAACACCAGGCCACAGCGCCGAAGGCGCGAAACACCACGCTTGCTCGCAAGCGTTAGCTAGTTTTTGTCCCTAGCGGGACGGAAACTAGCTAGTGCGCGATCCATGG
>JANTGM010000108.1 GCA_024762925.1 Kofleriaceae bacterium | reverse complement strand
CACCGCGGGCTTCTTCGCCGCGGGCTTCTTCTTCGCCGCGGGTTTTTTCTTTGCGGCGGGTTTCTTCGCCGCGGGCTTCTTCGCCGCGGGTTTCTTCGCCGCGGGCTTCTTCGCCGCGGGTTTCTTCTTCGCAGGAGTCTTCTTCGTGCGCGCCATAGGGCTGGACTATATACAAGGACTTGCAGCAAGGCTTCTTTCTGGCCAAGCCACATCCACGGTCGGGTAAGACAATCACCTACAGAAACAACAGCGAAATTGGTGGATTTGGCAAGATCGTTTTGCCCCCTGGCACGTACCCAATTTTATGCACACGACCCGCTTCCTATTTGCGTCCTTGGTTCTAAGCGCGGCTGCCTGCCAAAGTGCCCATGCCGAGCGCATTGCGAGCCGGCGACCCGTGCCAGCCCCAGTCGTCGTACCCATTGAGGCGCCGTATAGTGTCACAATTGTTGGCGCCGATGGTCGTGAACTCGACGCATACACCCACCGTAAGCGCTTCTATGTGCATGGCCAAACGGGCCAGCGCTATTCGATTCGTGTGGACAATCCAACCAATCGCCGCGTAGAGGCTGTGGTCTCTGTCGATGGCTTGGATGTCATTGATGGGGAGACCGCAAACTTTCGAACCAAGCGTGGCTACATTGTGCCTGCTCGCGGATCCGTCACAATCGATGGATTTCGCGTATCAACCCAGTCGGTCGCAGCGTTTCGTTTCTCTTCGGTACGCAATTCCTATGCGGGCCGCAAAGGCAAGGCTCGCAATGTTGGCGTTATTGGCGTTGCGCTCTTTGAAGAGAAGGCGCAACCCCAAATCATCGTGCCAAGGGTTGCAAGAGACTTTGAAGGCAAGAAGTCACGCCATGCGCCTTTTAGACCAGCCCCTCGCAGCAAGCCCGTCCCCCCCGAAAGTGTGCCTGGCAATTTTGTTGACTCCTTTGATGAGTCGGCAAGCGGATCTGCTGGGGCAAGCGCATCTGGCGCATCTGGTGGGGTAAGGCAAACTCGTGGTGGGCGGTCCATTCGTCCCCCTGAGCCACGTCGGGAACGCCCCGGACTGGGAACGGAGTTTGGAGAAAAACGCTCCTCAGCTGTGACATTCACCAAGTTCGAGCGCGCCAACAAGAACAAGCCAACGTCAATTGCTGAGCTGCGTTATAACAACGCACAAGGACTACAAGCCCTTGGAATTCGGCTTCGAAACTCAGGAATTGTTGACCGCAATGAGTTGGCAATCCGCGAATCCGCGAGCGCATTTCCCAAGAGCCCATACCAAAGCCGCTTCGCAAAGCCCCCTCGCTAGCGATTCCCGGCGGCTTTCGGTGGTCGTTTGACCAAGTCATCCGATCGGATTTGATGGGTTTTTGCTACACTCGTAGACAACTCGTGGATCAGATTCCGTCACGTTTTCCCACCCACAATCCGCAGTTTGGAGATGGAAAATACAAGATCATCCGCCGTCTTGCGGTCGGAGGTATGGCAGAGATCTACCTTGCCGAAGCGGCCAACATTCACGGCTTTCGCAAGAAGGTGGTGATTAAGCGCATTTTGCCGCAGTACGCGAACCAGAGTGCCTACGTTGAGATGTTCCTCGACGAAGCACGTCTTGCCGCTCGGCTCAATCACGCTTCCATTGTTCAGGTCTTCGACATTGGCCAAGATCCTGAAGGCGTCTTCTTCACAATGGAATACGTCGAGGGACGTGACCTCGCTGAAATTCTAGGTGCTTGCTACAAGCTCAAACGGCAACTGAAGCTAGAGGAAGTGTTGGCAGTGCTAATGCCATCGGCGGAGGCGTTGCATCATGCTCATGAGTTGCGCGATGACAACAACCAGCTGTGCCATCTAATTCATCGCGACGTGAGTCCGTCGAACATTCTCGTGACCAACGAGGGGCGAGTGAAGCTGTTGGATTTTGGTGTCGCCAAGTCTAACGATCAACAACGCGAGACAACAGGGGTTTCTCTTAAGGGCAAGTTTGGCTACATGTCGCCCGAGCAGGTCAAGGGACTGCGCCTGGATCGACGTGGGGACATCTTCTCCTTCGGTGTTGTTCTGTGGGAACTCTGCACTGGACGTCGCCTCTACACTGGTGGCAACGACCCATCGGTCTTGCTCAAGATCATCAACGAGCAGGCTCAGCCCCCATCAACACATCGCCCCGACGTCCCCCCACAACTCGATCACATCTGTTTGCGTGCGCTCTCAAGAAATCGCGATCAGCGCTACAGCACGATGAAAGAGTTGATTCACGATCTTGATGACTTTGCGACGCACAACGGAATTGTGACCAACTCGAGAACGCTGTCTCGAATGCTCGATGATGTGTTTCCTGAGAGCACCACTACTGAGGCAAGTCCCACAGGATCTCCGCTCGAGCAATCGCAGCATCAGCTGCTGCAGACACTGCCTCCGGTTTATGCTTCCGAACCGCACGCCGCACCACTGCTAGGCTCCACGGAGCCGTCGTATCCATCGTCCAATGGCTACCAACCTCCAAGCTACGGCTCAGATTCGTTTGTCGAGAAGCCTGCACAAAAGAAGCGATGGCCCGTTTTGCTTGCTGGAGGGTTTCTCGTTGCGGCGGGTGTGGCCATAGCAATTCTTGGTGGGGCGGAATCGACAGAAGAGGCGCGTGCACCTGACGTTGCAAAGCCGATGGAAGGGGAAGGCCCAGAGCCGGTGGATGCGCCAGCCCTTGTAGAAGGGGATTCGGTGGCGGATGAAGCAGTGGACGCTACAGGGGACACCGGTACAGACACCGCATTGGTCGATTCTGCCGCTGGCACTCCTGCCTCTGAAGGCAAGCCTGCAGCCGATTTAAGCACTCCAACCGAAGACAGCGCCGCTGTTGCTCAAGGCGACGAGGGCGAGAACACCGATGACACAAAGCCTGAAGAGGTTGATACAACTCTTGCGACCAAGAAGCCTCGCTCGGCCAAGGGGCGCAAGAAAAGTTCTAAGAGCCAGAAAGGCAAGAACACATCCACTCGTGACAAGAAACCAAAAAGCAATGAGACGTTAGTTCCGGAAACTGATGTCGAAGAAGAATGGAACTCGAACTCGCCATTCGCTCCTGAATAAGCTGCCACGTCCTATCGCCACAACTATGTCTTTCCACCGCCTCTCGCTTGCTGCAGCTTGTCTCGCATTGCTGCTCTCTTCGTCCCCTGCTAGCGCCGATGATGCCGCCTCGCTTTTTGGAGAAGGGCTGCGGTTGTACGCTGAGAAAAAGTATGAGGAGTCCGCAGTTGCCTTGTCCGCTGCCTACGACGCGAAACCCGACCAGCAGACGCTCTTTGCATGGGCGCAGGCTGTGCGTCTTTCCGGAGACTGCGACAAGTCACGCGAACTCTTTGCGAAATACGTTGCCAATGGTGCCAACAGCAAGCAATCCAAAGCCGCATTTAAGCTGATGGAAGACTGCACACCTGCCAAGGTTGTCAAGCCGGAGGTGCCCGTCGAAGAAACACCTCCCGAGACCAATAGCGCCCCTCAAGACGGTGCTGAGAAGAACGTTGTGAATCCATCTCCTCCTCCAGCCGCAGACGGTGCCACTCCTTGGTACAAGGATTGGGTTGCCGTAGGGCTCTTCTCTGTTGGTGCGGTTGGCCTTGGTGTGAGCGGACTGAGCTACTCCAATGCGCTCCAGCTTGAGACCGATGGAATGCAGTCGGGAGTTTCCTACGATAGGTTCCTTGAGCTAAAGCAACAGAGCCAAGACAGTCGAACCCTCGCGCTGGTGACAGGCGTGGGTGGGGCGCTGCTAATTGGAGCCGGTGTAACCTACCTCCTTGTGCGCGACACCTCTCCATCGCGTGAATCGTCTGCCGTGTCGGTGCGTCTCGATGGAGACAGTGCCAGCTTTGCTATCTCCGGGCACTTCTAGTACGCGATTCATGAATATAGAACGCGTTCACTCCTCTTCTCGCCCGCTGGACAGGCTGGTTCAGCCCGTCTTCTTCGTTGTTCCTCGGTCGCTTGCCCCAGCAAACTCCCTCTTCCCGCCTCGCCAGCAAACGAGCTCACTTCGCGATCACGAATCAATGTCCATGGATCGCGCACTAGGCTAGTACGAGTACGGAAGCTGTGAACCCTCGTCCAGGCAAGGTTGTGGTAGCGATCTTCTGGCGCACCAACAAGTCCCACGCGTGTTCGATGACGCGCAGCTAAGGGCAGTCATCAAACGGGTTCTTCATGCCTTCAACGCAACGCTTGGTTCGGATTGTCTTGAGCTTGCAAAGAAAGACCTCAGCCTTTCCATCAAACCTCACTCTGACCTTGCCATCGCGATACCCGCGAAGACGGCAGCGAACCGTAAGGTCGGTGCCCGCTTTTCTCCGCAAGTTGAGACCGTCACTTCCGGCATACGCCTTGTCGATGATGAGTCGCGCACCTCGAGGACGCGTTATGATCGTAACTTCAACGTCACCGGTTAGGATTGGAGTCTTGGAGGCAATATCCGGAGGCGTCGTTAGGGGCCGGTCCACGTTTGTTCTTTTGTTCGTGCGTGGTGTTCGCGACGGCGTGGTTGCAGAGCCCGCGTCCATCGAGCCCTCTACAGCGCTAAGGGTGGGGGCAGCGTCGGGCGGTGGGCTTTCGATTGGCGCGGCAATGCTGGCATCCGCCATACTCTGTACGGTGGCAACGGGTTGGGCTTTCTCGGCTCCTTGCGTTAGCGCATAGGCTGTCACGCCGCCACCAACGAGCAAGAGTGCCGCAAGAACCACGTAACCCTTTCGGCTCTTGGTTTCCTCAAGCACCGGCACATTGGGATCCACCGTTTCAAACATGGGCACGGCGGTGGCACTGCTCTGAAGAAACGCCGGATCTGTGACTCGGCTGCTGCGCTTAGCGCGAGGTGGTACCGAACTTCGCGCTAGGCGCTCGATGTCGCGAACACTGGCGACTTGCTCGGAGACTGCGTCAATTGGAGCAGCCCCATCAACCTCGGGAACCGTGTCGTACTGGGCTTGGCGCACAAGATTGGCCGAGATGCGCTCCTGCTTGAGCAAGAGGGGCAGATCGAGCTCGGTTTTGCTCGTCGCTTCTTCCAACGCATCGAGCAGCTCTTGCATCGTTTGAAATCGCTTCTCGCGATCTTTTTCCAGGGTACGCATCACGACGCTCTCGAGGTCTTCGCTTACTCGCAGGTCGGGCTTTACTTCGTTGAAGGGTGCCGCGTCATCGAGAATCTGCATGGCCAAGGTGCTAACCGTGGTTTCTCCTTTGTGTGGAACTTTCCCTACCAGCATCTCATACAGAATAATTCCTACGGAGTAGATGTCGGCCCGCAGGTCTACGTCATCTCGCCCAGCTGCTTGCTCGGGAGACATGTACTCTGGAGTTCCAAATACCGTGCCTACTTTGGTTAGGCGAGCTTCCTTTTCGTCGTCACCACTCGGCGGAACTTTCGCAATGCCAAAGTCGACGATCTTCACGAAGTCCTCGCGCCCGTCGCGTTGCACGAGAAAAATGTTGTCGGGCTTAAGATCGCGATGAACGATTCCCTTGTCGTGTGCAGCGCCCAACGCCCGAGCCATTTGCGCGACTATCCCAAGTGTCCGTGTGAGCGGCAGCGGTTGGGTGGTGCGAATGAGCTTGGTGAGAGTCTGGCCCTCAAGAAACTCCATGACCTGGTAGGTGAGGCCAGATTTTGTCGTTCCAAAGTCAGTCACATCGACGATGTTTGGGTGGCCGATGCGCGAAGCGGCTCGGGCTTCTTGCACAAATCGCTTCGATACCGCTTCGTCGGCGGCCACTTCCGCGCGCAACACTTTGATTGCGACGGGCTTCTCGATAACGATGTGACGAGCAAGGTAGACCATGCCCATGCCACCTTCGCCGATGAGCCTTTCGACTCGATAGCGCCCGTCGAGTTCCACTCCGATTAGGGAAACTGGTGTGTTCTTGCGATCGTCAAGCACACCCTGCAGCACACTTGCGACTGCAGATCCGGCGATGGTTTCCGCCTCTAGCGCTTCTGGGCTGAGCGAGCCAGGTCCAGCCTTGGGGGCTGTGCCGAGGAAGGGCCGAGTTGCAAGGTCATCGTCAACGCTTGGGTTGCCCATATCAGCAATTGTCTTAGCGTCGTTTTCTGCGAGCGGGCTACCGTCAAACGGGCAAAACCCAAGTTCACCAAACTCGCGATTGCATTTGGGGCAAACGCTCAAGCACCCTCACTCACAGAGTAAGCGGTGCACGTCATGCGCACCCCCATGGCTTTCTGAAATAAGCCCACATCAAGAACGCTGCTAATTGCGGAAGTCGATGTCACCAGGAACAGGAGTTTGAAAGTAGGTGAAGACTTCGTCCTTTGCGCCCACCACCAATCTCGATCCACCAAATGCTTCGCTGACTGTGAGGCTCTGTCCAAAGACCTGATCATCTTGTGGTGTCGCATCGTGAAGCGTGATGGGATCCGCAAATGTGCCATCTGCTTCTCCAGCATAGATGTAGACCGAACCAGCCGAGGGCTTTGCTTCAACATCACGATCAGGGTCGGAGATGACAAGATCGTCCCGGCCATCGTTACCAAAGTCGCCAATCGCGATTGCACTGCCAAAGCGTGTTGCTCCACTGGGTGCCGAGATCAAGGTGCCCGTGCTTGGAGCTGCAACAGTCCAATTGAGGAAGACATAGACAGCGTTTTCCTCTGGTGCACTGACCACGAGATCCGCTTCGCCGTTGCCGTCGAAGTCGCCTTGTCGAAGAAGTGTGCCAAAGCTTGCTTCTCCTTCGGGCGCAGTAATGGTGGCAGTCGCTGGGGTTACGGCAAAGCAGTCGGTTTGCGTCTCATCAGCTGCCGCCGTCGCCAAGGTGGTTCCAGTCGTAACAAGAATCTCTCCATCAACGGTAATCAGAACTTCGCTGCCCGCAGCTGCATCAACATCGGCGACCAGAATATCTCTGGTAGCCCCACCAACGTTGCAATCGATAGGAGCGCTGCCCGCTTGGTAGTTGGCGACAAGGTTAAGGTCGGGACCAGCAACAGCAAAGAGGTCAACCTCCGCGCTCGCATCCGAGTTGCCAAACGCGATACCCTTCGGAGCTTCGGAACCCGCCAGTTGGATGACAGTCGCTTCTCCATTGTCTCCTCGAAGCATGTAGAGCGCTGGTGAGCCACTATCAATTGCAGCAACCGCGACGTTGGGTTCTGCGCCACCAAATCCCGACGGATCGGATGCCATCACAGTTGGTGTTGCAAAGCTGTCGGCTGTTCTGAGCACCCCCTGAACCTCGGATGGGGCGATTGTCGAGCGAGAACCGTTTTGGTCGAACTTGGCCATGAACACGGTTGGAGGCGATTTGCTAGCAATAAAGTACTGAAGGCTGTCACCGCCAGCGTTGACAAGCCCAATTCCAAACCCTGCAGAGGGAGAATCTGAAGGTTTGGTATCCGATTGAACCCAAACCTGGTCTTCCAAGTCATTAAAGACCCTGTGGTCGCAGGAAGCGAGAAGCGAGAGTGATGCGATGGAGAAGACGATGCTGCGAGTGCGCATGGCGACCTTTAGGCTAGAAGGAAGAAACGGTTGCGAGGAAACGTTGGAAGTCACGGCTAGAAGCTGCCAGCGATGCCAACACCGGAGTAGTTGGGCGTGACCTGGGTATCAAACGAGATTGCGCGAATGTCTCTCGATCCAGTGCTTGGCTTTCCCTTGTCGCGAAGTGCGTAGTAGATGGCCAGTGCGAAGCTGGCGCCACCAAGCGCATAGCTAACATTCGCTGCTGTTGCGTAGGTCTTGCCGCTCTTGAGCCCCCAACCGAGGCGAGGATCGTTCGTATCGGGCGGTGGATTACCAGCTTCGATTTCTGCTGCGAGCTCATCTTCAATGCTCTGCGCTTCCGTTCCTAGGTAGTAGCCGCCACCGGCAAATGCCGCTGCGAAGAGAAACGAGACATAGGCATCTGCCCGGCTGGGCTTTGGTGCCAGCTTTGCGCGAACCGTGACCTCGGTTTTGCTCTGAACGTCGATCTTCGTGTTGTAGCTGCGGTACCCCGAACGGCGAATGCTCACTCGGTGTTTTCCCGGTGAAAGTGGTTTAATGCATGGACCGCGCTTACAAAGGACCTTGCCATCTACGACGATCTTGTACTTGTCGATGCCCGTGCCGCGAGCGTTGATGTACCCAGCCTCATCACCCTCAATCTGGGCGCTGATCTTGTGGGTTTCGCCGGCAATCACGTCAACTTCGGTTTCGAAAACGTCGTAGCCCTCTTTGGTCACCCAGACCTTGTGTTTGCCTGGCTTGATTTCGTCGCGCCAAGGTGTCTTGCCCTGCACACCAACCGAGCGATCATCGATATAGATATCAGCGCCGGGAATGTTCGATGTAACGTCGAGGTAGCCTAGGTAATCCTCTTCCGCAAGGCTGGAAACCCAGTAGAAAAGTCGATTGGGATCCGCGCGGATCGTCTTCTCGACCGGCTTGTAGCCTTTGCGCTCGATGATGATGAGGTGCTCGCCCGTAAGACTTCCATTCCACGGAGTCTTGCTGAGCGGCTTGCTGTCGCGACTGTCTAGGTAAATGTCTGCTCCCTGTGGATCGGATTCAATCACGACCAAACCGGGAATCTCGACCTTTTCGAGGTTCTTCATGGCTTCGTTTGGCTGGGTTGGGTCGGTCCCGTTGGCCTTCATCTCATCGATGGCCTTCTTGAGTGCTTGGATGCGAAGCTGTGTCTTGTCTGCATCCTCCTTCTCCGGTTTCGCACCTAGGTACTTTTCGTAGTACATGAGCGCTTGTGGGTAGTCATTGCCCTTCTCGTAGCAGGCACCAATATTGAACAAGAACTGGGCAAATGGGCGCGCCTCATACGCCGTTTTGAACTGCTCGGCTGCCTCAACGTACTTGCCCGCTTGAAAGAAGGTTTGGCCTTGGTCGAACGCATCACGAGCCCGACTGAGGCTCTCATCTTGCGCATGAGCAGTCTTGCCGGTAGTCCAGAGCGCTACACACGCCACGAAAAGTGTAAGGAGAATTCGCGTTTTCATAGAAGATTCCGAGAAGTCTGGTTTGTATACCAGACTAGTGTCTAGTTCTTTGACATTGGTTGTCTGAAACGAAGAGGTTTCGTTTGCATATAAGCCGGGAAGAGGGAGCTTGCTGTGGCAAGTGACCGATGAACAACGATGAGCAAAGAGGCCAGCAAGCGAAGAATCGAGTTTGCTTGGTCAATGTCAATGCATCTAGCACCAGAGCACCAAGGGCACGCAAGACACGGGTTTTGGATGAGCCAAGAGCGGTAGAAACTGGTGTCACAACAGCAAGCACAGATTGACTAGGTTGACCTTAGCATTAGAGCGTGTCTCACAACCTCTTCGGTCGTGTGAGTCCCGATCTGTGACACATGTCGGCGTCGCGAAACCTTGCCGTAGACAATGTGCCTGGGCGTTCGATTCCTAGCCCTTGCGCTGATCCTATGCTGCCAAAGGTTCGTCTGGCATCCAACGCACACTAGGCCTTGGTCTTGGTCATTCGAAGATTGGCCGAAATGTCGTCGCGGGTGGTGCGGGCGGCATTGGCTGGAACCTCTGGATCTCGGGTGCCAAAGGCGATGCCAAAGAGAATCAGCTCATCTTCGGGAATCTCCAAGTGCTCACGCAATAGATCAGGGTATGCGGCAACAGAGGCCATGGCGCAGGCATCCACTCCCAAGCTTTCCGCAGCAACCAGCAACATGCCAAGCCAGACACCTACGTCCAAGGTCGCATATTCGCCCAGGCGCTTGTCGCGGCTCACAATGGCAACATGAGGCGCATCGAAGAGCTCGTAGTTTCGCAGCCATGCATCGTAGCGGCCGCTCTTATCGTCTCGGGCGACGTTCATGGCTCCGTAGAGTGCTCCTCCGCAGCGACGACGATGCTGGTTATAAGGCTCTGGATACACAAGAGGAAAGTCGATATCCGGTTTTGGAAGCTGGCTTTTGGCCGCCGCAACCAACACATCACTCAACTGCTTGGTCTGTGGGGGCGAGGTCACCGAGACACGCCATGATTGGATGTTGCACCAAGAAGGCGCTTTCTGGGCCATGGAGAAGAGGCGGTCGATTGTGGCAGGAGGAAGTGGGTCGGGCAGAAATCCACGAACGCTCTGCCGCGAGGAGAGTAGCTCGGAGACAACCTCACTGGCTTTGGGAAACTGGGGCTTAGCCGTCATCTTGCGCACGAGCTTCGAGGTCAGAAAAGCGATAGATTCCGGTAGTATGGCCGTCTGAAAAGTGGATGCCTACACCGTAGTTGCCGACGAGGTGCATGCCTGTGACGATGATGTCTTCAGGAATTTCCTCGTCGACGATGAGTCGCTCGCCCGTGTCCTCCGACTTGCAGTGGGCACACGTGCACCGCAGGCGCAGCACCCGAGCAGGCCAAACGTCATTGGACTCTTCACTCCAGACAAACGTCACACGATCTTTGTTGAGACCTTGGAGCTCGATTGGCATGGGCATGGCCTCTATATAGTAGGGTGCACATCCTGTGTCCAGTCGACCGCCCAAACCCACTCGCAAAGCACCACGCTCCACCTCTTCTCAGGCGAAACGGGGGGATTCACGTCGCTCGCAATCTGGCGGGGAAAAGCAGCGCAGATCTCAGGCTACAACGCGGCGTGGTGCTGGCATCAAAGCAGGGGGCATCAAGAGACTGCGCGAACCCCTCACCTTTGCCCTGCGTGGCGCCAAGGACGACGAGGTGGTCAAGAACAGCCTCACCCACCCACTGCACAGCTATCCGGCGCGAATGCATCCGGCGACAGCGCGGGCCCTGGTTCAGCTCTGTTTTGACACCGAATCGGTTCAGCCTCGAGTTGTCCTTGATCCGTTTTGCGGCTCGGGAACGACACTTGTCGAAGGGCGAGCTGCAGGTCTCAATGTAATTGGCACCGACTTAAATCCTCTCGCAGTTCGCATTGCTCGGGCCAAGACCTGGTCGTGCCCTAAAAAACGACTTACGGCGTTTGAGAGACTGGGAGCGCAGATTTCCGCCGCAGCAATTGAGGAAGGCAAAGCTGCTCGTCGCGCCGACTACAAGCCCAAGCCGATTCGCGTTCCCAAAGGCATCAACCCAGCTGAGCGCGATGAAGAGATCGCGTCCTGGTATTCACCACATGTACGCAGAGAACTCGAGTTCATTGCTGCGGCCATCGATGAGTATCGCGAAGAAGATGAGCAGATGGCAGATCTCCTCTCTGTTTGTCTGTCATCGATCCTTATCAAGACATCTAAGAGAAGTTCTGATACTTCTCCCAAGGAGATAAGGCGCAATATCGCTCGAGGTGCACCGGGACGCTGGTTTGGGGAGCGGGTGCAACTCATGGTTCAGGGCCTTGTGGACTTGCACCGAGAGGGCGCCAAAGGCGAAGTAACCGTGCTAGAGCGCGATGCTCGCAAGTTGCTTGGGCCTGGTGGGATTGCGCCTGAGAGTGTCGGAGCGATCATCTCATCACCTCCGTACATCGGTACATACGACTACGTTGATCACCATCGTTTGCGGTTGGCATTTCTCGGCATGCCGTATGATGATTTTGAGCGCAAAGAAATCGGGGCTCGCCGGCGCTTTAAGGGGCGTGCACACCAAGCTGCCATAAAGGCGATCGACGACTTCAAAGAGTGTCTTAAGAGCTTTGATGAAGTGCTCGTCCCAGGAGGCCTCATGGCGCTCATGGTGGGCGACTCGGTTGCCGGGGTAGAGCCGGTTTGGGCCGATGGTGTCTTGCGTGAAATCTCTGCCGACCGATTTGATGTCCTCGGATGGGTCTCGCAAGAACGCGACAAGCTTGGTAGCCTTGAGAAGCGAGCATTTGGTGAGTATCCCAAGCGCGAACATGTTCTCTTGCTTGAGAAAAAGTCTAAGAGTTAGGTGAATTCAGTCGGTGTCAGTCATAATCACATATGCGATACCGATTTTCGTCATAACGCTCATTCTCGAGATGATGCTGTTTCGCCGCATGGGTTCGAACACCGGACCTCTGCGCGGTTACGAATGGCGCGATACCCTGGCGAGCTTGGCCATGGGTGTAGGTAGCCTCATCGTCAAACTTCCTCTGGCCGGTGCGATCTTTGGGCTCAGCGTTTTTCTGTACGACTATCGGGCATTCGATCTAGACAGGTCTGCGCTCTGGTTTTGGCCGGCTCTCATACTCTGCGAAGACTTCTGTTACTACTGGTTTCACCGCCTGCACCACACGATTCGGATTCTGTGGGCGGGGCACATAAATCACCACTCGAGCACGCACTACAATCTCTCAACCGCACTCCGTCAACCTTGGACGACCATCGTCACAGGAGTTCTGTTTTGGGCGCCGCTTCCGTTGATTGGTTTTGAGGCCGCGGACATCCTCACTGCCCAGTCGATTAGCCTGCTCTACCAGTATGGGCTTCACACAGAGCTTGTGGGCAAACTTGGCCCAATTGAGTGGTTCTTCAACACACCATCTCATCACCGAGTGCACCACGGCCGAAACCCGATCTACTTGGACCGAAACCATGGTGGGATTTTCATCATTTGGGATCGGCTCTTTGGAACGTTTGAGGTTGAGTCCGTTCCCGTGGACTATGGGCTAACAAAAAACATTGCCACCTTCAATCCGTTTCGCATTGCCTTCCATGAGTGGGCTGCCAGTGGGCGAGATGTTGCGCACGCAGGAAGCGCTCGCAACGCACTTGCCTATCTCTTTGGGCCGCCAGGTTGGAGCGACGATGGCAGTCGAAAGACATCCAAGCAACAGCGCGCCGAGTCGACGCGCACCACGACGTAGTCTGGAAAGGCCTTGAGCTTGTGTTCCTTGCCAGTTCTACACTTGCGTCTAAGAACTATACGTACGTTTTTTGCCAGACTCGGGTTTCGCTCTGTGAAGCCTAATCCACTCGGGTCTCCGCGAGGATGCGTCGGTACGCTTGCTCAGCTCGTCCTGCCAATTGGATGAGTCCCTTGGCGTCTTCGTCATCGGCGACTTGGCCGGGAAGGGCATGTGCGTAGAGCAAATTTACGACGCGCTCTTCAAGGTGGATGGGGACAACGTGCAAGTCTCTTGGTTCGTAGTCGAGTGCGAAGAGGTTCCACAGCTCGGTCTCGTGAGTGTGTCCTGGTGAGGCCGCTGGTCCTCGGTAGGGCTTGCCGGAATCGTGGGCGAACTGGAAGACCGATGCCCCTCCGAGCGGAATGTTGAGGCGCTCCAAGCTGGCTCGCCCCAGCCCTACGGCCTGCGCTAACCATCCAATCGCGTTGCTGTTCCGAACTAAGAAAAGTGCTGAGCACTCGAAACGCCCGATCGTGTAGCGAAGAACTGCGTCCCCGATTTCGTCCCGCCCTTTCGCTTCGTCGACGAGGACTGTTGCCTCATCTAGCATGAGCACTGTGGCCGGTGGTCGCTCGGCCGCAAGGCCAACTCGCTCTTTGCGCTCTTTGCGCGGAGCAATGCTCACGGCATCTGGCGTCTTGATTCCACGAAATGGCTGAGTTGAGCGCCGTTCTCGACGGGATGTTGGCGCACGCCCAGCATCGTCGGCTTTGGGGGCACGCGTAAACCGCGTTCTTCTGCGAATTCCGTAGTACCGCTCAAGGTAGTAGAAGAGCCGCAATTCCGCTGCTACGTACGGTTGAATGCGACTTCCGAGCTTCTCCTCGATCGCGGCAACGCTCCGTCGATCGGTTGGCTCGACCATGACCACACCAATTGCCTGCGGGTCATTTTTCTCTTTGCCAAGCGGAATGGCCGAATGGCGATTGGCGACTTCGGCTCCAAGTTTTTCGACAAGCACCACGTCGGCTTTCTCAAGTCGATCAGCAATGGCCAGGGGCAAGTCCATGGAGCGAGCAAGGTAACGACCTAGCGTGTTAAGGTCGATGAATCCAAGTTCCACCAAGTTGGTGCCTAGCCGTCCGCCGCTTAGCACTTGAGCTCGCAAGGCTTGTTCAAGCTGCGTCAACGTAATGATCGCATCGCGCAACAGAAGTGTCCCCAACCTCATTCTGACGATTCTAGCAAACCGTGTCTTTGCGGGCCTCTTTGTGGCAATCGCGTTCGTTGTGGCAATCACCTTCGGTTGCTCTGGTGCGAGTTCGCCGTCTGGATTCAAAGAGAATGAGGTGGAGCCCCTAGTTGTTTCACAAGAACCACCTGCAGATGCTGGTGTGGGCATCTCTGAAGTACAAGCGAGGCGCGAGCTGGATGCCCTGTTTCGCGATGCAGGGTTTCGAATTCTCAATGACGAGCTACTGCCAGATTCACCTATAGAGGTTGTGCTCGATGGCTACGATCCCGAGCAGCGCATTGGATATGAGTACATTGATGCGAGTGAGGCCGCACAGAGTTTGGCGCGTTCCGAACAAGAGAAAGCGAGTGGTGATGTGCGAGTCCTGGTGCTCGACGCATGTTCGCTAGATGAGCTTCGACGTACTGCGTCATCGTTCCTGTCTGCTGCGACTACCGCTGATGCTAGCTCGCTGGACTAAGACCCACTCCAAGGGGTGCGCTTCGCACATGGTGGCAGCTGACCCTAGCCAAGCCCGCCAATCGTCTTCAGGAGCCCCGGCTGGAGTGGCGATCCCGGGAAGCCTAGTCCAATAGATTTCGGTTGGTTAGGAGTATCACTTCATGGCTGCGATCTTGGAACAGTGCTTGCTCTACAAGGCTGCATGTCTCGTCTCGGAAGTTTCCTGGTAGCGCTGCTCGCCGCCATTCCTCTGCTCTCCCCAGCAGCGGCACACGCATATGATGCCGAGAACACGCACCGCTGGATTGCCCGGCAAGCTGTTGAGTTGTTGGTCGCGACCTACCCAGGTGAGTATGACGAGCTTCTTGAATACACCGATGATGTTGTGGAGGGTGCGTTTCACGAAGATGATCTTTTCCTCGATGGTGATGACGATCCGTCCACCCTGCGAGTGATGCGCCACTTCTACAATGGCGCTGATGGCACCGGCTTGGTGTTTGGTGAAGAGACATTTCCCAGCTCCTTTGAATGGAATGGCGTGTCCAATGAGCAGAACGAGTGGGACTACTACGATGGCTTGCTCGCCTACCAGAAGGGTGACCTTGCAGAGGCCTACTTCATTGCTGGTCACACTGTTCACCTGCTCTCGGACTTGACCGTTCCAGCACACAGTCACCTTGACGATCATGGCCCGCCCTTTGGTGACACCTACGAAAATCACTGTAGCGCACGCATGACGAACCGCTTTGAGAGCAGCCTTCGCACACCTCCTGTTGGCGCAGTCATTCCCGAATTCCTCAGCCTTGAGGATGCTTTCCAAAGAACCGCAGAAGCTTCGTACTACCGCAATCTCTACCCAGGCGATTTGAGCGGTGATGAGCCCACTGGAGTCATCGCTGAGATGTTCCCAGACATGTCCAAAGGATTTTTCTCTGGAGTATGGGAGATCGAAGGTGTTGGCAAAGAGGGAGAAGACTTCTACGAAGAACAGCCTGGTTATTACTACTTCAGCAAGAACGAAGTTGTGTCACAAGTGGACATCCTTGACTACGACCCTCTTTCCCCCTTTGACCGAGAATACGCCGCCATCACCAGTGATGCGCCAATGGTCGAACGAATGGCAGATCAGCTTGTCCCTGTAGCAATTCTGCACAGTGCATCAGGGCTCAAGATGTTTATTGATGAAGCCCGATCGCTTCCCAGGATTACCGACCCCAACATGCTCCCCCCAACCGATGAAGGAGGCTGCAATGCCTCCGGATCTGGCAGTGCGCCCTGGTTTGCGTTCTTGATGATGCTTCCCTTCCTTCGTCGTCGTCGGCGAGACTAGGTATATCTCTTATGTCCAAGCTATCCTTTATTTTTTCTACTCTCACCTTAGCCACTGTTGCTTTAACGGGCACCGCGCATGCGCAGCATGAAGTGCAGGCGTATCTATCACAAGAAGGTTTGGACTTTATTGCTGAAGAAGCGCCCGGCTATGTCCCCTCGGTTGTAGAGGCACCAACCTTCGCCAAACCCATTGGCTGCATGGATTTTGAGCAACGAGATACGACCGTCAATATCAGCATTGACGATGTTCGCATCTCAATGCCTGAGAACGGGCGCATACGAGTCGATATAGCGTTTTCGGGCAGTGCAGATGGTGAGCTGTATGTCGACGATCTCTACGCATGCCTTGGCGAAGTGACCTGTCAAGACTCACTAGAAATTCGCTCAGGAAGCGCCACGTTTGACTACGAACTGGCAGTGCGCGATGGACATGCTGTAGTCATGCCACGCGACAGCGAGTTTCGCCTCCTGCCCCAAGACGTAGAGTTCAACCTGACAGAGTGCGGCATGACGGGTGAAGCACTCACCAACGGAATTACCTTTGCTGAGGAGTGGATCCTTGGGTTCCTCGACGGAAAAATTGGTGCCATGGCCGATGGGTATGTTGCCCCTCTTATCGAAGATATGCTCGACGGCTTTCGCACAACCGGAAGCCTCGCTCTGGCTTCCTATAGCGCAGACCTTGCCGACCTAGAACTCGAGAACGATGGTGTCTTCATTCGCATGGCAGCTGACGTTTCGAGTAGTTTTGCGCCCAGCGCTTGCATTGCCGAATTCGACAATGGTGGCCCAGAGGACTTTGACGGCCCACAACCCAATCTGTCGGCACCTGGTGCAAGCCACGCAAACCTCGCCCTCAACCTCGGCCTGGTAAACCAGGGGCTCTACACGATTTGGCGACGTGGACTTCTTTGCCTCACCGACAACCACCTGCGAGCTTTGGGCTTTGACCTCGACCTGAACATGATTGGCGCGATGCTGCCTGGCTTCCCCGCAGGAACAGAAATCGGCTTCGACCTAAAGATGACTGATTATCCAAAGGTGATTCCAACAGCGTCGAACAATGGAACTGTGACGCTCAAGATTGAAGGGCTCCTTCTCGACCTGCACGGCGATCGACCTGATGGCAGCCGCAAGACAATGCATGCAGAGATTGATATGGAAGCCACTGCAACTGTAGGAATCGATCCAGCAAGCAACGCAATCTTCGCTAGCCTTGATGGTGCAGAGGTAACTCGCATGGTCATGGAGGATGAGCGGGATGTAACGGGTGATGGCTTTGATGTTGCACGCATTCTGCAAATGCTTCACAACCACATCTTGCCCGACTTGCTTCACGAGGTTGGACCTCTGCCTCTCACAGGTCCCGCCTTCTCATTTGAGGGCTATGCAATCATTCTCCGCGAGCTGCAAACGAGCGATGCGTTTCTCAAGGCTGGTGTTGACCTATTCGCTGTTCCTGAGAACGACAACACCGCTCCTGAAACGCAAATCGTTGAATACCCCACAGGTCCCGTAAACCCGCATACTGCAGAGATTCGCGTCAATGGTACCGACGCCGAGATTCCCTCAGAACTTCTCCAATATGAGCTATCCATTGATGGAGTGAAACAGGCACCGAGCTTCATGCACACGTTCATGATTGGCGAGATGGGAGCCACCGCCACATACCAGGTGCAGGTTGCTGCTATCGACCTAAGCGGTAACGTGGATGCCACACCAGACACTGTCGAATTGACCGTCGACGGCATTGTGCCGCACGTGGCGATTGCTGGTGCTCGCACCCGGGAGGCCGACAAGGGCCCTGTTGCAATCAACTGGACAGCGACTGACGACCTGAGCGCCCCTGCTGAGATGGATGTCCGCGTGGAAGTCTACGTGTTAGACGATCCAGCAGACGCACTATCCGCTCGCCTCATCGATACCCAAGAGCTTGGCAAAGGCGCAACGAACACGGTTGTGGAACTTGAGCAAGTTGGCGGCGTCTATCGAGTTGAGGTTCACGCAACCGACGAAGCAGGCAATGACTCCAAGTCGTCTCTCCTGCTCACCATTCCCTCAAGCGGCGGTTGCTCTGTCGGTGGAACCACAGGGGCTGGCAACATGAGTCTTCTACTTCTTGCTCTTGGTGCTCTGGCATTCCTCCGGCGTCGTGAAACTAAGAAGAAGTAAGAACTAAGTAGGAGTAAGAACTACTCTGGCGGTGCGTTGCGTTCGCAGATGAAGCGAACGCCTGTGCCACAACGACGATCGTCCCAACTACCCGTCGCGTTGTCGTTAAATAGCGCGCAGTCTTCACCACCATTATCATTGTTGTTTGGCTCTCCACCTCGCCAGAACGTGAAGAGGTCGCCTACAGCAACGCCATTCGCACGCCCTTGCCACAACTGGTCGCCATCGCTCCACAGCCAGGCGTTCTCAGTAGCGCTATCGCTGGCGCCAATCCACGCGGTGGTTTTTCCGCCAAAGGCCACGACTCGTTGCTCTGAGAGCCACTGTTGTTCAGTCAAGTCATCCACCCGGACTAGGTGCATGTCTTGCTCGGCACAGGCCAAACCTGCCGCTGGATGTGCAAGACCTTGTGCACAGAAGAGGTATGACGCTGTACCATTGAGCTGCGGGCTACATAGATTTGGGCAAATTTCTTCTGTTGCCACATCGCAATCATTGTCGATGCCATCGCACAGCTCGGTGCCATCGGGGTTGTCCCGGGGGTCGGTGTCATTGCAGTCGAGTGAGTTGGCAACAAACCCCTCAGGTTGAACGCAGTCGACAGCAATGAAGTCAGAGTCCCCATAGCCGTCGCCATCCGTGTCTCGGTAGAAGGTTGTTGAGTTCGCAACTGTGCAACTAGCATCGGGCAGCTCAACGGCAGCATCCCTAACCGAAGCTGCATCTGGGCTACTCATTGGAGCGTTTCCACCGCACCCAAAGGCAAGTCCAAGAGCGATGGTTAGAGGGGTGCGCATGCCAGGTAAAACGATAGCACAACCACCGTTCTATCTCGAAGTGCTTAGATCGGGTAGGTTGCTCCTATGTTCGCTCGTGGTTGGGTTCTCGGTGTTGTTGGTTTGCTCGCTCTTGGTTGTAGTGATGATGATCCTGGAGTCTCCTTTTCCAAGGACATTGCCCCAATCTTCGAAGGTCGCTGCAACATCTGCCATCACCCAACGTCCGCGATAGGTCATGAGTTCACCGTTGCTTTCGATCCCAACCGCGGAGTCGTCAATCGGGAAAACTCTTGGTTTGCGGATCACCCTTCGCCGTACGAGCTCATCGTCGATCCAGGGAATCCTGCGAATAGTTCTTTGGTGGGGAAAGTCGGAGACCCAGATCTCGATCCGCTCGTCGACGGCAACAAGATGCCGTATCGCATTCCATATATCGAAGAAGACGCTCCAGGAGATGAGCCCGATCTCGCAGATGTGGAAGCGTGGATCCTCGCTGGAGCCAAAGACGATGCAACGTTCCAACCTGTGGCCGCACTCTTTGGGACCGAGATATCATTGCGACCATCTCTCTCTGGCAAGTGCACATGGTGTCACTATCCAGGCTCTCCAACAGGCCTCAGTGTGCTTGACGTTTTTGATCCGGATGAAGGAATGGTGGGCGTCGAGGCAAGCTCCGGGGGCATACTCGTAGTGCCCGGAGATCCGGCCAATAGTGTGCTTATGAGGCGTTTGCGAGGCGAAGGTGGCGCACGTATGCCGTTGCAATTGACTCCACTAAGCTCCGAGGAAGTTGCAAAGATTGTCGATTGGATTGTTGTTGGCGCTCCAAACAATTAGCACTAATGTTGCGAGGAACAATGTCGTGTGGAAACACAAGCTTGCGTTTGCTAGCACGCCTCTGTGCAGTTGTCCTGATTGGGCTTGTTGGGACGGCTTGCTCCTTACTGTTCTCGGCAGGTGAGGCGACAACAGATCGGGCGCCCGAAGAGGGCATGCTGATTTTCGAGGGCAACCCGAATGTTGAGGGCGAGGAACTCTATGTCTTCCGGACCGTTGCAGGAGAGAGCTATGTGGAGAGCTACGATCTTGGGCCGCAGCCTCAACTTCTGCCTGGTCGATTCAACCTGAACCTTCGCCCAACTGCACAAGTCAAGAGTCGCGGTCCTCGTGAGCTGTATGTCATGGGAACTGGACAGGGAGATGCCTCAGATACTGAGTATGTAATCGATCTTTCGTGGCCCGAAGAAACATCATTTATGGATGGTGCAGTGATTGGTCCGCAGTTTCCACCGGCTGTGGGACCCAGCGGCTCAGGGACGCATTCTGCAATCATTGCCAATGCATTTCTCCCGGGTAACCCAATGCCCGTCACCACAGGGAACGATGTCTTCTTGGTGCAACGGAACGGTCTCACCATCGTGAGTGTCGAGTCGGAACCCCTCCTGCAATCAGAGGAGCCTCTTACATGTATTGATGGTTATGGCGTTGGTAGTGCTCGAACTGAGTTGGTGTTTTTCTCAAGCTCCACCTTACACGTCCTGGACGGGTCTGTTCCTCTCGAAAATGGCGAGACTCTTCACGATATTCCTCTTGAAACCTATGAGTTGCCGGAAGAGGTAAGAGCCTGCAAGAGGTTGGGCAATGGCGGTACATACATCACGACCGATGGAGCGAGACTCAGTGCGACGACGATTGACGGGGTATCTGGTGCCATCAGCTCCCTCCAGTCAGAGCCTCTCCCAGCTCGGCACGAACAACTCATAGGACTAGAGCTTCTAGATATGACCATGAACAATCGATTTGAGTTGGTGTTGGTTGTTGCAGATCCTCCAACCGCATACCTCGGCGTTGATCTCGATCCTGCCGACCTGGGCTTTGCGACTCCAATCGTCGCCCAACCACTAGATTTCGTACCAAGTACCGTGCTTCGAGCAGGTGCCTCATCTCTCTCTGGTGGGGAAACGTCCGATCGAATTTTCATTGGTGAGGCGAACAAGGCTCCACACTGTTTTGCCCTTGGAATCAGTGCCCCTGCGCTTGAACCTGCGCTCATTCCCTGTGGCTAGTGCGCGATTCATGAATATAGAACGCGCTCGCTCGGTTCTTCGCCCTCTGGACGCCTTCGGCTCTGCGTTGCTCAGCGCCTCACTTGCCCCAGCAAGCTCGTTGTTCGCGCCTTGCCAGTGAACGAACTCCCGTCGCGATCGTCGATCAACCATTCTGGACC
>JANTGM010000107.1 GCA_024762925.1 Kofleriaceae bacterium | reverse complement strand
GATGAGCCGAAGGCGTTCAAAGGGCGAAGAACCGAGCCAGGGCGTTCTATGCCTCTGGATCCCACACTCGTGCGCGATTCATGAATATAGAACGCGCCCACTCGTCTTCTCGCCCGCTGGAGAGACTGGCTCTGCCAGTCTTCTTCGTTGTTCATCGGTCGCTTGCCCCAGCAAACTCCCTCTTCCCGCCTCGCCAGCAAACGAGCTGACTTCGCGGTCACGAATCAATGTCCATGGATCGCGCACTAGTGCACGCGTCTGAGAACCGGTAGGCTTGCCCCCGTGAGTGAGACCAAGGCCGAGACGGAGAAGAAGCCCCGTGTTCTCAAAGACCGGCTCCAGGATCACATTGCCGAGTATGGCAAGCTCGCATTCATCATCTTTATCTCGCTCGGCCTCATGTCCCTCACGGGCTTTTACATCGCAATCAAGGCTGGTATCGATGTTGGCTCAAACAGCGGCACGGCGGGCGCTCTCGCTGCTGCTTGGGTCGCGAACAAGCTCACAACGCCTATTCGCATTGGCGCAACACTGGTGCTCACGCCAATTGTGGCAAAGATTTTGCGCCGTGCTCCAAAGAGCGCGGGCTAGCCCCTTGCTCCTCGATAGAGCACATCGCTTCGCCTCCTAGAAGGCAAAGAGCAGAGCGAGGTTGGCGTCAACTTGTGCACCGGTCTTTGGGCGCACACAACCATTTCCTGGACAGTTGCCAAGCTCATCAATACCAGCGTTGATTGCCGCCAGGGCATTCACCTCAGCCACCAATCGCATCGGTCCACCGAGTGACATTCCATAGCCAACGCCACCACCAAAGAGCACAGGGCCCATCGCCGTTGTATCGGTATCCATATTCGAATCGGACGCGTCTTTGATTGTAACGGTATTGCGAATCACACCGCCGCCAATCGCGCCAGAGAGCTGGATGCCTTCGCCAGACTCGCTTAGTGCATAGCGCACTCGCAGCAGACCTGCTGGTGCGACCGTGGCGTGACCATCAACATTCGCTCCGACCGGAAACCCTAAACGAAATGCGCCTGAGAGTGACAGCTGGTCATTAAGATAGTAGCCAATCTCTGGCATGATGTGGAGAAGCGCTGGCCCAATGCAGCAATCAACTTCGCTACCCGTCTTCTCGGTTGGGCCCTGGATATAGCCACCACCTGTACCAGCGGCGATACTAAGAAAAACACTGGGGCCCTTCTTTGGAGTGAGCAGGGAATCGTCCTTGTCGCCATTGGCGGCAAGAGGGTTGTCATTGTCGCTTGTCAGGGAGCCGCCCGTTGCGGCTGCAACTTCGATGATATTCGGCGATCCACTCGTTCCCTTGTGCTCGATCTCCTTGCCAGAGGAGTCGAGGGCAGCGATGTAGTAGTGGACGAAGTCCCCTTGTGCTGCACGAGTTGGAATGTTTCCCACATACTCGCAATCGCCGGTCTTCTTCATGACCGCTTTCGAGAACTCCAGCTGACCTTCGCCACGGTAGTACACCAACACGCTAGCGGCATCGACATCGGCTCCAAGACGCGCGCGAATCTCAGGAGCACTTCCTGCAGGCGCTTCGTCGACAAGTTCGTGTTCAAGCCCTGTGATTGCACAATCGCCTCCGGCAGAGGAGAGACTGCCACGAGCGCTCTCAAGCAGCTCACTCATCTCTGGAGTGCTGTAGGCCACGCTGAGTTTGACATCACCATCAACGCCTAGGGCGTTGGCGAATGCCTCACTCGCCTTCTCTTCCTCACCAAGCCCCGAGAAGTACACGATGCCCAGATTGAGGTAGGCACCCGCGAGTTCGGGCCCCTTAGAGTTGTTGCGCTCGCCGATGGCAATGGCTTCCATGAGGAGTGACTTTGCAGCCTCAAACTCCATCATGTCGTACTCACCCATGGCCTGCTCGGTCTTTGCCTTGACCCGCTCACTGCTCTTGTCCGCCAGGGCACTGGTAGGCAGGGCCAGAGAAACCGCTGCAACACCGCCAAGAGCCAAGCTCAGGGCAACGAGAGTCTTATTCAGGTAGCGCATTCGCCATCTCATACCAAAAAACTCGAAAATCTCCGAGCAATACCATTGGGGAACCACCGCCAAGGCAGCGACAGCCGGTCGATCACGCCAAAACACACGCTATCTAGCTGTGATCACGAACTCAACGCGGCGATTTTGTTCACGACCGCTTCTGGTTCGGTTGTCGGCAATGGGAATTTCTTCGCCAAAGCCCTTTGCTGTCATGCGATCTGCGCTGACGCCCTGCCCCATGAGGTATGTGCGGACCGACTCGGCCCGTCCCTGCGATAGCCGCAAGTTGCGAGCATTGCGGCCCCGGCTATCGGTATGCCCCTCCACCTGCACTTGAATCTTTGGGTTGTCCTTTAGCGCCTGGGCCACTTCGTTGAGCAATCCATATGAGACTGGCTTGATGGTCGTCTTGTTGGTGTCGAAATAGATCGTCTGCTTGATTTCGATCTTCTTCGCGGTAACCACGACATTCGTGTACTTCGGAGGACAGCCATCTGCCGTGGCCGCAGGCTGGTCGGGACACAGATCAACTTTGGTTGGGCACTCTAGGACGCCATCACCATCGTTGTCGCAATCCGGGCAGCCGTCGTCATCCTCAAATCCATCGTCGTCTTCGGGGACATCTGGGCACTTGTCAATCCGATCGGAAAGGCCATCATTGTCGTTGTCTACATCGGGGCAACCGTCATCATCTTGGAAGCCATCTTTGTCTTCGGCATCCACGGGACACTCGTCTAGGGTGTCGACGATGCCATCGGAGTCGTTATCAAGATCGGGACAACCGTCGGCGTCTTTGTAGTCGTCGAGGTCCTCTGGTCGCCTTGGACAATCGTCGGTGCTATTCGGAATGCCATCGCCATCCGAATCGTCATCCGTTGGAGGTTCGAGTTTCTTTGGGGCCTTAATGCATCGGCCCATGGGAGAGAGGCTCAGAGCCTCGTTGGCATTCTTCTCAGCAATCGCCAACTCTTCTTTGGCACGGAAGTAGTCACCTTCATCGTACTCGGTCTTGGCGAATGCGTGATGCGACTCCGCCATGGCCAATTGCACTGGAGCGCAGGTCTGGGCGCCATTCTTGCGAGCAGCAGCGATTGTCTCTGCAACAGCAGCGGTGCGAGTTTTTAGCTTCGCGCCCGAACAACTAAGAAAAACACTCAGAGCCAACATTGCGGCCACGGCAATGCCAGCACGCATCATGCTCGACAAGCCTCCATCCTGTGCGCGAGACATCATGGTGTCTCCTCGTCATCCGTTGCGAGAGGATTGTCGTCTTCATCCGCGATTGCCTCATCCGAAGTCGGATCGACTATCTCGATATCGTCATCGTCGGCGGGGGCAATTCTTGGCGGCTTGGCGGTGGGGTTTCGCGCCTGCTCAATGGCAACGCTTCGCGCCTTTCGCGCGGCCTTTGCCGACCTGCGACCAAAGAGGTTGGCGGATTGGAAATCTGCTGCCGCTGCTTCCTCGCGGGCCTTGTGCAGGTACTCCACGGCGAGCGTGTACCAATAAGGCGCGTGTTTATCCGCTTTGACCGCCTTGGCTGCCTCCACTTCAGAACTGGCTTTTCGCGTAACTTGATTGACGTACTCAATGGGGCCGCAGGCTGTGGCACTTGTGGTGGCGACCCCGGCGAGCACGACACAAACGAGGAAAAAAACGCGCCTAGGTGCGGTTCGCGCGTTAGCCGTGGCGGCGCTGGAAAATGCTTCGCATCGTTGCATGTGGGCGGTTTGACCCTAGCACCCGCGAAAGCCTCGGGTCAAAGTGCCGTGGTCATCGCCTTTGGCTATCGACTCACTGCGCGTCGACTATCGCGCACTAGCTCGACGCCAACAAAGCCAACCGACGTCAGAATCGCAAACGTCAGCGCGACAAGCACGTAGCCCAGCTTGACATCCATGATTGGAAGAGCGCGGCCATCATGGAACTCGGCATAGGAGCCATAGTACCCAAGCCGCCCCCAAAGAAGGATCACCGCTAAGAGGCTAACGACACCGGTGCCAAGGGCTAGATACCCAACAAGCCTGTGCCGCCCCGCAATGATGAGCCGAGCTCCGAGGTACCACCCCACTGCCACCATCGATCCATGCAGCACCACCAAAGGCAGGATGGCGAATCCGGGAATGTCATTTGGATCAATCATGTACATCCAGGTCCACGAGGCATGAGCTAGGTACATGTAAAACGTTATCGGTACCATGATCATGCCGATGAACATGAGCAAGAGCAGACTTGCTGGCTGCGCAAATGGACCATCCGCTCGCAACCGAGTGCGGGCGCACAGCGCAAGGGCAAGCCCTAGGCCGAACTTGGCGATGAGGTCGATAGGAATGACGAGACGCTATCTCAGATGTGCGCCGAGTCCAAACGCCCTAGCCGCGATCATCAGATGGTGGGGGTTCTGGATCGCTTTGCGGGGTTGGTGGAGGCGGTGTGTTCGCCCGAGACGCAGTCGATTTTGGTGCCAATACGACACGCGTCTTCTCAGACGCCGCCCGCTTTGATCGCGGTGGACGGGGGATTTCAATTCGCGCCAGGCTCGGTTTCTTGGCCGCCGCGTTCCGAAGAGGCACCTTGGGTGCGCGAGGAGTCGCCCCTGGTACCACCCGAGTACGAGCGAGCGATGCCTCGGCATCTTCCTCTCCTGCGGCCCCAACCACGACTTGGCTCGTCGGAATCTCCTCAATGTCACCTACCTCAAGAACACGAGTCCGATCTTGCTCTTTGGGTGGCTTGGCAAATGCGGACGAAGAGGGCCCGTTAAACACGTTCTTCTGCGCGAGATTCGCTGGCGGAATCTTGGCCAAGTTCTTTGGAGTCTCAATGCCAGTCGCCGCGCTGTCAAACGCACTCTCCGCAATGGGGCGCGCGTGCTCAGGCCTTGGTGTCTTGCCCCTCAACTCGCCGGCAACCAGGGAGTTGTCCATGGGAGCGGTGACGACGGTTTTCGGTTTGCTAGTCCCAAGGTCGACGCTGCTGACGTCGTCGATAACAGCGAGGGGAACCTCCCACTCCTCTGTGCCTTCTTCAACAATCTCAACCTGCATCGGCCCAACAGTCACAAGGCCCGATTCATCCTCGGATACGTCACTGTCTTCTTCGTCGTCATCTTCGAGATCGCTCACTGGGAGCATCTCGACCATGGTGACTTCGCCTGCCTCGACCGAGGGGGCCGTTATCGCTGCTTGCCCCGAATCCGCTGCAAGCTCGTCGGCCTTGAACTCATCCACCGCGCCGCTGGCAACTTCTCGGCGCAAGATGAGGTCGAGCCCAAGCTCGGTGATGGGCGCAAGATGCGGATCTCCGCTTGTGGCTTGCCCAAGGCGCTCTCGGAATATGTCTTGCTCTGCGAGCCAGGTATAGGCGCGGCGCAGGCTGCGCCGGGTGCCACTGGCGGTGCAATTCGCCCTCACCATCTCGTAGCCACCGCGGGCTACGGTGTTTCGCAGCTTGGTGTCTCGAAGTAGCATCAGCAGCTTGGCTGCAAGGTCTTCGGGGGCTCCGGGCGTAAACATCAACCCCTCTTCGCGGTCGCGAAAGAGCATCTTGACGGTCCCCCGAGCTGGAGCCACGACCGCACGGCGACACGCCATGTATTCAAGGATCTTGGTTGGGAAGAGCGCCGTCGGTTTGGGAGAGAGTTCGGCGGCACCGGGGGCCACACAAACCGTGGCGCGAGAAATCACCGCTGGTGCGAGCTCGTGTGGCACCTCGCCCAACAAACGCACACGGCCTTCGAGTCCAAGGTCGTGCACTGCCATCTCTAGGGATTCTGTGAAGGACGCTGTGGCAGGGCCAGCCAGCACTAGCACGGCGTTTGAAACCGCCGCAACATCCAGCATACTCCTAAGAAGAACTCTTACGCCCCGTCCTGGAGTGAGTGAGCCCAGGTACAAAATGATCGGCGCGCGATCGAGGTTAAGAACCTCCCAATCAAAACGATCGACGTTAACCCCAGGCGGCACGACGTGAATCTTGGAGGCGCTCGTAAAGCCCGCAAGGTACTGACGAGCAGGTTCGGTAGGTGCAAGAATCAGGTCTGCCCGCCGAACACAGGTCTGCTCGGCCCTCTCAAGCTCTGTTGCAGTTGCCAGATCGGTGAGCACCGGTTCGGCCATGGGTGAGCGCGCCAAGTCAAAGACCGTCGCGTAGCCCTCGGTTGGCTGCATCTCCAACGCTGTTACACCGCTCCAACCATCGCGAAAGTGCACGATGTCGTAGTCTGCCCCATCGAGCTGTCTGCGCAGTGCTCTGCGAAACACCTCGATCTGCGAACCCAAGTCCTCGTCGGGAAGCGGCACACGAAGGTAGCGCGTGCCACCGAGTCGTTCGACATGCCCTTGGTCATCCCGGCGAACGCTGAGAACATCGACCTGGTGTTGTCGGTGCAACCCTTCAACGATGTGTCCTAGCTGCACCCCTGGCCTGCTTGGCGATGGGATGCTGCAAAAGCCTGTGATGAGTATTCGAGCCACTACTTGCTCCTGCTAGCGTGGCTCTTGTGACGAGAGTTGGCAAGCGAATCAAGCAACGCTGCGGCAGTATGAGCAACACGTGCCAACTGATTCGGCCGAATCTTGTTCGGTGTATCGGTAACCTGGTGATAGTCCTTGTGAAGACCAGTCGAAAAGTGAATGGCACCAATGCCCTGCCTTCGAAACCACCAATCGTCGGTTCGGTCATGCAGGGTGAAGAGTTCGAGGAGTCGAGCTGGCACCAATATCAGATGAAGTCCTACCTCTGCAGCTGCACGCTCAGCGACGGCAGCGAGCGCCTCGTCGAATTCCAAGCCAACAATTGCCGCAGCCTCAGCTTGATCAGCCCCAGCTTCGAAGAAGTTTCGGCCAACCATGTCAAAGTTGATCACCGCCCGGGTCTTGGTTAGCGGCCATATAGGATCGTGAATGTAGACACCCGAGCCAACCAACCCATCTTCCTCGGCGCCAAAAGAAATAAATAGGACGGTGTGCTTGTACTTGTGCGTCGCCCGAGATCTCGCAATGCCCAAGAGAACTGCGAGCCCTGAGGCGTTGTCATCGGCCCCCCGGTACAGTTCCCCGTTGCGGACACCGAGATGATCATGGTGCGCAGAAACAACCACAGCCTCCTCACCGCTCCTCTTGATCGCAATGATGTTCTCGGCATGACGTCCTCGCACGGGCTGTCGCAAGACCTCATAGCCAAGGCGTTGGAACTCGGCAAAGACAAAGTCGGAAGCCCGCTTGCTGCCCGCTTGATAGGACCCACGACCAGCAAATGCATCACCGCACAGTCGCTCCACGTCACGCATAAGAGCTGTGGGGGAAAGAGGGTCGGTCTCAATAGGCTTGGTGGGCGTGGTCTTCTCACTCCCTGTTCCCTTGCACGCCCCCAAAAGCACCAGCAAGACAAGTCCAATTTGCCAGATGGCGCCCACGCCCAAGCATATCGCAGCTCCTCTCATGTGGTGGCAAGAGGCTGAAAAGCCCGCTATTCTCGGACAACCATGAGCAAACCCAGCGCCAAGACGCCCATCTTCATCTCCCTCGCCCTGGTCGTTGTTGGGCTTATCTTGGGGGCGATCGGGGGCTTTGCCAGTGGATCGATTGTTGGTGGGATTCTTGCGGCGGCTGGTGTGATTCCTGCGGCGTGGGGGGCATGGGCTGGCATGCAGGGCGAAACACAAGCCGGCTTGGCGGGAGCCATTGTGATGGTGCTGCTCTCCCTTGGTGTTGGTGGCCTCTTGATCGTCTTGGGGATTATTGACTGGATTCGCTAGCACGTCCCCACTAAAAACTGCCATGACATTTCGACGAGCCCTAACCGTGGGCACTGTGTTTCTGGGACTCACAACCGCGACCTGTACCTCGTCTGCGGAAGAATCCCCAACGGGCAAACGCCCCCGTGATGCGATGCCGGCGCCCAAAGACGCCAGGGCAACCAAGCCCCCGAAGGTCGCTGCCGCCACAGCCAAGGTCGTGCACTTTCGCGATCAAGTCATGGGCACTGTCGTTGACATCACCGTTTGGACCGACGACGAACCCGGAGCGCGCGAAGCTGCCGAAGAGGCGTTTGCCGAGTTCAAGCGAGTCGACGCACTCATGTCCTCCTGGCTTGAAGACAGCGCGGTCGCACAGATCAACAAGGGGGCTGGTAGCAAAGCCGTCGCTGTGACGCCCGAGCTCTACACGCTCATCGGAAAAGCTCTTAGCGCTGGAAAGGAGACCAACGGGGCCTTTGACATCACGGTTGGCGCGTTCCGGGGCTTGTGGAAGTTCGATCAAGACATCGATGGCAGCATTCCCAAGAAGAGCGAAGTGGTCGCGCGCACCAAACTCGTCGACTACAAGAAGGTGCAAAGCAATGCCAAAGGCCGCACCATCAAGCTTGCTCGCAAAGGCATGCGCATAACGCTCGGCGGCATTGCCAAGGGGCACGCAGTGGATCAATCGGTTGCCATCATGCGGGCCAAGGGCTTTGACAATTTTATCCTCCAAGCTGGCGGTGACCTTTTTGCCTCGGGAAGCAAAGGAGACCGAAAGTGGCGGGTGGGCATTCGCGACCCCCGCGGAACCCGCGAATCGAGTTTCGCGGTTGCCGAGATTTCGAACCGCACCTTTTCGACATCCGGCGACTACGAGCGCTTTGTTATCAAAGACGGCGTTCGCTATCACCACTTGCTCGACCCAGCCACAGGGCGCCCAGCAACGAAGTCCCGTTCGGTGACTGTGCTTGCCTCCGACGCACTTACAGCAGACATTTGGTCAACGGCTCTCTTTGTTATGGGGCATGAGGCTGGAATGAAGCTCGTCGAAGCGCGCGATGAACTCGATGCGGTGTTCGTGGACAAGGACAATCACGTGCACATCTCAAGTGGCCTTCAGGGCATGCTGAGAATGCTCAAAGAGCCAACAAAAGGTATCTGATGGGCAATCCACGGGCATTGCTTTGTGCCCCGCCAGGAACCACAGCCCAAGATTTTAACCAGCTCCAATAGAGCACACACGAGTGCGCACCAAGAGAAGCCAGAAACCTAGGGCCGAAACGGGCGCTCATCTTCACCGCGAACGGGTGAGGCCAGACGCCGTGCCACAGCGGTTTGTTCCTGCTCGTCCAAACGCCGCACGTAGACACCAGCAGCTTCAATGGCCCGCGCTCCAAAGAAGCCCTCGGAGACGGCGTACTCCACTTCGATGACCATGAATGGGTCATCGCCGATCCAGAGGAGTTCGTGTTTCCGGGGAATGCCGACCCACGACGAGAGTGTGAATTTCTCTCGACTTCCGTCTTCGTTAAGAACAACTAGGGTAATGCGATCGGTAGCGGTCATGAGAATGCCTCGTGGAAGACCCTAGTTGTACCGCTCTTTTGGGTGGAGGGCAGCAAAAAGCCGATGCCTGCCGCCTTTCTGGCTGCCAAAGCCACAGAGCGCCCACTTGCAGTCGCTACAGCCCCAGGAGTTTCTTCGCCTCGACATCGGGCGGGCGCACAACGAGCCTATCGACGCCACCGATATGGGCGTGCACAACCTCTGCGACCGCTGTATAGGCCGCTTTCTCGAAGGCACGGACAGAGGCGATGTTGTTGCTCCCAATGAGCGCCCAGCTCTTGTAGATGTCCCGCTGGCGAAGGTCGGTCGCGAGAAACTCAAGCATCGAAGGAGCGAGCGAGCGCCCGCGCGCAGTTGGAGCCACGAAGAGATCGTGAATATAGGCCTCGCCGGGCCCGACGGAAAGATGCCTGTCCAGTTCGGGCACCAAGACGCGTTTGCAGGCGCACCATGCAATGCCAGCAGGACGACCACTTAGGCGTGCCAAAACGGCAATATCCCCACGCTGCCATGTCTCGCGAATCTGTGAATCGTCAAGGTGCAGCCCCTCTAAGAAAAGTTCTTTATCCGAACGTTCCATCGCGTCGTAGTCGACCTCTGACAAGACTTGCATCGTGAGCCCTGGAGTGTGCGCAACGCCCCGAGTCCACAATTCGCCCCGATACAGTTGAAGGCGTTCAAGGCCCGCCACGTTTGCTGCAGCGGTGCGAATCTTTGACCAGGCAGCTCGAGCCCCAGCCGCTGCTGCCACAGGCGCGTCCTTGGCCACATGCATCTTGCGTCGCACCTTGCCGTAGGTCCTCGCCAAGGAGGCAGCGGAAGACGTGCCATAGACACTCAGCTGGACAGCTCGGGTTCGCGTCGTCGGCATCTGCGGCAAGCCATGTTCGATGGCGCTATCACTGATGTCGAGCGACCGAAGTCCGCGCTCTCGCGCTGCATACGCCTCTGCTGCCAGCAAGCGCGGCGCAGCCTCCTCGGTTTCGGGGTCTACAGCAAGTGCCAGAACAATCGCCCTGCCCCCATCATCGATGACGAGAGCCGCCGCGATCGCCTGCCCATCCACATCATCAAGTCGAGCGAGGCGTGCCCTTCCCTCTTTCCCCAGAGGTAGAACGATGTCCTCCAGAAGATGTGTAGCCTGCCTATCCGTAAACGGGCTGGCCTCGTCGCGATGCGCCCATTCCAAACGCGAGAGGCGCCGGAGCGTCGCAAGCCCTTTGCGAAGCTTCGCGGGCTCATCGACATATGCTGACGCCCGAGCATCCTTGGGAGTGGCCTCCTCTTCGCTTCCCGTGGCTTGCAACTCGATTCGCGTGACTCCACCAGCACTTCTTGAGTCCACTGGGCGACCTTTTCGCGCCAGACGACCAACCAAGTGCGCCCGTGCCTCAGAGGGATCCTCGAGAGGCTCAAGATCGATCACATCCCAATCGGTTTGGGCAACGAGGTGGTCGGCAATTGCGACTCCCACTTTGTCTTCGTATCCCGGCGCTGCCAGAATCCCCAGAACCGGCGGCCGTGGCCCTGCGTCGCCAATGAGTCGTATCTCCTCAAGCTTGCGTGTCGGTGAGCGCTTTGCGTGACGCTTATAGAAGGGAGCCAAGCCGACAAGCCGCTCATCATCGTAGACAACGAGCGAGAAAAGCTCTGCACCCAATTGGCGTTGGTACGCGCGCCACCAACTCAGAAGCCAGCGAGGACCGCGAAAGAGCGGGGAGATGCCCGCCTCATTTGCCATTTCCTGCCAAGAGTCGGCAATGGTGTGTAGGGCCTCTACCTCATCAATTACTTCAAGCCGAATCGCCATAGCCCGTGCAACATACCAGCTGGCGTTGGCGTTCGGGGCAAGCTGCCCGTTGCGAGAAGCAACGCCATATTGGAAGCTATTCGGGCTTTCGGCGAATGACCGCTGCAAAGAACCCGTCGCAACCATGAACATCCGGGCGTGTGATCATGAATTGCCCCGTTGGGTCGAGTAAACGCTCTCCGCGCTCTTTGCCCCAGACTTCCTTCGGACTGATGATCGCTAAATCGTCCCGTCCACGCATGAGCTTCTCGACAATGTCTTGGTTCTCGCTCTTGAGCAACGTACAGGTCGCGTAGATGAGACGCCCACCTGGCGCTACCAGTTCTAGTGCGCGGCTGGCGATGTTGAGCTGCTGGGCCGGCATGCGGTCGAGTTCGGCCTGGCTCAGACGCCAGCGAGACTCGGGATTGCGCCGCAGAGCGCCAGTTCCTGTGCAAGGAGCGTCGACCAAGACCCGTGCCGCTTGCCCAACAATCTTCTCGTAGGGCTTCGGAAGGGCAACTCGCTCGCCGCCAGCACCCGACTCGTGGTCGAGCTGCACCACTTGGATGTTGGTGGCTCCAGCGCGCTTGGCTCGTCGTCGCAGCTCAGTGAGTTTTCGCTTGTCCACATCACTCGCCATTAGGCGTCCGCGATTCTCAAGCATCGCCGAGAGCGCCAAACTCTTGCCACCAGCGCCGGCGCAATAGTCCACGATGAGCCCTTTGGGAGGCGGCGCAACCAACTCGGCGATCAGTTGCGAGCCCTCATCCTGCGCTTCAAACAACCCGTTTCGAAAACTCTCAAGGCCAAAGAGGTTGGTGCGAGTGTCCACGTGCAAGGTGTTGGAGCCGTACTCCCCGAGTGTCGTCTCAATGCCCTCCGCCCGAAGTGCGTCTTGCAGCTCCTCCCGGGTGGCTTTGAGCGTGTTGGCTCGAATGCTCATCGGTGCTCGATGGTTGAGTGCGGCGGCCAACGCTTCGGCATCTTGCTCGCCGAGATCCGCGACCAAGATCGTTGCGAGGAAGTCCGGTAGGGAGTGTCTTGAAGAAATTCGCTCAACGGGTTTGCGCAGTGCGTCGAGCTTGCAGTCGATGTTTGCCACCGCTTGCCAGTCTAAATCGGAGTCATGCTGCGCCGCGTCTTCTACCGAGAGTCCATGCTCGAGAACAAGCGCGGCCAACAAACGCTTGCCGTCCGGAGCTCGTCCAACGGCCCTCAGACCACCTGCTTCCAACGCCAGGTCAATGCGCGTTGCGTGCCGAATCATCGTATAGAGCACTTCTGCGACAAAACGCCGCTCGGATGAGCCTAGTGACCTCTCCCGACGAAAGACCTTGGCCAGTCGGTCAGTGGCAAAGCCCCAGTCCATGCGGGTGTTCTGCCACAGTTCAAGGATTAGCGCGTTGCACTCTCCACCTCGTGATGAGGCAGAACGAAGCAGCTGTTGCTCTTGCGATTTGTCTGGATTCGTCATTGAATTTGCCCACCCACAGTGAGAGGAATTCCCTAGAAATGTCGTCTACCAGTAAGGCACCTAAAAACGCCAAGAAAAGCTCCCTCAAAGATCGCGGTAATCTCTTTGATATCGCCATGGCCCAGGTCGAAAAAGCGGCTGATGTCGTAGGCCTTGCCCCAAAGGTGCGCGCGATCCTCGCTCAGCCGAAGAACGAACTCATCATCAACTTCCCGGTCCAAATGGATGATGGCAGTTGGAAGATGTTCAAAGGCTACCGAGTGCAACACAACAACTTGCTCGGCCCCTACAAGGGAGGCATGCGCTATCACCACGAGGCAAACCTCGATGAGATGAAAGCCCTCGCGTCTTGGATGACGTACAAGAGTGCGCTGCATGATATTCCATTTGGCGGTGGCAAAGGTGGCGTTCGCGTCAACCCGAGCACCCTTTCCGCTCGCGAAAAAGAGCGGCTCACCCGCCGTTTCACCCACGCCCTTGGCGACAACATCGGCCCCGAGTGGGACATCCCTGCTCCCGACGTGGGAACCGATGGCCAAGTCATGGTCTGGATGATGGACACATACATGAACGTCGCTGGCTACAGCGACAAGAATGCCGTCCGTCGTGTCGTCACGGGAAAGACGATCCACTCCGGCGGCTCGCATGGTCGTAGCGAAGCAACAGGCCTCGGGCTTGTGTACTGCATCGAAGAATGGGCCAAAGACGCCGAGCTCGACCTCGATGGCTGCACCTTCACGGTTCAGGGCTTCGGCAATGTTGGTTCTCACCTCGCAAACTTGCTCACCAAGCGAGGCGCTGTTCTCGTTGGAACGGGCGACCACGGCGGCTACATCGCCAACCCCGAAGGTCTCAACCCACACAAGCTTCGCCAGTACATGGCGAAGACTGGCACCGTTGCGAAGTACCAGGGCGCCAAAGAAATTTCTCGCGAAGAGTTCTTTGGACTTGAGTGCGACATTTTCATTCCTGCCGCTCTTGAACTGGAGATTGGTCCCGACGAGGCAAAGAGCCTCAAGTGCAAGATGATTGCCGAGGGCGCAAACGGACCAACCTACCCAGAAGCTGAGAGCATCCTGAAAGAGCGCGGGATTGAGGTGATTCCCGATGTTCTTGCCAACTCCGGTGGCGTTGTCGTCTCGTACTTCGAGTGGCTACAGAACAAGCGGTCCGAACGGTGGGAGCTTGAGGAAGTGCGTGAGAAGCTTCACCGGCGCATGTCGAGCACGTATCGTGCAGTTCGCCAGTGTGCAACCCAGCGCAAACTCGACATGCGCACCGCGACCTATGTCATCGCGCTTGAGCGATTGCAGCACAGCTACTCAGAGCGCGGAATTTTCCCATAGGAAGTATTCTTAGACTAGCAGGCCTTCGCGGGTCTTCTTGGGACGCCCGGCCTTCGCTGCCGGGCGTTTGCCGTTTCAGTTCAGACCGCCCGCGCTAGAGCTCGGCAGCCAACCGCATCCCCTGATCGATGGCTCGTTTGGCGTCGAGTTCCTTGGCGAGGTCTGCACCGCCAATCAGATGATGTGGCACATCCAAACCATCAACAAGCGCCCGGAGCGGTTCTTGGCCCGCACAGATAACCACGGTATCAACGGCGAGCACCTGGTCTTCGCCGGCAATGCTAAGGTGCAATCCCTCGTCGTCGATCTTGGTGTAGCTACAGCCTCCCAACATCTTCACGCCCCGGTTCTTGAGACCACTGCGGTGAATCCAGCCTGTTGTCTTTCCCAACCCTGCCCCAACTTTCGAAGTCTTGCGCTGGAGCAGGTAAATCTCCCGTGGAGATGTCCCGGGCTCTGCCTTCATGCCCTCGATTCCGCCGCGAGCGGTCAACGTCATGTCAACGCCCCACTCTTTCATGAACGCCTCGATGTTTTGGCTGGTCGCTTCCCCTTCGTGTGAGAGAAATTCGCAGACATCGAAACCAATGCCTCCTGCACCAATCACAGCAACCCTTTTGCCTACGGGCTTGTCGTGTTTGAGCACATCAAGATAGCCAAGCACCTTGGCATGCTCAATCCCATCAATGGCCGGTACGCGTGGCGTGACGCCCGTTGCCAACACGACCGCATCAAAGCCGCCCGAATTGAGTTCGGCGCTGGTCACTCGCGTGTTGAGCTTCACGTCCACGTTCTTGAGTTCTAGTTGGCGTTCGAAATAACGAATCGTCTCGTAGAACTCTTCTTTTCCGGGAATCTTCTTAGCCACGTTGAACTGGCCGCCAACCTGGGCTTCCGATTCGAAGAGCGTGACTCGATGACCGCGTTCCGCCGCGGTTACCGCGAATGCCAGTCCTGCGGGCCCAGCCCCGACAACCGCCAGCGACTTGGGAGACTGAGTTTCTTCAATCGTCAATTCGGTTTCGTGGCACGCCCTGGGGTTGACCAAGCAGCTCGTGAGTTTGCCTTGGAACACGTGATCGAGGCATGCCTGGTTGCATCCGATGCACGTGTTGATCTCGTCACTTCGTCCCTCTTCGGCCTTGCGCACAAAGTCCTCATCGGCAAGAAACGGGCGCGCCATGGAAACCATGTCGGCATCGCCGCGAGCGAGCACTTCCTCGGCAACCTCAGGTGTGTTGATGCGATTGGATGTGATGACCGGGATCGAGAGTACTTCTCGAAATTTTGCGGTAACCCAGGTGAATGCCGCTCTTGGCACCTTGGTGGCAATGGTGGGAATTCGCGCCTCGTGCCAACCGATTCCGGTATTGATGATCGTTGCGCCAGCTTCTTCGATTGCCTTGCCGAGTTGTGCGACTTCCTCAAACGTGCTGCCACCCTCCACCAGATCGAGCATGGATAGGCGATACACAATGATGAAGTTCTCGCCCACCGCTTCTCTGGTGCGTCGCACAACATCAACCGCCAGACGCATGCGGTTTTCATACTCGCCACCCCACCTATCCTCGCGATGGTTGGTTCGCTTGACCAAGAACTGATTGATGAAGTAGCCCTCGGAGCCCATGATCTCAACACCATCATAGCCACCAACCTGTGCGTACTTTGCCATCTGCACAATGTCGGCAATCTGCTTCTCAATGCCCTCCTCATCGAGTTCCTTTGGTTGAAACGGATTGATCGGAGCCTTGATTGCTGATGGCGCAACGGAGTTTGGGTTGAAGGCGTAGCGGCCAGTGTGGAGGATCTGCATACAGATCTTGCCGTCCTCCTTGTGAACGGCTTCGGTTATCGGCAGGTGTCGCCTGGCATCCTCATCCGACTTGAGCAGATTCGTCATCGGATGTGTTGCGCCCTCGGCGTTAGGTCCAAATCCGCCCGTCACGATGAGCCCAACGCCACCACGTGCTCGAGCAGAAAAAAACGCCGCCATCCGCGCGATTCCATCCTTGTGCTCCTCAAGCCCGGTGTGCATCGAGCCCATCAAAACCCGATTTCGAAGGGTCGTGAATCCCAAGTCGAGAGGTTGGAAGAGATTGGGGAAGTGTTTGGTATTTGTGGTCATGGCGGCTTTCGAATGTTGCTCGAGGATGACACAAGAGCGCCCAGGACGCTGAGTCTATCAGTTCGTGCCCTACTTGGCGTTCTAGTGCCCATTGAGGGCGGCAAGTGCCTCGCGTGCTTCCCGGTGTCTTGGGGCAATTTCGAGCGCAGTCTGCAGACGAGTACGAGCCCGATCATCGCGACCGGCTTTCATGTCCACCAATCCTGCAATGACCCAACTCGCTGCTGACTTTGGAGCGACTGCCAGAGCGCGATTGGCGTGTTTTGCGGCGATCCCCAAGTCTCCCAAGGCAAGGCGATAGCGGGCCGCATTGACAAGGGCTTGCGGACGATTGGGCTCGGTCTTGAGTGCTTGCTCACTCACAATGGCTGCACGCTCGAGGTCACCGGCCCGCGAATAAATGACTCCTAGATTTACCAACGCAACGGCATGCCCTGGACGCACGTCAAGGGCGGAACGAAAGAGCTGCTCGGCGAGAGTCACCTTAGTGTTGCGAAGCGCCGACCGACCAAGGTAGGTGAGCGATGTTGCCACCACTCTCCGCGCTGCTGGGTCTCGCGCCGTGTCACCCGCGTAGAGTCGCCCGAGCGCTGTGAGGGTTTCGGCGCTGGGAGCTGTGTCCTTGTCGGCCGCAACCAGTAGCCCTACCACGGGACCGTGCTGCAAGACCGATCCGGGAGGTAGAGGATATGGCCCGGGCTCCCACAATACCGAGCGTCCCTGCTTCCAAAGCGAAAACACCGCATCCGTGCCAGCCTCCGCCGCATCAATGGGCTCCGACTTCGTAGATGCCAGGACATGCGCGACGCGCTCGCGATCGGAGAGCATCGGCACGACCAAACTACCTACATCAGGTCTAGCTCCCTCAACAATCTGCACAAAAGCGGTGCCAGCCGAGAGCGAATCCCCTTGGCTTAGCACGAGCGCACCCACGGGTGCTGTGAGCAGCGGAGACTCCGTAAAGTCCCTAGGCAAATCACCGACCAGCGATAGCACGGAAAACGACGACCAAGCGAGCGGAACGGTCATGAGTAGAGCGACCACCGACCCAAGATAGGGTGCAGCTGAGCCAGCGCTGCGAGCAAGTCCAGCTACAGCAACTCCCGCGCAGATGCTCACTCCCAATACCGTTGGCACGCCATTTTGCAGATCGATGAGCCCCATGGGGTTGATCCAAGAGGCGTAGAGAAAATCGAGAACTAAGACCGTTGCGATTGCCACACCTGGCCAACGAGTTCGCCTCTCGATGAGGAGGATCACGACACCTACGAGGCCGGCCAAGACCGCGAGCACACCGAGGTAGTCGAGAATCTGTCCAACAAAGGTGGAGACATCGTGCGAGACCAATTCGCGTGTGGTCGACATCATCTGGTCATCGAAGACCTTGCGAACTTCAGCGCCAGTTCCGTGGGCCCATGCCCGTGCAAGCGTGTCGGGATGCCCCCAGTCGAGCGTGGCAATTCGTCCCGTTGCAGAGCGCACGGGCAAGTAGAGATACGATCCCAGCGCACCAAAAATCGCCATCGCGGGCGCTAGCAAAGGCCAACGAGCACCACGGTACACCCGAAGGCCGAGCAGGGCGACGATCGGCAGACCCATGAGCATCCGGTACTCGGGATGCACAGCGAAGCCCAGTCCAGAGACCCAGGCCAAGCTGAGCCCGACCCGAGCATTGCCACCAGAAGCGACGCGTTCGAAGAGCAACAGGGTGAGTACAATGAGGGCAGCCGTAGGCGCATACACCTCTGCGACCGTGGCTTGTCTGGCAAACAGATATGAGAAACAGACAATGCCTCCCGCACCCACAGCGCCGGCCACAGTTGCCCAATCTTCGCGTCCCAAGACAAGCACCAATCGTGCGACGCCCCCGACTGCGACGGCACCACAAAACGCTGACAACAGATTCACGCGAAATGCCAACTCGCCAATGGGAACAAGTGATGCGGCTTTGGCCATCATCATGTAGAGGGGAAAGCCCGATGGATGTGGAGAGCCGAGCCCAAGTGCACCGGCGGACAGCTCGGCCGAGTCCAACCAATAGAATGTGGGCGCAGCCATCAAGGCGAACCAAAGAAACGAAAGCAGCCCCAAAGCTCGGGGCAGCCAGTAACGCACGGCTTCCATCGGTGTGCCGTCGAAGGTACGCCCCGGTCGCAGCGAGACCAAGTTCCTGGCGGCTAACTGCTTAGAAAGGTAGGAGGAGGTGCGTGGAGGACCGATTGCTTCTGTCGCCGACTTCAGGCTAGTGTCGCCGCGCTGTGGAAATCTTCGAGGGTCATCGCGCGCTCTTTCGGCCTCTAGTCAAGGCCGCCGTCACAATTGGCAATTTCGATGGCGTGCATGTGGGGCATCAAGAACTCTTGAAGCGGACCAGGCAAGCCGCCGATCGTCAAGGCGGCGATGCGGTTGCAATGACCTTCGAACCCCATCCTGCCACATACCTTGTCCCCGAAAAAGCTCGACCTAGACTCACTTCGCGAGACCGTAAGCAGGAGCTCTTTGCGGAAGCCGGTATGGACGCAGCGCTTGTCGAGCCCTTTGATGTCGATTTTGCGCAACTCACGGCCGATGAGTTTGAAGAACAGGTTCTTCACAACACGTTGGCAGCGAAGCACGTTGTGGTTGGCCATGATTTCGGCTATGGGATTGGACGTGGCGGCAACATCGAGAGCTTGCAACAGGCGGGTGAGCGATACGGCTTTAGCGTCGAGATCATAGAGCCGGTTTGCGTCGAGGATGTTCGCGCTTCCAGTAGCGAGATTCGCCGTGGGCTCATCGCTGGCGAGCTGCCGATCGTGAAGAAGTTGCTTGGACGTGACTACGATGTTGATGGCCCGGTCGTTCGAGGTGCGGGTCGTGGCAAAGAGTTTGGCATTCCGACGGCCAACGTCGATCCGCAAGGTCTGCTCCTGCCCAAGCCCGGCATCTACGCGACCTGGGTGCAAGTCTTGGGCGAACCCGAGCGTCACATGGCGGCGACGAGTCTGGGGACCAATCCAACGTTCGTCGATGGTGGCGCCCTCACCCTTGAGGCGCATGTGCTCGATCTTGACCGCGACCTCTACGACGAGCGCCTCCGAGTCTCATTTGTGGAATGGCTGCGCCCAGAAGAGCGTTATGACGATGTAGACGCCCTGCTCGCTCAGATTCACAAAGACGTGCTCGACACCCGAGCTGTGCTTACGAAAAACACGTAGAGAATACCGATGAACCTAGAAGGTGCAATGACCGCAATTGTCACGCCGATGCGCGATGGCAGCCCTGACTACCCAGCCCTAGAGCGCTTTGTTGAAAGCCAAATCGCCGCAGGCATCCACGGAATCGTTGCCGTTGGAACCACAGGCGAATCGGCATCACTGCGAGTAGAAGAACACCTAGACGTTGTCGAGCATACGGTGCAATTCGCCGCGGGGCGCGTGCCTGTGGTTGCAGGTGCGGGCGCAAACTCGACCCACGAGGCAATTGCTCTGTCGGAGGCAAGCGCTAAGGCTGGAGCCGATGCGCTCCTCCAGGTCACGCCGTACTACAACAAACCGACTCAAGAAGGGCTCTACCAGCATTTCTCTGCAATCACTGAAGCCAGCGACCTGCCGATCATTCTCTACAACGTGCCGGGCCGTACAGCCTGTGACATGAGCGCGGAAACTGTCGCACGTCTTGCCAAACTCCCGCGCATCGCCGCCATCAAAGAGGCTTCGGCCGACATGCATCGTGCGAGTGAAATCGTTCGTCTTTGTGGCGAGGAAATCACCCTGCTCTCTGGCGATGATTTCACGGCGTTTCCTCTGCTCTGCCTCGGCGGAAAGGGCGTAATCTCCGTTGTCTCTAATGTGATGCCAGACCGGGTTGTGCGCATGTGCAATGCGGCAAAACAGGGCGATTGGGAAAAGGCTCGCGAACACCACTACTCCTTCCAAGTGCTCTCAGAACTTCTCTTTATTGAGTCCAATCCGATTCCCGTGAAGGCAGCGATGCATCTGCTTGGCATGATGGGGCCCGAGATTCGACTTCCACTAACCTGCGCGAGTGAGCAAACGATCGAACGCCTTCGCGCCTGCCTTCAGGGCGAAGGACTGCTGTGATCGATCTCTGCGTTTTGGGGCCAACAGGCAGAATGGGCCAGCAGGTCTGTCAGCTGGCGCTAGCCTCAACGGGGATTCGTTTGGCAAGTGCCCTTGAGCGTCGCGGGGCCAATGTCGTCGGCTCCTCGGTTCCGAACTCGACGATTCGAATTGGCGAATCTCTTCCAGAGGCATTGGCGAAGGCTGACGTTTACATCGACTTCACGGTTCCCACTGCCACAACCCTCACCGCTCGTGCTGCACTCCACGAGAAGACGGCTGCCGTCATAGGCACCACAGGTCTTGACGAGGAAGCGCAAGAAGCAATCGACGAGTTGTCCAAGGTCGTCCCTGTATTTGTTGCAGCGAATTTCTCGCCAGGTGTCTCGCTGCTTTTGCATCTCGCCGAAACCGCGGCGGCAGCCCTTGGAGATGACTACGATCTCGAAGTTGTAGAAATGCATCACCGCCACAAAGTCGACGCTCCGTCGGGAACTGCACTGGCATTGGGAAGGTCGCTCGCATCGGGACGCGGCTTGGACTTTGAAACAGCGCGCCAGAGCACTAGAGATGGCCAAGTAGGCCCTCGAGGTGCAGATGAAATTGGCATATTTGCGGTGCGGGGCGGCGACATTGTCGGCGAACACACGGCCCTTTTCATCGGCGGTGAAGAGCGCCTGGAAATAACCCATCGGGCCCAAAAGCGCAGCGTTTTTGCCTCCGGTGCACTTCGTGCTGCCACTTGGATTGTGAAGCAAGCTCCTGGCCGCTACACAATGTCCGACCTTTTGGGCTTCTAGTGTGCGGCTCAGAGGAATAGAAATGTCCTGGCGACGGGAGCTCGTTCTTTGACAAGGCGCGAAGGACGACCTTGCTGGGGCAAGCAAGGATCT
>JANTGM010000106.1 GCA_024762925.1 Kofleriaceae bacterium | reverse complement strand
GGACAGAGCCTTCCGCGGGGGGGACAGAGCCTTCCGCGGGGGGGACAGAGCCTTCCGCGGGGGGGACAGAGCCTTCCGCGGTGGAAGCCGAAGCGTCCCACTCGCGAGACGCGAGCGAATGAGCGAGGCACTCAAAGCTGTCGCTAAGAAAATTACTGAGGCAGAGAAGATCCTCCTAACGTGTCATCGCGGCCCCGATGGAGACTCCGTTGGATCGCTGGTAGCACTCGCTTCGCTTCTCAAAGAGCACGGCAAGACAGTGGTGCTCTACAATCCCGACTTAGTGCCACGCTACTTAAAGTGGCTGCCCCATGCAAAACGCTTCGTTCAGCAACTCAAGAAGAAGGCTCGCTTCGATCTCACCATCATTGTTGATTGTGGGGACGCAAAGCTTCTAGGCGATAAATTCCCTGAGCCGGAAGTGACTGGCGAGATTGTTGCCCTCGACCATCACGGAAGTGGTCGACCATTTGGTGACATCTTTGTCTCTGAACCGTCGGTTGCCGCAGTGGGCGTACTGGTCGCCCAGTTGGCGGCGCTCTTGGAATGGCCACTCACACCCGATGCGGCGCAGGGCATCTACGTGTCAATCGTGACAGACACAGGCGGGTTTCGGTATCCCAACACCAATGCGCAGGTCTTGCGTCTGGCTGCAGATCTTGTCGAGTCATACGGCGTGAATCCCGCGAGTCTAGGTGAGCGTCTGAGTCAGGACAGCAGTCGTGGACGCTATCGACTCTTGTCAAAAGTGCTCAGCGACATGGAAGTTGTGCTCGGTGGCAAAGTGGCGTTCATCACAGTCACTCCAGAGCTGCTCAAGTCCTGTGGAGCCTCCTGGGAAGATACCGAGGGCCTCATCAACTACGCCCGGTCGCTCAAAGGGGTGTGTTGTGGCGTGCTCATAAGTCCATCCAAATACGGCGGCGTCCGTGTATCTATGCGTACGCGCGGAGGTGTCGTCGATGCCGGCAAGCTTTGCTTTGCCCTAGGTGGTGGCGGCCATCCTGGCGCTGCAGGATGTACACTTGAAGGAGAGCTGCCAGAGGCTCGCAAAACCGTTCAAGCCGCCCTGTCTGCGGCACTTCAGTAGCGTCACTCTGTGCTGTATAGTCGGCCCATGTTCAGGCCTCGCTCCGAGCGATTCAGTACGGTTCTTTCAGTTGTCGGGGCGCTCGCGCTTGTCTCGAGTTGTGGTTCCGACGATCCAAAAGGCTCCGATGCCGAGGCCATCGTTGCCGATGCAACCATCGTTGATGCAGCGGTTCCCGATGCAGATCCACCTGATGCGGCGTCGCCGGACGCTAGCATCTTTCCTATCACTCTCGAGGAGACAGGCTTGTACTCCGACCTTGCTAACGATGTGTTGGCCCCCGGTGTTCTTGAGTACACACCGGCTTGGCCCCTGTGGAGTGATGGTGCAGTCAAGCGTCGTTGGATCTTGTTGCCCGAGGGCGCCACGATTGACTCGACGGATATGGATTTCTGGGTGCTGCCCGAGGGCACCAAACTGTGGAAAGAATTCGCCACCCCAGAAGGGCTTCGCATCGAGACTCGCTTCCTTTGGAAGATGGGCCCCAATGCATCCGACTGGTACTACATGGCCTTTGCGTGGGACATGGATGCGACGCAAGCTCTCGCCGTTCCCGACGGCGTTGTCGACGCGCTCGGTACTGCGTTCGATATTCCGCGCGAGCGTGATTGCCGCACCTGTCACGAACGCCAGCCGGACTTTGCGCTCGGCTTCAGCGCTGTGCAGCTTGCCCATCAGGGAAGCGGTGTGAACCTCGATACGCTCATCGCGGATTCGCTACTGACGACACCGCCTGTGGGCACCTCACCCTACTTCCCGGTGCCAGGTACCGGCGATGAGCAGGCTGTCATCGGTTACCTTCATGGCAATTGCGGTGGCTGCCACCACCCAACCTCGGATGTACAGGATACGACCGACCTAAATCTGCGACTGGAAGTTGCCTCGATGGGGACTCCAGAGGAGACGGCGGCCTACAGCACAATCGTCGGCGTAGAACCGCTTATCAATGTCTTGGGCACCACTGCACTTGTCGAACCGCAGAATCGCGATGCGAGCGCAGTGTATGTGCGTGCGGCTGCTCGAGGAAACAACTTGATGATGCCTCCGAAAGGTTCTGAGTTTGTCGATCAAGACTTCCTGGACGTGCTGGAAGCTTGGATCAATAGCTTGCCAGTTCAATAGGCGCGGACATGCCGGGTACGGAAGCGATGCATGGTGTTGTCGTAGTCGACAAACCAAGCGGCATGACGAGCGCCAAAGTGGTTTCACTCGTAAAACGTGGCTTGGGCATCAAGAAAATTGGCCACACAGGGACTCTCGATCCGATGGCAACCGGCGTGTTGCCTCTGTGCGTGGGGGAGGGCACCAAAGTGGCAGGCTACCTTCTAGCCGCTGACAAGCACTACGATGGCGAGTTTGTTCTGGGCATCGAGACCAACACTCTTGATCGGGAGGGGCAAGTCATCAACGAGGACCCCGAGGGTGCCAAGGCAGTGACACAAGCGCAGGTGCTGAGCGCAATGGAAGCGCTCACTGGAGACATCTTGCAGGTGCCACCAATGTTCTCGGCAATTCGCCAGAATGGTCGTCGGCTCCACGCTCTTGCCCGTGCGGGTCAAGAGGTGGAGCGCGAGGCTCGCCCAATTACCATTCACCGTTTCCGATTGCTCGCGTTTGCCAATGGCAGAGGCCAGTTTTCCGTGTCTGCAAGCAAGGGAACGTATGTGCGCTCTCTCATCGATGACTTGGGCAGAGCCCTTGGGTGTGGTGCGCACCTCTCGGAACTGCGCCGAACCAAGGCAGGACGCTTTGGCTTGGCCGAGGCACTGCCGCTTGAAACGCTGCTCGAAATGGACTCAATGCCTATTCTCGATCCCGCCAAGGCAATTTCTCACCTGCCCAGCTTTGAGGTGCCTTCAGTACGGGTCAAGGATGTGGCCGATGGAAAACGTCTTTCATGGCAGCTAGTTAGCGAGGCTGCGCCACCACAGGAGCCCTTTGCGCTGCTCACACCCAACACCCGAGCACTGCTAGCAATCGCAGAAGTCGAGGAAGAAAGACTCCGTTATCGCAGAGTGTTCAATTACGGCTTGACGCGAGAGCTTGGATCATCCACTGTCCCCGCCGAAATCGTTTGAGATCAAGGAACTACGAAAAAGATGCCAGTTTCACCAGCTAGAAAAGCCCAGACTATTGAATCCCACCGCACCCACGGCACCGACACCGGTTCGCCAGAGGTGCAGATTGCGCTTTGGACTGAGCGTATTCAACACCTGACCTCGCACCTCGAGGTTCACAAGAAAGACCATCACTCTCGTCGCGGACTTCTTCGCATGGTTGGTAATCGACGCAGCTTGCTCGACTATCTCAAGCGCAAGGACTTCGAGCGCTACAAAAAGCTCATCGAGAGCCTCGGTCTTCGTAAGTAATCTTCTGAGTAGAAAGGCGTTCCGAATGCTCGGTGCGCCTTTCTCTTATCAACATCATTCGGACGTCTTTGCGGGCGGGCCTGATCTTTCAGTTGTGTGCATTCGCGGCGCGAGTGCGTATGCCTGAGGGATGAGCCCACGGCATGGGCGCGAAGGAACGCACTATGAACTTTGTACGTGAAAGTGTCTCTGTTGGTGGCAAAGAGCTCACCATCGAGACCGGTAAATGGGCCAAGCAGGCCAGCGGTTCTATTGTTATTCGCATGGGTGAGTCCATGCTTCTGGTTACCGCGAACGGTTCCAAGAGTGTTCGCGAGGGCATGAACTTCATGCCTCTTACCTGCGAGTACCAAGAGAAGGGCTACGCAGCGGGCCAAATCCCTGGCAACTATTTCCGTCGCGAGGGTCGTCCCTCCGAGGCCGAGATTCTCGTCTGTCGCCTCATGGACAGGCCTTGCCGCCCACTCTTCCCAAAGAGCTGGCGCTACGACACACAGCTCATCGCCAACGTAATCAGCTTTGACCAAGAGAACGCCACGGACGTCCTTGCGATCATCGGAGCTTCTTGCGCACTTCACATCTCCGACTTGGTGTGGGATGGACCTCTCGCTGGCATTCGCGTTGGGCGCATCGATGGCAAGTTCGTCGCCTTCCCAACCTTCGAAGAACGCGATCAGAGTGACCTCGACATTGTTGTTGCCGCAACTGCGGACGCCATTTGCATGGTGGAAGGCGAGATGGCTGAACTTGATGAAGAGACCGTCATCGACGCACTTCTCTTCGCTCACGACGCAGTCAAGCCGATCCTCGAGCTTCAGGAGAAGATCCGCGCCGCCGTTGGACTGCCGAAGCGTGAGTTCGTTGAGCCTGAGTCCGACAAAGACCTCTACATCAAGGTGGAAGAGCTTGTTGCTGGCAAGGTCACAGAGGCTCTTGCTGTCCGCGAGAAGCACTCGCGATCCGCTGCTCTCTCTGAAGTGAAAGCATTCGCGCTTGAGAGTCTTGCCTCTGAGGGCATGGACTACGCGGACCGTGCGGAGGAAGTCGCCGAGGCGTTTGGGAAAGTGCAAAAGAACGTTGCACGAACGCAGACGATCAAGACCAATACGCGCATTGACGGACGAAAGCCCGACGAGATTCGCGACATCTCTTGTGAAGTTGGTGTGCTGCCACGTGCCCACGGTTCGGCTCTCTTCACTCGCGGTGAGACGCAAACTCTGGCCACTGCAACTCTTGGAACCAAGTACGATGAGCAGCGGCTAGACAGTCTGCGCGGTGAAGTTCGCAAGAAGTTCATGCTGCACTACAACTTCCCTCCCTTCTGTACTGGTGAGACGAAGATGGTTCGTGGCACATCCCGTCGCGAAGTAGGACATGGCAATCTGGCCATGCGCTCGGTCGCACGAGTGATGCCACAGCACGAGGACTTTCCATACACCACCCGCGTTGTGTCCGAGGTTCTTGAGTCCAATGGTTCAAGCTCCATGGCGTCTGTTTGCGGTGGTTCTCTAGCTCTTATGGATGCTGGCGTTCCAACCACAGCGGCCGTTGCTGGCATTGCCATGGGTCTGATGATGGAAGGTGATGACTACGCGGTTCTGTCCGACATCCTCGGCGATGAGGACCACATCGGTGACATGGACTTCAAGGTAACAGGCACGCGCAAGGGAATTTGTGCTCTTCAGATGGACATCAAGCTCAAGGGCGTTGCCCGCGAGGTTCTTGTCACGGCTCTTAACCAAGCCAAGGCAGGTCGTCTCCACATCCTCGACAAGATGGGTGAAGCCCTTGAGAGTGCTCGTGATGAGCTGAACCCGAACGCTCCGCGCATCGAGACCATTCAGGTCAAGCCAGACAAGATCCGAGACATCATCGGGCCTGGTGGCAAAACGATTCGGGCCATCCAAGAGCAGACCGGTGCAAACGTTGATATCGACGATGCCGGTGTTGTTTCAATTTCGTCTTCAGACGGAAAGAGCCTCAATCAGGCGATGGCACTCATCAAGGGCCTGACCATGGAAGCCGAAGTCGGCGAGTTCTATCATGGCATTGTAAAGCGCTGTGTGGACTTTGGTGCATTCGTGGAGATTCTCCCAGGGACGGATGGACTCGTTCACATTAGCGAGATCGCTGCTGAGCGCATCAACAACGTTACAGATGTTCTCACGGAAGGCGACGCGGTTGTTGTCAAATGCCTAAAAGTCGACCGAGATGGAAAGATCCGTTTGTCCATCAAGGAAGCCTTGGCAGCTGAGCCTGACGAAGCTGACATCAATAACTTCGTGGCCTAGTTGTTCTTAGGGAAAGTCCCTTTGAATCCACGAGTCGAAATTCGGCGCACACGCACCGACGCAAAGCTGCCGTGCTACATGAGTGCGGCAGCTGCGGGCGCCGATCTTAGCGCCGCCCTGGACGGTCCCCTGGTGCTTGCTCCTGGGGATAGGCGTGCGGTCGATACAGGTCTCGCAATGGCGATCGCCAGCGGCTACGAGGGGCAAGTGCGTCCGCGTTCGGGGCTTGCGCTAAAGCAGGGGCTTACTGTCGTAAACGCACCAGGAACGATCGATTCGGACTATCGGGGCGAAGTGAAAGTCTTATTGGTCAATCTCGGAGCAGAGCCCGTCACAATCAAGCCAGGACAGCGCATAGCCCAGCTCATTATCGCTCCTGTTGTCCAGGCAGAGTTCACGGTGGTTGATGAACTCTCAGAAACAGACCGTGGAAGCGGCGGCTTTGGGTCTACCGGAGCTGGGCTCACGGAGAACCGAGGCTAGGCTTGGACGGCGCTACAAGTGACGAAGGGGCGCCTCCTGGGTTCACTGTCGGAGATGTTGTTGCCGACCGCTATCAATTGCTTGAGGCTCTTTCTGGGAGCCCACTTCGCAGCGTCTTTCGGGCATATGACCAAGAGGTTGAAGTCGAGGTAGCGCTCTGGCTTCTTCGGGCCGAAATATTCGGAGGTGAGCCGGGGGCGACAGCCGCTGCCGAAGCCATGCGGCGCGTGCGCAACCGCAACGTCCTGCGACTCTTTGATAGCGCGGTCATCACAGCGGAAGACCAGCCAAGCCAGCTCTACTTGGCTTGGCAACTGGGTACAAGTGCGAGCCTCGAGTCGCTGCTCGCCTCAGGCACACCAGCGAGTCACTCACAGCTGTGGCGACTTGGAGAGGGGCTTGCGAGTGCTCTACAAGCTGGGCACGACAAGGGGCTTGTTCACGGCTGGCTGTCTCCCGCAGATGCCGTCGAGGTTGCTGGACAAGTGAAGCTCTGTGGGCTTGGCTTGCTGGCAAAGCTCGATTCGGAATGGGTCATTCCGCGTTGGGGCGAGGCTGCTCGCTATGTGGCGCCCGAGATCCTGTCAGGAACCTCTGGGCCAACCCGAATGACCGATTGGTACAGCTTGGGCGCAGTACTTTTGGATCTGGCAACGGGCATGAGGGACAGCGCCATCGAAGATGCTAGGGGCGAGCTTGCAACCAGCGACCCGCAGCTCCTCGCTGCACTTGAGCCGGCCCTCCGCGTCGTTGCCTCCGCACGGCCACACTCGGCACAGGCATTTCTCGAACCCTTGCGGATTGCTTGCGGGCAGTCGGAGGAGAATCCACCGGTTTCTTCAACGATTGTTGATGGCATGTTTGACAACGATTCCGACGGGGGCCAGGAAATTGGTGGTCTGCTATCCGATGATGACGATGACGCAACTGAGGTTCATGTGCCAGGTGGGAGGGTTGATCGAAGTACAGAAGAACTCCTATCGCCTTCTCCCGTGGCAGCCCCCAACGGGGCCGTTTCACTCAAGCCCAAGGAGATTGCACGTCCGGTTGCGCCTGTTCCACTCAAGTCACCTGTGAAGCCTACGATTCGACCCCTCACAAGTCTCCCGGGAGCGGACGTGGCCCGCCAAGATCTTGGCAACTATGCGCCCCGACGAGCTTCCACAACGGCGGGCGAAAGACGTCGGCACTGGCTTGTCTTGGCCCTTGCACTGGCGGCAGGTGCAGCATCTGTGAGTTTGGTGCTTGCTCTTCGAGGTAGGGATTCTTCTGAGTCAACGTCGGCCGCCAGGTCAAGGCAAGTGAAACACCCTAGCGCAGGGGCAACAGCTATGGTGCCAAAGCCAAGGCCCGTGCAGGCGCCACCTGTCGCACTAGTCGCTCCTTGCCCAGATGACATGGTCTTGCACACCCCTGCGAGCGGAGCGGCCTTTTGCGTCGATACCTACGAATCGCCAGGGGCTCGGCGAACGCCCCAGACAGGAATGGCTCTCGAGCAGGCCGCAGAGCAGTGCCGTGCTGCCGGCAAACGACTCTGCAGCGCAGCGGAATGGGAGAGGAGCTGCCGCGATCGAGGAGTGACAAGCTGGCCCTATGGATCCCGATATGAGGAGGAGATCTGCAATATCTCTGGAGGCAAACTTGGCCTCACGGGCGCGCTCACCCAGTGCCGAACCAGTCTTGGCGTCTATGACATGAGCGGCAACGTCGCGGAATGGGTGGCAGAGGGCCAGATTCGCGGGGGCAGTGCCAGTGACCGCAGCAAAGGACGCTGTTCACAGGTCCGGCCAAATCCAGGTGCCCAAGATGCATATTCGGACGTCGGCTTCCGCTGCTGTGCCGATGCTATTGATTCCAAGACGCGGAGTGACTAACAGTCCGCTCGAAAGGGCACTTCTATGATCGACCGTTATTCCCGTCCCGAGTTTGCTGAAATTTGGTCCGATGCGTCTAGGTTTGAAACCTGGTTGCGAGTTGAGCTTAGCGTCTGCCGAGCCATGGAGAAGCGAGGCATTGTCCCCAAGGGAACAGCAGATGCAGTTTCCGAAACGAGTCTTGGCAAGCTTGATGCCGCACGCATCTCTGAGATTGAGTCAACGTGCCGACACGATGTGATTGCCTTTCTCACCCACGTAGAAGAACTCGCAGGGGAACCTGCACGCTGGTTGCACCTGGGCATGACGTCGAGCGATGTCCTCGATTCATCCACGGGTGTGCAATGCACAACGGCGCTTGCAAAGATTCTCGAAGGGGTAGACGTACTTCTCGCTTCGCTGAAGAAGCGGGCAGAGGAAACCAAAGCGACACCCGTCATGGGACGCTCGCACGGTATTCATGCCGAACCCATCACTGCCGGTCTGGTCTTCGCCCGTTGGTACGCGCAGCTGGCCCGATGCCGCGAGCGCATTGAGGGCGCCAAGAAGCGTATCGCCGTAGGCAAGATTGCCGGTGCGGTTGGTACCTATGCGAACATCGATCCAGAGATTGAGCTGGAGGCGCTGGGGGAAGTTGGCCTTGTGCCCGAGACGGTGGCATCACAGGTTGTCTCCAGAGACCGGCACGCTGAAGTCCTCAATGCCTTGGCCTTCATGGGAGCGGCGATTGAAGATATGGCGGTTGGTGTTCGCCACTGGCAACGCACTGAGGTTGGCGAGGCGGAAGAGGGGTTTGGCAAGGGGCAAAAGGGGTCCAGTGCAATGCCTCATAAGAAAAATCCCATTCTCTCGGAGAATCTGACGGGTCTGGCGCGACTGCTGCGAGCGTACGCTGGGGCTTCGTTTGAGAACATCGCGCTTTGGCACGAGCGGGACATCTCACACTCATCGGTTGAGAGAGTGAGTATCCCCGACGCGACGATCCTCGCGGATTTTATGCTGGTCCGCTGCACCCGGCTCATTGACGGTCTCGTTGTCAAGCCCGAGCGCATGATGCAAAACCTCGAGCGCACAGGCGGGTTGTGCTTTTCCGAGGCGGTACTTCTCTCTCTTGTGCGGGCAGGATTGCCGCGCCAAGAGGCCTACGTCATGGTGCAGCGATGCGCGATGGCAGCGCACGCGGGCGAGGGCACGTTTCGAGACAACCTTGGCGCCGACGCCGACATCGCTTCGCGACTCACGGCAGAAGACCTGGATGCCGCTTTCGATCTGCAACACCACTTGCGACACGTAGACACCATCATGGCACGCGCCTTTTCATAGAAGACACGAACATAGGGAACGAGTATGGAATCGCTAGAACAAATCCTTCGCAAGCAACTGTCCGCCACCCTCGAGGGGACTGATTTCTCTGGTGCCGGCTTGGGCGAGCGCTACGAGGGAAAGGTCCGAGACTGCTACGTGACAGAGGATGCGCGCCGCATCATCATTGTGAGCGATCGGATTAGTGCCTTTGACGTTGTGCTTGGGACCCTTCCATCGAAAGGCCAGGTGCTCAATCAGATTGCGCAATACTGGTTTGAGGAGTCGGCACACATTGCTCCGAACCACATGCTTGAGGTGCCTGACCCCAATGTGATGATTGGACGTGAGTGCAAACCTCTGAAGGCAGAGTTCGTCATGCGCTCATACTTGACCGGGGTTACATCCACCTCGATCTGGCGCGCGTACGAAGGTGGAGCGCGAACGTTTTGTGGCCACGACTTGCCAGAAGGCATGAGCAAGAACCAAAAGCTGCCCGCGCCCATTTTGACGCCATCGACGAAGGCGGAGAAGGGCGATCATGATGTCTCTGCCTCTCGCGAGCAGCTTATCGCAATGGGACATATTAGTGCGGAGGACTTCGACAAGGCCGCTGCATTGGTCGAGAAGCTCTTTGCCTTCGGGCAAGAACGAGCTGCCGAGCGCGGCCTAATTCTCGTTGACACCAAATATGAAATTGGTATCTCGCCAGAGGGCGAGATGATGCTTATCGATGAGATTCACACGCCCGACTCTTCGCGCTACTGGTATGCGGGCGACTACGAAGAACGCTTAGCCAGGGGCGATGAGCCACGCAGCCTCGACAAAGAATACCTGCGTCGGTGGATGGCCGAGACCCACGACTATCGCGGCGATGGACCACCGCCTGATATGCCTGACGACGTTCGGGTAGAGGCCGCTAAGCGCTATGTAGAAATCTACGAACTCATTACCGGAAAGACGTTCGCGCCAGACCAAAGCCCAAACCCGCGTGCGCGCATTGCTGCAAACCTAGGACTAAAACTATGAAAGCCAAAGTCTACGTAACTCTCAAATCCGGTGTGCTCGATCCGCAGGGGCAGGCTGTTGGGCGCACGCTTGGCAAGCTTGGCTATGAAGGCGTGAAAGGGGTTCGCATCGGCAAGTACGTCGAAATCGAGCTTGAGGGGCATGACCCGAAGCACGCCGAAGAGGAAGTTACCAAGATGTGCAACGAACTCATCGCGAATACGGTGATGGAAAACTTCCGAGTTGAGATCGATTAATGGCGCGTCACTTTGGCGTCATTCGCTTCCCGGGTTCGAACTGTGATGATGACGCCCTCCATATCGTGAACACGGTGTTGGCCGACCGTGGTGCAACGGGGGAAATCCTTTGGCACAAAGAACACTCTGTTGGCCAAGTCGATGGGCTCATAGTGCCGGGTGGATTCAGCTATGGGGACTACCTTCGCGCCGGGGCAATCGCCGCACATGCTCCAATCATGGAGTCGGTAAAGGCATTCGCCAAAGCCGGTGGTCCTATCATTGGCATCTGCAATGGCTTTCAGATTCTGTGCGAAGCGGGCCTACTAGAGGGGGCACTAACGCGAAATGAATCTCTGCGCTTCATCTGCAAGGACATCTACTGCCGAATTGAGGGACGTCCCACACCGTTCAGCAAAGACATTCCTGCTGGTCGGCACATTCGCATGCCGATAGCACACGCCGAAGGGTGCTATCGCCACCCCGATGTTGAGCGGCTTGAAGGCGAGTCGCAGATCATCTTTCGCTACTGCGATGCCGACGGCAATGTGACAAGCGACGCCAATCCGAATGGCTCTATCAACAATATCGCCGGCATCTGCAACGCGTCGGGGAATGTCGTTGGACTTATGCCGCACCCCGAACGCGCCTGTGAAGACGTGCTCGGCAAAGGGGGCAGTGCGGGGCTTGGCCTCTTTGAAAGCGCCCTCGACTCTCTTGCGAACTCTGGAGCAGCACGATGATTCAGCACGGACCCACGGTAGATGCGAACCTGGCGAAGGAACACGGCCTTGCCAGCGACGAATACAAGACCTTGTGCGACGGCCTGGGGCGGGCTCCAAGCTACACCGAGCTCGGAGTGGTCTCGGTGATGTGGAGTGAGCATTGTTCTTACAAAAGCTCACGCGTCCATCTAAAGACCTTGCCTTCGGACGGTCCTCAGGTGATTGAGGGGCCCGGCGAGAACGCGGGTGTGGTTGATATCGGCGACGGTCAGGCGGTCGTCTTCAAGATGGAGAGTCACAATCATCCATCGTTTCTCGAGCCGTACCAAGGCGCCGCTACCGGCGTTGGTGGAATCTGTCGAGACGTCTTCACCATGGGGGCGCGCCCCATTGCGCTTGCGGACTGCCTGCGATTTGGCAACACCGGGCATGAGCGTACATCGTACTTGCTGCACGGAGTGGTGGCTGGTGTTGGCGACTATGGGAATTGCTTCGGCGTTCCCAATGTCACAGGCGACGTCGTCTTCGACGATAGCTACAACGGCAACATCTTGGTGAACGCGTTCTGTCTTGGCCTCGCAAAGAGTGACCGCATCTTTCGCGGCTATGCTTCGGGCGTTGGGAATCCCATTCTCTACGTCGGAGCCAAGACTGGGCGAGATGGAATTCACGGAGCAACCATGGCTTCGGCGGAGTTTGCCGAGGGCTCGGAGGAGAAGAGGCCGGCTGTGCAAGTGGGCGATCCGTTTATGGAAAAACTCTTACTCGAGGCGTGCCTGGAGCTCATGGAGAGCGATGCTCTCGTGGGCATTCAGGACATGGGAGCCGCTGGTCTCACCTCATGCTCCGTCGAAATGGCTGCCCGAGCAGGGTCAGGCGTCGAGCTACATCTGGAATCCGTGCCAATGCGGGAAGAGGGCATGACTCCCTACGAGCTGATGCTCAGTGAATCGCAAGAGCGCATGCTCATGGTGGTTACCAAGGGCAAAGAGCAAGAAGCGCTAGACACCTTTTCGAAGTGGGATCTGGATGCGGCCGTTGTCGGTCACGTTACTGATAGCGGCAAGGTCATCGTCAAAATGCACGGCGAGGTATATGCCGACTTGCCCGCATCGCTTCTCGCCGAAGGCCTAAAATACGATCGGCCACAAGAGCGGCCTTCCTACCTTGATGAGGTGATCAGCCTGGATCTCGATACGATCGCTGAACCCGATGATATCGGCGAGACGCTTCTCGACATGCTTGCTGCGCCAAATCTGTGTGACAAATCGTGGGTGTTCCAGCAGTACGATCACATGGTGCGACATGGAACCGTGGTGCGACCTGGGCAAGCAAGCTCAGGAGTCGTTCGAGTTGTCGAACCAGAGAGCGGTCGCAAGAAAGGGGTGGCAATTGCCGCTGGGTGCAACGCACGACACGTCTACCTCGATCCATATGAGGGCAGTCGGCTCGCAGTCGCCTCTGCCTATGCAGATCTTGTGGCGGTTGGTGCCAAGCCTCTTGCTACCACCGACTGCCTCAACTTTGGTAACCCCGAGAAACCTGGCACCATGTGGCAGTTTGCCGAATCCGTTCGTGGACTGGGCGATGCCTGCAGGCTTCTGAACACGCCAATCGTCTCGGGAAATGTCTCACTCTACAATGAGACCGATGGTGTGGCGATCAAGCCAACGCCAATGATCGGAATGGTTGGGCTCATTGACGATATCGACGAGGTGGTCACCGCTTCCTTTAAGGAAGAGGGACATCACATTGCGGTGCTCGGTGCGCTGGGCGGCACATTAAGCGGATCGGAATTTCTCAAACATTGTCACGGCCAAGAGCGCGGTGTGCCAATCCCGTTTGAGATGGAACGCCACAGTAAGGTGTTTGCCGCCATGCTCGAAATGACGAAGGCAAGGGTGCTTGCTTCTGCTGAGGACATCTCGGATGGAGGGCTTCTGTGCTGCATCGCCGAGTGCTGTTTGGGCGCGCAGAACCTTGGCGCGCAACTCTCACTTCCCGCCGTGGAAGGACGCCTTGACGAGTTGTGCTTTGGCGAAGGTCCAGCACGCTTTGTCGTGAGCTACTCCAAAGAGAACGCAGCCGCAGTGGCTCGGGCAGCCGCAGGTTGTGGGGCGAGTCTTCTTGAGGTTGGTGTCGTCGGTGGCCGTGAGTTACGACTGAACATTGGAGGGGAGCTGAGCATGAAGCTACCCCTCGCAGCGATGGCTGGGGCATTTGGCGGCGCCTTCGAGGCTTTCTCATAGCGAACCAATGCTCCCTGAGCATGCAAACCAACGAGTCCTAGAGCATCGTCGCAAGCGGCTGTAGGAGCCACACAACTGCTGCTGCAGTCGAGAACAGTTCGCCTGGGCGCTGAATCGCCGTGTCCTTGCGGCCAATAACCACCTCGACCATGAAGGGCAGGGTTGCGGTGAACAGTACGAGTCCCGGAAGGGCAGCGAAGGTTGTGACCATGGCTGCCGTGCTGCCCAGATCTGTCATGGAGTCCCCGTTTGTAATGATTGAGCTTACAATTGGCCACGATTTGCCAAGGATCATGACTTCGGCGCAGGCAATTACTAGGACGCCCCAAGCGTGACCAGCGAGTAGCGCAAGAGCCCCAACCAGTAATATACTTGAAAATCCCGTCAGTTGGCCGGCGGGGCCAGGTAAGACCATTGCCGAGGCGGCACTCACTAGGGCCAGGAGGGCAAAGACCAAATTGGCGTATCGCCACTTTAGAAGTCTTGTTGTTTCAGCTAGATGCCGGCCCATAGTTCAATTGTAATCCCTTTGTGACAATTCGACGAGGAAAATGTATCGAATACATTACAAGTACCTCTCGTTGGGTGCACTTGTCTCTTGTTGTAGTGATTCGGCCAGATCTTGGAGGGCCTTGAGCAAGTCGCCAACAAGGTTGGTGATCACCCCGCATTCAGGCCAACGCCGAGTCGACAGGAACAGGGCAGGCCTGTAGTTTGCGCGTGCCCCCTAAGCGAATCGGAGCCCTCGTCCATGTGCGGAGTTTTTGGCATTTACGGCCACGAAGAAGCGGCCAACCTCACTTACTTGGGGCTGCACGCGCTGCAGCACCGCGGCCAAGAGTCGGCCGGAATTGTCACGAGTAGTGAGTCGCGCCTTCACAGGCAAGTTCACATGGGGCACGTCTCCGATGCGTTCAATGAGACCAGCCTTGCGAAGCTGCCAGGGAGCGCTGCCATTGGACAGGTTCGATACTCAACGTCGGGCGAGTCTGAGCTGCGTAATGCCCAGCCGTTCTTTTTCGAGTACGCGCATGGTGCGCTTTCGATCGCGCATAACGGCAACCTGGTGAACGCATCAAAAGTCCGCAAGAGGCTCGAAGAGGCGGGCTCAATCTTTCAAACCAGCAGCGATACCGAAGTCATCGTTCACTTAATGGCACAGGCTCGTGAGCCCGAATCGATTGAGCGTCTTGCTTCAGCGCTACGTCAAGTAACGGGAGCCTACTCCATACTTCTTCTTACCGAGACACGGCTTATTGCGGTGCGCGACCCACATGGTTTTCGTCCGCTCTCCATGGGCAAACTCAAAGACGCAACGGTTTTTTCTTCGGAGACCTGTGCCTTTGGGCTCATCGAAGCAGAATTTGAGCGCGAGCTTGAACCTGGCGAAATCGTCATATGCGAGGGCAAAGCAGTCCGCTCCTATCGGCCCTTCGACGCCACCCGCGGACGCGTATCCTCGCGCCGTTGCATCTTCGAGCAAATCTACTTTGCACGACCCGATAGCACGCTCGATGAGCGGTCCATCTATACCTCGCGCGTGAGCATGGGACATGTCTTGGCTCGCGAGTCTGCTGTAGACGCCGATGTGGTGATTGCAGTGCCCGACTCGGGTGTGCCAGCGGCAATTGGGTATGCGGAAGAAAGCGGGCTTCCCTTTGCGACAGGATTGATTCGTTCGCACTACGTGGGACGCACGTTCATTGAGCCACAAGATTCGATTCGACACTTCGGCGTGCGCCTGAAACTGAGTCCCGTGCGTTCGGTGGTCGAAGGCAAGCGCGTGGTTGTGGTCGATGATTCACTCGTTCGCGGAACCACGTCGCGCAAGATTGTTGCGATGCTCAAGAACGCGGGGGCAAAGGAGATTCACTTGCGCATCTCAGCGCCGCCAACGACCCATTCGTGCTTTTACGGTCTCGATACGCCAACACGCGAGGAATTGATCGCATCCTCAAACACGGTAGATGAAATCTCCCAGTATGTTGGCTGCACGAGCCTCTCCTATCTGAGTCACGATGGTTTGCTCACCTCGTTGGGGGTTGGAGATGAGGACGACAGCGGTTTTTGTTCTGCGTGTTTTACCGGCGAGTACCCAGTCGCGATTGAGGACGCAAAAACTGCTAAGCTCGTGAGCATCTCCAAGAGGCAGGCCGCAAGTGTCGATGGCGCTTCCTAGAGATGCAGTAGATTTGACATGGAAGAACTAGATCTAAATTCGATCCGCAACCTTGTCCGCGGGCTCTCCGCAAAGCTCACAGAGCTGAGGGGGCATCTTTGACGTTGATAGCAAGCGGCGCAGGGTCGCAGAGCTAGAGTCCATTGCCACGCAAGCGGACTTCTGGAACGACCGAGCGAAGGCTCTCGCGATTCTCAAAGAAACCACCATCGCGAAAAACATCGTAGAGACCTACGACCAACAGATGGCGGCCCTGGAAGATGCAGAAGCACTGCTAGAGTTGGGTGTAGAGGCGGAAGATGCCGACTCCATCGTCGAGGCCGGTGAGTGCGCGAAGGGAATCGAGAAGACGCTAGACGATCTAGAGTTTCGGCGCATGCTCTCTGGCGAGGATGACTTTGGCGGAGCTGTTGTCGAGTTCAATGCAGGAGCGGGCGGTGTGGATGCCAACGATTGGACTCAGATGCTGATGCGGATGATCCTGCGATACTGCCAGCGCAAAGGATGGAAGGCGACGATTGTTGATGAGCAGAGCGCGGAGGAAGCCGGCATAAAGAGTGCCACGGTCGTGGTTTCTGGCGACTACGCCTACGGGCTCCTAAAAGCGGAAGATGGTGTGCACAGGCTGGTTCGAATCTCGCCTTTTGATTCAAACGCGCGTCGGCAGACAGGATTCGCTGCCCTGCGAGTGACCCCTGATATCGACGATGATGTCGAAATAGAAATCGCCGATAGTGACCTTCGTATCGATACGTACCGAGCTGGTGGCGCAGGCGGTCAGCACGTCAACAAGACGGATAGCGCCGTTCGCATCACGCACATTCCTACAGGTATTGTCGTGCAGTGCCAGAACGAGAGATCGCAGCATAAGAATAAGTCTGCCGCTATGCGGGTCTTGCGGTCCCGTTTGTACGACTTGCACATCGCCGAGCAAGAAGCGAAAAGCGCTGATGCGGCCGCAGCTCGGAAGAAAATCGAGTGGGGATCGCAAATTCGATCGTATGTGATGGCGCCGTATCGAATGGTCAACGATCACAGGACAGAGCTCAAAGTTAGCGACATCGATTCGGTACTCGACGGTGATCTCGATGAGTTTATCCGGACCTATCTCTTGCGATCGGGTGACGAGGCTGAGGCCTAAGGCGTCACGCCAGCTGCATCCATCGCCGCTAGTGCTTTCTTGGCATCGGTGAGCTTCTTTGGGCTTGCGAGGCCTTTTTCGAGATTCTCATAGCAGGCGACCACCGCTTCTCGGCTCTCGCGCTCCTTGGCCGTGTTGCCCTCGGCCTTGTAGATCGCCGCGTCCAAACCGAGAATGCGTCCGCGTCTTGCGCCTTTGGCCAACGTGAGCGCTCGCGCGACTGCCTCGTGAGCTTCGGCGTATCGCTTCAGTTGCAGGAGTAACCAGCCTCGTCGATAGGGCGGGTCATATTCTTCAGGAAGCTTTGCCTCGAGTGATTCGACCCAGGGGAGAATCTCCGCACCAAGCCCAAGGTAGGCGTGCACTTCGACTTGATGCCAAATGTAGGTCATCTCTTCGAGCGCCGTGGCCGATTCTTCGACAGCCCGATTTAGAAGGGCAAGCTGCTCAACGGCGAAGGCTTCTGCGAGCTTTTCGTCCGCAAGGTTGAGGGCGATTGCACGTGCTGCCGCTAAAGCATCGCTGCGATCATCATAGGACAGGGCTGCCTCCTCATCATCCAATAGGTCGCGAAGTGTTGTGAGGGATTGCTTGAGAAGTGCCGTGGCTCTTGGGGATTGCGTGGCTTCTGGTTGGGCCGCTTCTTTGAGAGCTTCTGCACAGTTCGCCGCGTAGTAGAGAAACCCAACCCCACTGGAGTTGTGTTGTGTTGCCATAAACGCCATCTGGCTAGAAGCCAATGTGGCGCATGCCGTCTTGTCCTCGAGTTTTTGGAGGGCCGCAATTTCCTTTGTCGTTGTGGACGCCTGCGGGCCCCAGCCCTCGCCACCGGCTTTGCGCGCAGCTGCATAGTGATCGGCCGCCTCCTGATACGCATCATTTGCCCAAGCTCGGTCGCCGCTTCGCAAATGTGCCAGGGCAGAGCCTTCCTCAAGTTCACCGCCCGCTGCGAGCGATTGAAGGTGTGCTTGGGATCCTCGCTCCACGAACTCGCGAAACTCGCGCACCGAGCACGAGCCTAGCTGAGTTGCCTGAATCGATTCATTGTTTGGGCTCACAACGAGGAAGGTCGGCCAGACATTTGGAGGAAACTTGTCCATGACCGCAGCCGAGGAGGGGTGTTCCGTATCGACCGCCAGCCAGATCACCTCCTTGGCGATGGCCGCCAGTCCCCGATCTCGGAGCGTGCCTTTCTTCATGGCAAGGCATGTGTGACACCAGTCGGCCCACATATCGATGACGAGGGGTTTGCTCTCTTGGCGCGCTTGCTTGATGGCAGCTTCGTAGTCGTTCTCAATCCAGGCGATGCCGCTTTCATCGGGCTTGGCTGCCTTTTGGGCCTTTGGGGGAGTCTTCGGCTTGGGCGAGTGGGGCGCCTTTTCCGCCTCAGAATCGCCCTCCTTGTCCTTGCAAGCGCCTACCCCCAGAAGCACAGCGGTCCCCATCGCCAAAATCGAGATGCGTTTCATGGATCCCGCTTACCACGAATCGCGGCTGCCATGGACGCAGGCGGTGTCTGTAGGGTATGCAATCGGCGCGGCTGGGCGGTGTCTCATGCTCAGTGCCTCCGAACATGCCTGTCAACATTTTCATGACCAAGTACCAGCGCTTCGTTGCGTGGCGCTACTTGATGGAGCGTGAGCGAAAGCTCAGCAGCGGAATCCTTGGCTTCATCGGGTTTTGCGCCTGGATTGCGTTGGGCTTGGGCGCCGCTTGTGTGTGGTACCCGATGGCTGACAACTTCCTTGTCCCACCACCCAACGCGCCCATGTGGGGTATCGTCATGGTCGGGCTGGCATGTGCACTCCCCGTCGTGGCTCTGATTGCGGCGTGCGTTCGTGCGGCGAGGAGCCTTGAGCCCCGCACCCATCTGCTAATGGGCGTGTACTGGAGCTTGCAGGCTGTGGCCGTGTTGTGGGTGTACGAGAAGAGCATGGAAGGAGGCTTCCGCGATCGGACGACAGCGGCCATTCTCGTTCTCTTTGGGCTCCTCACCATAAACGTTCCAGCGTCGAAAAACCTAGTAGACGCACTAAGGCAAGGCGACGGCCCTAAGGGAATGTTCTCATCCGCTCACAGTATGCCGACAGGTGGACGTATCGATTGGTGGGTTCTTCTCAAGGCAACGTCGACTCTCCAGCACCGTGTTTTGCTGCCTCTTCGCATGGCCCTGCTCGGTGTTCTTTTCGTCGGCGCGTACCTCGGCATCCGCGATCCGCTTTGGGCCACCCTCCTGCCCGCAGAGGGGGGGCTCCCGGTTTGGACGAAACTCGTTGGGCTCTCATTGGTGTGCTCGTTTGTGGCCTTCGCCGTCGTCGCGTTGGGCCTAGTGCAAGGCAAAGCGCGTCCAACGCTCTTGAATGTTGCCCTCGCAGGTCTCTTGAGTGGGCTCCTCATCGCCGTGGGCATGCACTTCGCCGCGGGCGTCGAAAACGTCGGCGTCAATCTAGATTTTCTTGGTGGCTGGTCGGCGTATACACCTCCAATGGGGCTCATCATGCCAGCGCTCGTTGCCGCGGCTGTTGGCATCCTCGCCGGTGTTCTTCTCACGGCCCGCTACTTCTTCACCTTTTTCACAACTGTGTCCATCGGTGGCGTCGCTATTGGCACCATGGCGCTCGTAATTGTTCTGAGTGTCATGTCGGGCTTCGAAACCGACCTCCGCGAGAAGATTCTCGGTTTCAACGCACACATCCAAATCAGCAGTAACGACGAGCTGCAGTTTGACGGCTACCGCGACCTCGAAGCAATCCTGGAGAAGACCGATGGCGTACTCGGCTACACCCCGTTTCTAACGACGGAGGCCTATATGTCCAATCACAATAACTACGGCAATGTAACCCTCAAAGGCATTGACCCAGCGCGAGTGGCCAGCGTGACCGAAATCGTTCACAACCTCGAAAAGGGAGATGAGCGCGCTTTGGAGAAACTCTGGCCACTGGAAGAAGACGGGAGCATCGCTGGCAAGCCAAAGCCGGCTGGCAGCGATGACGACTTCGAACTCGATGATGGACCGATGGATTTTAGCGGCGGTCTTGATGAGGTAGAAGAGGAGCCGCTGGAGGACTTTGACCTCGACGAAGGACCAGAGGACTTCAGTGGTGGGCTTGACGAACTTCCGGATGCAGGGCCGGCGCAGGACGCCCGGCCTAGCTTTGGTGGCGATCCGATTGCCAGCGCTCCGCTCTCCAAACCTGAGTGGGATGTTGACTTGCGGCCACACGACTACATCGATCCGAGCATTGCCATACTTGACGGCGTGCTTGTTGGTCGTGAACTCGTCAAGACCGTCAACCTCTACACTGACCAAGAGGTCCGCGTGATTTCTCCGTTGCCTGATACCTCGCCAGACGGACTCAGCATCCCGCGTTTGAAAAACTTCCGGGTAGCTGGACGCTTTTTCTCAGGCATGTACGAGTACGATTTGAAGTATGTCTATTGCAGCCTAAGTGCTCTGCAGGAGTTCCTGGATCTTGGCGACGTAGCCAACGGCATCGAGGTTCGTGTGAAGGACCCACGCAACACCGCGGCGATCGTGCAGAGTCTTCAGGAGTCGCTGGGACCCACCTATCGCGTGCAAGATTGGAAAGAACTCAACCGCGCGCTCTTCTCCGCGCTCAAGCTCGAGAAGATCGCCATGTTCTTCATCCTGGTGATCATCGTGCTCGTGGCCTCATTCTCAATTGTTGGCAACCTCATCATGGTGGTTATTGAGAAGGCTAAGGAGATCGCGATTCTCAAGACCTTGGGTTCCTCGGATGGAGGTGTCATGAAGATCTTCATCACCCAAGGGTTCTTTATTGGCCTTGTGGGGACGTCACTGGGTGTTGCCCTTGGTTTGAGTGCCTGCTACCTGGGTATGACGTTTGGTGTGCCGCTCGATCCCGATGTCTATTACATCGATAAGCTGCCGATCCAAGTCGAGGGCAGCTCGGTGATCGCCGTGGCTTGTGCGGGACTCGCAATTAGCGTCGTAGCTACGATCTATCCAGCCTTCATCGCAGCCCGCATGCGGCCCGTCAAAGGCCTGCGTTGGGACTAGTGTGGGATCCAGAGGCATAGAACGCCCTGGCTCGGTTCTTCGCCCTTTGAACGCCTTCGGCTCATCGTTGCTCAGATCCTTCCTTGCC
>JANTGM010000105.1 GCA_024762925.1 Kofleriaceae bacterium | reverse complement strand
GAGCAAGCGTGGTGTTTCGCGCCTTCGGCGCTGTGGTCTGGTGTTCCACACCAGAAATTAGCTAGTTCGCGTCCAACTGGGACGCGCACTAGCTAGCAAGCTGCCACGGCGAGAGCCACATCTCCGATCCCTCGGCAGGTAGACGATGCAAATCGGGCGCACACCAGGTCTTGCGCGCCTCGCTTGAAGCAATCCGCTCGCGACTGTAGTGAAAATAGACGAGGGTCGGATCTGCGAGACCCCCAACCACCGCGCCAACCACCACGATTGCGGGACCACAACAGACCTCGACTAGTGAGCGTACTTTGGCGATCCAAAACAGGGTGAGCGTCTCGTGATAACCACTGCTAGCCGTCTCGATGACACCATGCTCACGATTGAGTGACCGAATCCCTTCTCGCATGCGATGTTCCACATCATCAAAGCCGTTCATGACGTACCAACAACAAACCGCCAGGTGCATCTGATGGTCCCACTCCGAGGGCGAAATAGTCCGTGTTTCAAACGCGTTCACCAGCGACTCAACCTCTTGCATCGATTTGTAGTGCATACCCTGTGTAGAGCAAGAAAGACGCCAATCGTGGAATCAACCAGTTAGGACGCTTCCTCCTTGGACACTCGCCAACCTGTCAATTGCGTCCACAGAGGTGTGTCAGTTTGACTTCCGCCTTGCATGACTAGGGATAGTTCGCACATACAGGGTGTAGGTCCACCACGAGGGGCCACACGCAAAACGCTACATCTCTACACATCGAGTCACCGCAGCTCGGTATTCTAGGCTCGAGCGTTGCTACCACGTGATTATGCCGGTGCAATTTGAAGCTGGCGGCGCCCCACAGCCTAGAACGCGCCCGAGCTAAGATGGTCACGCCAAGCCAGACACTACTCAGCAGGCCGCAGCGATGTGATGAACGAAGTGAAGTCGCTTAGCTCTGAGCCCATGCTCACCAAAAAGCGCGATTCACCTGCAGATGTCTCAATGTGAAACGATCCAGAGCCCATGCTCCTACCTTGCGCGTGATTCGCTGTGTCGCTCTCAAGTGCGCGAACGCGCCGCCACAGCTCAGAAGTTTTCTCAGGAGGAATCTGCACGTCTGCCGGCACGCCACCACTGTAGGTCCCACTCGAGCTCTCTTCGGGAGTGACAGGGCTGTAGACTAGCCGCGCCTCGCTTCCTGCGCCCGCACCCGTCACGGTGTAGCGATTGCCGCTGCCATCAGAAAAACTCACGGTCCACTCGACGTTATTTGTAGGCACAGTGGCCTCCTTTGCTGGTTGCGTTTCAGGCTGCGGCGAAGAGACGGCCTGTGTTGATGCCGGCTGTCTTGCCGCTGACTGTGAAGATGTTGCCTTCGATGTCTTTGAAGCCTGATCTGCTGAACACGCTGTCGCGAAACCAAGAATCACACCCCAACTGAGACGGTTCAACATTGTGCCAGTATTCTAGCGCACACCACGGCACAGCGAATCCACCTTGCCCGTGCTTAGACTTTGGCGCTAGATTCATTCGATGAACCGATTCTCTCAAGCGGTGGCCCTATCCCTTTTGCTCACGGCTTGTGCGACAAGTGACGAAGGCAAGTCCAAAGACGTTGCCGAGCCAACCCCGAGACTTGCCGAAACGCCACCGCCAACCTCGGCCCCAATCCCAACTCCAAAGCCTAAGCCCCCAGCCGCGGGGCTGCCCACACCAGCGATTGCGTCGGTTCAAATGGCACAAGACTGTCCCTCTCGCAAGCAATCCCAAGCCGCAAGCCTTGCCCCCAGCGCAGGTGCATCCGCCAAGCCCGTGGCCGGCGCACAAAGGCAAAGGCGAGGCAGAAGAGCCGATGGCGTTGGCTTACGACAGCCATGCACGCAATCGACCATGCAGATCTCGCTATCGGGAGGCGTAGCAACTGGTAGTACAGTGACGATCAAGGAGCTGCGGGTCCTAACGACTGACGGCAAGCAGGTTGGCACGGTGACAGCGCGAGAGCCCACACTGTGGAAGGCCGATGGCTATGCCCCTTGGGATGGCAAGCTCACCTCAGAGCCAGCGCACAAGGCCAGCTATTACATCTCAGTCCCAGATTGGGGCGCGCTCGAGAAGGCCATCGGCAAGAGCAGCTACAACGTGATGTTCACGCTTGAGGCTGATATCGACGTTGGTGGCACAGTCACCACTGTAAAGTCTCCGCAGTTCGAACGCACCCAACCTATGATGATTCGGACTTGATACGTAGACGAGAAATTTTCTTACTGCCATTGCTAGCCTCGTGCACGGCGGGCGGCACTGACGTTGCGCCGCCGAAGAGCGCGCCAACTGCATCTGTGGCGTCGCCAATGCCGACTCTCGCCAAACCCTGGACCGACGCCGTGCTTGCGGCCGAGACTGAGCGCTACCTCACCGATGCCACGTTCCGCAGAGAGGTCTTGGAGGCTTCTCTAACGAATCCCGACAACGTCTATGCCATGACGCGTCTTAGTGGGTATGGGCTTGAAGGCCGGGGATGGGAAATGCTTCCAGAGTGGACGCCAACGACCACCGTGATTGACGATGACTATGTTGCCGCTTTGCAAAGCGGGGCGCCCGTCACGATCGCCGCCCATGCAGAGCCGCTCTGGGACGGCAAATCCCCAGAAAACATGTCTCAATGGGTCGCGCTGGGGAAGAGGGTCTTCTATGAGTATCCACTGCGCTCAGAGGTTTTCGCAGAGCATGCGCTGCGTTCAGAAAAACTCGCAGGTAGCATTGGTCTGCAACCAGACGAGAACGGTGTTTGGCCGGGAGTAATCGCGTTCCAAACTCTCGATGGCGCCAGTGAAATTGGGATCACCTGCGCGCTTTGCCATGTTTCTCTAGACGAGGGCTCAAGTATCGTGGGCGAAGCTCGACGCGACCTCGACTATGGTGAGATGCGTCTCGCCTACTACCGAGATACCGGAGCCACCTTGGCAGAGGACGTCCGTGCCCGCATGTCTCGCTGGGGCCCAGGACGAGCCGATATCACCCAAGATGACGACGAAGACCCCGTCGCCATCGTTGACCTTTGGGGGGTACGCGATCACGAGTACCTCACCCAGTCCGGGACCATTCACCAAATACATCCCGCAGCGCTGGCGATTCGTCAAGAGACCCAGCTTTTGCACGCAAATCAGGAACGCATCCGGCCGCCTCGTGAGCTCGCTTGGGCCCTCGCGATGTACGTCTATTCTCTCACTCCTCCAGAGATGCAAGCTGCGCCCCTCACGGCTGCCGAAACACGCGGCAAGGAGCTCTTCTCGCAGCACTGCAACCATTGTCATCGCGACAAAAACCACGGCGGACTTCCTGTCGCTGCCGCATCGATTGGAACAGACCCAGTATTGGCGAACGGGTCCGCTCGAGGCACGGGTCTCTATCGTCCAACGCCTCTTACACGAGTCGCCAACGCCGCTCCGTATTTGCACGATGGCACGGTGCGGACGCTGGAATCGTTGTTAGATGCAAAACGCTCGATTCCTGGGCATCGCTATGGCACCAAGCTGCCCAAAGCCGATCGAGACGCCCTCGTCGCCTTCATGGAGACTCTCTAGCTTCGCGTGTTTAGCGAGGGCCTCGTCGAGGCCAGCTTCCGTCCTTGTTGGTTCGAGGCAGGGCCGGTCCGTGCACCGATGGCCGAACCGCTGGGGTTTCGATCGTGGGCTTCCCAGAAGCTTCTTGTTTGCAACGAACAGCAACATCGCCGTACCACAGAAAAAGTACGAGTCCGAGGCTTCCCCCTGCACAAAGAAGAGGAAGTGAAGATGGCAGGACGCTCGCAATGAGAGCCGTAATGCCAATGCCACTCACTGCCACGACATTGATGCTCATGCATCCGTCGGACAACCAATCCAGCAACATGAGCCCTAAGCAGGCCACTTGCACGACGATCAGGACCGCGCCAAAGACACGTTGCGTATTGGTGATCGCAAAAAGCCCAGTGAGAATAAGTCGCACTGCCATAATTGGAACGAAGGCACCAAGCCAAAGGAGAGCAGGTTCGGCACCGGCTGCTAGGCCCAACACCACTGCCATCACAACGATCAAGAGGGGAATGGGCACGTGACTCGGCTCCCGGTCCTTGCGTTCTTTCGGCGGCGTCGGTGGGTGTAGCGGCTCGATTTCGCGATCCTCATCGTTGGGGGAGGTATTGCCCGAAGTTGGCTCTTCGGATACAAGCGACTTTTCGCTGCCCTTGAGCACAGCCTCTTCGGATGCAGTCAGTTTGCCTCGTACCAGTTCTTGCTCGTCGTCGTTCTCCAACTCGGGCAAGAGATAGCGCCCATATGCAAGCCCCTCCACGCGCCCGTAGGTCTTCGTTCCCTTCTTTGTCGTGTGTGTAACGTTTAGGCCGCTAACCGAGACGTCGTAGATTGGCCCCTCGTAGCAAGAGCGTGGATGGATCCCGAGCATTCGCGTGTCTTCGATCTGTGCCTGGTAGAAGCAGTCGTCCGGAACCTCGCGCTCCTCAGGCGCTGTCTCCAAGACTTCGATGTCTCGAACCATCGCCCGATAGATGCGAAGCTTGTATCGCTTGGCCGACCCGTATTGCGAGACTCCTGGCTTGCCAACTGTCGTACCGACATAGTGACCTTCGAGATGGCCGCGAAACCACTGTGTCATGCGGAGGGCCTCCCAAATACCGGGCCACGGCTGAGAGGTCGATACGTCTCCCAGTTGCCGAGGAGTGTATCGATTTCGCCTCGCACCCCTTTGTCGAGTCTTGAAACCACTTGATGCGTTCTCTTGCTGCGTTCGAGTTCATACGCGCGCACGCTCTCAATGGCGAAGAACTGCGACCAAAATACCGGCAGTAGCACCAAGGCGAGAATCGCGAACGTTAGGCGAACGGCCCGCTTTGGATCTTGCCAGATGAGTTTCAGGCGAAAGGCGGGAAAGCCAGCTGCCTCTAGTTCGGCTCGATAGTACTCAGCGTCAGCGCCAGGTCCTGCCGCCGCGATGCTGTGCTGTTCAATTAGGGCTTGTCGGTGCTGCTCGACTTCAGGTTCAATATCGGGCCAAAACGGTATCTGTGCAGGTTGCGCCAAGATCACCGCAAGGACGCCAAACGCCAAGGCGGGAATGAGGCTTGGCCGATAGCGCCGACAAGCATCTTCACTCTCGCGCATCGTACGCCCAAGTTTGCTCCCTCCACCTGAGTGGAACACTCGGAGCAAGTTGACTGTGAACAGCGTTATCGACGCACCACCGACAAGCGGCGCCGCGACACCGGGCCTGATGAGCCAGCCTGCGAAGGCCGCAGCGGCACCAAGCACCAGACACGCAACAAGCCACGACAAAGCCGCTGCTCGAAGTGTACCTAGGTGTTTTTCTGATATCGAGAAAAGAAGATCGCGCTCGTAACCAAGGAGCGCAAGAACTCGCTCCGACTCAGCTTGGCTTGATGTACTTCTTGTACTCATCACCCTCCGCAATCTCAGATTCCACATCACGTTGAAACCGCTTGTGCACAGCCTCAGACAGCTTCGCTTCCGTAGCCCGTCTTCGACGCTCCTCGGCTAATACCGCCTCCACCTCGTGGAACGTATTGATTCGAATTTCCTCACCGGTTTCGCTCAGGAAGACCTGGGACTCAAGCTCAATGCCCATACGTGCAGTTGAGACCCGCTTGGAGTTCTCCAGCATGTAGTCGTAGGTGCCTGACACCAGCATCATCTTGAAGAAGATTGGCCCAGTTTCGACAGCAAGCAGCAAAAAGAGAATGGCCCATGGCACTACACCACCAATCTCGTGCGAGATGTGGATTCGCTTCATGAGGCCATCAAGGTGACGAGCTTGTCGTCGATTGCTCTCCTTGCCAGCAGCAAGCTCTTCTGCAAGAGCACTAAGCTCTGCTTCCCAACCATCGATGTCCGCGTTGAAGATGGCGGCCTTTTCTTCGTGGCTTTTTCGATCTTCTTGTAGCTCGCCCTCCATCTTGTCGAGCGTTTCCTTCTTGTCTCGCCAGGCAGGGCCACGGCCTGCCACAGCCTTGGAGGTCTTGCCCTCCGCCTCAAGCTCGAGAAGGCGGCGCTGCTTTGCGATTTCGAGGCGACGTGTTTCAAAGTAGTCTCGGCGCTCTTTGAGCGACTCCTCCGCCTTGTCCATCTTTGAGACGAGTTCGTTTTTGCGAGCCTGCATGAGCCCTTCAGAGTGCTGGTTGAGCTCTGCTAGATATTCGTTTTGTTCAAGTTCGAGCTGCGCATCAATTTCGGGCTTGAGAATTCGAATCTCCAGTGGAGCCGAAATGCAGACACCAATAATGATCGCCATGATGAGACGCGGTGCGGCTTGTTGCAGTTCGTTCCATGAGATATTTTCTGTCCCATCACCTTTACCCGTACTGGACACGATAAAGCGATCGATGTTGAAGATGACCAGGGCCCAAATCGCTCCAGCCACACCAGAAATTGCATAGGTTGTTACGTCCAGACCCACAGCGAGAGCTGTGTCCGTTTTGGGACTAAAGACTGTGTAGAAGGCATAGGAGGCGGAGACAAAGGCCAGCAACGTTGTGGCCAACACGATTCCACCAATGCCTTGGTATTTTACCCAGTCTGAAACAGGACACCGACGCAGCAAGCTTGAGTCCGCACCTGCACAGAACCACAGAAATCGGGTTAGTAAGCCCGGCGTTGGAGCATCGTCAGCTTGTCGGGGAACGAGTGGCGCTTGCGTTGGCGAAGGTTCGTTACTCATGTAATGGAATCACTCTCTTGTGAGCGAGCGGAACTCGGGGCTCGTGTCAATGACTGCAGTCGTGGTGCCTGAATTTGCACGGTAGCGATTGGGCGTACTCGCGGTCCGCGAATGCTCGCACGTCGCGGAGGGATCGTGGTTGTGAGATGCGGCGAAGTGATGTCTGCACATGACGCAAGCAGCACTTCACGTCGCGCCGGCCCACCGACACCTCGGAGTGTGATCGCAATTGTGTCATCATGCTCGCCAAGAAATACCAAGAACGTCTCGTCAAAGACTCCCCATACCCAACGACACGTTCTTCCAAGACGCAGCGCGCCATAGCCTCGACCTTCTACACGAATGCGTGCAGTGCCCCGCGCTCCAACACGAATCTCCGATGGCGAGACCCGTGCAATTCCCAACCTCCCCGACATGGGTAAGTCGTATCCTGTGGTCACGGGCAAAGGCAAGGGCCCAAGAATGCACGCTATAGACTTTGATGCCAGCGTCACGTGCCAGGTAGTCTCATTCGCGACTCACTCGTCGATTGGAAACCTATGCACCTCTCAGATTTTGCAACTCTCGGCATGTTGGTACTGCTTCAGGCGGTCTTAGGCTTTGACAACTTGCTTTACATCTCCCTTGAGTCAAAACGAGCGCCAGAAGAGAGCCGCGCCAAGGTTCGAAAGATTGGCATCTCAATCGCCATCGGGCTGCGTATCGGGCTGCTCTTCGCCTTGGTTCAACTGATCAAGTACGTGCAAGAGCCAGTCTTCTTTGTGGACCTCGGCAAAGTGATGAACGGCGCGTTTAGCATTCACAGCCTCATCGTTCTGTGCGGAGGCATTTTCATCATCTACACCGCACTCAAAGAGATCTGGAACATGATGACTCTTAGCCACGAGTCGCAAGCCGTAGCTGAGCCAAGTTCCGCCAAATCAGTCATCTTCATGATCGTCGTCATGAACCTCGTCTTCTCGTTTGATTCCATTCTCAGTGCCATGGCGCTAACAGACGTGTTTTGGGTGATGGCAACAGCCATCGTCATCAGCGGCGTGCTCATGATTTGGCTGGCCGATGGTGTCTCAACGTTTCTTGAAAAGAACCGTACCTATGAAGTGTTGGGACTCTTCGTTCTCTTCATCGTTGGCATCATGTTGCTCAGCGAGGGTGGGCACATCGCTCACTTACACTTCTTTGAGAGCGCGGTTACCCCGATGAGCAAGACAACCTTCTACTTCGTCATCGCGATCTTGGTGATTACCGATCTTGTGCAGACGCGGTATCAAAAGAACTTGCTAGCGCCCAAACGCGAGAGAAATTCTTAGAACGAGTAGAGAGGCTACTCGACGAGCTCAATATCATCGTCACCAAGACCAAAGAGCGAAAGATTTGCCGACGTCTCGCCACCTGTCTCCGAGTCGCGGGCGGATACCTGCAATAGCCCGTCCGCATTGATAAGAAAACTCACCTCGATCCGCACCTGACCTCGGGGCCCGGGCCTTAGGCCCTTTAGGTTGAGTTCTCCTAGCAGCTCGTTCTTCTCAAACTGCCGGTCATCGCCCTGACAGACTTTGAGCGTCACGTGGTCTTGGTTGTCGTGCGCGGTGCTGAAAATCCGCGTGACCTCAGCAGGAATGGGGGTGTTCTTGTTCAGCAGCACCTCCGCATAGCCGCCAGCGGTCGCAAGGCCGACAGGATGTGATGTTACATCCAGAAGCAGGTCGATGGGTGTCTCATCCGCTGTGCCCTGTGGCCCGTCGCCACGATCTGGCGATGGCGCGATCGTTCCGGGTGCAAATAGGGTCTGCGCATGTGCTGCTGCACCAAGCGCCACAACCTGCATCGGGTCGATATCGCCCTGCGCTGGTCTACCGAACAATTCTGAGACACGCCGTTTCACGATCGGGACATGAGTCGCACCTCCCACCAGTAAGACTTCATCGACATGTTGTGGCAAGATGTCTGCTTCGGCCAAGACCGCTGCGGCGCACTCCAAGGCGCGCTCGACAATCGGGGAAACGAGATCTTCAAATTCTGCCTTCGTGATTGTCGTATGAAGCCCAAGGGCCTTGCCTCCAATGCCGTGAGCTAGTTCCTCAATGTGCACTTCTGCTTTGTCTTGACGACTGAGTGTCATTTTTACGCCTTCAGCGCTGACGAGCAGTTGCGCTAGCGACGCGGGGTCGGTTCGCGGATCAAGTCGGTGCTCCTGTAGGAAACGACTTGCGAGTTCGTTGGCCAAAGCATGATCCATGTCATCACCGCCGAGAAACGGATCACCGCCAGTAGCAAGCACTTCGTACAACCCTCGCCGAACAGCAAGCACCGACAAGTCGAAGGTACCGCCGCCCATGTCGAATACCGCCACACGCTGGTTTAGGCTGCGACCATGTCCGTATGCGAGGGCCGCAGCAGTTGGTTCATTGAGAATGCGAAGCACCTCCAACCCTGCAGACTTCACGGCCCTCCGGGTCGCTTCTCGCTGCCCGTCATTGAAGTTCGCCGGCACCGTGACAACGCAGTGGGAAACCGTTCGGCCGCGACTATTGACCGCGATGTTGCGAGCATGCGCAACGACTTTGGACGAGATGTCAGGAACGGAGAACTCTCCTGCACGCGTCTTAACGATTGGTTCTTGGTTGGGGCCTTCGATGACGCGATACGGAAGGTTTCCTATCGTCTTCTGGAGCCTTGGCGATGAAAAGGGCTGACCGATGATTCTCTTGACGGAGAAAATCGTGTTGCGTGGATCGACCAAGCGACGCCCTCGAGCCTCCTGGCCAACACTCATAGTGCCATCAGGCAAGAATGCAACGATCGACGGCTGCAGCATGCGGCCAAATTCGTCGAGCAGAGCCGTGGGTCCGCTGAGGTCGGCGTGTGCAACCACCGTATTCGTGGTTCCCAGGTCGATACCTACTGCGATGGCATCGGTGCCATTGGCGCTTTCTTCTTCTTCTTCTTCAAAAAACTGATCGAGCATGCGGTTCTCTTTGGCGTTACGGAGTCGGGTCGGGCATGGCGGAGATGGCGCTTCGGAAATCAAAGGTGGAATCCACCCACTCGAGCCCGAAGCCTTTCCCTGGGACGACCTTTGCGACTCTTGCCTTCACGTTGAAGCGTCGCTTTGTGAGCCCACTGGAGGACGGCAAACTCAATGTGACTTCGAGAACCTGATCGAGACCAAGCTCTCTATCACACGTAACCAACGCGCCAATCGTCGAGATGTTGCGTGTCGTTGCATCGATCTTGGTACGAGTGCCCATTCGATCACGCATGGTCATCTTGAGTTCGAGCTTGGCCTCAATAGCCACACGCGGCAATCGGCGTTTTGGCTCCTTCGCTGGAGCTGAGTTCGCTGAGTTGATGGGTGGTGACGTAGTCTTGTCTGCGTCGAGAATTGCTGCGGCAAGCCCAAAATCAACAATGAGCGGATGCTCTGCACAGTGCTCGCCTAGCCGATTCATCCAGCGCTGAGCAACTTCGTAATCCTTCTGCGCATGCCAGGCGATCTGGGCGCAGAAAATCGCAATGCCCACTTGCTCATCGGCTGACCGCAAGAGTTTGAAAAGCGCATCTGCGTGGCTCATCACGTGGACACGTCCCTTAGAACCACTGGCCACGACCGCTCGCAAGAGGGCCAGTGAACCCCGCGCCAAGCCAGTATCCGTTTCTTCAGCCCTTCGAATGGCTTCCCCAAATACACGAACGCCTTCGGAACCTGCGCCAGCGCGAAACAAGAGCGAACTTCCTCTTAGGAGAATCTCTGATGCAACAGAGCTTGATGGTGCGCCTTTTGCACGAAGATAGAAGTGCTTTTCCAGATCACCAAAGCGCTCGTGCTCGAACAGAAAAACCTCCATGAGATTGCAAGCACTAGGGAGGTTGGGTTGCTGTGCAAGGCAAAGAAGAAGCGCCGTTTCAAACCGCTCATCGTCAAAGTCGAGCATATTGAGGATGCGGGCTGCTTGCAGTGCAGAGATGACGCCCGCTTCACCCTGAGTTCGAGCACGCTCGATCAGCTCTTCTGCGTGCATCTCTGGATTTGCCCATTCGCGGCGAGCGACTTCGAGCGCAGCAACGATATGCGGGTTGCCTGGCGCCGAAGCGTCCGCAGCAAGGAGCGGTTTGATGGCGCGGTCGGGTTCTCCTGCATCAAGCCATGACTGTCCTGCGATTGCATGAAAACGAGGCTCCTTGCTCTGGCGAAATTCGAGCTCTGCTGTGCGGGCAGCATGATCGAAACGACCGATTTCCTCACACAGCCGGCGCATCCGTGGCAAGACATCAACCTGGCTGCGGTCCGCCTGGAAGCTCGCTCCATAGAGGTCCGCTGCGATTTGCGGATCGAGCACGCAAAACTCGCACAGTTCGGCGAGCCTGCGTAGATAGGGCGCCTTGACCTTGCCGGTCATGGTCTCGCTTGCCATGATTTGCTCTGCCAAGGCAGGAGTGGCCTTTGACCAGTCGAGTTCTGGCCAAATTCGACTGCGAAGCTCAGGCCCAAGGTCCAAGGTCACTAAGAACTCTCCCGGAGCGCTTCAAGAATCAATGGAGAGTCAGGATCGTAACGCAACGCTCGCTCGAAATGACTATGCGCCGCAACCTCTTGTGACCTCTCGCGGGCCATCATTCCAGCCGCTAGATGAAAACTCCCACGCAGAACCTTGTTGTCGGGAAACGCGCGGACCGGGCCTTGAAGAAGCTTGCAGGCCTCCTGGTACTTGCCGGCTACAATTAGCAATTCGGCATCTTCCTTGGCCTGCTGCTCTGGTTCCTTCTCTTTCTCAACAGTGGAATCAGAAGAACTCCGAACTCCTGCTACGTTGAGAAGAACTTCGAAGCGTTCTCGCACCGCATCGGGAATAACCAGAAAACGCACTCCGATGCCAGGTCGCTTGCCAGGCCCCTCAGGCTTGACATGTCGCACGACCTCTGCAGGCAATTGGATATCTTCCCGATCCGGAGTCACTATGGTGAGCTCAATGACGGAGCCTATGGGAATCGTTTGTTTGCATCGCAGTAGCATTCCTCCACGCGAAATATTGTGCATGTAAAACGTCTTCACCTGCTCCCACTCCGTACACCCAATGCGAATTGACTGTCCCATCGGAACCCGTCGATGGGCACGAGCCGAGGGTGTCTTTGGGATAGGCCTCGGAATGGGTGATGGTGGCGGAGGAGGTGACTTGGATTGCGCCGTAGAGCCCCCTTCCCCTGGCGCTTTTGACCGCCCCGAATCAGGTGGTGGTGTGGGCGTGGCCTCACCACACGCACCAAGCGCCTGATTGATGGCTCGCGACTCTGGCTCGTAGTGCTTCGCCAGTTGCAGCTTGGCACGGGCAGCACGACGATCGTTGCTCGCCAACAGAGCTTGAGCTTGTTCCAGCAACGACCGTGCCTGGGGGTTTTTCGGATCCCTCTCGATGCGTGCCTGCTTGTCGCTTCGCGATTCCGCAAATCGCGTCTCGCCCTCTCTTAGAGCCAGGTCGTATTTTGCTCGATTGTGCGGATGACTCAGAACCCGAAAGGCCTCACCAATGCGCGCGTAGACGCGAGTAAGACACTGTAGACGTTTACGGCTCGTTTCTCGAACGTGGCGATCCGGATGTAGAACCCGAACTTGCCTCTCATAGCACTCTCGCAACATTTCGACATCGGCATCACGACTGCAGCCGAGTAGCTGATAGTAGTCAGTGCTACTAAGCTGCTTGTCGATTCTTTCCAGCTCAAGCCAGAAGGCGGCGGTTGGGCGTCTCATAAGAACAGCGTGGCTCTCAAGTTTACCCTGCTCTTCACGCAAAGGAGAAGCGTTGCAGTGGCCGCGACTACTGCATCGCCACTTTGGGAGTTTCGAGGCTCTTGAAGTTTGTTAGCCTCGATACACATGGAAGCCAAGTACCAACTCATTCGCACCTTCTTTGATGAAGACATACCCTTCAACAAACTGGTGGGCATGAAGGTTACCGTGCTAGGCGAGGGGCACGCAGCAATCCGCGTTCCTTTCAAGCCTGAGCTCATCGGTGATCAGAGGCGCCCTGCGCTGCATGGTGGAGTGCTCTCCGCACTCATCGACGCGGCAGGTGGAGCTGCAGCCTTTACCCGAGTGAACCTTCCTGGTGACACGCTCTCGACGTTGGATATGAGAGTGGACTATTTGCGCCCAGCGAAGTTGCAGACCGTCATCGCTGAAGGCCATGTGAGCCGCATGGGAAATCGCGTCGCGTCAGTGGACATCCATTGCTATCACGAGGGGGAGCCCGAACGACATCTCGCGACCGGCAAGGCGGTCTACAACGTGAGACGCTCCTCTACAGACAAGCCGACACTCCAATAACATTTTGGTAAGTGGGCCAACCGTGGTGATCGCTCGTCAGATCAGCGTTCGCCTTTCGTACAACTTTTGGAGCATTCGCGACATTCATCGACAAGCGCGAGCGAGCCAAGATTCCTTCGCGGTTGCTCCGCAAAGGATTCGTATTCAAGACGCGGTGGCCGAACTCACGCGAAGATCGAAATGAACGCGGGCGCCAAAACCGAAATTCGGTATCAACTACCAATGATGGCGCTTGGTCACGGCGGGTGCACGACGCATCCGCCAATGACTTCACCGTTCCACTTCGCTCTCATGGCGGCTTTGAATTCTTGCAACTCGAATTGGTGGGAGACATAGGGGGAAATCTTGCCCTCGGAGGTCCAACGTAGAATATCCGCGAGCCGCTTCTTTCGAATGGATGGGTCGTGCTCGGTCGCAATTACAGTGGGGCAGCCAAGGACCCGTAGCCCCTTCATCATGATGAGATTGGTTGGAAGCTGGTTGGCATTTGGAGCTCCTCTGCCTCCCTTACGCTTTGCAACAAAGGGCGTTCCCGCCCAACCAACGATCAGAAATCGCGCTCCAAAGCGCACACACCGAAGACTCTCGAGCGACACGTCGCCACCAACTCCGTCGTAGACAACATGCACGCCTCGGCCGCCAGTGAGTTCCTTCACCGGATCGCGGAAACGGCTCACAGTACCGTTAGAAGCCTTGCAGTTGAGGATGTGGTCGGCACCCTGTTGCTCTACGACTGCGAGTTTTTCGTCACTGCGCCCCGTCGCGATTACCGTGGCGCCAAGTAGTTTGGCCAGGTGAACGGCGGCTAGTCCCGTTGTCCCCGATGCGCCGTGGATCAGTATGGTCTCGCCCGCCTTCAAGTCGGCGCATGCGACCAGGCAGTGGTATGCAGTCTCATAGCTACCCAAGAAACTGCATGCTTGGTCGAACGAGAAGCCGTCGGGAATTGGCAAGAGAGCATTCGCAGGGGCCACAGCGTACGAGGCATAGCCGCCGTAGTGCTGGTAGGCGCTCGATGAACGGGGGCCCGCAAGGAGCCCATCGAGTAGGACTCGATCCCCCTCGCGGTGGGATTGAACGTCGCTTCCAACCCACTCCACCACCCCGCTGTACTCGAGACCAGGGCAGTAGGGAGGTGTTAGGAGATGCTGGTAAAGGCCACCAGCCATGATCAAATCAACCCATCCAACGGAAGCGCTGCGAATGGCAACAACAACGTCGTTGGGTACTAGCTGTGCTCTGTCGGGTGGAGTCTGCTTCTCGAGCGAGGCAAATCGCTCGACAGCCTCGAGTGGTGTCTCTCCGTATTCTGACACGACAACTCGGACGCCAGATTTAGTAGAGTTCTTAGGCAAGCTGCTTTCCTTAGGCAGCGGATGCGATGCGATCGTCATCAAGGAATCCAATGCTGTTCATTACTCGGGCCATCTCACGAAGGTAGTTTCCGCGATCAAAGTGCAAGATGTGATTGCCTGGAAACCAATGAATCCCGCACTGTTGCCAATGGTCGTGCAAGAGGCGCGCATGCTTTGGTGGGGCCATGCGATCAGCGGCTCCTGCGATAATGAAGAGGTGCTCCTTGGGGAGCAATGATGGATAGCTCAGCGGGGAGACCGCTGCAAACGCCGCTCGAAGATCTTGAATTGAAGCACCGGCCTTCTTTAGCTTCCATTGCAGGATGTCGCCAATGGGGCGCCACTCGAGCAGAAGATCTCCTAGGGAAACTACAGGGACATTCGGAATCGAGAAGTGCAGCCGTGGTTCGGTTGCGGCCAAGAGCGCAGCGGTATTTCCTCCGAGGCTGATTCCTGTGACACCCACTTTGGGAACGCCAAGGTCGTCCAAAAGGTGGCGCACGATTACGCGCAGATCACAGATGGACTGTGCAAACGACTCATTCACTTGACCTGGGCCACCCATGAAGAAGTGCTGCCCACTAAAGAGAGATCGCTTTGGTCTACGTCGCCCGTGAAAGGGGAGGGTGAAGAGCAAGACATCACAACCAAGCTCGTAGAACCACGGGAGGGCGAAGAGCTCTTGGTTGATCATGAACGGATCGGCATTGAAACCGTGAATCCCGATGATCGTGGGTCGTGGCTTGTCGCTGTGGCGCCAGTGAAGCGAGTGGACAACTCGATTGCGATCTTCGATCGCATATTTTCGTCGCAACGCAGGATCAAACGGCTTGTAAGGGCTCTCGAAACGCAACCATCTGCGAAATCCATTCTTGGGACGAAAGTGTGGTCCCCATGCTTTGCTGGTTTTGATCTCGATCCCTCTCGGGGGGGCTCCAAAGAGAATCGTTGGGTCGCCGGACTTGGCGGCTTCGAGATAGCGGCTTTCTCCACTCGACCATGACCGCAGCATGTTTGTGCTAGCGCTGCTTGGCAGGATGGTCGCGGCGAGAAGCGTTGATGCGCAGGTTTTGAACGCCTCGCCCGCTGCTGCAGTCGAGAGGACCTTAAGCCGATCGGCCGTGCCCATCTCGAATTGCTCGGAGCTTCGATAGAAGTCGGGGGCCAGTGTTTCCCACCAAGGGTTCTTGGCGTGAACATCGTAGGTGGGTGGACTGCGGTGGATAACGCGAGAGGTGACGGACTCAGACAACATGCGTAGACCTTCGGCGTGCGGTTCTAGGTGCAGTGTCGCTCGGTACATCGCCAATGGCAATGTAGGTGTAGTCGCTACGTCGGCAAATGCAGGTGTCTCGCGTGGTTGCGCTGCCGTTCCTAGGCCATACCAAAGGACAGCCCAGTGCCAAAGGGGACTTTCGCCTCGCAGAGGTCCTACGATTTCTTCGTAGGACTCAAGTTGCTGTTAGAGCAAGTCGCCGAGGCCACCCGGGAGCTTGTCTGCGAGGCCTGCTTTGGCGAGCATTCCAGGGATTTCGCTCGCATTGTCCTTGAGAAAGCCAATGACTTTCTCAGCAGTTTCTTTGTCGAGACCAACCTTCTCAACTAGCCCGTTTAGTAGTTCATCCATCATTCACTCCCCGTGTGTTTGTCACTGGCAAGTTTGCGTCTCGCTCCCTGCTCTTGCGCTTAGACTCGCAGGATGCATGAGCAGCCGCTAGGTACAGTGAGGGCTAGACTCGGTTAGCCACCGGGTATGCCCGTTAGTTGCGAACGATCATCGTCCACTTGCGACTCTGATTGCGAAGAACCCAGAGCAGATACGCGAACCAAGGAACGGTAGCAATGAGTGCAGCCTTTCCCTGCATGGCATCGGGAGCAAATACGATTGCGGCGATGGGAAAGAGCATACCAGCGATAATGGCAAGGTCGTCATGGGTGAACCAACGCAGCGGTTGGCGGTGTTTCAGGACCTGGTTGTAGAGACCCTCCATGTGCGAACTTGCGTCATCATAGATGACTTCGCCGGCCGTTTCACGCAGCGTCAGCTTGATGCCTTCCGTTGCCACCAAGACAAAAGGCCCCTTCTCGTCGGAAGCAAATTCGACCGAGGCGTCATCACCGATCAACTGAAGTATCTCTCCGAGGTCGTCAAAGCCGATGCTCCTCGTCGGAAACGTCGTACACCACTTGCTCGCTTCACCTTCGAGCTGTGTCGTCAGCGGCTGCGATGAGCGTCGTCGAATTGCTACCAAGGCCATGCCCACGAGCACTGCTGCCATGGCGGCAACGGAAGAAACATCTGCTCGCAAGCCCAGCAAGTAGAGCGGAACAAAGATGAGCGCTCCGAGCAAGAGGGGCAAGAGGAGAGAGAAGCCAGAGTGCGGGCTTGGGCATAGCGAGTGAGCGAGCTCTTCTGAGATCGTGGCATTTCGATTGTCAAAGTTGAGGCTAGCGTGGTCGTCGCTAAACTCGAGCTTCATCTCGGGTGTTCGTATTACTGCGTGAGCGACCCAGCTTTGCGTTTCGGGCACAAAGTCACTTGCTTCGATTGGGGACTCCCCGTCTGCAGTAAGTACGGCGTTTGGCCCAGCAGTCTGCACCAAAGCCTGCAGGTCGGAGGTTGTTAGGCGAAGCGGCGGAAATCCAAAGCTTGCCCATTCCTTTTCAGACACAGACAAAGGCTACCTTGCCCTGTCCAATAGGTGAAGTTCCGAGATGCGGCTTAGGGTTGCATGCATGCACTTGGCCTCACTTGGCACTGCCCGCCGTCACAGAGAAGCGAACGACATTGATCCGCATTGGTGCAACTGCTGCCATTGGGCTGCGGGGCCTCGCAGACGCCATCTGAGCAGTACCCCGTGGCACACGTGGTTTGCGCATCGCAGGATTCGCCTTGAAGTGCGGCCGGTTCGCAGCGGCCAGCGATGCACTCAGTTAGGTACGGGCAGCGATTCGCCCGGTCGCAGGCATCTCCTGAGGCTACAAAGCGTGGGCCGATGCAGACTCCTTCGACGCAAGAGGAGCCCGCTGCGCACCGATCTTGCTCGCCGCAACTCGCGCCATTGGCGATCCGGGCCTTGCAGATGCCGTCCTCGCAGAACGCAACCGCACCACAAGTCTGCTCACCCGGCGTGCATGGGTCGCCTAGGCCAACCAGCTCGCGGCATGTTCCGCAGAAATCGAGAGAGAGAACACATTCGCTAGATTCGTTGCATGAGAAGAACTCTGAGTCGAGTCCACATGGTTCGCCGACGTTCTGGTTGCCGGACCAGATGTTGGCACAAGGTCCAGTGAGTTCAAAAATCTGTTGCTCGCAGGACACGCTATCGAGGTGCGACTCACATGCCGCGAGTCCCTCTTGGCTCAGCTGTAGAAACCCCAGTTGCTCGAGCTCGATGTAGGCGCCTTCATACTTGGAGTTGCAGCTCTCCAGAAAGTTGGTCTCACACGCGGTTTTGGTGGTCACATTCATTCGACCGCATCGGAGGTAGAAGTCACAGAAGAACGGAGCGATGGTCTCGCAGTACGCTGCAGCCTGCAGACCTTCAGGTTGGGCATCCGGTGCCTTTGCTTTAGACGACGTTCCGCATCCACCGATAAGGAGTGTGGCGACAGCGAGCAACCGAGTGAGCATGGCTGCAGGCTAGTCGTTGATCGCGACGGTGACAACACTGCTCGCACACTCAAGCCTTCACCCGCAAACCCGTTCGGTCAAATCCTGCTTGCGTTGCTCCTGTGGGCAAACTCTACTTACTCGCTTAAATTCGGCTCACATGCTGTGGCCAGCCAGGGCGCTCATCCGTGGCTCGTAGCCGAGCGCTTCTTTCGCGCGCCGCCCGTCGAGAACGCCGTTAAAGTGAAATCGTGCCCGATTGAGATCGTAGCGGAACTCGGTGCGCAGGAGCCCTGTTCGCAGGCGATAGAGCGGAGCGATGAGTGGTCCTGGCACAGGGATTGACTGCTTGGCAAATCGCGAGACGAGTTCCCCGAGGGGAAGGGTATCGGCTCCGGGAATATTGAAAACCCCCTGCGCCTCGCTTTCCAGTGCACGGCAAATTGCACTAGCAATGTCCTGAACGCTGGCCACATTGACAATCGGATTGTAGCCTGCGGGCCTTAGACAAACGGCCGACTGCAAATAGTCCCAAAGCTGGCTGCCGCTCTTGGGTGCGAGCACTTCCGCGCAACGCAGGACCGCAATGGAGCAGGGGATCATGCCTTGAAGCGCGCATACGGACAAGTCACTCTCAACGCGATCTCGTACGCGCTGTGGGGCCTTTCGCGAAAACTCCAGAGGGTGGTCCTCTCCAATGAGCGTCGGCAGGTGGTCTTCTAACTTATAGACCTCAGAAAAACTCCGATAAATGAATCTGCGTACCGTTGGGTGCGACTGAAGGCGCATGAGAAGCGAGCGAGTGCTCTCGACATTCATCGCGTGGACTTTCTTGCCACGGTCCAGTGCGCTTCGATGAAGTGGCCCGTGAACAACGGCGTCAATTTTGAGGTCCCGAACTGGGCCCTTCATTAGGGTTCGCACGTCTCGTTCTCGAGTGAGGTCGGCATGCTCAATATGGAGGCGCGCATCGTTGCCAAAGCGGCTGGTATCGAGCTCGTCGCGCGCGACCGTGAGAATTGCCTCGGTGGTTTCTAGGGTGAGGAGTCTGCTTATAAGTTCCTTGCCTAGTGGAGTTGTGGCGCCTGTGATGAGGATGCGGCTCATCGAAACACTCCCTGCCGCTGCTCCAAACCAAGCGTGAGTAGGGATTGCACCGAGTCTCGAACTCTCTCAGCGGCCTTTTGCAATAGCTGCGGGTCTTCAGAAGCTCCTTCTCCAAACTCAGCAATAAGGTCGATGGGAGCTCCATAGTGAATGTGATAGCGCACCGGCAGTGGCAGCGGAGTTGCGGGAATCGGCAGATACGGGGCGCCGAAAGCGCGTACTCCACCAATGCGAGCGAGCAAGGGCCACTGCTCTTCTGCGCCGATGATGCCGACCGGCAAGACGGGGACTTTGTGGCGCAGCGCGAGTTCTGCGTGTCCGACATGCCAATGCTGCAGCTTGTAGCGCTCGCTGTACGGCTTGCCAACGCCCGAAGTGCCTTCAGGAAAGACGACTACGAGTTCTTCTGATTCTAGGAGTGAATCGAGGTTTCTGCGAGAACCGCCAACGGCTCCAACCCGCGCAAAGAGCACACCAATGTAGGGCAGGCGGGCGACAAAGTGGTCTGTGACAACTCGAGGAAACCGCTTGCGATTTGTATTCTCAAATAGATCTACACCCAGCATCACACCGTCCATCGGGAGTGCACCGCTGTGGTTGGCGGCCACGATGACCCCACCTGAAAGCGGGATGTGTTCGACGCCATAGCTCTTCACGCGAAAGTAGTTCTTATGCAGCCAGCGCGCTGGTCTAAGGGCTTCTTCCATGGCTTCTGGGAGAAAGCCAAAGGCATCATAGTTCGCAGGATGCGTGCCTTTCATGGACTGATGATACACGTCTTAGGAATCGTCAGGAGAGTCTCTAGGATCGAGTCCATTGCAAAATTCGCGCAGTGTGTTCGCGATTTCGATAGCCCGAGTCTTTTGAAGATTGTGCCCGCCTCTTGTGAACCGGAGACGCGGGCCGTTGGGCACAAGAGATTCGAGTTCCTCAAACACCTTCGAGGGAATCAGGTTGTCATCAGTGGCCCAAGCAACCAGGCTTGGCTGAGAAATAGCGCGCAGATTTTTCCTGTGCGCGGCAAAGTCGGTAGCCGCCGCATCGAGGGTCGTAAACATGCGTTCATCGTCGGAAAGATGCGCAGGGAAGCCTAACGCGCCATAGACCCGACGTAGCACAGGGCGCATAGCGGCACGTCCCACGCGATAGTCAAACAGGGCCGCGAGTGCCCGATACGTGCGCACTTGGTAGTGAGGTTGTGGTCCGTTGGAGGCGATGAAGGCACAGCGTCGAACCAGACCGGGAAAATGGTGGGCAAGATGCGCAATGATCGTGCCGCCTGACGAATGACCCAGCAACGTCGCCGAGCGAACTTGCAGATGCTGCATGAGTTCGCGAACCGGAGCAGCGCGTTCGGTGATCGACATGCCTCGATGCCCATGTCGATCCGATTTTCCATATCCTGGAAGCTCAAGACGTATGAGGCGAAAGGAGCTAGCAAGAGCAGGGGCGAGCCAGCGGAAGTCGCGAATGCTGCCAGGTAGGCCCGGAACCGCCACGATCGTCGAGGAACCGCTGCCCTCATCGGTGTACGCGAGTTTGTGCCCATTGTGTTCAATGAACTCGGGAGCTGGATCACTTGGGGAATTGGGGTGCATGGAGGCTCACTTCGGGGAAACACTATCACCGAGCGCGCAGTTGGGAGATGACGACCGTGCCGCACGCCAAGTGCATGCGGTGTACACTCGTTTGCCCATGCCGACCTTGGCCAATCATGCGAACCTCACTGATGCGCAAGCGCACAGACTTGTCGCCGAGGTGCGGCCGCTCGCGACTCTTGAAGAAGTAATTCAGTGGGGCCTGCAGCAACCGACCCAACGTGTGGTTCTCGAGATTCTTGTGCAAGATGAGTACTGCCACGATGTTGTCATGGAGTGGGAACTCGGCAAGCATCTGGTCTTTGACACCACCTGACTTGGCGCCGTGAATACTGTCTCCGTGTGGGACTATCGACCATCGCCGGAAGAGATTCTGCAAATGCGCGTTGTCTCTGGGTGGAAGCCAACGCCAACCATCACAGTTGATGGGCCAAAGGTGTTGGGGCATGCAGCCTGTCTTGTGACCGAACTGGAGCTATAGCGAGGCCTGCCCCCGAGCCCCGACCGGGGAACATTTCGACGCAACTATGCCGGGCGTTTCCCGATACCCCCGGCGTGAACCCCAGACCCGTATTCAAAGGCACCAC
>JANTGM010000104.1 GCA_024762925.1 Kofleriaceae bacterium | reverse complement strand
TGTTCTTCCGTGTATCTCTTCTTGCTCATGTTCTGTCCTTTCAATGTGACAGAACTCTCCAGTTTGATGTGGACCGATTTTCCGATCGCACCTCACCTCGTCCCCCGTTATCTCTCGCCACACATGACTACTCACGAGGTGCACTAAAACGCGACTTGTGTTGTTCGCATCCCGTGCTCGTTCACGGTGTAGGGTTTGGCTATGGGTTGGAACCAAAACGCGCTGTTCGTCAAAACTCCTCAGACACCCTGTTTGCTCGCCGATCTTGGCATCCTCAACGATGCACAAGAGCTAGAGGGTGTTGACTTTCAGACAGCCCTATCATGCGTAGAGATGGAGCAAGTGTGCACCGCACAAACAGGGCACTGGTTCATTGTGCTTGGGCTCCCCGTGGCAATGGCCGACGATGATGTACTAGCAGATTTCTCCAAGGCATCTGAACTCACAAAACTCGTACTTTGTGGCGCAGCATCGACCTATGGTTTCTATGTCTATCGCAAAGGGCACGTTACGCGCTCCTTCGTTGAGCAAGAGGGAAAGGTGATTGCCGATGAGGGCGACCACCTTGCAGAGGAAGACGGCCTTGAGGAGCTGTACATGGAGGCCCGTGTTCTTCAGATCGTTGAACGCCTGACCTTGCCAATGGATTCTCTTGAAGAGCTGAGTTTCACTCGGTATACCGGGTTGCCTCCCTGCATGTTGTAGCCTGCGTTGTCTACTTGATCTCTTTCCAGCGACTCAGCAAATCACCTAGAGCCGCTGGCGCGTTCTCTGGTTCAGGATTTCCTAGATGGTCGGCCTTGTTGATGCCGTGGCAGGCTGCACAGACGCGAATCTCGCCAGGAGCGAAGCTCACCCAGTTGCGCTCGCGAACGATGGGATCGTGCTGTGGCGACACCAACTGCCAAGCAAGCGCACGACGAGCAGGCACAAACGCCGCCATCGAACCATCGAGACCGATGGCCGCAGAACCTTCAGGTCCGCCTTCGTTGCTAAGTAGGTCGGGCCCGTGGATCGGACGAGAGAGAACCCGTCGTCCAGCTCGGAGATTTTCGTAGGAGCGCACATAGTCAGCCTGGAAAAACTGGATATGTTCGATGTCGTAGCCAGGGTTTTCGCCTGCTGAGGAGACTCCACCGGGAACCTTCAGACGATATGGTTGCTGCACATCATTGCGATCGCGCGACGTGACATCACGCGATACCAAAAGCGCCAAATCTCGCTCTTCTAGCCAGTTTCGCAGTTCATTTGGATCCACCCCAGCGGTCTCAAAAACCCCCTTCTCAACATCTGGCAGATGTTTGGTTCTGAATGGAGGACGTGACCGCGGCGCAACCTCAACCGGATCAAGCTCCCAAAGCGTTCCAGACCAGCTCGCCAATTCATCGGGTGACCACCAACGAACGGTGCGCTCAATCCCCTGTGTGAGAGTCCCACCTGCCTTGTAGCGATCGCCATCCGCCTGCAGCACCTTGATTCGAAACTCGTAGTTCCAATCGGGTGCCGTGTTCGATCCATTGTTCTCAAGGACTCCGCTTGCATCTGTGTGCACGGCCAAGTAGGTGCCATCCGTTTGCCGAAGTGGATTGCGAAAGTAGCCCGTATCGTTCGGAACAGAGGCCTCTTCGGTCCACGGCGTTAGTGGTAGCACGCGCATGTCCTCAGGATTGACCTCAGGATCTCCCTCGAGCTGCACGAGGACACCGGAGCTTCCCGTTGCAAACTCTTGAGCAATCGTCGCAACGTACCAGGCCTTGTCGGTTGGATCTTGACGCACCTGGAACGCGCCACCATCGTCGGGCAAGTCGATGGTGCTGCCGCGATGCAAATCGGGCGCGCGAAACGTTAGCGCAGGATCGTCACGGAAAGAGCCTTCGGAAAACGAGCCGCCCCATTCCTGGCGCCCAACATGATTAAGCGTTTCTTCCTCGGTTCCATCCTGATTGACTTCCCAGACGAAAAACTGATTGAAGCGATGTGGCTCAATGGCATCGTCGTACGCGGGATCGCTTTCGGAACGCGGCTCGGGAAATGTCTCTTGACCTTCAATCTCCGTCGTTGTGGCCGCACCTGCAGACTCGTCGGCAAAGGTATATGGCTCAAAGGTCTGTGCGACTCCTGGCGTATCTCCTTGTTGATCGCGCTGCAAGTGGTCCCACTTTGTGAAGATGATGCGGCCCACTGAGTCGACAGTGATGTTGAAGACACCACTTGGGGAGTGTTCGATGAGTCGTAACTCTTGCGTATCGGGCTCAATGCGATAAATGCCAACGGTACTCGGCTCGGACTCATATTCGTCTAAGAGCGGGTAGTGGTGCAGCTCGCCATTGCGCGGTCGATCGGAGGCAAAAATAATTGCGTCATCCGAACCGTAGACTGCTGAGACATTATTGAAGTCTTCAGGCTGTCCAGGCACCTTGCTGATTGCAACCGTTTCCCCCTTGGCAAGTCCTGTGACTTCGTAAATCTGCCACCTGCTTTGCGGCCGTTGGTACTGCTCGGATGGTGCGCCAATCGCCATGGAGAAGAGTGCGCGATTGCCATCCCAGTGAACGGAAGGTTCTCGAACCGCAATCGCATTGGCTCCTTGTTGCTCTGCGGCTTCACCGAACCCTGCCTCACGAGTTAGATTTCGCAGCTCGCCATCAGGGTAGCGAATCATCAGGTCACCACCACGCGGCGCCGCCTCGAACGAACCCAAGTGGTTGGCAAAGGAACTCACAATCGTGGAAAGGCCACCGACGGGAACCTGCGTTGCAAAGAGAATCGTCCCGGTCTCGCCTTCGAAAACTTCTGGCTTGTCTTTCTCGTCATCGCCACCACAGGTGCTACCAAGCAGCAGAACGAGGGAAAGCAGGCTCAGGGATACAAACGATTTCATGGCGGTTTCCTTTCTCGAAGCGGGCAAGTAGAGACTAACTCCGAGGCCGCACGACCTCCAATGTGTTGTCGTGCAGCCTTTGCACATCGGCCAGTTTGCCGCATGAGCAAAGTCATAAATTTGCGCCAAACCAGATTTCGGTCTAGCGACGAGGATGAAGCCAAAAGCTAGCGACTTGATGCTAGGGTGACACGATGAATTGGCTAAAGACGGGCTCCCTTATCGCACTTTTGCTTACCGCTTGTGGTGACGATAGCAAGCCTGCACAGGCCCCCGATGCAGAGCCAGAGGAGACCTTTGATCTAACCGTTTCCATTCCCGAACTCGATGGCAGTGTCTCGGCCTATTTCGACGACCAAGGAGTCTTGCATGCAGAGTGCTCGACCGATGCCGATTGCTATGCAGCTCAGGGCTACTTCCACGCCTCGCACCGATTCTTTCAGATGGACCTGCGCCGAAGACTCGCTCGTGGTCGCCTCTCGGAACTTGCAGGACCGATTCTGTTGGACAACGACGAGCGCTCACGGACCGTGCTCGCCACCCGAACCGGTGGTCGCATTGAACAGGCGCTGTGGGACAGTGCAACACCAAAGACAAAGGCGGCAATCGAAGCCTATACAAAAGGGGTGAACGCGTGGATTGGTGACTTACGGAATGAGCGCAATGGAGCAGCTCTCTCCGCGGAGTACGACTTCTCGATCATCGACAAAACCAATATCGCTGACTGGGATGTTCTCGATTCCGCGGCGTGTTTTGTGCCTTTGATGGACCAGCTAACCAATCGCTCGGGGTCCGATCTACTTGCAGCGGAAGCCATAGCTTTGCTCGGTCCTGATGTTGCCGCCGACCTATTTGGTCAGCAAACACCTTCGGCAAGCACCATTATTGAGCAACCAAAGTCCAAGAACGCCAAGGCGCCAAGCTCCCAGCCTCAGCACGCACGGCAGGCTGCAGCCCAGCAGCAAGCGAAAATGAGAACTTTCCTTAGCGTGATCAAAGACGCGCAGCGCATGAGCACAAACGTTAGTGGCTCCGATGAAGTGGGTTCCAACAATTGGGTCGTGGCACCGAGCCTTGCAAATGGAACTGCCCTTCTCGCAAACGATCCACACCTGTCCCTCTCAAACCCGAGCATCTGGTACATGAACCACCTAGACTCGAAAACCAATGGGAATGGTGCACTACACATTGCAGGCGCAGCGTTCGTAGGTCTTCCAGGTATTCTCTTTGGACAAAATGAGAACATTGCCTGGGGCGTCACAACGACCTTCTTCGATCAGAGTGATGTCTACCTTGAGACGTTGAACGCAGCGGGTACGGCCGTTATCTTCAATGGCGAGGAAGTTCCGCTGATCAATGTGGACTATGAGTACCAAGTCTCTGGTGCCGAGCCACAAACGCGCCAGGCGCAGTACGTACCACATCATGGGCCCATTCTCTCCAAAGATACCGAGGCTGGAACTGCTGTGAGTCTTCGCTGGGCAGCCCAAGATGCGACCACCGACCTAAACTTTCTCACGGAAATCTGGGAAGCAAGAACGACAGAAGAGGCTCGAACGGCCCTGCTAAACGTCACAAGCCCTGGTCAAAATTTCGTAATCATCGACACCGCTGGCAGCATTGGGTGGTACCCGTACAATCAGGTTCCTTCGCGTCCTTGGCGTGAAACGACGCCTGCTCACTTGCCTCTACCAGGCGACGGAAGCGCGGAATGGGATGGGTATCTTGACTATGCCGACTTGCCACAAGTAACCAACCCACCCGGCGGATACATCGCCACAGCGAACAACGACATGACGGGTGCGATGTTTGACGGCGACCCAGCCAACGAAGCGCAGCTTGCACTGCAAAGCCATGTCGCCGACGGCTATCGCCACGAGCGCATCGTGCAACGTCTTAGAGGTCGCGTGGACCACGACATTGAATCGATGCAGGACATTCAAGCCGACACACATTCACTGTACGGCGAGCGAGTGACACCCTTGCTCACGGCAGACCTCGATGCGGCAGTGGGCTTGAGCGCAGATGCGATCACCCTTCGAGATATTCTTACGTCATGGGACTTCAAGTGTCCTAGCGGTTTTGACAACACCGATGCTGACTCCCCCGTGCCATCGGTCGATGAGGCTACAACCGCCTCCGCGCAGGGCTGTGCCGCATTCCACGTACTCTGGTCTCGACTCCGTACAGCGACCTTCCAAGACGAACTCGATGCGGCGGGCGCACAGCTCCCTCTTCGACACCAAGCGATGGCGCTAGCCTTACTACGCCCCGAGACGTTGAGCCAAACCTACTGGGATGACGTGTCTACAGTCGCGGTGGAAACCAAGGCAGACACCGTGGTGGCTGCAGCCGAATCCGCAGCGGCATTTCTTGTCGCGGAACTCGGGAGCAGTCCCAGTGCGTGGCGCTGGGGAGCTTTGCACACACTTACGCTTCGCGCCGACCTTTTCGACGCCGCGGGAGTGGACGAGTTCAACAGCGACACCTTCATCAATGATGGTGCGCTTTCCACTGTGGATGTCGCAGCGCCAATCAACGACATTGATGACGACTACACGCAAGCAGCTGGCGCTTCTACCCGACTCACCTGCAGCGCTGACAGCTCTTGCGTGTCCTGCTACCATGAATTGCCAGGTGGACAGCGCCACGCCCGTTCAAGCAATTTCTATCTGAGTCTTTTCGAAAAGTACCTTGTCAACGAGCCCTCAGCGCTTGGCTTCTCAATTGTTGACGCCCGAGCAGACGCCGTTGAATCGGTCCGAGTCGAGTAGCGACATCAACACGCAAATCGATAGGGTTCTAGCCGACCTGCAATGGGCGTCGAGCGGGCCAACGCTATGGGGCGAGTTACCACCGCCATGGCGAGCGTTGACAACTTCGAGTGCAACGCCCTGGAGCACGCTCGCTAGTCCAAAGCACATTCCCAACGAGCTCCGCGCACAGCGAAAAGCTCCAATCGGACGCTACTTCGAGCAGCTCGTCGCATTTTGGGTACAGCAGCAGCCCGGTGTCTCGCAATTTCATCATTCCCTCAAAGTTCAAGCAAAGACAGGCACGCTTGGTGAGCTCGACATACTCTTCGAGCACAAGAGCACAGTCTATCACTGGGAACTCGCAGTGAAGTTCTATCTAGGGGTCGGCGACTTGAGCCAAGCAGCCAGTTGGCACGGTCCTAGAGCACGAGACCGACTTGACAAGAAACTAGAACAACTCTTAGAACGTCAGCTGCGACTTCCAAGCCATCCTGAGACGCAACAATTCCTTGATGCGCTTGATCTCCAGCAGCCAGAGAGCCATCCGCTGGTGAAAGGCTACCTTTTCCACCCATTTGATCGTTGGCAAGACGAGATTGTGCCAGAGGGAGTTCCTCGGGACCATCAACGGGGATGGTGGATTTCGCTTGTCCATTGCCATGACCTACAAGCGCTTCCTGCCGCGGGCTGGAGAGTACTAAGAAAGCCCGATTGGCTGGCACGTTGGCGTGGAGCGTGGAACGTCGCAACATCGGATCTCACGAAAACACTTGAACAGTCTGTTTGCGAACACGGCCCAACGATGGTGGCGGCCATTGGCGCCAATGGCTACGAGCTCCATCGAGGCTTCGTTGTTCCTGCCTCCTGGGCGCCTCTCCAGTAGAAGGTGTCTGTCCCCGGTGTCGCCAAAGCAGCGGCCCGAACCGACGCACCTAAGTTCGCGAACCAGGATTGGGGGTGGTTGGCAAAACACTGGAGGCCTGTTTTCTTCGAGCAGTGTCCCGAGTCTCCCACGGGTTGCCTTTTGCGCTCGTACTCGCCCAAGAGCACTCTCGATGTATGCAAGCGAGTCCTCGCCGCCAGTGATGCAGAATACGACCAGGACAGCCTCGAAATGCTCTGTCTCGATCTTGGGGACAAGGACTTCGATCCCAATTTCGGGCATATCTCTACGGCGAGAACTAGGCGCTCTTGCCCAAGTGCGCTAGGGAATGCGGGCGGCGGAAGACGATCCATTCGAAGCGAATCGAAAGCGGTAGTTGCCATCCACGGTACAAGCCACCGTCGCGCCTGCATCGGGTATCTTCGCCGCTACATCGGGCGTGGTTGCTGTATCGATGCCCTTCTCAGTCGTGCTCTCGTCGGGCACGGTCGCCGTTTTTTCCTCAGCCTTAATCCTTCTTGCAGGCCACAGCGACCAGCATCCCCACAAGTGCAATCCTTGGAATCGTTCTCATTAGCGCTATCATAACGACGCTTGAGCGCACGAGTTGCCCAAGCGGCCCTATACTGCCCTTTTCCCGAAACTATCAATGAGGTACGCACGCTTCGCCATATTCCTGTCTGCGCTCATGATCGCGACAGGAGTCTTCTTGCCCTACATTCAATTGGGCATTGGTGGCATTGCCTTTGGAAAAGGCAGCTCGATGACGCTATACGGTTCGGTTCGCAACTACAAGTTCATCGAAGCTGCTTCCGCGCAGGTCGATGTGAGCTTGGCGGAACGCATTGCTGATGGACTGCTCGCGCAGGCTGGTGAAAAGGCGGTGCCTCTCAAACGTCATTTAAGGGACGCAAAATCCACTGTGCGCGACATTCAAGAAGTCCACGACGAAGAATATGTCGAAACTCTAGGGACTGTGTTGCGAACAACTGGCATTGCCTTCATCGGAATTCTTCTGATCGTTGGTTGGATGCTCATGAAGAGTCTGTCGACCGGATTGCCCAACAGACGAAGAGCAATTGCCATCGCCGTCCTCATGGTGCTCGTCTCGATCATCAGTATTGCGCTGTTCCTTGCATCGGGCGAAGCACTGCGACTCGGCAATGCGGAACTCGGCGCGCCATTGCTCGGCCTCGGCAGTGGGGCCTACACGATGCTCATTGGAGGTATCCTTGGCGCAGCTGCCTCTCTCGCCGCGCTGTGGTTTGAGGTAAGAGCGACCCACAAGTCCGTGTCACAGGCCTAGTGCGCGATCCATGGACATTGATTCGTGATCGCGAAGTACGCTCGTTTGCTGGCGAGGACCCGACACTAGGTCGAGAAGCGGTCGATCTTCTCCTCTGATTCCCGCAAGAGCTGCTCGCGGCGCGGATCGGGAAATACACGCTTTCGAAAAAACGTCATGGCACTGACGATTCCATCAGTGAAGATAAGGGTGAGCAATAGAACGTTCGCAAAGAATGCAACGATACTGCTGAATATGCGAATAATCCCTAGATCAAGATGGCCAATGAACTCGTAGAGCCCAAGAACGATACAAGCTCCAGCAACACACATGAGCAGAATATAGGCCAACCAAGCTCGATGAATTTTTTGGTGTGCATCCGAAGTGTCGAGGGGCACGGTGAAGACCTGCCCAGACCACGCAATAAACACCTGTGCCACGATCAGCCCGACGATTCCGCCGACGAAGTACCAACTACCCGTTAACTGATATGGCATGAGAACGATGATGTAGACGAGCAGTGCGTAGAACGGCGCCGCCAAGATCATCAGCCATCCAGGAGCAGACATCCCTGGAAAGAGCAGTTTGGAAACGATCGAAGCGCGGATTAGTCCGGGCATCAGCGAAACAACTTTGGGCCCCAATGCCACCAGTGCTTTGAAGCCAAACGCCAACCCAACCGCCATGCCCGCGGTGTCTTTTGTTACAGCCACGCGAAGGCCGCCGCCTATCTCTGCGGCCTGACGCAGGACCCTCATGGCCAGATCGTCGTAGGCATCTCGAAACGGATAGAGGTAGACCAGAAACGGCGCCAGCATGTAGAGCCCCCAAGCGATGAGAAGCACGCGACGTTGCTTCTTCCACTTTGTCCAATTCTTGAGCTGATCGAAGGCGATGAGGCAGAAGAGGCCTTCTGCGGCGGCAGGCATGAGCAAGAAAACGCGCGCACCAGGAGGCACAGGTGGGCCCTGAAACGCTTCGATGAAGCGTAAGACAGTGAGTGGAACGAAAGCGATTGCGACCAGCAGCAACACCGAGCGCCGCCATGCGAGGAAGGCCTGCTGCTCGGGGTCAACGATGTGGCTTGCTTCCTCGGCGAGTGTTTTTCGCTCACTGCGCAAGACTTCGTTGCTGTGGATTTGCAGACGAAATGCGCGCCACAGAGAAATTCTTATAAAGCGCCCAGACAGGGTTTCTATGGGAATGCTTGTTGTCTGCCGCGGAGCACTCTCCTTCGCTCGGGCCTTGCCAGCGGGCGTTGTGGCCGCACCCGCAGGCGCCGAAGCATCTATTGGATGCTCAAGCTCGGCGCCCCCTGCTGCTAACGAAGCACCAACCGGCCTCCCATGCTCCATTGGTGCACTGGATCGAGCATTCGCCGAACCCTCTACCTGGCCTTCGCCAGCCCCATTGGGCGCCTCCGCCTCGGGCACAACTGCCGCCCCCATGAGGGTCTTTCGTTCGTCGGAACTCAAAGCCGACCATCTCTATAGCGCTACTCGAAAATCGGTGCCAAATGAGTTGGCGCCAAGTTTTTTCCTGCGCATGTAGCCAACGCAGCCCAACTTGCGAAGTCACATACTTGCGAGTACTCGGCTAGTTGCTGCTAGGATCGACACTCGTGCGATCCCTCTTATTAGCGGCATTTCTTCTCATGCCAGGCGCTGGCTGCTCAAGCCACGAACTGCAAGAGAAGAGAGTACGAGTGCTCACGTTCAACCTCTTGACCTTCGCTGTAGGCCCCGAGGTGGACGTGCGGACGCAAATGGCAATCGACCTCATCAACAAAGAGCGCCCCGACCTGATTGCACTCCAAGAAGTCGCGGAATCATCCAACACTGCAAATCGTGCGCGGGTGATTTCCGAAGCGACCGGCTACTTCTTTGTTTGGACTGCAACCGAGATTGATAAAGACGCTGACTATCATGGAGGTCCTGCCGTGCTCAGTCGGTGGCCCATCACCTCGAAGCGAATCGTGGACCTGCCCCACCTAGATTTTGATGGAGAGGTTGTTCGACGTGCAATATCTATAACGTCGGAAACGCCAGCGGGCGACGTGCGTTTTGTCGGCACCCATATTACGACAAATTCTGATCCGACGAGACAGGCCGATCAAGTTGTAGAAGGTGTTCGGGGCCTACTCGGCGACAGTGCTCCGAGTCCGCTCTTCTACGCGGGTGACTTCAACGCCGAGCCAACAAGTCGGGCGCTGCGAGTCCTCCGAGGCGAAGAGAGCCACCAGGGGCAGACACTTGCATTCGACGATGCCTGGACGACGACGAATCCCATGGCTGCTGGGTACACCTATCCCTCGCGCAATCCCGCCCGGCGCATCGACTATGTCCACTCGCTGCCGGGAACCAAGTATCAGGCTCATGCTACGAGCTGCCGCCTTGTGCTCGACGAACCAGAGAGAGATATTTTGGCCTCAGATCACCTTGGAGTGCTCTGCGATTTCTCGCTAGAAGAACGCTAGGCGGTTCACGACAAACCGATGCAGGGCCTTTGTGAACGGACCGATTTTTCAACCTCAGCAAGCAGAACTTGAGCCCGTCCGGGTTCACACCCACATTACGTTCGCGGCGAAACGGCCTTGTGTTGCAATGTGAGCTAGCGAACTTCTGCGGCACCAGACTCGGTATCTGCGATAAGGACCGCATTTCCCTCCGCCGGTAAAACTCCTAGAATCGTATCGTCTGGACCGAATATGGCCGACCTACCGTAGAACTTCACTCCGCGCTCCTCGCCCCACCGATCCGCAGCCACCATCCAGCCCTGCCAACCAAAAAGTCGCATGCGCCAGTATGGAAGGATGTCGTGGCCCTCGTCGAGCCAGTTGGTGCAGAACGCCAGAACGTCGGGCTGCTCAGTCACAAGAAATCGGGCAAAGTTATCGTCATTGAGATCCATGCAGATTGCGGGACACAAGAGACCAAGCTCTTCTGTTGCAATACGGCTGCGTGTGTTGCCCGCTTGTGCCCAAGTCTCGTCCTGCTCAAAGAGCAACACCTTCCTATAGCAACTCACCAACTCCCCAGTTGGCGCGATCGTGATTGCGCTATTGTAGAAGTTGTCGCCATGGCTTTCGGCGATTCCGCACACAATCCATGCCGCGAGTTCTCTGGCACACTCTGCGAGCATCGAATAGGTTGCACCATTGGCCGCTTCTGTGTGGGGCGCAATTTCTTCTACGCCATCGAAGACATATCCGCTAACCGCCATTTCGGGACACACCACGAGCTGTGCGCCTTGGGCCCGCAAGAGCAGCTCGCGAATCTGCTCCCTAGCGCGCACGGGTTGTCCATGTGGGGGGCGAAACTGCAGCGCTGCGAGGTTCATAGAGATGCGACAAGACTACCTCCGGAGTCCTGCCCTGGGGTGTTCTTGTAGAGTCCTAACAGTGCTTCCCGCATTTCCGAATCCAAGAGAACGTGCCGCTGTGTTCTCAGGAGGTTCCAGAGCTTTTGTCTCTTACAGAGTTTTAGCACTCGGTCTTCATCACTCGAAATCTCAATAGGCCCCACCCATGTCGTCATTTCTCAGTCAGATCACGTACGAGCCGCCACGTCGATCCCCGACTCTACATTCCTCATCACGTCTCTAGAGCCTGATGCATTGACATTGACCAAGCAAACTCGATTCTTTGCTCGCTGGCCGCTTTGCTCGTGGTTGTTCATCGGTCACTTGCCCCAGCAAGCTCCCACCTTGCCAGCAAACGCGAACTCTCTTCGTTTCTGATGACCAATGTCGATGAACTAGACTCTAGCTCCGTTCCAAGAATAGTTCTGATCTGGCCATATTGCAGATGGCTACAACACCAGCATGGCGAACGCGTCGCTCCATCGAGATTGCATAGTAGTTTTCCGGAACTGCATCAGAGCGACCGATCACTTGCACATCGTACTGCTTGGCCACTTCGTCCTCGATCACGCTTGGGATTGCAAAAAACCCCACACCTTGTTGACCAAAGATCTTTAGGAGCGCGCTGTCCTCAAACTCTGCGGCCACGATTGGACGAACATCTTGTTCGCGAAACCAGCGATTGAGCTCTCCGCGCACGACCGCATCCTCAGTAGGGAGCAATACAGGCGCACCATCAAGCGATTTAGGGAAACCGTGCCGCAGTCGCTTCGCCAAGGTGGGATGTGCCATGAACGTGACTCCACACTTTCCAAGGTGATGATTGAAGGCCTTTACCTTGACCCGGGGAGGCAGCGGCGCATCCGAGAGCACCACATCCACCCGGTGGATCGCCAAGTCAGCCAAGAGCTGCTCAGGAGTGCCTTCGCGGCACAAGACCCGCACAGGCCGCTCGAGGTGTAGCGTTGGTTCAATCAGGTGGTGCACGATCAGTTTGGGAAGCACACTGGCCACGCCAACCACTAGCCTCAGCGACCTCTCTGATGGCTGCCCTCGCAGCGTTTCCAAGAGTTCTTGCCCAATCGAAAAGACCTCGTCTGCATATCGCAGCACAATGTTGCCAACATCCGTCAAGACCAGACGACGTCCCTCCCGTAAGAAGAGCTTTTCCCCGAGGGATTCCTCCAGATCTCGAATTTGGGTGCTCACCGTCTGAGGTGCGAGATGCAGTTGGGCACTGGCTCGCGTCAAGTTGCCCTCTCTCGCAACTGCCCAGAATAGTCGAAGGTGATGATAGTTCAGCGTCCTCACAGTTCTTCTTATCCCATACAGTCTGATATATTGCCCGAAAAGTTCGAATAGACCGAATCAAATAACCTGACCTACTCTTTGGGCCCGAGCCAAATTACCCTGGGTCCTCGAAAATGAATCCAAGCCAAGACAGCAACCAAAACTACCTAGCAACCCTCAAGTCGGACATTCCCGCAGCGGTGGTGGTCTTCTTCGTCGCTCTTCCCCTGTGTTTGGGCATTGCGCTTGCGTCAGGAGCTCCACTCATCTCAGGCGTCATTGCTGGCATCGTTGGCGGCATTGTCGTTGGCAGCCTTAGTGGCTCGCCGCTTGGTGTATCGGGGCCTGCTGCAGGGCTTGCGGTCATCGTTCTCACGGCGATCCAAGACTTGGGCGCGTTCGATATCTTTCTCGTTGCGGTTATTCTGGCTGGCATCATCCAAGTCATCCTTGGCTTCCTGAGAGCTGGCGCTGTTGGATACTACTTCCCCTCTTCGGTCATCACAGGAATGCTAGCGGGCATTGGGATCATAATTTTTCTTAAGCAGGTTCCTCACGCAGTCGGATACGACCGTGACCCTGAGGGCGACTTCTCATTCAAGCAGTTGGATGGAGAAACGACGTTCTCAGAGTTACTCCAAGCGCTGGACTGGCTCAGCACTGGGCCGATCATCATTGCCGTGGTTTCGTTGATGATCTTACTTCTGTGGGAGCGCCCCTGGTTCAAGAATCACAAGGCTCTTTCGCTGGTGCCGGGGCCTTTAGTTGCGGTTGTTGCCGGTATAGGAATGCATCTGGCGTTTCGCTCATCCGAGACCCTGGAGCTCTCGTCCGCGCAGCACGTCAGCCTTCCAAGCCCAACCGGCCTTAGCGAACTCGCAGACCTCTTTACCTTTCCCGATTTCTCTGCCCTTGGCATGAGCGCGGTCTACAGCACAGCAGTGCTAATCGCCGTGGTGGGAAGTCTTGAGACACTCTTGTGTGTTGAGGCGACGGATAAGCTTGACCCTGAAAAGCGCGTGACACCAACCAACCGCGAGCTCAAGGCACAGGGAGCAGGCAACATTGTTTCCGGCCTCATCGGCGGGCTCCCCATTACACAGGTCATTGTTCGCAGTTCGGCCAACATTCAGGCGGGCGGCAAGAGCAAGGCGTCCGCAGTGATTCATGGAGTGCTTCTGATGGTGAGCGTGGTTGCGCTGTCGTCCGTCATGAACCTCATCCCTCTGGCGACGCTTGCAGCAATTCTGCTGATCGTCGGATACAAGCTCGCAAAGCCCGCGCTCTTTAAGAAGATGTATCGAGAGGGGTTAGGTCAGTTCATTCCATTTGCCGCTACGATTGCTGGCATCGTGCTCACCGATTTGCTCATTGGCGTTGGAATCGGCCTAGCGATTGCGATTGTCGGCCTTCTAAAAGAGAACTACCAAATTCCTCATCAGGTTGAACGCGACCAACAAGAGTGCGGAGAAATGGTGAGGATTGTGCTCGCACAACATGTCTCCTTTCTCAACAAAGCGAGCCTCTTGAAATCACTCGACTCCATTCCCGCAGAATCACAGGTGGAAATCGACGGCACGAGTGCGGTCTACGTACACGCAGATGTCGTCGAGATTATCAGCAACTTTGCGATTGCCGCGAAAGCCAAAAACATCGACCTCACAATTTGCGGGCTCGACCATCACCAGAAAGGCCACCCAACTGGTGGTGCTGACATTACTGTCACTCTTCCATCCAAGTCATAACTCACCAAAAGGCACACGGAAGGACGCAAAAAGGGGAGCATGAACTCGACCTGAACGTCGGCAACGACCGATTCCAGGCGTGCAGGTCGCGATCTGCTTGGGCAGTTGCGGGTTCGGGCAATGGGGAGTTTCCCTACGCCGCGATTCGTGGCTGCAAGAACTCGCGAACCTCGGCTGAGTTGAGGTTCGATCTGGGCCTGGCGACGTATTTAGTGCTCGGAGCGCTGGCAATGTTGTCAACGATGTCCCAACAAGCGGCAGCGAAGCTGTGCATTCGCACCTTCAGGCTTAAGGAATACGAAAAGGGCGCCGATTCACTGGTCGGTGCCCAAGCCAGAGGCAAATTCCCGCCGACTGTATTTAGGTGACCGCAACCCATCTTTCGCTAACGTGTGGGTTTCCGAGGTCGGCTGCGAATGAGCGTGCGCCTCAAACTAATGACGATTGTGCTCTTTGTCGCGCTCTTGCCGGTATCGATATCTGCGTACAGCATGCTGAGTGTCCACAGCGAATCGTCGAACCTCCGGCTAGCGGAGCTTCATCAGAAGAATGCTGAGCTCGGTGCGACGTTCTCCAAGAGTTATCTCAGTAACGCGGTAAGCGTCTTAGAAAGTCTCATTCGAGATCGAATCGACTGGGCGGCGCTCTCATCGGATGAACGTACCCAAGTCCTGTGGCTGATCTACGAGCAGCTTGATGGCGTTGTAATCGTCTCGCTACTTGATGAGGCGGGCAACGGCATCGGCCCAAGTGTCTATCGCGATGTAGGGGAATCTGCCGAGGCGCTACAAGAGCGACCCATCATATTGGCCTCACAACTCTCTGCCTTTGCGAGCAAACTTCCCCACGCCGATGCATTGCAAGAAGGGTCAGCAATCGGTGAAGCCCTGCCTCCAACCGATGTGGAAGGAGCCACGCTTCCTCTCGCATTCTCGGTGCAGGGCACAGCAGGGGAGCGTTGGGTCGTTGGTGTGGGCCTGTCCCTTTCCCCCGTTTGCAAGCAGCTCACAGCGAATCGTTCTGAAGACACGCGCCTTGATTTGCTCAGTCGAACTGGCGCTTCGCTCTGTCCAACGGCCGAGGCCAGTGCCATTCCGCATAGGAGGCTAGCAGCGGTACTGCCTGCTGCCGAACCGTCGACGCTGCACTATCCGGACTCATCTGGACGGAATCTACTGGCGGCAACAGCGCCAGCCGGCGCGGACTGGACCATTGTGGCAACGCAATTTGCCTCTACAGCTTTTGCCCCAAGGCGCCGAATTCAGAAGCAGATTGTGTTTTGGATTGGATTTGGAGTGTTGGGCGCTCTTGTCGCTGGAGTGTTTCTCGCACGTGGCATCACGCGTCCAATCGCCACACTCTCGCACGCAACAGGACAGATCGCTGCTGGCCGCTATGACTGTCAACTCGTGATCGAAGGCGGTGATGAGTTTGCCCAGCTTTCCAACGCATTCAACATCATGAGCGCAGAGGTGCAGGCCTGGAACACCGAACTCACTATGCGAGTGGACGAAAGAACCAAGGCACTCACCCAAGCACAAGAGCAACTCTTGGAGTCTAAGAAGATGGCCGCAGTGGCTTCGATGAGTGCGGGAATCGCACACGAAATCAACAATCCGCTAACAGCGGTAATCAGCTTCGCTCAAGTTCTGGAAGCTCGAGCCAGGCGAGACCCCGCAAATGCCAAGCAAGCGTCAATTCTCGGGAAACTCACAGAGAGCGCCTTGCGCATCCACGACATCGTGAAACGCATGCAGCGCCTGTCGGAGGAGTCTGCCCGCGGAATGACGGAAACTCCGCCAAGTGTTCTGCTTGATGGTGCACTCAACAAAGTACGAGAGAAACTGCAAGCCAAGGAGATCGAGCTTGCACAAACCCTAGAAGAAGACTTGCCCAACGTCTTTGTGCAGCCCGATCAACTCCAGCACGCCCTAGTTCAAGTTCTCGACAACTCAATCAATGCAATGGATGGCGAGTCCAGATGCATCACGATCACCGCAAAGCGTATGGGCGATGATCTCGTGCAGCTTGAGATCGTGGACACGGGACGAGGGATTCCCGCCTCGGCCATGAAGAAGATCTTTGAACCGTTTTACACCCTGAAGGGCGAGTGGCGAGGACAGGGCCTAGGACTCGCTGAAGCCAAGCAAATCATTGCGGCGAACCACGGCACGATTCGGGCGCAAAGCACTGTTGGAGAAGGTACGACGATCAGCATTCTCATTCCTGTAGCCACCGAACGGGCACACCTTGTCTGAGGCAAAGACACATAGAGCCGACGAGGCGCGGGACGAGGTGCACAAAACTGCAGACTCCGAGCAAGTCACTATGCAACGTCTCGCTACAGTAGGGGAACTGCTTGCTGGCATTAGTCACGAATCACGCAACCTCTTATCGGGCATTCTCTCCTTTGCGCAAGTGGGACAACGGCGACAAAACGACCCGGCCAAGATGGCGGACATTCTTGCACGCATCGAGCAAGAGGCTCTGCGCTGCATCGACTTGCACACTGCAGTACTCGAGCATGTCCGGCTAGGAAATGCCACGCCGAAGACGAAGTCCCAAAAAGAGACGCCTGCGGCGCCTCTCACAAAGGCTGTCACCTCTGCCATTCGACTCATCGAGCACCAGGCAAGCATGAGGAGACAAACCGTAACTCTTCGCCCGATTAAAGAAGAGTTCGTAGCCGCCTTCTCGGAAGCGCCGCTCCGCCAGGTCATTCTCAACTTGCTCATAAACGCCATGCAAGCAGCGCCTGACGAGGGCCAAATTCGGATTTCGGTCACACGACGGCCAGGTGATCTAGTTTGCATTCTTGTAGAGGACTCAGGCCCCGGAGTCGAAGAATCTGCAAGACTGACAATTTTTGACAGGCTTTTTACGACCAAGGACGAAGGAACGGGGCTTGGGCTCGCCATCACGCGCAAGCTTGTTGAGGAAAACAACAGCCTCATTGACGTAGGCGATAGCGAACTCGGCGGCGCGTCTTTCGTCGTCACAATCCCTCTGCTCAAGGAAGAGCGCTAGAATGGGCAAGCGTCTCGTGATTGCTCTTGCGCTGCTGCTCGGCACCTTCGGAGTTAGTGCGCTCGTTTACAGGGCTCTCTTCTCGACTGAGGAGTCCCCAAAGAACGCAGCCATCTCAAGCCCTTCCGATGTAGCAGCAACGCGGGCAGCTGCAAGTTCAGTGGTCCCGCCAGACGCCGCCACAACGACCGAAACCGTTCTGGTTAGCGCGATCGACGGAACGCTCGAGCGAAGAACGCCTGATGGAGCTTGGCAAAGCCTTTCCATTGGCGACACGGTTAGCAAAGACGACGCGCTCCGGACTGTTGGGAACGAAGCTTCCGCAGTACTTGCAATCGGCACAGAGGGCACGACAATCGAACTCGCAGGCGAGTTCACGGTGCCAACCTTGACCACAGAGTTGTCGACTGTTGAAGTCGTTGACGGAAGGGTGGCGGCACGAGTTGTACCATCGGCGGATCGCACACTTCGTGTGGAAGCGCGTGGCTCGGATGCAGTGGCAGAGACCGAGGACGGCGACTTCTCCGTCTTGAGCACCGGTGACGGTACGGTTGCTGTGGCTTCTAGACGCGGCAACGTTGCTGTTACCGCCGCTGGCGAAACCGTGAACGTGGAACCCGGAAGACAAACACTCGTGTCTGATAAGGGCCCCCCCTCTCCTCCCGAAAAACTCCCAGCATCCCTACTTCTCAAAGTTGGCAAGACGGCGCGACAACTGCGAGTGCGTCAGACAACAGTGCGAGGCACAACGACACCTGGTGCGATTGTGAGCATTGGTGGGGTTCGCGTCCAAGCAAACGAGAATGGTGAGTTCCACACCAAGGTGGCGCTCCAAGAGGGACACAACCGGTTTCGGGTCGTCGCTGAGGATGCGCTTGGGCGCAGGCTTGGCAAGGACCTGCCCACACTTCATGTCGACTCCCAGGCTCCGACCACGCGAACAGGCGTGGAATGGTAGAAGCCTGTCGGGGTTTTCACCTCAATGTGACGTTTTTGCTGTAGATCTCGCTAGTTTGGGCTTAGGAACCAGGTCTGGCTGACCGAATCACCAATAGGTGATGGCCGCAGCGAAGTACCCGAAATGCGAGCGACAGCATGCGCTGGTTCGAGTCCAATTCTCGCACCTTCTCGGCTTGGGAGTTCTGCTCCTTGGAATCTGCCTTGGACGAACCACGCACGCCGATCTTGGAAGTGGAACGCTGAGGATGCGCGGCCCTGCATCAATGCTCTTGGGAAAGGACAGATCGACAACCATTACGCTTCGAGACACGAAGAAGCCGGTGCGCCTACAAGCCAGCGTTGGCACGATCTCCGAGCCCCAACTTGCAAATGGTTCAAGAACCGCGACCTACACGCCACCCTCCACACGCTTCCCGCAGGTTGCGATCATCGTCGCGAGCACCGAGGACCTCGACACTGTTGAATTCATAACAATTCCGTTGCTCGGTCAACCAACGATTCGCGTTGAGTCGGAGCCTCGTGCCGTTGTTCACGTTGGCGTTGATGGCAAGAAATTCGGACCGCTCAAGCTCAATCGCCGAGGCCAGGGCAAGATTCGCCTGGTTGTTCCGCCTGGTGTGGAGACCGCCACCGTGCATTCAGCGGATCACCTTGGCAACGAGAAGAAAGAACCTCATACCCTTGGAGTTCCCCCGTTCCAACAGCTCGTTACCCTGTGTCCGCAGGGAAGCGACGAACTGGTTGTTGTAGCAATCGACCGACGTGGAAATGCTATGACCAACGCTGCTTTGCAGTTGGAAGCCGAGATGGGCACGCTCGCCTCGCCCGTCATGCGTGCTCCAGGCATCTACAGCGCGCGATATCAAGTGCACGACGATCTTGTCCCGGTCAACTCTGCCCGACTAACAGCAAGCATGCCGACTGCTGGTCCAGCCTCCACGATGACTTGCAAGGCCCAAGTACCACGTGAAACACCCTCGAGTATTCTGGTTTCCGCAAGTAACGAGACCTTTGTCGCTGGCAGCAAAACTCGTATCGAGGTCCTTGCGAGGTTCACCTATACGGGAAAGCGACTTCCCCGACTTGTTCTTCCGACGGTGTCTGTTGATCTGGGCACCGTGTCAGCCGTCAAGCCCGCCGGCGAAAATCGCTACCGCGTCGTTTGGACTCTTCCCAACGCGTTCCAGGGGAAGTCCAAGGCGACAATTCGCGTTGGCATGATTGGAGGAGGGCTTGATAGCCAAGCGCAGGTCAAACTTGAGGGAGGCGAGCTCGCGAAGATTCAGCTCAGCAGCGACAAGGCGCAGCTCGTTGCAGATCGAAGTGCCACCGCTGTTGTGCACATACAATCGTTCGACCAATTTGGAAACGCTATACCAAGCGAGATGGTTCGGCTTGCCGCGGGCCAAGGCACGGTTGGGGCCGTTGAAGTGACCGCAGATGGTGGCCGCGCAAGCTACCGAACACCTCTCCGACACGACGCATCGCAAGACACAATCACAGCGCGGTCCGCGTCGGGAATTGACGCTTCCCTCTCTGTACTTCTCGACCCGGCCCCTCGTCGCATTCGGGCGAATGCGCGCCTTGGCTACGCGACAAACCTCGGTGCGGTCTCAAGTCTAGCCTTCGCAGCCGACGCCGGGTATCGGATCGCTATGGGCCAACAGGGACTAATCCTGGGCCTGGAATCGGGATATTTCTCAAGCAGCGAAACGCGTCCGCGAAGCGATGAGGTAGAAGACGTGGGCATGCGAATTGCCGTCGTTCCACTCATTGCCAGAGCGGTCTACGAAGTGAACACACTACCGATTCAGGTCTACGGAGGCGGCGGAGCAGGCATCCTCTTCGCCCGTGCCACGATCGAATCCCCTCGGACCGGCATGCGCGTTGAGAGAGCACCGAACGTAGCGCTGTCGGCAATTCTCGGTGCACGCAAACGTCTCGGCAGAGGCCTTATCGTTCTTGAGGCGGCATACTGGCGCAGCAACTTCGATGGAATGGGGCTGGTTGGCAACATCGGTGGCTTGCGATTGACTGGGGGGTATGGATTTGAACTCTAGAACGCTCTGCTCTTGGGAGTTTTCATCGCTGCCTGCTCGGCGAGGGACCGATCAAGCAATGATGAGCGTTGAACACGTCCAGCGGCGAGAAGACGAGTGAGCACGCTCAATCTCTTTGAATCACGCACTAGCGCCTGAGCACCAGCATGTCTACACGCAAAGAAACAAATACGGACCTTGCGCCACTGCGCCTCCTACTCATCGACGATGAACCTGCAATCTTGGCTAGTTTCAGCCTTGCCTTTGGTGACGAAGGCTGGGAGGTGACGACCTCGGAGAGTGGGGAAGACGGTGTCGAGACGCATGTCCCTGGCAAGTTTGATCTTGTCATTACCGACAAGAACTTGCCAGGCATGAGCGGAGTCGAGGTTGTCGAACAAATCCGACAGCGTGACGCGGCAGTCACGATCATGATGCTAACCGGCTTCGGTTCAACCTCCAGCGCGGTTGATACACTCAACGCGGGTGTAGATGCGTACGAGGAAAAGCCCGTTCGCGACGTTATCCGGCTCACGGCCCGAGCAGCGGCAATCATCAAGCGACGGCAAAAGCAATTGGAACTCGAGGCCGCAACCAAGAGGACGCCACCAAACCCATTTGAGGTCCTCATTCTCACCACAAATAAGAAAAATGCTAAGTTCATATCTGCAGACTTAGTTGGCAAGGTCGACAAGATCGCGATCGCCGCCGATCTTGAGCAAGCCCAGACCGCCCTCACGGAGAGGACCTTCGGACTCATCCTTGCGGAGGAAGGGCTCGCAAATCTGTGCGACACAATCGAGGCCGTTAAGAACCATCCGCACTGCGCTCCCATTGCCGTGCTGGGACAGCACCTTGGCTTGGACACGATCATGCGTTTGGTGGAGACAGGCGTTGCAGCTTGCATCGTCTTGCCAATCGGAAGCCCTCCCTGTGCCAAGCGGCTCACAGATCTCATCAAAGAGCTGCGAGAAGAACACGATGTTGGGCTAGCTAGTGCGCGTCCCAGTTGGACGCGAACTAGCTAATTTCTGGTGTGGAACACCAGACCACAGCGCCGAAGGCGCGAAACACCACGCTTGCTC
>JANTGM010000103.1 GCA_024762925.1 Kofleriaceae bacterium | reverse complement strand
TGTGCTGGCGACGGGAGCTCGTTCTTTGACAAGGCGCGAAGGACGACCTTGCTGGGGCAAGCAAGGATCTGAGCAACGATGAGCCGAAGGCGTTCAAGGCACGAAGAACCGAGCCAGGGCGTTCTATGCCTCTGGATCCCACACTAGGCCAAAACAGACCAAGCGCGAATCGCTTCGATGGCAGCTGACTGGCCCACTACAGAGCACGGCCCCGTTGAAGGCCTTGTGACAAGTATTGGCCAAGAGTGCGTACACAGCATACCTCTCACTTGTGCCACCCCAAAAGAGCGGAACATGTAACAGCTGTGTGCCGCGCAGCTTCCTCGTATGCCATCGTCTTCTTGGCTCTTGGCAACCTCACAGATGACAACCGATGTTGCCCCGAAAGCTCTTGGAATCCCCCGAAAGCTCCTGACCTTGGCCCAAGGTGAGTCTCGCGAATTCTAAGAATACTACCTAGAAGCCTGGTCACCTCTTTGCTAGACCAGCTCCGAGAATAGCCGCATCGCCATGGTTTGCCAGACGGACCAAGCATCATCGGTCTCGCCTGGTTCCTCATCCGATCGATGCTTCCATGAGAGCTGCGGCTTGCTGTCTTTGAGATCGACGTGCGCCACCTGATAGGTATCCGGGGTCCCGCTGAGCTCCCGCGAACCACATCCAAGGTGAATCAAATCAAGCTCCGCCGACCTAGCCAACTCTTCGAGTTCAGCTAAGAGTGCTTCATGACTATCCACCAACGTAACCTCAACCGCGCCCCGCTCTATCCAGTCTCTTGTGAGCAGCGATAGCACGCCCCGCTCCGAATCCAAGGGCTGCCGTCCTTCATCGGCCACAAACGCCAAGCGAATGAGTAGGCCGTGATCGGCACCAAGCCACTCACTGAGTCTCTCTATGGCGCAAGCCACAAGTCCGAGTGCGACAACAAGCCGCTGCCATGGGATGTCGTCGTCTTTGGTACGCGCCTGCACAAGGCTTGGCTCAAACACAAACTGAATCACTCGATGATCGCGCAGGAAAACGGCATCATCGCGGGTGTAATAGAGCAACTCGCCTTCGGCGTAGCGAAGGTCAAAGAGATCAACTAGCTGTTGGTCTGCCGTCTCATCATCTTCCATGTAGATGAGTTCGGAGATAACGAGATTCTCAAGCGATCCGGAGGTCGAAATCGAGGAGAAGCCACCGGCTGGATACTCTTCCTCGGTGGCAAGCACCGTCGAGACTTTGCCCTGCAGAGGCTTTCTACGCGGTTTCAGACGTTTTGGAAGACCTGCGCTAAGAGAAGTTTCCACTTCCGCAAGTTGCTCGATAAAGAGACGCTGCGTGAGTTCGCCAAGTACTTCGACGTTCTCCACCAAGAACGCATCTGCTGTGTCCAGAAGCGCAGAACAACGGCGGGCCTTTTGCGTGAGCTCTTCGAAGGCCTCTGCAATCGCATCGACAACGACACCGGATTCGCTAAGCGCCTCAAGTCCCGAGTGCATCGTCTCTTCTTTGGGCGCCCGGGCGACGTCGCGCACAAGTCCCAGGCTCACACTCGCGCCACTTTCAAAGCCGATGCGTCCAAGAAAGCGCTGAATGAGAATGGTCGTGGCTTTGCCCTGAAGCTCGGGCGATAGAGAGCAAAAGGTATCGCGAATGGTCTCAAAAACCGGTGACGCACCCAGCCGACCAAGCACGTGATCCTCATAGCTCCGAAGGGCACCTCGAAGGCGCGGACTCACTGCGGGAAGTGGCGCTGTCTCCCGAAGACTTCGGCCCGCAAAGAGCTGACCTATATCCGTGACAACGCCAACGGGTGGTAACGAGCCATGCTCGGCGAGCAGATCGGGAATCCACATTGGCATACCGCGCGAACTTGCGCCCGCCCCTTCTGGCAGTCGAGTCAGACTATGCCCTGCTGCAATCCACTGTGTTGCCAGCTCTCGGTCTCGAAGTTGTGATGCACTCAGACTCATGCAATGCCGAGAAGTTTGGGAACCTTTTCTTCGAGCAAATCAACCTCTTCGACGGTCTCGCCCAGATATGAGAGCATCACAAGATCCTCCCGTTCAACCGCACCGCCGTGCATGACCCAAGCACGAGTGCGCAGGAGACGATAGAGCTTGACGATCTTGCGGTCACTAATAAAAACACCATCTTCGCGAACCAGAGTTTTTATGAGCCGACGCATTTCTCGAAGGAGTTCTTCTCGAAAGAAAAGATGGCGATCTCTCTGCTCCTCGCCCTGCTCTTCTCGGCGCATTCCCATCTGCATGGTCAGATAGCGGTTAGCCTTGAGAAAGTCCTCGAGGCTCGCGTGCGCTTCAGCCCAGGGCTTCTGATTGAGGTCCTTGTTGGTCTGCATTGCCAAGCCGGCGTCGATTAGCTCGATAAAGTGATCCTCTTGCACTGACCGACAGGCAGCTTTGAGGCAAAAGCGATCCTTGAGCGCTGCCAGCTCCACGTTCTCTGGAATCTCGTTGGTGGCCGCCAACAGAATCTTGAGTTCGACAGGCTCTGGAATGCCGTCCTGATAGAACTTGCGCTCGTTGACGATGGTGAGCAGCGTGTTGAGAATTGCCGAGTTTGACTTAAAGATTTCGTCGAGAAAGACGAGCTTAGCTGTCGGCAACTTGCCCTGTGCGCGACGCATGTACTTGCCTTTCCGAAGAAGGTTGATGTCGATGGGACCGAGAATTTCTGAGGGCTCGGTAAATCGAGTCAGCATGTACTCGAAGTAGTTCTCATCGGAAATTTGCAGAGCATCCTTAAACTTGAGCACAAGGTCGCTCTTGGCAGTGCCCGGCTGCCCCACAAGCAGGAGCGGCTCCTGCGCGACAGCACAGATCGTCATCAAGTCAATCAGAGGCTGCTTGCCTACAAAGAATCGCCCAAGCGATCTTCGGAAGATGTTGATGCGCTCTCGCAGCGCTGGGGCCTCTTCAGCCAATTCTTCGTAACGCCATTCCGCCGCAGTACTCATCGATTTGCTCCGCTGTGTTGTATGTCTTGGTGAATCCGTCGACGAACGAGATACTCATCTTCATCGAGCCACCGTCGTCCCAAATCGCCCATAGCAAGTTCACCACTTGCTAGCGCCAAAACCATCGAATCCATAAAGGACACCACGCTCAGACAGAAGTGACTATTGGTGTTGAAACTATCGGTAATGAGCGTGAGCTGCCCCGCCAAGTCCGACAAGCCTGCCATCGCCTCTTCTCGTGGGGCGTGGCTCCAAGCGATCGCCAAGGCGCGTGTAATGCCAAGGCGATCCTTGCTCGTAAGCTTGAGCTTCTGCAGCGCCTTTTGCGTCCCAACTAGACTAACGCGTGCACGCTCAAAATCACCGAGGTACGCCTGCCCTGCCGCCACATGAAGCCTCGCCTCAATGCGATCGGGTGTTTCTCCAATCGTCATCGCACCGAGACGGTCAAGGAGCTGCGCGGCCTGTTCAGCCAATCCAACGCGCCTTAGTCCTCGCAGGCAACTGCCAAACTCGGACGCCAAACTTGCAGCTTCGTCTTCGGGCAAATCGCCCACGAGCGCACTTAGATCCGAAGCGATTTCTCGCGTCATATCATCGCGCCCAAAGAAGCCTGTGAGACTCATCGCTTCTTCAAGCAAGAGCGCTCGGCTGCCAGGCGGCGTCGTGGCGGCCGTTGTGAGAACGCGACGCAACGCTGGCACTGCATCCGCTTCCGAGATCAGCGGGAAAAAATCCATCACACCGTCTAGGAGTCGGGCTCGATCCTCCAGACTCGTCTCTGGCGACTCCGAGATGTCCAAGATGCCTCGGATTGCGACCACGACTTTGCCAGGCTCCTCCAAGGCGCGCAGTCCTTCAAACTCCTCGCCGCGAGAATCGCCACCTCGCTGAAACGCCTGCATCGGATCGAGGCGTTCTTGCGGCTCGAGAATGGTCGATGCGGAGCGCAAGCGATCGATCTTGTAGCGGTCGAGCTTTGGCAGTGCATCCAAGGTTGCGGCGATCGTTGGTGGCAAGGCGGTTGCTCGCTTCTCGCCAGCCAACGCCTGGTCAATTCGCGCCGAGTATGCCCGCGCCAAGAACTGGTCGATGAGATCCGAAGGATCGAGCGCTGCCACGTAGGTCTCGCGCAACTCCTTCGCGCGATCCGCCATGCCCAGGCTGGCAAAGCCAAAGGCGAACTGCAAACCAACCAGTGCCTCAGTCTTTTTCTCAGGTGCTTCGACCGCAGAGCGCTTTCTCTTGGTTTTCTTGTAGTGCTTCCACAGACTCTCGAGATTGCCAGCAAGCTGCTCAACGGCCTCTCTGTCTGCCCCAGAACCGCCTGCGAAACGCAAGAAGGTTGGTACATCGATCGCAATTGACAGACCATTCCGCAGGCGTCGCAAGAGGCCGTCGCGGGCACGCGCCAACATCAACAAATCACCACCGGCAACTTGTGAAAGCGCCGTTCGAGCCAACCAGACTGTTCGGACGTCAAGCTGGTCCTCATGCTCGTCTAGAGCTCTTGGCAACCCGTCGCGAAGATTTTTGGGTGGCTTTTCCCCCTTGAGAGCAAGCCCAAGAAACACAGCTACAGCGAGTCGCAGCTGCTTCTTTTCAATGCCGTGTGAGCCGAGTTTGCCAGAGATTTTCTCTTCTGCCTCAATCCACCCTCCAACAAGGTCGACCAGCTTGGGTCCTTCGGCCTCCCAAACGGCTCGGGTCCACGAGAGTGTTGCGTCTCGGTGATTTTCTAAGGCCGTGTGAGCGGCTCCCATGCTCCGCCACAAGTCGATGCGCTGTGGGTCATCTGCTGGTGTGTCGAGAGCAAGGAACTCCCCTTCCAAATCTGCCAAGCGCTGCCCTTCTTCACCGAGGGCGACCTGCTCAACCTCGGCGCCTTGCAGCTTCGCGGCGCGCATTTTGGGCTGGACTGCGGTTGACGGGGCCACGACGACTTCGCGCTCGGCCGTGCGTGTAGTTCGCTTCGCCCTTGGTGCCGGCTCCGGTTTGGGATCGGCTTTGGGGGCTGGTTGTTCGTTCCACTCTCGTCCAGTCGATTGGAAACTCGTGAACTCGAACACCGTGGAGCGCACCCAGGAATCGAGTATCCCCGAGTTCTGATGGATGACATAGTCGGCCCACTCGGAGAGCGGCGAGAATTCCGACTCAAGAACGCTATCTAGGGAGAGTTCTTTGTCCTCTCGTGCCGAAATCCAAAAAACCCGATCTGGATCCGAGGCCAGAAGTTCTCTTAGCGTATCGCGTCGCAACGGCGGCTCAACGGCAGTGTGTTGCGGAACGTAGAGGTTGCCAATTCCCATTAGAGGCCAGTACCCCTGGCCGGAAAGCGCGAGCTGTGGTGCCCCCCCACGACCAGGTCTCGCCCGCAAGAGCACGATGGGGCTGCCCTCGCCATCGGCCACAACCGCAAAGAGCAAGCGCTCGATGATGTCGTCAGGCATGGTGCTAAGAAGTTCTTCGAGAATGCGCTCCCCGAACTCGGGAATCACCCACAAGCTGGCTGGCTCATCGCGACTTGCTCTGGCAAGGCGCAGGGGTATCTTCAAGCGCTTGGCGGTCTCGGTCTCTTCGTAGTCGGCTCCGTGTTTGGGCAGCTGCACATCGAGAATGTCAAAGGCGTCGGTCCATGTCCCGGCGGGAAGTGCTCGCCAACGGTCGTCTGCACCAATGAGCTCCAACCCATCACCTTCGGGCAAGACACCAAGCAAGGCGGGGTGGCTGCAACCACGCTCAATCCAAAGGCGTTCTTGCCCGGCAAGAGCCGGCACAAAGACCTTGTGATCCGTTGCCGGATCCATGGCGAGCGCAACGCTGTAGTACGGCGGCTCGTAGGCGCGCACCAACGAGAGTTTGCCGCCTGGTCCGTCGAATACTTGAAACGAGCATCGGTCACATCCAAGTCGCACTAGCTCGCCAAGCAACTCAAGCAACTTCGTCTCACCGGTCGCGACAAATAGGACTACAGGGTCTGCCGAGTCTTCCCCCGTGCGCTCCGTCGACAAAAGCGCGGGCCAAAGCCGAACTTCGGTCATCTTCGATGGCGCAGCAATGCGCTCGACTCCAGCCTCTTTCAGTGCACTAGTCATCACTCTTGGCGTGCGGCCCACTGGATTGACTCCAATGGCCCCCGACTCGGTGCGCCAATAGCTCACTGCCTGTCCTTGCACCTCAGAAGGAATGAGTTTGCTCTTCATCGCGACCAAGAGGCGCGTCTCGTCCTCAAAGAGCCAGCCTTTTGCCTTGGCCAACTACGCGTCCTCCGACAAGGGTTGTACTTGTGCCTCGGGCTCGGCCTGGTCTTCATCTTGCTTTGCGAGCGCTGGTTGATCGCGCTCAATGATAATCTGGCCAAGGTCGGCGGCACTAAGGGCGCCACCTTCGATGAGCTTGTTGACGATTTGCTTGTGATCGTCCTCGTGCTCCATAGGCATTGCGTCTGCGTCGCTCTCGTAGGCAATGAGAACGTTCTTCTTGCCTGTGGAGGCATCGACGATTAAGCGGATGGTAACGGTGGCCATGTTTACTCCTCTGCCTCTTTGCCCTGCTTCACAGGATGTCCCAACGACGCCAAGCTCTCGCTGTCTAGAACCTTGCGCTCGATTAGCAAGTCGCGCAGAGATTCGATCTCTCCTTGATGCTCCTTGAGAAGTGCGCGCGCTCGCAGCTGTCCTTGGCTCAGAATCTCAGAAACATTCCGATCAATCTTGTTGCGGGTTTCCTCGGCAATCGGCATCTCATCGCGTCCTGTCTCAAACGTTCTCGGCCCGACACTGTCGTCCCCGAGACCATACGTTTGCACAAGAGCTTTGGCGATCGCCGTTGCCCGAGCCAAGTCTTCCGCAGCACCAATGGAGACATCGTCGCAAAGAAGCGCTTCCGCCTCACGGCCTCCAAAGAGCATGCAAATGCTGTCGAGCAACTGCGCACGGGTAACGACATAGCGATGAGCCGCTTCCGCGTACCGAACCACCCCCAGAGCACCAGCCACATCGCCGCGAATCGACACCCGATCAATCGGAGGAACATGTTCGCAATGAAGCGCACAAACGGCATGACCTGCCTCGTGCGTTGCAACAACGCGCTCTTCAAGGCTCGTGAGTTCTGGCAGGTCGAGATACTCCGTGAGCACCTCGTCTACATCCACAACTTCGGTCGCCGCATCCAATGCGGACCGAATTCGCCGTCTGGCGAGTGCGCGACACAGAGCCTGAATGTGGTCGCCGCTGTAGTAACCGGCGGTACCAGGAACCGAGTCGCTTGTCCGCTTGACCGCGTAGTCCAGAGCAGCCTCACTCATTTTCAAATTGAGATTTGCATTGTAGATGTCGAAGATGGCTCGCCTGTCCTCGCTATTGGGATACGGAATCTCAAGGTGAAACTCGAAACGTCCAGGACGCAACAGAGCCGGATCTAGACTCTCGACAAAGTTAGTTGTTCCCACCACAAAGACAAGCTCGTCACTGCGAAACCCATCCATCTCGGTTAGCAACTGATTCACCATGGAGTGCTCCACCCCCGAGCCCGAGTAGGTTCCTCGCGCAGTTGCAAAGGAATCCAGCTCGTCAAAGATGATGACCGACGGAGCGTTTTGTCGAGCCTTGACGAAGACCTGTCGAATGCGTTCTTCCGACTCGCCCACCCATCGGCTCTTGAGTTCGGGACCGCTCACAACAGTCACAGCAGCGCCAAGCGCCGTCGCCATCGCTTTTGCAAAGAGCGTCTTTCCCGTGCCGGGCGGTCCTTCAAAGATCATGCCCTTTGGAATAAGAGCCTCGTAGCGCAGTACCTCTTTCTCGCTACTGAGCGAGTCCTTGCGCTGCAAGATATCGAGAATTTCGGATTGCAGGCGTTTCTTGACTCTCGTGTAACCACCAATGTCCTTGTGCAAGTCTAAGTTCGGCAGACTCAGCTGCCCGCCAAGCGTTGCGACACGCAACTGCGAAAGCGCAGCTTCGGGTGTACTCGGATAGTCCTCGCCTTCGATGCTTTGCAAGAGACGCCGAAGTCGCACAGCGTTGAGCCCTGAGACGTGCTTGTAGAGCAGGTATGGATTGAGTTCTGTGCCAAACTTGCGGCTCTCTCGCTGCGTCACGAGCTTTGAGAGCCGCCCCCGCGGGATGCCCAAGATGCTCTCGCGATGCGCAAAGAGATTGCTGATGACCTGAGGCAGGGCAAACGAGGGATCCTTGAAGCCAACCCATAGCACCTGTGGGTTTTCGTAGAGCAGCGAGATAACCTCGCGAGCCTCCGATGTAAGCCCCGTCTGTGATGTCGTGAGCAGATCGAGATGCGGCAGTACTACGATGCGATCGCCAACGGCACCTCGCACCAAGTCTTTGAGCTGCATCAGAAGAATTCCGACCATCGTCGGTGGAAGACGATTCGGATCGACATCGGCGGGCGGGCGTCCGTCGAGATAGATGCACTGTAGCGAGTCCGCCTTGAGACGGTCGCGCAGGCACTTGTAGAAATACGGCGTGAGTTCCTTGTCGCACTCCACCATCACAGGCAAGCCGCGCTTGAGAGCACCATGAGCCTTGCCAAGTTCGGCAGGATACGCAGCTTCAACGGCTTCGAAAAAGCCCATTTCGGTTGGCAGCTCCGACTCGAGAATGCTCATACCTGCACCTTGATGGTGATTTCTCCTGTCTCCGCGTTCTCAGAGATTTCCTGAATTTGCCCCATTTGCTTGGCCTTAACCTTGAGCGCGGCGGCGATGGCTCGATTGCTCGCAGCATCGAGTTCCTTGCGCAAATCACGCAGCTTCTTCTCAAGCAACTCGGTTGTTGCTTCTGCAAGCTTGTCGCGGGCCACATCAACTTCTCGCTCAAGCTCCTTCTTCACGTCTTCCTCAAGACGCGCCCTGCCCTGAGCCATCCGCTCTTCTTCAATTCCCCGAGTTCTCTCGACAGTCAGGTCCACGTCCTCCCCAGCAGAGAGTCGGGCCGTCACCGTGCCGTTTTCTAGGTCAACCTCAAGCTGCACGCCATCCTCGTCGTTTCGATGCATACGATCGCCGTCGCGCTCAAAACCAAGGCCCTCAAGTTCGGTGGCCAAAAGCTCGCTCATTTGTTCAGGCGAGAGAATATTCAACAGCTCAAGCTGAACCTGAAACCCATCGTCGACACGGATATGTCGGCGGGCCGACTCAGCTACTCGAATTCGATACACACGACTCATGATTGGTTCTCCTCCAGGGCCGAAAAGGAGCGTAGCTCCCCGGCCAGAGACTGTAGTTCTTCATACGCAAGAGTTCCGAGGCTGCTCCAGCCTTCCAAAAACACTTGCCCCGCCTCGTACTCGTCGTCAAAAAAGCGCAGAGAGCTCTTGCTCTGCACCCACCCCAAAAGGGGCGTGAGCCCGTCTAGAAATGCAGCGGCGCCAACCATGGCAGCGCTGCGCTCGCGCATCGACTTGTGTTTCTGCAAGCTGCTCGTGAAATCCTGTGCACTCAGCCGGGCTTTGTGCAGTTTGGCGGCCGCCTGAACCACGAAGAGCGCGAGGTCTTCACGACCTGCTTGCTGCACCGCGGGGAGAAAACACTCAAGCGTGCGACTTTGGCCCAGACCGATGCCTTCCATGTCTGCCATATTGCGCACTTCGCTCTTGCCCTGCTCCATCGCAAACCAGCGCCTCGCAAGTTCGTCACTAAGCGCTTCAAGAACCACGGCACCGGGGCCATCGAGCAAGCTCTTGAAATCGATCTTGGCTGGCGGCTTGCCCATCTGGCCCAAGAGATCAGCGTGCATGAGCCAACACAGAGGCGCACTTCGAATGGGTTTGGCGCGTGCAACCACCTCGGCGCAACTCGATTCACGCGCCGCATCAAGAGCTAAGCAGGCAACCAACTGGTCGCCGATGCTAGGTGCTTGCTTCGAAGGCGACCGGAAGACAAGCGCATCGGTTCCTTCGAGACTCTCGCGCGTTAAGGCCACGAGGAGCTGAAGACTGAAATCCGTGTATGTGAGCGCCAAGCTTTCATGACGTTCCCACAGTCGCCCGCGCAGAACCTCATTCCCGCGAATCGAACGTGTGTTGCGCCACCCGCCCAACTGACACAGCTTGAGCATCACGCCCTTTGCCAGCATCTCCTGAACAAGGTCATGGGTCTGGGGACAGAGCGCCGGCTGCATGTTTCGGTCGCGGTGAAGTAGCCAAGCCACCGAGCTTCCATCGCCACCGACCACTGCACGAACGATCGAAAGCAGGTCGAACTCGCTTGCCGAGACCCTTGGGCTACTCATCGCGTCTCCGAGGATCTACAAGATGACTCGCCGATGGCCATCCGCTCACGGTCAAGTGGCCAGGCTTGAACCGGATCTCGACAGTGTTCGGTTCCCGAAACTGGGGCTCGCTCGGGTCGTAGCGATCGCTGAGAAAATGCATGACTTGGTTTTTCGATCCAATCCAGCGCCTCTCGCTCTCGGGCTCCGATTCGCGATAGCGGCCATCCACCAAGAGATCGCAGTGCGCCAATAGCTCGTCAATCGCAGGGTCCGAGCGGTCGCGAAGCTCGCCAATCGTATAACCGGAAAAGACCATGACGGAAAGTCCCGCTATTTGCGCTCCCTTTGCCAAAGCGGCTGCCCCCGCTGCCTGTTCGAAGGGCTCGCCTCCCAAGAGCGTGATGCCCTCGATCGGGGCTATGCCGACTCGGTTTTTTTCTGATGCACTGGAGGGCTTTTCCGCCAATGAATGTCCCCACAAGTGCCGCCCTAGCGCATCAACGCTGTGCATCTCGCCACCCTTGTCACCCAGCATCTCGGGGTTGCAGCAGTTTGTGCACCGCAGAGAGCAGCCCTGCAACCAGATGGCAGCGCGCAAACCTGGCCCCTCAGCTTCGGTGCCAACGAGAGTCTTTGCAATTCGAAGTCTCACGCAGCCTCCCGTCCTATCAGAGCTTGCTCGAGTTCGAGAACATTAGCAACGACCAAGTCTGCTTCGGAATGGGTGCGTCGCTGGGGATCGATCCAACAGGTCCGTATCCCTACGGCCGTAGCCCCGCGGATGTCGCAGCGCAGAGAATCGCCGACAAACAGAGCATCGGCAGGTACGCTTCCAAGCTGGGCAAGCGCTTGCTCAAACATTTGTGGTGCGGGCTTTGGAAACCCGCTCTCGCCCGAGATGCACACAACCGAGAAAAACTCTGAAACCCCCGATCGTCTAAGCTTCTCACGTTGACTCGCGCTACCCCCGTTGCTGATCAAGCCTAGACGATAGCGTCCGCTGAGCCGCCCAAGCATGTTGCACACTGCAGCGTGGGGGGTCACCTGGCATGCGATGGACATCGCAACACGCTCTGGTGTCCAGGCTCCTTTGCGAGGAACATGCTCATCAAGGAGCTTCGCGAAGCTCGCACGGCAGCCCTGGCCGCTGGCATCGCTCTCTAGGAGCGTTGCGCGCACCTCCTCGCTCACGCACCACTGCCGCGCGAAGCCCTCCATGGCAGCATCGCGGTCGACAAGCGTGTTGTCGAGGTCGAAGAGAAGCGTACTACTCACTAACCTCCACGTAGCGGTAGTCATCGTCGGCAGGACCGCGTGTCCTGATGACTGCTCCTTTGCAAATCCCCTCAAGCTCAGTGGCGATTTCGCTGGTCCAGAATCCGGAGATTTTGAGTGTCTTTAGATGGCTGAACATCTCTCTGTTGTCGAGAATCGAGCGAGCTCCTTCTTCGCCGATGATCCCCATCGTGAGATCCAGATGCTCAAGCCCTGGCAAGATCGGTGAGTCGACGAGCCCCGCACAGACCTCGTCTCCAAACTCCATGTTCATGATTCCCAAGCGCTTGAGCGAAAGGTCTCTGCGTCCAAGAATCTGCTCTACATCCGAGTAGTCGCAATCGCAGCCATACTCATCGCTGCCAAGCCAGATTTCCAAATCCTCGAGCTTCGGCCACTCTGCCTTCGCAATCGCCCGCAACTCTGCTGAGTGGTAGCCCTTCTTCACTTTCCCCGCGATTTGCTTCTCGTAGTCTTTGTTGGCTGCAGCTTCGTCGTCAAGAGACTTGGTCTTGAACTGGCCTTCGGTGCCAATGCGGCCCCAATGAGCTGTCACCTCACTTCCAGAAATCGTGATTTCCCAAGACTTCTTGGACCTCTCATCACAAAACTCATATCGCGGCATGAGACGCAATTGTTACTCTTATGCATCGTCGCCCAAAGTCGGGAGTGCCACAAAATAGCGGAGATGCATACTCTCCTGGGGATTTGTTGCGATCGCCGTGACCCACTCAGTCCGCACTCTCAAACTTCCCTCGCCGTGCCGCGATTGGTCCGAGCGGTCTCACCAACGGGCTCCGTAACTGCGCCCTATTAGAACAACTCGCACAGATCGCGTTCAGAAAATCGCCAACTCGGACGGCGAAGCGCAGCGCTCATTCTCGGCGTTCTGCCGACTCGTCCCAGAGGTTCACGGTGGCAGCATTCGAGTCGAATAACGTCCAGCGAATCGCAAAAAAAGACTCGCGGGCTACGGTGCCACGTTCCGCCGCCTAGCTCGATGCATCAAACACCGCTTGAAAGGCCTCGAGGTTTTCTCGGCTGTATTGGGTAGCACCTGGAACCGGAAAGACGACACGCGTAAAGCTATCAGAAAAACTCGGAAGCGAGAGTGCTTCGCGAGCAGTAGATGCGACGAGTTTTGGATCATTACGAAATGCACCGCACCCCCACGCACCCAACACCAATGACGTATGTCCTTCATTCTTGGCAACAGCAAGGATGTTGTGCCATCTGCGTCGAAACGTCTCAGGCAGTGTATTGACTGCGGGCGGCTCGTTGCGCCGCATGGCGCCAGCGTTTGGAGCTGGCGCGGTGATGACCGAGGCTACAAAGGGCTCCTCTAAGAACGCATCGGACGACCTCACTCGAAAAAACGGTACCCGCGGTGAGTAGATGATGTGATCTGTATACAGAAGCGACTTATTGGCGCGGTGCACTTGGTAGTAGTCCGGCTGTGTGAGAAGCGTGGCATAGAGCCCACTGCAACGACAGAGGTCTTCTTCCTGCGCTTTGGCTCCGCCCAAAAAACCACCGCCGGGATTGCGAGCAGATGCGAAGTTGAGCAGAACAACCGGGCCATCAAGCGCGGCACTCTGGGCTGCGGCCTGAGGTTGCATTAATCACCTCCACGTGGAATGGGGATTTGCGGGTTGGCGCAGAAGGTGTTTCGTGCAGCTTCCTAAGCAACTCGGGCGTGAAGAGTTTCGTTCCCTGCTCCGCCGCTGCCTGCTCTGTTGCCACAGAAACCGCACGGCCCGATGGAGAACGGTACCCACCGCGCTGCAAGACCTCCAATACTTCGATAGCGATGGGGTTTGTGGGTTTGCGCTCGGTGAGAACACTAGGTGGGGTGCGATTGCTCATGGTATGCCTTTGGATGCGAATTCGTTCTCGCAGCCAATTCGTGTAACTATTACGCGAAGCTTAGTGTATTTCAAACACAAATAGAGCAGGTAATGCCGCGTCCTTGTCACCTGCCTGCCAGGCGAGCTAGGCTGTGGTATGCCGAACTGGCAACCAACGCGGATTCTCCTCGTAGCGGCCCTATTCGCCACAATGGCTTGTCGGGATTCGAAACCAGCCCCCTTCTTGATCGAAGTCGACATCCGTCCCTCATCAAATGCACCAGAGGGCATCAGCTTCTCGGTGAACGGTGAAGAAACGAGTCGCATCTGGCACGGCAACTACACCTCGCTCGAGGCTGCTTGCTCCCATCTTCATGAAGAACCGCTGTTGGTTGAGTGCCACGACGTGGATGGATCGACATGTGGAACATCAGAAGTATTCGGAGTGTGTTGCTGGGCTCCAGAAGTGCTTTCCAGCCCCGTCGTAAAGGGTACCCTCTACGTCTCGTTTGCTGGCGACGGTACGTCCGACACGACCGAGGGGAACTGCGATGCAGTTGACGGTTCATCCGTTCATGGAGACGAAGGTGTTCCAGATGCCGGTTCCTCGTAGCTTCGGTGCTTCCCCTTTTCGCTTGGCGCTGTGGACTGAGACTGCTATCGGCTTGCACCAGAAGCCGGCACGATGCACTTCGCCCGTTAGGACATTCGTACTTTGGTCCCTGCGATGCACCAAGCGCCTGATGCATTGACATTGACCAATCAAACTCGATTCTTCGCTCGCTGGCCACAGCGCAGATCTCGCAGGCTAGAAGGCGTCGTTTGGCAAGTCCATCAGTTCGAGGTCTGCGTTCTCAACAAGCTTTCGAGTCAGCGTCAGCCCTGGCAACACATGGCGAGCAAAGAAGCGTGCCGATGCAATCTTGCCTTTGTAGAACGCAACGTCGGTTCCTGTAGCCCCTGCGAGTTTTTCGGATGCAATCTTTGATTGCACGAGCAGCCGCCATCCGATGGTGAGTTCAGCAAGAGCGCAGAGAATGCGGTTGCCCTGAAAGCCAACATGGTAGATTGACTCAGGCAGCTTGCCCATCATGGTCATGAGAATCGCTTGAACATCGCCCATAGCTCGCGTCAGCGCATCGCGTTCAAGCGCGAGCTCTTCGTTGTTGGCAAGACTCTCCACAGTCTTTTGCATCTCGCCCACTAGGGCTCGCAACGTCGCCCCCTGGTCTCGCCCAATCTTTCGGAAGAAGAGGTCAAGCGCCTGAATGTGCGTGGTGCCCTCGTAGAGCGTATCGATCTTTTGGTCGCGGATGTACTGCTCGATTGGGTAGTCCTGAAGAAATCCAGAGCCACCAAAGCACTGCAGGGATGTCGATAGAACATCCCATGCCTTGTCAGAGCAGTAGCCCTTGACCAACGGCAGTAGCAGATCGTTGCGCTTCTCAAGTGCCTTGCCCTCGTCTGAGTGCGGACCGCCTGCGATAGCGACCTGGTCTTGTGTCCATGCGGTGTACATCACCAAGGCGCGCATCCCTTCGGCATACGACTTCTGAGTCATGAGCATGCGACGTACATCCGGATGACCAATGACTTCGATGCTTGGTGCGGTCTTGTCAGTTGCCTGCTTGAGATCGGGCCCTTGAACGCGCTCCTTGGTGTATGCGAGAGCGTTTAGATACGCGGTAGACACGGTCGCCATTGATTTGGTCCCAACGGCCATTCGGGCGTACTCGATGACGTTGAACATTTGCTTGATGCCATCGTGCACTCCACCGACGAGTAGCCCGCGACAAGGCACATCGGCTCCAAGTGTGAGCTCGCAGGTTGCCGACCCCTTGATGCCCATCTTCTTTTCGATATTGGTTACGACCGCGCCGTTGCGTGCCCCAAGGGAACCATCTGCCTCCACCCAAAACTTTGGTACGAGAAACATGGATAGCCCCTTGGTGCCTGGGCCAGCACCTTCAGGGCGGGCGAGTACCAGGTGCACGATGTTTTCGGGCTGATCAAAGTCACCATTGGTGATGAAGATCTTGCTGCCCTCCAGATGGTACTCGTCACCCTCGACGTGAATGGCCTTGCTTCGACCAACGCCTACGTTGCTGCCAGCATCCGATTCCGTGAGAGCCATGGTGCCACCCCAGTGGTTCTCGAGCATCGGTTTGTTGTAGCGTTTCTTTTGCTCCTCGGTGCCAATGACATCAATGAGCTTGGGCAAGAAGTTTCCCAACAGATAGAACCCAACACAGGGATTCGCACCAGTAATGAGTTCAAACGCCGCCCAGCTCACCGAAGGCGGAGCACCAAAACCACCAAGGTGTTCGGGGAGATCGAGCTGGCCCCAATCATCGCGGTAGTAGGCATCGATGCTCTTGCGCAGACCAGGCGGAAGGGTCACGTTGCCCTCGCCGTCCAGCGTTAGGGGCACTCGATCTGACTCAGCAAAACTCGGAGCGAGCTCGCCGCGCACAAACGTATCCATGCCCGAAATGGCTTCACGAACCGAGTCCTCATCCATACCGGTGAAGGGCCCCTTGCCCAGACTTGATGTGCCGATATCCTGCACCTCAAAGAGGTTGAAGAAGATGTCGCGAAGGTTGCTCTTGTAGTGGTCAGTAGTGCTCATTGGTAGTCTCCAACCGCAGGGTACCTTGCAATCGCAATGCTCAAAGCCCATCGCAATGGAGAATTGCCGCAGTGCTCCATTTCGATGTAGGAACACGTGTGTTCATGTAATCTCTATGGCGCAGAATCCAACCGGAACATCACGTTTATGCCATGGGTATCGACAACCTCTTTGGCGACAATCCGTCTTCGCCATCGGTGGTTGCAACGGGTCTCGATGCCGTTTTGAGCCCCTCAGTCAGATTTCCCAGCACACCCGATCGGCTCATGAGACTACGGTGCTTTGAAAGAACAGGATCGTTCGACACGATATGGCAAGGCGGTGGCACGGCAACTCTCTCGGTTGTGAGGTCATCGTCGGCTCCGCAGAACTGGATATCTGGAACACCCCGTTCCTCTAGGGCGCTACCGAAACGCAAAACGCCACAGTCCTCAATTGGCTGTGGCGCCCAGCAAACTAGCCCTAAGAACTATTCGTAGTACTCAGCACCGAGGTGCGTAATCAGGTCGTCGCCAACTGTGTAACGCAGGGTGTTCTTGAGCTTGGCGAGCTGAATGAACAGATCGTGCTCTGGGTAGAGCCCTTCTGGCGTCATAGGGCTCTTGTAGTAGAAGGAGAGCCACTCTTGGATGCCGTGCATGCCAGCCCGCTTCGCGAAGTCCGAGAATAGTGCGAGGTCCAACACCAGAGGCGCTGCCAGGATGGAGTCGCGGCAGAGGAAATCAACCTTGATCTGCATCTCGTAGCCGAGCCAGCCAAAGATGTCGATGTTGTCCCAGCCCTCTTTGTTGTCGCCGCGCGGTGGATAGTAGTTGATGCGAACCTTGTGATAGAGGTCCTTATAGAGATCGGGGTATTTCTCAGGTTGCAGCACCGAGTCGAGCACGCTGAGCTTCGAGACCTCTTTGCTTTTAAACGAGCCAGGGTCGTCCAGGACTTCGCCATCCCGATTGCCAAGAATGTTCGTTGAGAACCAACCATTGATGCCCAACAGTCTCGACTTAAAGCCCGGTGCCAAGATGGTCTTCATGAGCGTCTGCCCGGTTTTGAAGTCCTTTCCCGAAATTGGTGTTTGAGTCTCGCGAGCGAGTTCCTGGATAGCAGGAATGTCTACACTGAGGTTTGGCGCACCATTATTGAAAGGAACTCCAAGCTTGCAGCAAGCGTAGGCGTAGATCTGTGATGGAGCGATTTCGTCGTCACTATTGCGAAGACCTTCCTCGAAATTCGCAAGTGTTGCGTGCACCGAAGTCGGTTCGCGATACACCTCAGTGGAAGCACACCAAACCACCACCAAGCGATCGCAACCATTGTCTTTTTGGAAGCTCTTCATGTCTTCCATGAGCTGCTCGGCCAGGTCCATCTTTGAGGTACCCGTCTTGACGTGCTCGCCACGGAGGCGCTTGACATAGCTCTGGTCGAAGACAGCCTTCATCGGCTTGATTGCCGAGAGAGGCTCCTTAAGGCTTTCGAGAAGCTCCTTCTCGAGTACGCCGGCTTCAATGGCCGCCTCATAACAGTTCTCATTAAAGAGATCCCAGCCACCAAAGACAATGTCATCGAGTTCGGCAAGCGATACGTACTCTCGAATGGTCGGAACGTTGTTGTCAGTGCGAGCACCGAGTCGAATGGTACCCATCTCGCAAAGAGAGCCGATGGGCTTTCCAATGCCCTGACGCACAGCGTGCACCCCAGCGATGAAAGTCGTTGCAACAGCGCCCATACCTGGCAAGAGGATGCCAAGCTTGCCTTGGGCAGCTTTGATGGTCGGTTTTGGTTGTAGTGGCATTGTGGTCCTGTAGTTTGTTGTTTATTAGCCATCATGCATGCAACGGCGAGCGCGATAGTTTCCGTTCGCGCCACTCAATGCAAGAGCACTCCGGGGTAATCTAAGGGAGTGTGGAAGCGCTTGGGCTGTTGCTCTCGGGGGGTACGGGCACAACACGGATTGCGCTGGGCACAGGACGCCGCAAGAGAGACGGTGACATGGCATTGGTGCGGGGTTCGTTGGTGGCCCCTCCGCTTGTGGAGTCAGAAGCCACAACATCATTCTTGGCAAGCTCGTCCATGCTCTTGAGATTCATGTAGCCGCGGTACCAACGTCCCATCGCTGTGGCGACCGAACCAGCCCCAACAAAGGCCAACACTCCACCAAGAACGGTCGGAGCCAGGTGCATCGTGCTTGGTATGGAGGCAAGCCCAGCCCCTACCAGCGTGCCAGTGGAGACCACGAGAATCCGCTCGGGGCGTTTCATGAAGCCGCCATCGACAACGGTCCCGCGAACTTCGCCAGCAGCGCGAACGTAGCTAACCATCATGGATCCAGCGAGTGCGATAATCACAGCCAGGAACCAGTTGGATCCTCGTAAGAGCCAAGCGAAGCCAATGAAGACCGCTGCTTCCGCCCAGCGATCGGAAACCGAGTCGAGAAAGCCTCCCGCGGCGGAAGACTGCTGCGTTGCACGAGCGAGGCGCCCATCGATGATGTCCAATGTTCCCGATAGAATGTAGAGCCAGCCGCCGGTCGCCAGGTGTCCAAAGGCGATGGAAACACCGCTAGCAACGGAGACGCCCATCGCGATGAGCGTGATGGTGTTGGGCGAGACGCGACGTTTTATGAGAAATCGTTCAATTGGTGAGAGCGCCCAATGCCAATACACCATGAAGTGGCGGCCGAGGGAAAACCGCCGTCCCTCAAGACCCGAGACTTTCGGCGCGTTTCCTGCGACGCATAACACGCTGTAGGTAAAGAAGCCGGCGATGTGAAGCCCGCTGAGGACGAGGGCTGGGGCAATAACAACTAAGAGATTCACGGAGTGATCCTTTGTTGTTGGCTATAAATTAGATGCAGCACAGATGAGGAATACGTACGGGAAAAACGCGCTGACAGTTGTCGGGTCAGGCAGAACGTCTGCCTTGTACCTCCCAAAGCATGGAGAAGCCAGCACTTGTTGATGGTGTGTTTACGGCGATTCCAAATGGTTTCATGGGGAAACAATGCGAGATCGGGCGCTCGACTGTTGAAATCTGAACACCCTCTTGGTGAATTCTGAACACACGGGCCGCCCCAGTTGAGGTATGGGGGTAGCTTGAGCATAGCTGTTGTAGTGCCTTCCATTACTTGGCCGTCTTGGCGACGTTGAGGCCCGATGTCTGTGCAAGTTGCGTGCGCTTAATGCGCGGAGGCTATTTTTGGCGTTCTTGGCGCTTTCGCATCAGCGCCAAGAGGCCGTCAAACCCCTTCTTGGCGATGATGCTGTTGAACTGGGCCCGGTAGTTCTCGACCAAGCCAACCCCATCAGTAACGACGTCAAAGGCCTGCAGTCGCTTGCCATTCCGAGCGAGGAGGTAGTCAACAGCGATGCGATAGGGACGACCGCGACGGGTTGCGGTGATCTCGGTTTTCACGAGGCGCTTTCCACCCGCTTGTTCCGTTTCACCAAGATAGGCCACCTGATAGTCCAGATTGGCTCGCAGCCCCTGTACGTACTTGGCCTCAATGAGCGATCGCAGTAGCGAGAGAAACTCGGTCTGCTCAGAGGCCTTGAGCGTATCCCAGTGCTTTGCGAGCGCACTCTTGCCAAGGGCATCAATATCCAAGAAGCCGCGGACAGACTCCGTAACTTTTGAGCTGAGGGCTCTTTCCTCAGTACTTCCCGCTTTGACCTTCTTTGCAAGCAATGTCGAAATGGTCTCGTTGGCCGACTTCACGACGTTGGTGCCAGGGCCCGGCTTCGCAGAGACCTCTTGAGCCCAAAGGCTCATGCCCAAGACCAGAGAAAGGGTGAGTCGGACTATCGTAGCGGTGCTGATCATGGAAACCTCTGCGGAGATGGACGAGCGCCAAGGGCAGCATATTCACCCCGAGCTTTGCGAGCGACGATAACACCCACATTCCAGTCGTAAACTGCCTTTAGCCAGTGGCTCTTCATGGTGAAGAACGCAATGTAGGCATCCACCAAGTCTTTTGATTCCATGGTGCCGATCGCTTCGGCCTGTAGTACCGAAGCGAGCCAGCCTTTTGCAGCCTTCTCGCCAGACTGTGCTGCGGAGAGCTTTGCCTCTGCCTGCTTGAGCGCGACCTTCGCCTGGGCATCCTCAAACTCAAACTTGCTGCGGGCAGCATCTCGGGTCGCCTCAAATCCCAAGGTCTGTGCCCTGGCCTGCTTCACCAATGCCCGCTGTGTCATGGGATCGACTGACCAGCGCAGCACCAGGCCGAGCTGTGCCGTTGTTTGGTTGAAGGGATCGTTGGCGTAGACCGTTGGAGGGTCTTGAGCGCCTTGGGCCCGAGCGAGGTTCAAACCAGCGACAAGCGCCACATCAGGCCAGTATTGGGCACGGCGATACTGCTCAAACAAGCGAGCTCCGCGAATGGCGGCATCAGCGGCAAGCACCTCAGGACTGCGCAGCACATCTCGAGTCGCGCTGGCTTCAAAGCCAGCGGCTTCGATCGGAGCCTTGTCAACATCGGCGTTTGCGTCGAGCACTAGAGCACGAACCGCGGCCAATGCGGTGCCCTCAACAAGCCTTGCATCCGCTAGGCGTACGGCGAGTTCGGCTGCGAAGGTTTCCAACCGCAGACGGTCTTGGAGCGTGACCTCGTCATTGCCCTCCTCGAGCTTTGTGCGAATGCTCTCCAGAGCACTCTGCACCTGCTCTTGGCCGTCCTCCAACATCCACACCAGGTCACGACCGAGCTTGAGACCGTAATACGCTCGTGCGCACTCGATGACGATGTCGCCATCCTTTGCGCCAGCAAGATGCTGCTGTGCCGCTTTGGCGCTCCTTGCTGCGCGCTTTGCTCGATCGATCTTGCCAAAGGTGTAGAGAGGTTGAACAACCGACAGTTGGATGCCCCCAAATACGCCATCGAGATCGAGGTTTACGTTGGTGTTATTGGTGCGAGTGCAGTTGGCGTCGAGGCACTGAATGCTGGGGCTTGGTCCCACGAATGACATCACGGATGCTTTGGGGAACGCGGCGCCTCGAGCTTCCTGAAGCCGTGCATTGGCCGCCAAGACCTTGGCCCGCGCTTCGGTCGCGCGTCCTTGTGCAAGTGCCATCGACATGACTTCGGCAAGTGTGAGCTCGCTCGGCTTCTGTGCCGTGGACACTTGGGGAAACGCCGCCAGTGCCACGATGATGCACAACGTGGCACCACGCAGAAAGAAACGTCGTTGGCCCATACGACGAATCTAAGGGACCTGCGTCCAGGACGCTAGTGCGCGATCCATGGACATTGATTCGTGAGCGCGAAGTCAGCTCGTTTTCTGGCGAGGCGGGAAGAGGGAGTTTGCTGGCAACAACGAAGAAGACTGGCAGAGCCAGTCTCTCCAGCAGGCGAGAAGACCAGTGAGCGCGTTCGATATTCATGAATCGCGCACTTGTGTGGGATCCAGAGGCATAGAACGCCCTGGCTCGGCTTTTCGCCCTTTGAACGCCTTCGGCTCATCGTTGCTCAGATCCTTCTTTGCCCCAGCAAGGTCGTCCTTCGCGCCTTGTCAAAGAACGAGCTCCCGTCG
>JANTGM010000102.1 GCA_024762925.1 Kofleriaceae bacterium | reverse complement strand
TCCTCGGTCGGGGCGGTGTCCACGTATCGAGAAACGTGCGGCGTGGTTGCGTCGAAATGCTCCTCGGTCGGGGTGGTGGGCCTCGGTCGGGGCGGTGGGCTCCTCGGTCGGGGCGGTCGGGGCGGTGTCGCGAGGAGCGGTGTGTGTCGAAATGCTCCTCGGTCGGGGCGGTGCGGCTCCTCGGTCTGGGCGGTGTGGGCGGCGGGACGGTGCAACATTACAAGGATGTAATGTTGCGGTAATCGTCCTGCAGTGTTGGGGGACCAAGCTGTTCTTCGTAGGGCCATGACGGCCCATAAGGAGCAACAGACGATGCAAGCCAACACAACCGCCAATACGTTTCGCAGTCCCGCCCCCCTAGATCCACCGCCCCCGAACGAGTTTCAGAGGACAGCCGCATGGGTAGGGGCTCTGCGGGAGGAAATTTCGCGCGTCCTCGTGGGCCAGACCGAGTTGGTCGATGGCCTCCTGGTCGCTCTCTTAAGTAACGGCCACGTTCTGCTCGAGGGCGTCCCGGGACTCGCCAAGACCCTCGCTCTCAAGACCCTCGCGAGCGCTGTCGATGCAGAGTTCTCTCGCATTCAATTTACCCCCGACATGCTTCCGGCGGATGTCGTCGGCACACTGATCTACAACCCCCGAGAGGCGAATTTCGAAACCAAGCACGGGCCTGTGTTCGCCAACTTTGTACTGGCTGATGAGATCAATCGAGCTCCTGCCAAGGTGCAAAGCTCACTTCTCGAGGCGATGCAAGAGCGGCAAGTAACCCTGGGAGACACGACACATCATTTGCCAGAACCGTTCTTAGTGATGGCCACGCAAAACCCCGTAGAGCAAGAGGGAACATACCCACTTCCTGAGGCCCAGCTCGATCGCTTCATGCTCAAGCTTGTTGTGGACTACCCGAGCATGGAAGAGGAACATCAGATTCTCGATTCCATGGCAACGACTGCTCCCGACCTTCGTGTGCGCCCCGTCGTGAGCTTGCAGCAAATTGAAGCCTCACGGCACGTCGTGGACCAGATCTATATTGATGATCGCGTGAAGCGGTACATCCTCTCGCTCGTCGATGCGACTCGCAACCCGGAGAAGTACGGCATGGAGTTGTCGCCTCTGATTCGCTACGGGGCTTCTCCTCGAGCCACGATTGCTCTGGCTCTCGCATCCAAGGCCAAGGCCTATCTCGGAGGACGAGGCTACGTTACCCCGCAGGACGTCAAGGCTCTCGCGCCAAGCATTCTGCGCCATCGAGTCGCCGTTACGTACGAGGCTGAGGCACAGCGCATCGGAACCGATCAGGTCATAACGACCATCCTCGGGCAAGTTGCGATTCCCTAACGTCTTGGTCGGAATCGTCACCGTCGCCCAGCCCACATCTACGGAGCAAAATCATGCAACCCAATCCACCTCTTACCAACGTTCTTGAGAAAGCACGGAAGATCGAATTGCGAACTCGCAAAGCCGTTGAAGAACAGCTCGCCGGGGGCTATCGATCGGTCTTTCGCGGGCGTGGCATGGACTTTGACGAAGTCCGAGAATACGCCCCTGGAGATGACGTTCGCGCCATCGACTGGAACGTAACGGCTCGATCCGGCCGCCCCTTTATCAAGAAGTTTCTCGAAGAGCGAGAACTCACAATTCTGTTGGCAGTGGATATTAGTGCCTCTGGCGACTTTGGATCTGGCGAAACCAGTAAACGTGAGCTGGCAGCAGAAATAGCCAGTGTGCTGGCCCTTGCAGCTATGCAAAGTCGCGACAAGGTTGGGTTGGTACTTTTCTCAGATCGAGTGGAACGATTCATTCCGCCGCGAAGTGGACATGGGCATGTGTTGCGACTCGTCTACGAAATTCTCGGCACGCAGCCGCAACATGGAGGCACGGACATCGCAGGCGCCCTGGATTTTATCAACACCATCACGCATCACCGAACTGCCGTGTTCGTGATTTCTGATTTTCATACCCATGGTGGAAAGGAGGCTGGTGCATCCCTTACCCACGCGCTCGAGCTTACCGGCCATCGCCATGACCTAACGGCAGTCTGGCTCCACGATCCACACGAGCTACAGCTCCCTGATGTTGGCGTCATTACGATGGAAGATGCCGAGACTGGAGAGGTTGTGGAGCTTGATACCTCACGCAAGAAAGTGCGCCGGCTCTTTCGAGACACCGCGATGGCGCGCCATGACGAGCTCCGCAAGCGGCTGTACTCGTCAGGTGCCGGCGTCATCAACATTGACGTGGCGAAAGAGTATGTGCCGTCTCTCATGCGCTTCTTTGCCGGACCGAAAGGACGATTGTCATGAAACACCTAGCGAAGCCGTTTCTCTCGGCAGCCACCGGCTCAGTCGCTGTGCTTGTGCCGCTCTACTCAGCCGTCGCCGCAGCGCCCGCCGAGACCGACATCCGCGACATTCGCGGCCCTATCGCGGTGCCACCGAGCTCTTCGTGGGATTCGTACTTGTATGCCAGTCTTGCCGTGGCCGGAGTGCTGATTGTGTTCTGGAAGCTATGGCGTTGGTATCGAGCCCGCGAGATATCGCCCTACCGACTCGCAAACGAGCGTCTAGAGCACGCGCGTGCGTCCATGGCAGCGGGGCATAGCAGCGTCTTCTGTGACGAAGTTTCCGAGTGTGTCCGCTCTTACATCGAATCGGTCTTTCATCTTCCGGTGACGCGAGAAACGACAGATGAGTTCTTAGCGGAACTTGCAAGACGGGCCGATGAGGTTCCTGCACTTGCACCGCACAAAGGCGAACTACAGGGCTTCTTAGTCCACTGTGACGTGGCCAAATTTGCGGGGCGTCAGATGTCAATGGAACTGATGACGCAACTCCTAGAGCGCGCGCATCAATTTATCAGCAGCACACAAACCGACCTGCAGGAACAAGCCAAAACAAACGGCCGGCGACCCCTCCTAGGTCGGTTCTCAGGGCGCAGAAACGCAGAAGGAACGACCTAATGACTTTTCATAATCCTACATTGCTGTGGCTACTCGCCGTCCTGCCGATCTTCATGCTCTTGCGTGGGCGGCGAGGTCGTAAAGCGGCACTCCTATACCCGAGCACAGAGGTCGCAGCAGTTGTTGCCAAAGCCACTCGCAGTCGAGTGGGGGGACTCATTGTGACACTGCGATACCTCGCCGTTGCTGCCTTCATTGTGGCGCTAGCGCGCCCTCAGTTTGGGCAAGAGCATACACAGGTTCATGCCAGTGGAATCGACATGGTGCTTGCCGTCGACGTCTCGACTTCTATGGAGGCGCTCGACATGCAACACGAAGGAGAGCCCTCCAACCGAATCGACACCGTTAGAGGTGTGGTTCAAACGTTTATTGATGAGAGACCCAACGATCGAATTGGATTGGTCGCCTTTGCTGGCGCTCCCTACCTCGTTAGTCCTCTCACGCTCGATCACGATTGGCTGCAGGGCAATCTTGGTCGCCTTACGACCGGCATGGTGGAAGATGGTACGGCCATTGGGTCGGCCCTCGCCGCCAGCGTCAATCGCTTGCGCGACGACACCAACGCTAAGTCGAAGATTGTGATTCTGCTAACCGATGGCGTCAACAACGCTGGCAAGGTGCAGCCAGTCCTTGCTGCCCAAGCCGCTGCGGCGGAAGGCATCAAAGTCTACACAATTGGAGTCGGGCGCCAAGGCAAGGCACCGATGCCGGTCGTTGGTAACGATGGCCGACGACGCATTGTCATGGCCGACGTCGAGGTTGACGAAACGACCTTGAAAGCTATCGCAGAGACAACCAACGGCACGTTCTTCAGAGCGACCGACGCAGAGTCGTTGGCCGCCATCTATCAGGAAATTGATGCCATGGAAAAAACCACTCGAACCGTAGAGCGACTGCAAAGCTATAGCGAGCGATTTTCCTGGGCCGCGTTTCCAGGCCTAGCACTGCTCGGGCTTGAGTTGCTTACCAGCTTCGGCGTACGCCGGAGAATTCCCTAGGAGAATCTCATGACATTTGTTCATCCCATATGGCTCTACATCGGCGCTGCAACATGTGTATCGCTGGCCCTTCTCATGTTCTGGTCTTGGAAGCGGAGAATGCGCAATCTACGTCGATTCGTCGGCGACAGGGAAGCAGGGCACACCATTCCCTCGCTTTCCTACGGACGCAGGTGGATTAAGGCCCTGTTCTTGATTCTCGGCACTGCCTCCATCTTCATTGCGCTCGCCCAGCCTCTTTGGGGGTATCACTGGCAGGAGGCTAAACAAGAGGGCATCGATTTGATGTTTGCTGTCGATACCTCGAGGAGCATGCTCGCCGAGGACATCCGCCCAAATCGGCTTGCCAGAGCCAAGCTTGCCGTTGAAGATCTCGCAGAGCGTGTGCCTGGAGATCGGTTTGGGCTGATTGCTTTTGCCGGAGACGCGTTCTTGCAAACGCCACTCACGCTGGACCGCGATGTCTTTGCCATGTCATTGGCAGCGCTTGATACCGATGTGATTCCTGTCGGAGGGACGGACGTGGCAGCGGCGATTCGCGCTGCGGAGGACGCATTTAAGAGCGGAGAGAACAACAGGAAGATCCTAGTTATTCTGAGCGATGGAGAAGACCTAGAGGGCGCGGCGATGGCTGCCGCGAAGAAGGCCACAGAACGTGGCATGGTGATTTATACGGTGGGAATCGGGACCGCAAGCGGTGAGCTCATTCCGATTCACGACGCGAAGGGCCGAACCTCGCTCCTTCGTGACGAGCAGGGGCAACCTGTACGCTCTCGGCTTGATGAAGCTGGATTGCGCGCGATTGCCGAAGCTACTGGAGGTTCGTACCAGCCGTTGGGACAGAGCGGGCAAGGGCTTGACGTCTTGTATCGCAATAGCATGTCCACGATTCCTAAGTCTTCCGTCCAATCGCGGATGTCTAGGGTGTATCACCAACAGTTTCAATGGCCTCTCGGGCTCGGTGTTTGTCTACTTCTTCTTGAACTCCTCATTGGCGAGCGTCGTTCGCAGAGGTCTGCTGTTAAGCGTCGGGTTCGAACTGCTGCCGCAGGTGCAGCTCTCGCACTGTGTATTGTGGCAGGCGGCTCTACCGACGTATGGGCGTCGCCGAGAGGTGAGTCTTCTGTCGCGCTCTACAATGCGGCGACCGAGCAGTATCGCGCCGGTTCTTATAAGGACGCGGACGATGGGTTTAGCCGAGCACTCGATACTTCGGATGTGCGTTTGCAGCAATCGGCATACTACAACCTTGGGAATACTCGGTATCGATTGGGAGAACGTTCCCGCGAATCTCAGGTAGAGCAAACTGTCGCTCTTTGGAAGGCGGCACTCAAAGCATACGATGCCGCTCTTGCGCTGGACCCGGATGATGGAGATGCCAAGTTCAATCGCGACCTCGTCGCAAAAAAACTCGCTGAGCTAGAGAAACAACAGGACGAGGAGAAACAGCAGAAGGAGAGTGAGAAAAAGTCTGAGTCTGGTGAAGGCGATCAGAAGGAACAACAGGACTCGAAATCGGGCCAGGGGGACCAGAAGGAACAACAGGACTCGAAATCGGGCCAGGGGGACCAGAAGGACTCGAAATCGGGCCAGGGAGACCAGAAGGATCAACAAGACTCGAAATCGGGCCAGGCCCCGACGAAGGCCGACGAGCAACCCAAAGATGGGGAAACTCCTGCGCAGCCCAAGCAGGGTGAAACGCCGCAGCCGGATCCGAAGGATACGAAGGGCAACGGCGGAGTCGGCTCCCCCGAAACGCCGCCCGGAATGCAAGGAGCCCAGCCAGGTCGCGCCGCAACCGCTGGAGGACTGAGCCGAGCGGAAGCAGCTCAACTTCTCAATTCACTCGAAGGGGACTTGCGGCGGCTTCCTTTCGCCTATGGAACTCGCAGCAAGCAGCAGCGTCTGAACGACAACGCTAGAAAGAATTGGTAATCATGATGAGTAGCAAAAGACACTATCTATCGTCGCTGACCGCACTCCTCACCCTTGTCATCATTGGCGTTGGAAGCGTGCGGGCCGACACCATCCGCGCCCGGATTTCGCCAACTACCGTATCTGTTGGCGAAACCGCACGCCTCGAAATCACCGTCGATGGGGCCAGCCCCAATCAGGGCAGTGCAGAGCCGTCTGTGCCTCGCATTCCCGGCTTGCAAATCGAAGGGAGCGGCCGGTCGAGCCGCATGAGCATCGTAAATGGGGCGATGAGTGCTAGCACCACGTTTCAATACAGAGTTATTCCGAATCGTGAGGGGACGTTTACGATCGATGGAATGTCGGTCGATAGCGCCCCTGTGAACCCGGTGTCGCTCACTGTCGACAACCAGTCCGCTTCGCAAACGCCCCCCAGAGCGCCTGCCTTTGGCACCCAAGCGCCAACAGCCGCTCCGACACAGAAGCTCAAGAACTCCGACATTGCGTTTCTGCGTCTGCGGATTCCGGACAAGAAACTGTTTGCGGGACAATCGATACCGATTACCGTGCGTGGATACTTTCGCGCGGGGACGGGAGTGACGCTGACAGGCATGCCGGAAATGAATACGGATGCGTTCACGATCTCGGGACTTGATACCGAACCGTCTCAGAAGAGAAAGACCATCAAGGGCCAAGAGTTTTTAGAAGTCACTTGGCGAGGCTTGCTGACCGCGATCAAGTCAGGCTCACACAAGCTCAGTGTCACGCTTCCGGCAACGGTGCAGTATCAAGAGGTGCGCTCGCAGCCGCGCCCGTCATCCAGACGCCAATCGCTGATGGAACAGATGTTGGCTGACGATCCATTTGCCAGCAATTTCTTTGGTTCTTCCATGTTCAACGATCCGTTCTTTGATGACCCGTTCTTTCAAGGGGGACTGAGCGGTGGTGGTCGCATTGTGACAAAGAACCTCAATCTCGTGGCTCGCGGGGGCGTCACAGAGGTTGCTGCCCTTCCGGTCGATGGCCGCCCGGACGACTTCCGTGGTGCGGTGGGGACGTTTGAACTTCGCGCCAAAGTTTCCCCGAGTGAGCTCACGACCGGCGAGCCTGCGACCCTGGACGTGACGGTCTCGGGGAAAGGGAATTTCGCAGGGCTCTCGGAAGTGAGCCTTGCCGATTCGCCGGATTGGAAGGCCTATTCTGCCTCGAGTTCGTTTGCGCCGAATGGGAAGACGGGGTTTAAGGGGACTAAGACATTCTCTCAGTCAATCGTTCCTCGCAGCCCTGGTGAAGTGTCGCTCCCAGCGATTTCTCTCACCTACTTCGATCCCGAAACAGAAGAATATGTTTCCAAGAGCGCAGAGCCAATCGTCGTCAATGTGGCCAAGGGAGCCGGGATGGCCGGAGGCGTGCAAGAGCCGGGGCCGTCCTCTCAGATTCCCAGCTCACCATCAAGCTCTAGCTCAAACGTGGCCTCGCTTGCGCATGGAGGTGTACCGGTGTGGTGGCTGTGGCTTGCGCTAGCAGCGCTTGGTGCAGCCGTTCTTACGCATCTTGGATGGTACCTCCATCGCTCGAAGGCCGTGCATGGGGCAAAAGGGCGCTTGACGGCGCAGTATCAGGTCTGGCAGCACCGACGGGAGATGAAGCGAGCCATGCGGGGAGCCGATAGTCAGGCGTTCTTTACAAATGCTCGCCGTGCCATTCAGCAGCGTCTCGGGGCAGCGTGGAATGTCAACCCGGAGAGTGTTACTGAAAACGAAATTGTTGAGAAATGGCCTTCTGCGACTCCGAGAGTTCTCGAGGTATTTCGCTTGGCCGATCAGGTCGAATATTGCCACGTTGCCCTTGGCGACTTAGATCTAGAACAGTGGATGAAGAACTTCCAGGAAGAGTTTCGCTCTCTGCCAAAGTCTTCTAGTGATACTTCTCCAAATCTTCCAACCGCAAAGGCGTCATCATGAAACATCTACTAGTTATTCTGTCCATTCTTGTCGGGGCGCAGTCGATTGCCTTTGCAAGTTCCGAGGCATCTACTTCGGTGGACCAAGCGAGCCAAACATCGACGGAGACGACCCTGGCGGACTCCCAGGGGTGTCCACTCACAGCGCAGGGGTTTTCACCAGCAAGCCTACTCGCGTTGGGCAGCGCACAACTCGAAGCAGATGCCGTTGGGCCAGCGCTATTGAACCTGCGCCGTGCGAGCGTCTTAGCGCCAAGGGATAAAACCATTCGCTCGGCTCTGCGCGCGGCAAATGAGCAAGCGGGCATCGCGGCCCCTCGTTCCACTTGGTACAGGCGCGCCGCGACGTTCTTGAGCCCGAGGGAATGGGCCCTCGCAGGAGTGAGTGCCACCATTGTGGCCTCACTGGCGAGTTTGCTGATGGGATTTGGAACGTATCGCCGCCTTGGGCGCTCGCTCGCGGTCGTGGGGGTTTTCGGGGCTAGCGTGGCCTTTACCGGATGGCATCAGTCGGCTGAAGAACTCAAGGGTTCCATGGTTATTGTCGATGGAGCAGTGGCGAAGCAAGCCCCCTTCTCGGATGCGGAAACGATCTTCTCGCTACCCGTCGGTGAAGTCATTCACATTGAAAAGTCCCGTGGTGACTACCGCTACGTCAAGACGAGTGCGGGGGATCGAGGCTGGGTTCGGGGAGGGGACGTTGCCGGGCTCAGCGACGATCGGATCTGCAGCTGAGTGGTTTGAATTGCCCCACAATAGTGGTTTGATCAAGCCGTGGCGCAGATTCTTCTGATTGAGGACGATGACAAGATTGGCGCGTACCTACAAAAAGGGTTGCGCCAGGAGGGCCATACGGTTGATTGGGAACAAGATGGCCAGGCCGGGCTCGGTCGCCTCTTGGCCGGCGGTCACGACGTAGCGATCGTCGACATGATGCTGCCCGGCCTACCGGGCCGCGAGGTCATTTCCAAGACACGAGCTCGGCAAATTCGCATCCCCATTTTGGTGCTCAGTGCCAAAAGTGATGTGAGCGATCGAGTGGCGGGCCTGTATGCCGGTGCGGATGATTATCTGACCAAGCCGTTTTCATTTGTTGAGGTTGTTGCACGCATCGAAGCGCTACTGCGCCGTGCCGATGACTCGCCGACGGCGGTGACAGAGTTGCACTACAAAGAGCTGCACCTAAATCTGCTCAGTCGGCGGGCACGACGCGGCGAACGGCAGATTGATTTGCAGCCCAAGGAGTTCGCCTTACTCGAGTATTTCATGCGCTCGCCCGAGCGGGTCTTGACCAAGACCATGATCTTAGAGCGGGTGTGGGAATACAACTTCGACCCGCAGACCAATGTGGTCGACGTATTGGTTTGTCGACTGCGCGCGAAAATTGATCGGGATGAGCCGACAAAGCTACTGCACACAGTGCGTGGGGTGGGCTATGTCCTCCGCGAAGAATAAGCGCTGGTGGCGCGCCATCAGCGTTCGTATCGGTGCCTGGTATTTTCTTGTCCTCGCCCTCGTGCTGGTCCTCGGTGCCGTTGGCGCTCGCTGGTCTATGGTTCGAGCGATTGGCGAAGAACAGCAGGTCTTGGTGCGAGCCGAAATCACGCGTCAGCAAGAGCGTCTGTCGGGAGCGACGCGCCAGGAGTTGGCAGGCAAGATTGGCGCCGAAGTTTCTGCGCTCACGTCTCTTTCATTCGTGAGGATCGTCGACAACGACAATCGCACACTGGCATTCGGAGGCGGCGTGAAAGAATCAGACTTTCAACCGAATGACCTGCGGCCGGGCACGCGGCACCGATTGCTAACCCGAAAGACCCAAGTTAGCGCGCTCAAGCCCGGGCATCCTTGGAGCATGACACAAGAAAGAATCGACTCTACGATGTGGCTTCAAGTTGGCATCGACGACAGGCCTCGCCTTGCGCTGGTACGTCGCGTAGAAGAGGGCGTCGCGACGCTCTTAGCGGTTGCTGCTGTGCTGGGATTGATTGGGGGCGTCTGGTTAACGCGCCGTGCCCTCGCGCCGATTCGCGTCCTTACCAACACGTCCCGAGAGTTGGTGGCTAGTGGTGAATTGTCAGCGCGAATGCCGATTGCAGGGGCAGGCGATGAACTCGACGAGCTCTCTGAAGTTTTCAATCAGGTGCTCAGCAAGAATCAGCGCTTGGTACTCGGGATGCGAGCGGCCCTCGACAATGTAGCGCATGACTTGCGAACTCCTCTTACCAGGCTGCGCAGTGGTGCCGAACTGGCACTGCATCAAGACGGTGACGCGCCAGCACAACGGGAAGCGCTGGCCGACTGTGTCGAGGAAACCGATCGGGTGTTGGTGATGCTGCAAACGCTCATGGATATCTCGGAAGCAGAAACCGGCGTGATGCGCCTTGAGCACAGAGATGTCGATTTGCGGGGGCTTTGTAGCGATGCGGTCGACATGTATGAACATGTTGCCGAGGAACAAGGCATCGGGCTCGCACTCCAAGAGGGAGAGCCGGTCGTTGCGCATGTTGATCCAACTCGGATCATGCAGGCCGTCACTAACCTCGTTGATAACGCAATCAAATACTCGGATACCGGTGGGCAGGTGAAGATTGCCGTTTGGCGTGATAACGACGTTGGGGTGATTGAGGTGGTCGACGACGGAGGCGGAATCGAGGAAGCGGACTTGCCGCGAATCTGGGAGCGCCTGTACCGGGCAGATGCGAGTCGCACTCGCCAAGGGTTGGGGCTAGGGCTCAGTTTCGTAAAAGCCGTTGTGGAGGCTCATCATGGAACTGTGGCCGTCGACAGTCAGGTGGATCGCGGATCGACATTCACGCTTCGTCTTCCGCTTCGCTTCGCCGCTGGCGACGGTACACGTGCGCAGGTCCCGAGAGAAACAGCCGTGTAGTCTCCGACGTCGCTCGCGCCCGGAGAGCTTGAAGACGAGCGAAGAACCGCGCTTTATTCACTCAGAACAACTCGTTAGATCTTCTTCGGGCCAACACTACAACGGCCGCCCGAGTGAGTGACAGAGCTACCATAGAGGCCTACTTGCGCAGGACATACCCTTCGCCTCGAAGAGTGTGAATGAGTTGCTCGTTTCCGGTGTCGATCTTCTTGCGAAGTCTCGAGACGAGTTTTTCGACAACGTTGGTTTGCGGGTCGAATTTGTAGCCCCATACGGTCTCAAGAAGCGTTGCTCGTCCGAGCACCCTCTCAGCGTTGAGTATCAAGCAAGCGAGGAGTGAAAATTCTTTCGGGTTGAGATCTAGTTCGACACCGCCGCGGGTTGCCCTTCGCGTCAGCAAATCAAGCGCTAAATCAGCGTATTGTAGACTGGAATTGGAGTGCTCCGAGCCATGTGGGCGGCGAGTTAAAGCACGCAAACGAGCTGTAAGCTCAGCAAAGGAGAATGGCTTCGCTAGATAGTCATCGGCACCAGCATCAAGCCCAACAACGCGGTCTCCAACGGTAGTGCGTGCAGTCAAGACAAGAATCGGTGTCGTGTTATGGGCGGCACGAACCGCTTTGATGAGAGGAATTCCATCGAGATCGGGAAGACTCAAATCGAGAATCGCGACTGCGAAGTCTCCGGTCAAGATCCGAGCAAGACCATCAGCTCCGCGCGCTTGGAACTCCACGCTATATCCCTCTGCGCGCAACCGGTCTGCAAGGTAGTCACTGAGTTTCTGATCGTCTTCAATGACTAGCAGTCGCACCGCAACAGCGTAGCGTATTCGTGTCTTCAATACCGGCCGCGATGATGCCATGCGGGTCTTCGAACTGCCCAAAACCCGAGCGAGATTCATATTTCATTCACCCGGAGGAGCTTCGTACGCCGTTGCGAATGAACATGCCCAATCATGACATTATTGTCAGAATCTTCTTCAAAGGTGTACTTGTTCCCCTTGATGCATACGTTAGCGGTTCTGGCAGGTGCTGCCATGTGACGCGCTCCACCAGCGTGGATTGTTACCAGGAGAAGGCGCATACACCCGCCAGATCGAACATCAAGAACACAAACCAGACGAACGAGGAGAGACTGATGAGAGAACGTGCAAAACTAGTGAGTGTCGTCGTAGCAACTGTCGCTATCGCAGGCTGTAACGCCGAGAAGAAGACAGACAAGCCCCCAGCGGATACCATCCAAGCGCCTGCGACGGAGGCGGCAACGAAGACCGTCGAAACTGAGACGACGACGACGACGACCGAGTCGCTCACCGAGGAAGGCGAGAAAGAGCTCGTTGAGGCTTCCCAACGTGCCCTCGAGTTTGTGCGAACGGCCCGCAAGGCGATTGCAGCAAAGGACAAGGCTGCGGCGAAAGAGGCTACGATCAGCGCAGGTATGGAGCTCGCGAAAGCGCGTGCGCTAGTTCCAGAGATTCATGTTCGCGATCAGATTTGGAGCACTCGCAACCAGCTGGTTTTCGAAGTTGACGAAGTAATCCCCCAAGATCTCGTTCGTCTTGAAGAAGAGATTGATGTGCAGGAAGACTTCTCTGCTGCACAGAAGGAGTCGGCCAAGAAGCGAGTCAAAAATGCCAAAGGGCATGCGAAGAAGAAGAACGCTAAGGAGGCCAAAGGCGAGCTTGAAGTACTCGATGTGACTGTCGGGCGCACCTCAGTCTTCCTGCCAATCCTGCCCGCATCCCAACACTTGTACGCAGCGGTTGCCAAGCTTTTCTATGCAGACCTCGATGACGTTGATGTTGAACTCAAGGCGGTAGAGGACAACCTTGTCGTTGTACGCGACGAGTTCATTGACTTCCCTGTAACCCAACTGAGCCGACACTTGGCTGAGGCGAAGAAGGCCCACAAGAAGGGCGACGCCAAGAAGCGGAACCAGCACTTGGAAGCTGCGCAGGGATTGATTGCGAAGCTGACTACCGGGGAGCATAAGCTGGAGGGCTTCCTCAACAAGGAGGCGACAGCCATCTCGGCGGCAATTGCGAAGCTCAAGGCAGAAGGGGACAAGGCTAAGGCCGACGCAATGATGACAAGGCTTGAAAGGCAGGGCTTTGGTCTTGTCGGAATTTGGACGCGGATGTCGACGCTTGAAGAGTCAAAGGTGCTCGAACGCACTCTTGTCGAAGCGCATGGGCAAACCGAGCTCGCAGCGTTTGAGTACACGCTCATGGGAGACAAGACAGCCTCTCAGCAAAAGCTCGATACAGCGATCGCAGCTCTGACTCGGGCGAAGGATCTAGACACTGCGAATACCACCGTGGATGTTGGCGCATTGCTCAAAGCCGCCAACGATGCCAAGAGCGCGATTGGTGCTGGTGAGACGGAGAAAGCCGAAATTGCATTGGCGGCGCTCAATGCGAAGCTGTTTGCAATGATTCACTCTCTTGAGCCAACGAAGCGAGAGCGCAAGAAGTAACCCACGGAATACTTCCGCTCGCGTGGTGATTGCTGCTCTGCTGTTGTAGCCAGAATTGGCGTTTGCAGTAGAAGCGGCAAGCACCACTGAGACGACCATTCGATTCCATACATCAAGCGGGACGTGCCGAGAAAATTCCGGCGCCGCCTCCACCACATCGAACGTCACTGATTGTGACCACTACAGATAGGAAAAATACGATGTCAACAGTTCATGATAGCGCGCTGGTCGCAACATTCCCGACACACTCGCAGGCCGAACTGGCAGTCAAGGAGCTTGGGAACGCGGGCTTTGCGATGAAACACCTTTCCATAATTGGCAAGGGCTACCACACCGAGGAGGACGTTGTCGGGTACTACAACACCGGTGACCGAATGAAAACCTGGGGCAAGCACGGCGCGTTTTGGGGCGGTCTCTGGGGATTTCTGGTCGGCTCAGCGTTCTTCATGGTCCCGGGAATAGGTCCCATCGTCGTTGGCGGGCCATTGGTTGGTTGGATCGTTGGCGCTCTTGAAGGGGCGGCTCTTGTGGGTGGAATGGGCGTGGTTGGTGGTGCCTTTATGAGCATCGGCATTCCGAAAGACAGTATCGTTCGGTATGAGCAATCACTAAAAGCTGACAAGTTTTTGCTTGTTGCTCATGGCACTGCCGAAGAAGTTGAGAACGCTCGAGGAATCATAAACAACATGAAATCTGACTCAACGGGAGCTGATGGTATCGAGGTGGATGGACATAGCATTCACATCCCCGAGTAGCTCTTCGATCGTTCTTTGAACGCCAGCGTCGTATGTCAACTCATCAATGGTGGGTTGACAAGCGCGCGAGGGTGTCCTGCTGATAAAAATCACGAAGCAGTTCGTAGAGTTCTCTTTCGTGCTTAAACATCACATCAGGGCGGTTGAAAAATTGTTCGGTAGCCACGGCAAAGAACTCTGCTTCGTTAGTGGCACCATACTCGTCGAGGAATGTTTTTTTCCCCTCGGTGACCTGCTTCTGTAGCCTGTCAAAAACTCTCTGACAGATTTCAGCCCAACGAGCGAGCGCTTCGCGACTCTCGAGCGGCGGCGTGCCATCTGCCGATCCGTCTAGCATGTCGAGCTTGTGGGCGAACTCGTGGTAGACAACATCGTGTCCCCGGTGGGGGTGGCGCGCGTTCTTTTTCACGGCGTCCCAAACAAGCAAAACTGGGCCCCGCAGTTGTGCTTCGCCAAGAATTGGAACCCGCGTTCTCTTGACGACTCCAGACACTTCAAAGATCGCGTCGGGTCTTTCCGGCGTAATGATCGTTGAGGGGTACACCAGTATCGACAAAATATTGCGAAAGTACTGATGCGAAAGCCCGAGCACCATCAACCCGGCTTGCCCGGATATGGTCACCTTGATTTCGTCGGTCATTTCGAGCCCGCCACAACCTTCCCAGTGTTTTTCTTCGACGAAGATCTTGATGAAATCTCGGACTTGAGACTTTTCTTGTGCGTTTAGGTTTCCATAGTGCGCCACGTTCCTAGAGAGGATCTGCTCCCAGGCCGCCGGAAATGGCTGGTCCAGCCACTTGCGGCGCCGTCTAGATCTTAGCCAAGTCAATACCATGAAAAGAGCCCTTCGTAGTTTGCGTAGTTTGCATGGGCACACGCGCCTGAACGCAGGGATGGTGAATTCGTACCAGCGAAAGTGCTCTTAGCCAGAGATCGATTCTACCTCGTTGTGTTTACCGTTTCTAACGAACTCACGAAGATTCTCTCAAACGAATTCTCCCGAAGGCTCCCAAGTGGGGCCTCTCTTCCTTCTTAGACTTTGGTAATCAGCGGTTCCTTTTCAACGAACGAACCAACCCTCTACCCATCGGGTGGAAGCGCAATCGAAAGAAACGCTTGGGACATCACCACTTCGGGCAGCTTTGCTTTCCTTCGCTACCGGCAGACACTCAGTAGGTTGGAGTGAGGTGGTAGACGAGGTCCCGAAGAGTTCGCTGCAACCGGCTGTGGAGCACTCGGCGCTCTGCTTCGTCTTCTGTGACCTCAAGTTTTGTGGCGTCGTTCCGTGCCAGGTCCACTCTGGCCTTGGTCGCGGTATCAGCATTCTTGGCTGCTACTTCTAGGTATTGGCGAACCGACGTGATGCGTGCTCGATGGCTTTTCTCGTCATCGGTTGAAACTCGGGAAAGTTCTATTTCTAAAAGTGCAGAGTTTAGCGCCTGCATCTCGGCCGATGTCTTACTGGCTGTGACGATTCTCGCGCCTTCGTAGCGTGCTAAGGCGGCTAGGTTGTGGACGAGGCTCTTGAGTTTCAGCTTGTGTGGGGTTGACCCAAGCTCGAGTCCCCCTCCAACTTGGTCGAGCTCGCGATTAAGCCCCTTGATGGAAGCCTGGACCGCAGCGGGAAGCTCGTCATCGAGTGCTGCTTCCGTCAGATCTTCGCGAGCTTCGTCATAATACTCTTGTGCTCGCTTGAGGTGTCCGGCTGCGAACTCCACACGAGCTGCAAGCGCTTCGTCCCTGGCTCGAACGATTGGAGACTCAATCGCTACAACTTCTGGAGATAGAATCAACTCGATGTCGGCCAATACCCTATCGGCGGCGCTGATGTTCTTGTCACCGAGAAAGCCTTCTGCTGCAGCGATATCAAACTCCGTAGCAGCCAAAGGCAAATCGATCTCCGAGTAGAAGACCGCGGCATCCAATAGCTCCAGTGGCGCTTGATCGTCTTGCGTGATCCGGTTTACCGAATCTGGATCCACTACGAACTTGGGTACCTCCTTGAGCTTGCTTAGGATGGGAACAACGTCTACAGCAAAGTCGCTCTTTGCCTTGCGCTCGGAAGTGTTTCCCAGTGTGTCCCAGATTTGATAGGTCACTTCGACACTCGGACGGTTGGTCTTGATCTCCGTGAGTGCCTTGCGTGCCTGTGCGAGGTGGTGACTTGCCTTCTTCGTGCTTTTCGCTGCAAGGGCGGTGCGCGCACTGGCTATGCTCGCTATGAGTCGGTCAGCTGAAGCCCGCAGCCGTTTGCTTTCCTCTTCTGTGGGCGGCTTCGCTTGCTCTGTGAGTTCGGAGAAAACAACGTCGGGGGGGGCTGGAGCTACCTTCGAAGTCTCAGCAGTCTTGGGCGCGGTCGGAGCCTCTGCAGATGCTTTGTTTTTTGAAGAAGAGGGCTTGGTGTTGTTCTCAGCGCAGGCCCCAGCAACCAAGGTGATTGCGACGATTAGCACTTGTGGTTTCATCTCAATACTCCAGTGTAAATAGGATGCTTCCGAATAGGAGCAAGTTCAGTGCCAGTTCGTTCCGTTGGAGTCAAATCAACACAGAACTCTTCTAAGTCGGATAGGGCTGGATTCTCGTGGCAATACGTTCCCCCTTACCAAGGGGCATATCGCCACGGATGGCATTTCGCCCCAACGGCAAAGCAATTTTTGCACCCCGCTTTGGCCCAAGTGCGCTTCGTGAATGGCTTAAGCGCGCCGTGTCTACAAGGACTTCTTGGCACAAGCGATGCTTACACCACTAGGTAACTAAGAAAAGGAATCATCATATGACCCACGATGCAGCGCATAACACCGTAGACCCCAACGAGGCTGAGTACGTAGAGATGGGCTACGAGGGGAGACCCCATCGAGGAGGAGATTCGCAGCAGTTGCCGCAACTATCACAGGACTCAGCCATCGTTCTGCTCGCCGAGGACGATGCGGACATGCGCATCTTGGTATCAGGGGCATTGGCTCGGCAAGGCTATGAGGTTATGGAGGCCAAAGATGGCACCGAGTTGCTCGAGTTGGTGGTGAGTGGTTACCTGCCACAGCGCCCCGGCGGTCCAGACTTGATTATCTCCGATGTGCGGATGCCGGGGTGGACTGGGCTGGATATTTTGGCCGGTTTGCGCAAACAGGACTGGGCCATGCCAGTCATTCTTATGACCGCATTCGGCGACGCGCAAACGCATCGTGAGGCGGATCGCTTGGGCGCGGTGACAATGCTCGACAAGCCATTTGATATCGAAGACCTCGTGAATGTCGCCACCAAGGTTGTTCCGCCAAGACTCTAAAGGATGTGCGAGGACGCTATGGCAATTCACAGGACACATACCCATCCACCATCTCTGAGTCCTTCTGCCATCGAGGCCGATCGGGCAACAGCTGCACGGGAAACCGCGTATGCGAGGCTTCTGCAGATGATGCGAGGAACACTGCGCAGACGAAAACAGGCCTATTTCCGCGTAAACAAGGCGCAGAGACGAACGCAGGAACTGTTGGAGCTGATGAACGAAGACACCCAAGACGAGTCGTGAGTCGGCTCGCCACAATCCGAAGGAGGAATTGCAATGTATGGAATTGATCTAATCGTCGAACGTCAAATCACCCTCTGGCAGAATCGGAGCGATTCGCGGCAGCCAGAGTCCTGCAACCCCGAGCCAGTCATAACGATCTCGCGGCAACATGGCGCCGGTGGTGATGCGCTGGGAAAATCGGTGGCTGCCGAGCTGGGCTTTGCATATTGGGATCGCGAGGTGCTGCACGAGATGGCAGAACATGCACACGTGTCTGAGCGGCTCTTCGAGTCATTGGACGAGAAGCCAAAGAATGCCATTGCGAGCATTGTGAGAGCCATCTCCCATAGCGCTGACCCCAGCTACAGCGATTACATGCACGAGCTACAAAGACAAATTCGCACCATCGCGCATCATGGTCATGCGGTCATCATGGGAAGGGGAAGTCAGCTCATCGTCGATCCGGATCAGTCTCTTCGAATCCGAATCGTCGCGCCTTTGAATCATCGAATACAAACGATCGCCAAGCTGCGTGGGATATCCGAACGGGATGCCGCCCAAGAGATTCAACAAATCGATGGCTCTCATGCAGCATTTCTTCATCAGAATTGGGGGCGGGACATTGACGACCCGGAGGTCTACGACATCGTCCTGAATTCCCGAACGTTGACGTTTGAATCCGCCGTTGATGCAATTTGTGTTGCGTACCAAGACCGCTTTGGCATCGCGTCACGGGCCTAGTGCGCGATTCATGAATATAGAACGCGCTCACTGGTCTTCTCGCCCGCTGGAGAGACTGGCTCAGCCAGCACTATGCCTTGATGGGCTACAAAGGCCGCTAGTCACGCGCTAGTCGAGGCGCTCCAGCGCGGTGTTCATGCCACCTTGCAGGATCTCGACGCGGTCTTCTCCGAAGCGGATGCATATGCCTCTATCGACAGGCATGCCGACGGGGCGCAGGTCCGGGATGAAGCATCCGTTTGGCTGGAGCATGAGTCGTAGCGCGGGTTGCCCATCAAGAGTCCCCATGAGCGCGTTCCCCTCTGTCGAGACGCTGAATGTCAGACCATCAGCGCTGCGGTAGTGTCCAGATAATGCCGATTTGAGTCTGTCGGGGACCTTTGCATCGTGGAGGGGAGGCAAAGGTTCGTTGAGAACGAGACGAGCAAGCTCTTCTTCCAAGGCTCCGACGATGGTGGTCTCGGTGTTTGCCAGGACCGCTATCGTGAGCTTGTCCTTTGGGTAGTAGGCCAAGATACTCGTGAAGCCGTTGATGCTACCGCCATGGAAGACTCGTGGATGAGTGCCAAGGGTGCCGAGGAAAACACCGAATCCGTAATTGGTCGCGCGTTCGTCCGACAGAAGACCCGAGCGCGTCATGACGTCCAGGCTGCCTTGGCTGAGCAAGGAGCCGGCTTGCAGGGCAGATTGCCATTGCGCTAGCTCGGAAGCGGTTGAGCAAAGTGCGCCGGCAGCGTATGGATGCGAAAACGATAGATAGCTCGCGTTTGTGAAGCCCCGCTCTGAGCGCTCGTATCCGGCAGCGCGATGGGGCACCAGATCAGCATGACTGCAGTAGCTCGTGTTGCGCAGGCCAGCAGCCGCGATGATGTCCTCTTCAACGAACTTCTCATAGGGCTGTCCGCTTGCTTGTTCGATGATTCTTCCAAGTAGGAAGTATCCTGAGTTGGAGTAGGAGAAAGAGGTTCCCGGCTCGAAGTCGAGTGGCTCGTTGGCAAAGAGGGCGGTGACTTCCTCCGGGCTCATGTCGCGACGCATGAGCTCTTTCCACTTCTCCATGTCGGTGTAGCTGGGGATGCCGGATGTGTGATGCAAAAGCTGGCGCACGGTGGCGGACCTCGCTGGTCCCTGGATCTCCGGCAGATAGCTGCCCAGCTGCGCATCCAGGGCGATCTTGCCGGATTCCACCAGGCGAAGAATAGCGACCGCGGTGAACTGCTTGGTGATGGAGCCGATTTGAAAGACGGTGTCCGGACGGACCAGGCTTTGCGTTTCGAGGTTCTCATACCCAAGAGCGATGGTCTCAACCGGGCTTCCTTCGTAAGCGATGGCGATTGACAGACCTGGCACCTGGTTTTCATCCACATGGCGCCTGGCGATCTGGGATCGGGGGTCGGCTGCTTCCGCCGACGGCGGCTTGGGCGCACCACTGCGTTTGGGTGGCTCTCCGAACTTGCAGCTGGTGAGGCAAGATATGGATAGGGTTGCGAGGAACAGGATCGTTTGCACGAAAAACTCCTATGGCGTGCGGTGAGGGGCGGTTGGGCGAAGTCAGACGATGTCGCAGAGGCCGCGAGTTTGTCGTCCCAACCACAGTGCAGTGATAACGGCGGCGATCACGTAGAAGGGCACAGACGCTCGGTAGATGTCGTTGCTCGTCATGGAGGTTGTCGACTCCACCCACCCAACGCCGACATTGGCGGCAAGGTGGAAGAGCACAGCGGGCCAAAGACTGGCGCCTCCCATCCACAGCCCCGTAATGATGATGCTGAAGCACAACACCGTGGCTGCGAATAGGGGAAAGGACATCGTGCTGTGCGGCGACGGCAAAAACCACAGAGGCAAATGCCACAGGGCCCACACCAGACCCACCGCGATAGCGGCGCCAACCGAGCCCAGCACTGGAATCCATCGAGGCAAGAGATACCCTCGCCAACCAAGCTCCTCCCCCAGTGGGCCCATGATCAGGTTGAGAAAGATCAGTGCCAGCCAGGAGCTGGCCGCCAGGGATTGGGATGTGGGCTCTCGAGCGGCGACGACGAGTGCAATAAGCATGGGCAGGAGAGCAACGAGCCAGATGTGAAGCGAAGCGCCGGCTCGAAGGCTCGAGAGTAGCTCTGCAAGTCGCCCTTCAAATCCCGCACAGACCAGGGCGGCGAGATTTGGGGACCAGATGGCCAAGAGCAGGAAGGGGAGGGCTTGGGGGCTCGAGAAGGTCTTGCTGCCGCCAATGCGAAAGGCGAGCAGGCCAGCAACGAGGGAGATGGCAAATGTGAGTCCACAGAAGAGAAGGGGGCCGTGACGCAGGAAGAGCTCACGCATCGCTTTCCTCCAGAAGCTTGGCCACTTGAGAGCGCAGAGAGACAGGTTGTTCGCGGCTCAAGGCTCGTTGGACTTCTAGCCCAAGCACGACTGCCTCGACCAAGGCGAGATAGGCTTTGCTCTGCTTGGCTTTGGGAAGGCAGTCACGAAAGCTCTTCTTTGCCCGATCCATGGAGCCGGTCACCATCTCGTGAAGTTCAGCGTCGTGCAGAGAGGCGGACCACAGATTGAGATCGAGCTGGGCATCGATATGACCTGCGTTAGAGATGAGGTGGTCATAGAGGGCCATGGGATCGATGGGCCCCGAATCGCCGGCCTCCTCCGTTGCCCTACCGCCGATGGCCGCAGCGATCTCGTGCTTGCTGGAAAAGTGGACATAGATGCCTCCAGCGCTCACTGAGGCTTCCCTTGCCAGGTCGGCAATTGTGGTCGCTGCAAACCCCTTGTGGGCGAAGCAGCGCTTGGCCGCTTCGAGAATTTCCATCCTGCGAGCGGCCATAGCTGCTTTGGACTTTCGTGGCATACAAAACGAATATTCGTTTTTTTATTCGATGTCAAGCTTCTTTTGTGCCGGCGGTAGGGATTGCTGCGTCGGCAGCAGTCTGGCAGTCAGGGCCCGGGAAGTAGGGTCGGTACTCGCCTGCGCAAACAGCGACGCTTTCGACTTCCTGCCGCACAACGAGACGAGCGTGAATCGCGCTGCTCACTGCGAAGAAGAGCAGAGTCAGAGCGTAGCCAGCATCGTGGGCACTGAGGAGGCGCAGGGGATAGACTACATCGCCAGCTAGTGTCGGGGGCCACAATGGTTGATCGATGGTTGCGACGGGAGTTCGATCTCTGGCAAGGCCACACTCGTGCAAGAGGCAGAAGCTCTGAAGCTTCCTGAGAACACAGCGGCACGTCCTCTTGGATTCGGAAATACGGGAAGCACTGTCAGGACTCTACAAGAAGACGCCCCAGGGCAGGACTCCGG
>JANTGM010000101.1 GCA_024762925.1 Kofleriaceae bacterium | reverse complement strand
GGGCTCGGCGAAACGTTCCTCGGTCGGGGGTACTGGGGTACTGGTTCCTCGGTCGGGGGTACTGGGGGTACTGGGTACTGGGCGGGGGAAGCTGGGCTCGGCGAAACGTTCCTCGGTCGGGGGGCCCGGGGGCCCGGGGGTACTCAGGAAACGGTTCGCTGGCCGCAAGATTCTGTCACGCAGGGCGGGGGAAGCTGGGCTCGGCGAAACGTTCCTCGGTCGCGGGTGCTAAACGAGTGGTGAAACAGCAGTAAGCTATAGCGTTGGGTCCGTCCTTCCTCTATCGAAGGTTACGAACTCCGTGTCGAGTAGATTTATCCGACCGGGCAGCTCACACCAGTGCCACCAATCCCACAGTAGCCCGACGGGTTCTTATGTAGGTACTGCTGATGGTACTCTTCGGCATAGAAAAACTCTGAAGCCTGCGCGATCTCGGTCGTAATCCGTCCGTGGCCAGAAGCCTCCAGAATCGCCTCGTACCGCTCTTTGCTTTCCGCCGCCGCAGATGCTTGATCAGCCCCAAAGGTGTAGATTCCAGAACGATACTGGGTCCCTCGGTCATTGCCCTGTCGCATTCCCTGGGTTGGGTCGTGAGCTTCCCAAAACACGTGCAGCAACTCCGCATAGGAAATCTTCGTAGGATCAAAGCCAACGAGAACGGCTTCGGTGTGCCCTGTCCTACCGGAACAGACTTCTTCGTAAGTGGGATTCTTAGAGTATCCCGCCGTGTAGCCGACGGCTGTGGTCAAGACGCCATCGAGCTTCCAGAATATGCGTTCTGCGCCCCAGAAGCACCCAAGCGCAAAGATAGCGGTTTGGCCGTCGTCAAAAGGCAGCATCATGTTGCTTCCCAAGACGGCATGTGTCCCCGAAATCTGAATTGCCTGCTCATGCCCTGCAAGAGCAGTGGTCTTGTTTACGCCTAAATCCATCGCGGAAGCCTAGCGCGATTTTACGAGTTGCCCCACCGCGCGTTTCCCGAATACGCGAAGCATAGATCTACGGTAGCCGGCCTCGTAGGGGACGTTGTCTAGAGTCTTGCCCTGCGCGTAACACAGCTCTCCAACGACTTCTGCGGTTTCGGCATCGGAGAATCGAAGTCCCTTGAGCTTGTCGGCGCGAAGGAGCTTGGGTCTTGCCGCCAGCACACCGAGGCAAATGGTGGCCGCTACGATCGTCGCATCGTGCCCCGAACCTGAGAGTTCAAAGTTCATAGCGATGCTCACGAGCGGAAAGTCGATGCTCTTGCGAACCGTCCACTTCGCATACTGCGCGGCTGTGTCTCTTGTGGGAATCGGAATGCAAACTTCGGCAGTAATCTCACCAGCCTCACGCCTTGTATGGGCAATTCCATCGCTGCTGTAGTAGTCCGCCATCGCGAGGTCTCGGCGCCCGTTGGGGCCCACCTGGCCCAGTTGCGCTCCAAGAGAGGTTAGGACCGGAACACAATCGCTAGACATCGCGGCAACGCAACTGCGCCCCTTGGGCACAACATGGCAAACGTCTCCGCCTGACTTAAGACAACCACCGATAGCCGATCGCCAGAACTCACTTTGGTTGACGTAGCGGCAGCGGGTATCCAAGTTGATGTTGCCGCCAATGGTCGCCATGTTGCGGATAAGCGGTGAGGCAACCAAGCCAGCTGCTTTCGCCAAGCTTGGGAAGCGCGCACCGATTTCGTTGTCTGCCGCAATCTGCGAAAGCGTAACGCCAGTGCCAATGCGCAGCATGCTCGCATCTTCATCCCAGGTGATGTGCTGCAACTCTTCGACGCGATCAATACTCACGAGCACCTTTGGCTCATACAGTCCGTGTTTGAGATTGGGCAGAAGATCGGTTCCACCAGCGACAAGATGAGCACCCGGCTGCGCCATTGCCGCGACAAGTTCTTCAAGGCTGGTTGGCGACTTGGTTCCAAAGATGGGTAGTCGAAGCATCAGCTCTGCCCTCCCGTGCTGGCCCGCTTGTGTGGCGGAATCTCGCCCCTAGCTTCGCGTTCCTTGCGCTCGGCCAAGGCGGCCAAGACCGCAGGGGGACTAAACGGCGTCTTGTTGAGACGAATACCAACCGCATCGTAGATGGCGTTACTAATCGCAGGGATGATTGGATGCAACGGCCCTTCACCCGCTTCTTTGGCGCCGTATGGGCCCTGGGCATCCGCCTCTTCCACAATGTGGCTTTCGATGTGGGGCGTGTCGAGAAACGTTGGCATTCGATAATCGAGCAGGCTTGGTGCATTGTGCACGCCGTTCTTCTCAGAATTTATCGTATGCTCCTCCATGAGCGCCTCCCCAAAGCCCATGTAGACCGAGCCTTCCATTTGGCCTTCGACAATCATGGGCGATAGAGCCCGACCACAGTCGTGAGCGACCCAAACATTCGTCACCTCAACAACGCCGGTTTCTTCGTCCACCTCAACTTCAGCAACGTGCGCTGTGAAGCTGTAGGCAGGGGATGCGCCAATCGTGCCTCCGCGATACTCGCCATGGCGGTCGCTACGCGTTCCGTAGTTTCCAACGGCGCTCAACATGCCTTCCTCTGTCTCAGCAATCACAAACGCTTCGGCGAGCGAAATGCTACGCTCCGGGTTTTCCATGTCCACAGCCATGCCACGCACGAGGTTCACCTGCTTTGGCGGCACCTCCCAGCTTGCCGCTACATTCTTCACAACCGTCTTTCTAAGCGTCTTTGCGGCCTCAACACAAGCGTTACCAACCATCAGCGTAATACGAGAGCTGTACGCCCCAAGATCCACCGGACAGAGATCCGAGTCAGCAGCAACCACTCGGATGTCTGCTAGCTCGAGACCGAGTTCTTCTGAAGCAATGACAGCAAGCATTGTGCTTGACCCCTGGCCAATATCATTGGCTCCAGAAAAGATACGTGCGCGACCACTGCGATCGAGACTAATCTGAACGGCAGCTTGCGGCATCTCGTTTGGGTAGATGCAGTAGTTGGTGCCAGAGATGTAGGTTGAGCCCGCGACACCAAGCCCTTTGCCAAAGGACATCTTGCCGTAGCGCTCTTTCCAATTCGATGATGCCTCAACCTTGTCCAAGCACTCCAAGAACCCGTTGGAGCCAATCTTGAATTCGTTGATTGTCTGGGTCTCGCGGCCGATGAAGTTGCGGCGGCGAAGCTCGATGGGATCTATGCCAAGAGCGACTGCGCCCTTGTCGATCTGACACTCGATCGCAAAGCGCGGCTGCACCGAGCCATGTCCTCGCTTCGGACCGCATGCAGGTTTGTTGGTCGTGACGCGCTTTGAGTTGAATCGGTACGCACCAAAATCGTATGGCGCGCACAAGAGCTGGCCAGAGTAGTACGTCGTCACAAGGCCAAAGCTTGAGTAGGCGCCACCATCGATTAGCGTTTTCGCATCCACTGATACGATCTTGCCGTCTTTGTCGAAGCCCGTGCGGTAGTCCATGCGCATGGGGTGCCGGCCGCGATGCGAGTAGAAGACTTCTTCGCGAGTGTAGAGACATTTTACCGGACGCCCGGTTTGCAGTGCAAGCTTTGCAACACAGAACTCCAAGTCAAACGGCTCTGACTTGCCGCCGAAGGCGCCCCCGAGCGGTGGTTGAATCACTCGGATGCGATTGGCTGGAAGGTCTAAGACTTTTGCTAACTCACGGTGCAAGTAGTGCGAGACTTGAGTTGCCGACCAGACGGTGAGGACTCCGTTAGGTTCGACATTGGCAACGGCACAGTGCGGCTCGATAGCACCATGGGTCGAGCCTTCAAAGAAGTAGCGGTCTTCGACAACAAGGTGCGCCGCATCGAGCTCCCTCTCCACTTCGCCAAACTCCAGTTCCACCTTCTTGGAGAGGTTGCCCTTGCGAGAGTACGGATTGATTTGCTCGCCTACGAGCGCCTCTTCTGGGTCGAAGTAGGCTGGGAGAAGTTCGTAGTCAATGTTGAGTGCACGTGCTGCCGCATTGGCCACGTCTTCGCTCACAGCCGCAATAGCGGCCACGCCGTCACCAACGTGCAGCGCTTTGTCCACCGCAAGGGCGTTCTCATCGGGGGTCCAAGGAATGACGCCATAAGGCGTGGGGAAGTCTTTGCCCGTCACAACGCCATGCACACCATCCATGCGCAAAATCGCATCCGTGTCGATGTTCAGGATCTTCGCGTGTGGATGAGGACTGCGAACAATCTTGCAGTGCAGCATGCCGGGCATCTTGAGATCGTCGGCGTAGCGAAGTTGCCCGCGCATTCGGTCAACAGCGTCGATCTTGCGGTGCGCCTTTCCAAGTTGCCAACCTTCGGCATCCTTGCCCTCGGTGCGTCCATCGCGCCTCTTGGTGAAGTTGCCGCCCACTAGCCTTGCTCCTTGGCAGCCATGATTTCGCTGGCCTCAACAATGGCATCTACGATTTTTACGTACCCGGTGCAGCGGCATAGATTGCCCGCCATAGCCTCAGCAACTTCGTCACGTGAGACGGCTCGAGCTTGCTTCGTGAGATACGCTTCGGCTGCCATCAGGATTCCCGGTGTGCAAAAGCCACACTGCGCCGCAACCTGCTTGTCCATGCAGTCTTGCAAAGGGTGCAGGTGCGCCGCTGTCATGCCTTCAACGGTGCGCACCTTCCGACCATCGGCTTGCGCAGCAAGTGTGAGGCATGAGAGACGAGCTGTGCCGTCGAGCTGTACCGTGCACGCGCCGCAGTCGCCTTTGTCGCAGCCCTGCTTGGAGCCAATTAGATCGAGCTTGTAGCGAAGAACTTCGAGCAACGTGAAGTGGGGAGGCGCCGCCACCTCAACATCCTCGCCGTTCACCTTCATGTGCAGGAGCAGTGCATCAGGCATGAGGCCTTATCCCGCGCTACGCGGGGCCTAGCAAGCACCAGACGCAAAAAGGGCCCCGCCAAATGGCAAAGCCCTGATTGCATCACTAGCCGAGTGCTGGTTACTGGCAGATTTTCACGCCAGCAGTTGTACTGTCTTGGCATGTAAAGGTGTTGGGACAGGTGCCGTCACACGATCCATCTTGGCAAAAAGGAACCATCCCGGTTGTGTCCCCGCAGAAAATGCCACATGCAGCAGCAGCGAACGGAGGCATTCCGTTGTTTGAGAGGCCGAAGATGCAAGCCGATGCGCCCGGGCCTTGGTAGGCAGAGCAAGCGGTACCATCAGGTTGCATCTGGGCATTTAGCGTACAAAGCTCCATGCACTTGCCACCGACGCAACCATGGGTTGTGGGGCATCCGCCTTGTGGATTTTCCTGAGAAGCCATGCAAGCCGTGCCATCAGCTGATGTTGCTTGCATTGCATCTGGGCCACCGCCACCGCCTGCATCAGGCGTGTTGCCAACAGCTGCGTCGGCTGGGTTGCCACCATCGCCATCATCATCGCCGCCACTGCAGCCAAGAGCAAAGGTAAGAGCGAGGATGGAAAGTACTGAAGTTAAGATGCGCATTACGTCTCCTAGTTGATGGCTCTGGTTTGACGAGCCCATGGTTGGGGGTGCCCGGGGGCAGCTCGCCCTCCAAGATGAGCGGAGATTACTCACATGCCGAATCCGCCGTCGATAGGAAATTCCAGAAACCCGCTTTATTGGCAAACAGCCCCTAACAAGCGAGAAACATCGAAGTGCTAGCGCAGCCCAGGACGTTGGCTGGCGAGACCAATCCCAGTCGATCGCTACAAGATCGGTTCAGCCAACGAGATACAGAATCTCGCATTGTGCGGCTGGCCCAAGTCGGATTCACGTTCTTCTGTTTGCATACGCTACGAGAATGCAAAGAATTGAGTGGGATGGCCCGTGTGTAGATTCAGGTGCTGTTGCCAAGCAAACCCTGCCAACCGAAGCGCCTGCCAGCCCCCCCTTCAGAATCCGAATCTAAGAGAAACTCTTCACCGCTGTGGCGCAGCGGCAAGCACGGTTCGCTCCAGCCTCCCAACGCAGCGACATCGTTAGCCCGCCAAGGCTTGTCACCTTCGCTAGCTGCCAACTCGCTCGACAATCGCACGCACATTCTCAGCGAACTCGGCCTCATAAAATCTCTTAAATGCATCCCAAGTACACAATGTCTTGCTGTCAGTCACCCTATCGAGAAACAGTGTACCGTTTAGGTGATCAACTTCGTGCTGGTAGGTGCCAGCGGTGATGCCAACAATCTCCTCGTCGATGTCGTTTCCATCCCTGTCCCAAGCTCGAATCCGGATGCGCATGGACCGGGACACCAACCCTCGAATATTGGGAACGCTTAGACATCCTTCGTAGTTGTCAAATCGCTCCTCTCCGAGTTCTTCTATGATGGGGTTAACAAGAATCGTCAGAGGGACCTTCGGCTTGTATGGATAGCGCGGGTTGTCCCCAACCTCAATTGCGCAGATTGCGATGGGCTCGTAGACCTGAATTGCGGCAAGTCCCGCACCCTGAGCATCGCGCATCGTCGCAACCAAGTCCTCGATGAAGCCCTGTACTGCATCGCTCGCCAGCTCCTCGCGAGTGAGACTTCGCGCAGTCTCTCGAAGAATAGGATGACCGACCTGTGCAATCTTTCGAAGCGTCACGTCTGCAGCATAACGGGCACAGGCGTTCGCATCACAATTTCCTTTAGCGAAACATCACACGCGTAGGCCAGCACTTCGACGCCTGTAGCCACAGCCTGGCGGAGCGCTTCGCCATAGGCAGGATCGATTTCATCTGCGGGCCGAATGCTCGCTGTTTGAGCGCGAGAGCAACAAAACAGCAGGACCGCCCGCTGTCCTTGCGTCACCATCTCCATCAGTTCGTGCAGATGTTTTGTGCCACGGGCCGTGACCGAATCGGGAAAGGCTGACCGAGAAGGCCCGTCGTACATTGTGACGTTCTTGACCTCAACAAAGCACGGGCCCTCCGCGAACATAAGGCGAAAGTCGATCCGGCTCTTTTCGCCATAGGGCACCTCGGCTTTCAGTGATGCGAACCCAGTAAGCTCTCGAATCACCCCCGACTCCAGAGCCTCTTGCGCGATTGCATTCGCACGACCGGTGTGCACCAGCGTCAAGCAGCCCTCCGACCGAATCAGCTCCCAGGTATAGGCGAGCTTGCGCTTCGGATTGTTAGCGGGGCTTAGCCAGACCTGAGACCCTGGCTCTTTCATACTCCTCATCGAACCGGGGTTTGGACAGTGTGCGACAACGACACTGCCATCGCCGAGCTCGATGTCGGCGAGAAACCGCTTGTAACGTCGCAACAGTCGGCCTTCTATGAGCTCGGGTAGCTTCAAGATGCGGCATTGAACCACAGGCCGCAATGCTACACTCAAGGCATGTCGCCCCCACGCCAAACGGCCTCGGTGGCCCTCTCCTTCGCGTTGGTGGCAGGTTTGGCTGCCTGCCCGTCGCGGGAGTCGGTCCCCAATGCAGCGCGATACCAAGACGCGAGCGTGAAGGACAGCGGCGGGCCACCCCCAAAAATCATCCTGCTTATCGGCGACGGTATGGGCGAAGGGCAACTCGCGGCGGCTTCGTATTTCAAGACTGGGGCTCCCGAGAGTCTCTCGGTCCACGGTCTGCCCGTGCGTGGGCGCATTAGTACCGCAAGCCCCTCTGGAACCACTGACTCCGCAGCAGCGGCAACAGCAATGGCCAGCGGCGCTCTCACCTGGAATGGAACGGTTGGCTTGGATCTCGACGATGGCCCCGTTGAGAATCTTGTCGAGCTCGCCAAGGAATATGGGCTGGCAACCGGCATCGTCACCACGACTCGACTAAGCCACGCGACGCCCGCAGGTTTCACGGCCCACGTTCAGAGCCGCGGGCAGTATCAAGACATTGCAGCCCAGATGGCAGCGCTGCGCCCCGATGTCATGCTCGGGGGAGGTCTGCTCGACTTTGAAAGCCGTGGCGATGATCGGGACTTGGTGGCGGAACTTGTCGCCGGCGACTATCACATGGTGCGTACAGCAAGCGAGCTCGCGCAAGCACCACCCTCCTCCACAAGACGCCTGCTCGGACTCTTTGCCGACTACCACCTACCCTATCGGGTGGACCGCAGCGGTGAAGAAGACTTGCCGCTTCTCAAGGACATGAGCTTGGCCGCGCTTGAGCGTCTCGACTCGGACCCACAGGGATTTTTCTTAATGATCGAGGGAGGCCGCATCGACCATGCCGGCCACGAGAACCACATAGAGCGAGCCATTGGTGAAACGATCGGCTTTGATGACACGGTCGAAGCTGTGCTCGAGTGGGCTCGTGAGCGAGACGATGTCACGATTCTCGTAACCGCAGACCACGAAACTGGTGGACTCAAGGTATTGGAGCCGAGTTCACAAGGTGCCGTTCCACGCGTTTCCTGGCGTTGGGGAAGCCACACCAATGCGACGATCACGCTCTTTGGACAAGGCCCAGGAGTCGACATCTTCGACGGCCAGCTGCGCGACCATCGATGGGTCCACAGTGCTCTCTCCGGTCTTATTCGCAACCAGCCAACACAACCGCCCCATCGCATCATTCCCGACGGGCTCTTGACGGACTTGCTCGGTCCCTCGGTAGCACAGACGCGAGCCACCGATGCGACTGGAGGCGCTCGCCTTTCAAGACTCACTCTAGACAGTGATGAGCGAGGACTTGGCATTGGCATCGAGGGGCTCTTTCCCTGGAGCGAAGGTGCGACTCTTGTGCTGCTCGATGTGGACTACGGGCTCGCAACGGGGCTGCGAAGCTTGGGGGACCTTCGCGATTCGACAGGAAGCGTCGACGCCCTGCTAAGCCAGCTCGATTTGCCTGACCTCAGCGACTACGGCTTTGGAATCGACATGGCGTTTGTGACCCAAGGCGGCCTTGAACCCAAATTCGAACAACTCTTAGACACCGCCGGGCTGCGTGGATTGCGCTCGCCCTACGGCAGCTCTTCCGATTTCGGCTTTCTTCGCAGTGCCAGCAACTTCTCCGATCATTCCCGTATCTATGCGGAACAATCGGACGTCATCTCAGGCCAAGGGCTCGAAATCTTCATCCGCTGGCAAGAACTCTACGATGGCAAAGATGCGCCTCCTGAGGGCACTGAGATCGCAGTTTGGGTGCTTCAAATCGGCGATGATTCCACTCCAAGTAACCAGAGCTTGCCTCCATGGAGTGGTGCGGAAGGGCAAATCACCCCAAATCCACTCGTGATTTCGCCATAGCGCTGCAACTATTGCGCTCGCAAGTATTGATTATTACACCACTAGCCGAGTTCGATCCCGTTGCCCCCTTCATGATCCGACGCGTGTGCCGTATTGCCCTGTGTGGAAAACTCAAGTCAAAGTCGGCGCGCGGCACGGGCTTGTAGCAGTGCCGCTGGCCACATGCTTCAGAATCGTCGAATCCTCTTTGTAGACGACGATCCCGACATGCGTTCGGTCTTCACTCGGTCGTTTCGCTATACAGGCGCGCAGATCGATATTGCAGAGAGCCCAGCTCAGGCCATCGAGATGGCAGAGCAGTGCGACTACAGTGTTGTCGTCACCGATTTGCAGATGCCCGGCATGACAGGCCTAGACCTCATCGAGGCTCTTTGGCAGACACAACCAACCACGAGTTTCGTCCTTGTCACGGGAATCATGGAGCTAAACCTCCCGACAAACAGCCCAAGCGCTCGTGCCATCTCCTCGATGGTTCGAAAGCCGTGGCTACCGGAGCAGATTGATGTCGCTATGGTGCAAGCCATCGATCTGCACGATCGGCGCATCGCCCAAGAGGCGAATCCTGGGGCCGAGATTGAGCACCTGCGCGTTTTGCTCGTGGAAGACGATGAAGAGGAGCAGCAACACTTCACGAACATGCTCTTTGGCGACGACTCGAAGTGCCAATTTGAGTGCGTGCGAACAAGCAGGCTGGGGACTGGCATGCGAATGCTCAAGGATGGTGGCTACAACGTCATCGTCACAGACCTCTCGCTACCTGATGCGCGAGGACTCGATGCGGTTGCTGGTTTGCGACGCAGTGCACCAGAGCTACCCATCGTGGTCATCAGTGGCACACACGATGAGGAGCTCGCGATCCAGGCGGTCAAGGCTGGAGCTACAGACTATCTCGTCAAGAGTGAAGTATCGAGGCAATCACTGCGGCGCACCATCCGCTATGCCGTAGAGAGAAAGAGCACAGAAAAACACTTAGCCTACCTAGCCCACCACGACCAACTAACGGGGCTGGCCAATCGCACGTTGTTCTCGTCGAGAGCCACGAAAGTCATCGCCAACGCCTGGAGTCGAGGAAGCAAACCGGCACTACTCTTACTCGATCTCGATCGGTTCAAGCACACCAATGATGCCTTGGGGCACAGCATCGGTGACTTGCTGCTTGTGCAAGTGGCGGAACGTCTCACCGAATGCGTTGGCAACCCCGACGCGATCGCGCGACTCGGCGGCGATGAGTTTGCCATTCTGATCGAGCAGCAAAGCTCGCAGGAAGACGCCTCCGGGATGGCGAGTAGGCTTCTCAAAGCACTTGAGCTCAACTTTGAAATCCACGGCCACAGCATATCGATCGGCGCCAGCATCGGCATCACGGTCTTTCCCGAGAACGGCAGCGACATCGAGCAGCTACTTGGAAACGCCGACGCCGCAATGTACCGAGCAAAAGACATCGGCCGAAATCGCTACCAGTACTTTGATGAAGAGATGCACCTAAAGGCCGTGCAATGGATGGAGCTTGAACGAGAGCTTCGCGGTGCCCTTGAGCGCGATGAATTTGAGCTGCACTACCAACCACAAGTGAGCTGTACGACGAATGAAGTGGTGAGCTTTGAGGCCCTCTTGCGATGGACCCACCACACGCTTGGCCCCATTGGCCCTTTTCGGTTCATTCCCGTGCTCGAGGGAATCGGACTGATCGACAAGGTCGGTGAGTGGGTGCTCAGAGAGTCATGCAGGCAACTTGCCGAGTGGCGTGCGTTCTCTCCTGCACTGCGCATGGCCGTGAATGTCTCGGCAATCCAGTTCGAGAAAGGTGACCTCGCGAGTATCGTGCGCTCCGCCCTCGACGACGCCGGTCTGCCGGAGGAGGCGCTCGAATTGGAGATTACCGAGGGTTTGCTCATGAAAGACTTCGACAAGACGCTGCGCACTCTTGAAGAGATCAACGCCCTCGGAGTGCGCATCGCCATCGACGACTTTGGAACGGGCTACTCAAACTTGAGTTACATGGCGCGGTACCCAATCGATGTCTTGAAGATCGACAAATCGATCACCGATATGGTTGGTGCCCACGAAGGCGATTCGATTGCCCATGCTGTGGTGGAACTCAGTCACGCGCTTGGAATTGAGGTCTTGGCTGAAGGCGTCGAAACCGAGGGGCAGCTGCAATTCCTGACGGATGCCCACGTCGAAACCTATCAGGGCTACCTCTTCGCGAAACCGATGACCCCAAGTGATTGCAAGAAACTCTTGCTCTTGGGTTCGAGTAGTGCGGAACCCAAGAAGCGCGTGGCCGGCTAGGGCCTACTTGCTTCGAAGGTAGTAGTGCACCCCATACTTGGGATGAGAGAAGCGAATCGCAATGCCATCGCGTCCGACAGGCATATCTTGGTCAAAGCGATACTGTCGATCGAGTCGCAGCTGCTGCCCATCAACACTCACTTTCCAACCTTCAACGGCGGCACCAGCAACACGCACAGTCGCTCCATCCAGTGGCGAATTGGGCTTTGGACTGCTCAGATAGCCCGTAGAGGCCGCGTTGTCGAAAGCGATAGACAACTGGCTGTGTTTTGACTCGCCACCACCACCTGTGAACCAGTAGTCGTAGCTGCCCTCGGCAAATGCTCCTGAAGGGAAACTCTTCTGCGACTTGCTTGTGCTCACCTGTCGTTTTTTGCCACGTCCTTCTCTGGGTTGTACGTGCAACACATAGCCGCCACTTTGCGGAGCTTTGGGCCAGCGAAACGTTAGCGCTGGCATGTTGTTCTGAAAAAGCACTGTGTAGCGTCGGCCATCGGCATCGACGGTATTGTTTGGCGCTCCCTTGGGCAGTGGCCGGCTTCCTGAGTCACGTCGAACCGAGAGACGACCTTCCACCGCAGCCCGCTTCTTTAGCGTTCCTCCTGAATAGCAGCGCACGCGGTAGCGATTGCCACCGCTGTTGAGCTGTACGATGGCCGAGCCTTCGCCTTCACGAGCCCTTGCACGCTTGAAGTTCCTCCCCTTGGCCACCTCCACGACTCCACGTTCACAGTGCTCGCGAAAGTTGATTCGAACGTTGGTGGGAGCCTTTACCACATGCAACGTAGCTGACTTGGGTGTGCGCAGTGTCATGTGAGCAACTGTCGGTGCTCGGTCGGTAACCTCCACCCCTTTAACCGTCACGGTTGCGCTTTCTCCGCCTCGAATGACCTCGGTGTCCTTGCCACTTCGGAGCGTGGCTTTGCCCGTCTCGACCTCCGTGAGCGCTCCGGCGCGGCCCACATCGACCTTCGCGCGAGTGCCATGCTTGCCCGGGTGGAGACGAATGGTTCCTCCAGGAACGGCAATAATGACATCGTCGGCATTTGCGCGACCAGCCACACGACCTCGTTTCATTCGTACGAATTCTTCTGATCCCGCATTCACCAAGGCCGAGCCGGGCCCATTGAGCGTCACTTGGTCATCGCCACGAGCCAGAACCACTTTTGTAGACCGCCCTTTAATTTCAAGCTCCGCCTGCGCCCCAAGATCATGCTCGCCAGCCTTAAGCCGCTCCCAAGGAGTCTCAGAGTTCTGGCGACTTCGCACGCCTTTACCGATAACCTTCGCAAGTACGCCCGCTGGCGCTTCCACTGGCCCCGCATCGGGAATTGCTGCGTCGGGGACTCCGGCATCGATGGGCTTATCGCTAACCGGCTCAACCAGCATCCCAGTCCCGATCTCGAAGGCGAGTTCCTGGCCAGCCTCAACCACAGAGACTTCACCGCGCTCGGTGATCGTAGCTTTGCCAACCAGCACCTCGAACTTCATGTTGTTGTCGCGCTTGATCAGTCGAACCCGACCGGTGGTGGTTACTTCCGCTTCACCAAAATCGAGACCAAGCTCAATGAGCCCTTCACCAACTTCGATTTCACCATCAAAGTCGAGCTTCTTTCCGAAGAAGACTGTCGTCTCGGGCCCCATCCGCAAGAGCTCTCCAGCGAATCGCAGGCGAGCCACGCCAGCGTCATTGGTTCGAAGCGCTTCACCCTCGTAGAACGTATTGCCTGCTGCAGCCGGTGCCCATTCAGTCTTCGCGGATCGACGAGTTGCCTCACCTTCGATAACTTCGACAAGTTCAGCAAGAGCACGTTTCTTTGATTTGTCTTTGTTGCACGCCGTGAGCATTGCTGCCAGGACAACTAGGAGGACGACCAACGCGCCGGATGAACAGGAAGAGAACGCTCGGACCACGCTTACCGCCCGCCTCGTTTGCGATCGCGCTTCCGCATATCAACGTTCAAAATCGTCACACCGTTTTCATCAATTCGAATCTTGCGAGTTTGAGCTTTGAATCCGTCGACGACAATCGTGACTTCATACTCCCCTGGCGGTAGGTCGAGTTCGAAGTTGCCTTGAGCATCGGTGGAGATGCTCTCGCTGCCGGGCTCTACGGTAAGCTCACTCGCAAGCCCCTGCCCTCGGAATGAGCGCACGCGACCACGGAGTTGTCCCGGTGGAAGTATCGCCTGCAGGTCAAACTCGGCAGAAACGCCTTTCGCTGAAACCGTGACGGTCTGCTCGTTCTCTTGATAGCCATCGGCAATCACTTTGAGCAAAGCTTCTCCAAGAGCAATCTTCTCAAGAGTAAATACGCCTTTGGCATCAGTTGTCGTTGTGTGCTCCACACCCTTTGCATCCACGAGCACCACCTGGGCCTCAGCAATTGGAGTCTCGCCAGATGCAATGCGCCCCGAAACGGGGCCGTCGGTTGGCACCACGGGCTCAGGTTCAGGCTCCTTTTTTTCTTCAACAACAGGAACAGGAGCAGGAACAACTTGCCTGTGCCCAAAGCGCAACTGAAGTCCAGCAAGAACACTGATGCGCGGATCGAATGGAAGAAGCTCTTCCGCCACATCGTCCGTACGAACTTTACTTACGCGAAATTCTGAGGTGCCAAAAAGGTACCAGCCATTGGATAGTTCGTGACGAGCTCCAAGAGCCACACGCATCGGGGACGAGCCAAATGCTGGTGCACCGCTGCCGTGTAGCAAGTCCAAGCTCCACTCTGCGAGAGCCTCCACTGGGCCAATGTCGTAGCTCACGCCAACAGCAGCCAAGACCGCATTGTAATCGCTCACACCAAGAGACATGCGATCGGAGAGACTGAGTCGCTCAGGTTCGGAAACCGATGCAGCACTGCGATCAAGTCGATAGCCAGCGTTTGCCGTGACCTGAATGGGGTTGCCGGGAGCAGCCCATGTAAGAGCCACAACAGCCTCGGCACTCAATGCATCAAACTCAATGGAAGGTGCGTTGCTTCCCGGAGCCCAGAGGCCCAACTGAACGCCAGCGTTGAGCGAAGAACCCAGCCCGAGTCGATACCGAGCCATGATTCTCGGATCGCCTACCCAGCCGTCATCGCCGCCCGCATCGAGGAAGTGTTTGTCGTAGCGACCGTCCATTCGCAACGCCACGCTGAAGTCGCGGGAGAGAGCATAGGCGACCGCCAATCGACCAGCACCGCGATGATGGGTATCTCCATCTTCGAGTGTCTTGCCAGTGAAGCCGTACGATGAACTCACAGAAAGCGCGATACCTTTAGGTAACTCAAGTGCGCTGTCGGCCCGCACTATACCGGGCATTCCATCATCGCCACTCCCATGGGCGTTGGTGGGATGGGCGAGTGAGTCCTCGACTCCCTGAGCAGCACCATCGGGTGTACCGCAAACCAGGACCGCAACAAGTGTTAAGCCAATTGAGAAGCGTGGAGGAGTCACAAGTGCTTGATTCTAACGTGCAAATGACCGGAGATCATGCAATCTGCCAGCCTGGCAGGCCTATTTCTGATTGATCTTTAAGGGGATACGGAAGCGAATCGCCCCGTTCTGGGGGCCAAACCGAATCTTCTGGGCCACCGATTTCACGCACGACCCCAAAGTGGTCGAGGCAAATTGCGGTGGTGAGACGGTCACACCGACGACATTTCCCCTGGCATTTAGGTCGAAACTGAGCGTCATTTGAGGTGTGCCAGAGACTTCCGCAGCATGCTCTCGGAGACACTTGGTGAGCTTTCGGCCTTCGGCAGCCACGTAACAGCGATTCTTCGCTTCAACACTCGACTTCGACTCACAGCGATGTGCCTTCGATGCGGGCTTTGCTCTCGCGTCGGTGCTCGCTTCTGCGGCAGTGGCTCCAGCATCAGGAGGTACCACGGATTGTGCGTCCCCCCCTATTGCCCCCGCTGCCGTGGTCGTTGCTTCTGCTTCTTCGCTATCAGGTGAGAGCTGCCCCTCATAGACAATGCCAGCCGCCACAGGTGCAGGCTCAGGCTTGCGCAAGAGCAGTACGCCAAGCAGCCCGACAATCGCCAAGCCAACAATGCCGACAGCCCATGCCATTGCACTACTTCGTCGGTGGGAACTCAGTAGCAGAGCCGACGCATCAGTGGTCTCGCTGACATCACCGGCGTGTAGCCCAGATGAACTCTCCGCGTTGGGCTCTGCAGCAAACCCTGGCGAAGAAATACCTTCGTCGAGAACTCGAGTCTCAAGGTCTGCATTGATGTCGGAGCCAACCTCTAGAGGCGGCGGTGGTGTGGTGCCACGCCGAATCTCTTGCAACATCCTATCGATTTCACCTAGCTGGAAAGTAAACTTCGATGAGATGTAGTCGCCAATCTCGGCGGCATCGGCAATGCCACCATGGGGCTTCATCGCCTCCGTGAGAGCTTCGCTGAAGGCGCGCATCGTTGGGTAGCGCCCATCGAGATCGCGAGAGAGCGCTTTCGCAAGCACGGCACCGAGCTCTGGTGGCAGGTCCGGGCGAAAACTCTCAAGCGTGGGAATCGGTGACTCTGTGATCGCTTTGAGCGTGCCGTATTCGGAATCGCGAGTGAAGAGCCGGCGATTGGTCAGAAGCTCGAACAGAACAATTCCTAGACTAAAAATGTCCGAGCGTGAGTCGAGTGGCTCGGCCATGATCTGCTCGGGAGACATGTAGCCAAACTTGCCCTTAAGAGCGCCAGTCTTGGTTTTGTGGCTGGAGTCTTTTGCTTTCACCACTCCGAAGTCCAGCACTTTTGCGGTGCCTCCAGACGTGATGAAAATGTTGCCTGGCGAAACATCACGATGCACCACGCCTAGGCTCTCGCCATTCTCATCGCGCAAGTCGTGCGCAAACTGCAAGCCTGCGGCTGCCTGCTTCACGATCGCAACGGAGATTCTCGTATCGACAGGATTGAGCGGCTTGTGGGTCTTGAGAATGGAAGTCGCAGGAACGCCCCGCAAGTACTCCATGCAAATGAAGAGTTCGTCTTGCTCCATGCCAAGCTCGAAGACCTGACACACGTTGGAGTGAGCGATTCGAGCTGCAATGCGAGCTTCGGTGACGAACATGTCGACCACGCTTTGCTCTTCGGCAAACTGTGGCAAGAGCAGTTTGATGGCGAAGAGTTTCTCGACACCTTGAACGCTGTCGAGTCGAGCGAGATGCACTTCGCCCATTCCGCCTGTCGCGATCTTTTTGAGCAAGGAGTAGCGCCCAAGACGACGTAACTCCTTTGCTGCTTCCCCCATCCTCCCCAAATTGTAGCCTCTTTCGGCCTTGCGATCGAACGGGAGTCTGGTGTCCTGGTCATGCCGTGGTCCAATGCACTACTCGTACGACAACGTCGCACTCAGTCGAGAGAGGCAACAATGAGATCGACAAGGGGCTCAAGGGCATCCACGTGCAACCAATGTCCACCTTCAACTTCGTGAAAGTGAACTTTGGATGCCTCTTTGAGCCGTTCTCGATCTGCTTCTGCTATGGACGATTTCCGAGTGGCTGCTGCAACATGGATCGGTGTGTTGGAGACCTCAATTGCTGGCCACAAGTCCGTGGCAAAATAGTCCTCAAGAAGCTCGGTCAATGCAGCGGGATCGAGTGTGAATCGATATCCATCGGGGCAAGCTTCGAGGTTCATCGCCAACCATTGTGCAACTGGAGCAAAGCCGGCTTCTCTGACGATTGATAGGAATGCATCCCGATCAGGAAACGTTGAGGGAAGCTGCCGGAGCATTCTCAGCACAGACACTACCGTATTCTCGGAATTTTCCATCGCACCGGGATGCGCGCCGGGTGCACTATCAATGAGCCAGAGCGGACCGAGACCGGCCCTTTGCAGGCGCATCGACAAAGCGACTTTGCCGCCAAAGGAATGACCGAGAATCTGCTCAACACTGTGACCAAGTTCTCGTTGCTGATCGACTAAGGCCAAAACGTCAGCGGCAGCGCGAGTGAGGGTGTGTGGTGGCGGCGCATCGAGCGACTTTCCATGCATGCGGAGATCGACAAGGAGGACACCCCAATCTGGACGATGATTCACAACCTTGCGAGCAACTGTGCGCCAGTTTCCACCTCGACCATAAATGCCGTGCATCATCAGCATCCAGTGCTTGGGAGGACGGGAGGTTTCGGAAGTGACAGTTGTGTGGTGAGGCAGAAACATGCGGTCTCCTGACAGCAGAAGTTTGCAGAGGCCGCGGTAGTTTAGCAAACCCCCTGCGCCCGACATGTGGCATCCTCGCGAGGGTCTGACTGGGGAGTGTACTGCTTGAAGCGTCGTCGATTTTTACAACTATCTGCAGCGGGCCTCGCTGGCGCTGTTGTCTCTGGGCCCTTCTTCACTGGCCGCTCAAGTATGGCGGCACCATTTGGTGATTTGCCTGCTGGTGTTGGCCAAGTGCTTTTGCCCGAGAAGCGCCGAGCAAAACACGTTTTGGAGATCTTTCTCTACGGCGGATTGTCTGCCTGGGAAACCCTCTACATGGTCGAAGCCTATGGTCGGCCTGATGACCCAAACTTTCCCAATCAGCAGTATCACGCATACCTCGGCGCTCAAACTGGCAGCGTAGAGAGCGCCTTAGCGAATTGCTCGTTTCCCAATGGCGAGCCTCATGGGCAGTTCTTTGGAGTTGATGCTCTTGGTGCCGATGTGATGCTCGGTCCTTTCGCCCACCGGTTGCGCCAACGAACTGACATGGTGGATCGCATGCGCATTCTTGTGCAGCGTCACGACTTGGAGCCACATGAAGGCGCGGTTCCACAAGCACTCACTGGGCAGCCCGTTGGGCGACCATCGGCAGCCGGACTCGGCTCTCACATTCAACGATTTCACAGCGAGCATCTAACGCCAGGCCGCACCGCCCCGCACTCCTACATTTTCGCAGTCGGCGGAATTGCTGGTGACAACGTTTCAGCGGCGGGTGCTACGGGGTTTCACCCAGGGCTTGCCCGTCCGTTGTCCATCAACATTACAAACGTCGACGGTTTTGCCGACAGGCTCTCTCGGGACACCGTGGGGGCAGCTCGACCCACGTACGACGAACTCATGGACGTCTATGTCGACCAGTACGACCGCCGGATGCGATGGCCGGGCGAGGCGGAGTCAGTTCGCAGCGCTGCGCGCTTTGACCTCGCACAGGCGGCCAGCACCGTAAAGAACGTCGATGCGATTGCGGGCGTCATGGAGCCGAGTCTCTTTGAACAACTTGCCGGCACAAGTTGTGGAGAGAGTCGCAGCATCGACATTCCAGGCATGTCTCTCCGCGCCGCCAGACATCTTCTTACGCATCCAACCGAGCCGGCAAAGTACGTCTGCGTTTCCGACATTGGTCTCTTTGAAGCGACGGGTGGTGGAGGCTATGACTGCCATAGTCGCAACTCAGCTGACACTGCACGCAACTTCGACAACCTAATGCGAAATCTCACTTCGATTGTCAATGCTCCTGGCGAAGACGATCCAACAAAGATCAATCTCGACGACACTCTCATCATTCTCAACACCGAGTTTGGTCGAACGGCCGACACGCAAAACACCTCAGGCCGCAACCACCACCCCTATGGCTACGTAACAGCGTTTCTCGGTGGGCCGATAACCAGCGCCGAAAAAGGCGTCTTTGGCGCCATTGGCCCCGACTCCATCGCCACCGTAAGCAATGCTGCGACACCTGCGGAGAATCGCGTTGGCGCCCTCCTCGCCTTGGGCATTTGGCCGTTCGCACAAGAGGCGTTTGCCGTCTCTGATGTTCGCGACGCCCCATCCGAAGAGCAAGCAGCAGTGATGGCCACCGAGCGCATCTTGGGGATATCTCTATGATCCAGAAGAACGCATTCCCCCTTGGACTCCTTGCATGTGTGCTGATGAATGCCGCCTGTGGCAGCTCTGACGACCCTAAGAATATTACCGATGCTGGCATTGTGACTCCGGATGCTGAGGTTGTGGTTCCCACATTCCGCGACTGCGAAGACTCCGACCAAGCATTTGTCCGCCGCACGCATCTCGCGGTGCTTGGCTATCGTCCCAAATCACAGTCCGTGGTGAATGTGTATGCCGACCTCATGGCAGCGATTCGACGTCGCAATGCGGGTTTTGGTGCCGAAGAGGGCCAAGACGCCGGCCCTCTTCCAACGCCCGTTGATCCCAAAGCCGCAGTTGTCGAGTTGCTAAGCCGCGACCCTGCATTCATCGATCGGTGGAGCGAGCAGTTCATGGATTTGCTGCTGGTTCCTCGCATCGAGGACCAAAGCCAGCAGAGCTGCTATGGCGATCGGGAACGTCAAGACGACAATGGCGATTTGGCCTCCTATGTTCGCGACAACCAACCCACCGCAAGTGGTGATGGCAATGGCCGCTTCACCATGCTCGATCTTGTGCGCTCATCCCTAGCGCTCGACGACGTCTCTCCCATCTATCGAGCACACCTCTTTGCCCTGGTGAGTCGCCCGATTCCTGCCGCGAATGTTCCACGGGTTCAAGCCGAGCTCGCTAGACGCGCAGACTTTGGCAATGTCTTTGACGCTGCCTATCTCAATCGCGACATGGCGTGCCTTGGTTGTCACAACAGCACCAACTCCATCACATTTCGCGAAGACCCTGCCACGAGCCGCCACTGGGACATTCCTGGTCGCTTCGAAGAAGCAATCTATGGACAAGCCGATGGCATCGCGCCTGAGCGTGCACACGCGGCGTTCCGTTTTGATGGTTTCGTAGCGCAGTTCTCAAGCGGTGACCAGCCTTGGGGATGGGACTCATCCTGTGGCGAGTTCTTTACTGGCGGGCTCGAGTCCGATCCTGCTGACATTGACGGGCGGTTTGCGTCGCTCTCAGGTCGCCGCATTACGGCATACGAGCTGGAGCAAGCACTCCACAATGGCTTTGCCTCCATTGCACTTGGTGGGCTCGAACTCGATGACAACGAGGGCATCGCAGACGTTGATGCGGCGTTTGCCTACTTGGTAGCAGCAAACATCGTCGATGGAATGTGGGCCGAGGTTATGGGCTCGCGCCTCACAATTGCCAACCACTTCCCGCGCAATCAAGAGAGTCGCGACATCCTGCACGATCTCACGGAGGAATTCATTCAAAGCTCGTTCTCCATTCAAAACTTGCTTACGAATATTGTGAGTACGCCGTACTTCAATCGACTGCCCGCTGAAGCTGGCTGCGGATCTAGCCCTTACAACATGCCACCGGTCTTTGATCCTTGGACGATTGAGGACGACAACGAAGAACGCCGCAACAATGGGCCAGGCGATGGCGTTCACGCGCTCTCTGCGCGCACCTTGCTATCCAGCGCCTATGCAGCGCTCGATTGGCGGCGCCCATTCTTTGAGAGTTTTCCCGAGAGGCCGGCCTCAATTGACAACTGTGCCGGAGTATTCCCCAGCTGTGCACAACTAAATGCGGCGTGTGAGAACAACGGCCAGTGCTGTTTTGCCGAGAAGTATTGGTGTGACTTTGGGCCATCGACGGAGGAGCCTGGCACTCGCAGCCAGCGCACGTTCCTGCGAGGCATTGGCGTCTTTCTCAAGAATGGCGACAAGGGCTTTCGTGGCCTCGACTTCCAGGCCCGCCTCGTCTTTGAGGACCGATTCGCCGACTGTCGTAATATCGATACGGCTCCTGACTTCCTTGACTCTATGCTCAGCCTAGCCGCTCAGACGCCGGAAGCAACACTCGGTGACATCGTATCCGCAACCAAGGATCGGCTCGTTGGAGTCGCACGTGTTAGCCACGAAGCAGGTGCGTCTGGGATGAGTGAGAAGCAAGCGCTTGAAGCAATGTTCGAGACCAATCTTGATACACCTCTCTCCGAGATCGAGGATCTCGACGCCAAGGTTCGCGGTTTTTGCGGAACCTTGCTATCAACGCCACAGTTCCTCCTTGGGGGAATGGCGGCGCCAGATAGCCGGTATGAGCCTCTCCTAACGCCAGCGGCATTGCGATACGCAAATGTCTGCGAATCGATTGCGTTACCACCAACGCTATCGGAGCACGTACTATCCTGCTCCGCAGCGTCCTTGGCACTAGACTAGTGTGCGGCTCAGAGGAATAGAAATGTGCTGGCGACGGGAGCTCGTTCTTTGACAAGGCGCGAAGGACGACCTTGCTGGGGCAAGGAAGGAT
>JANTGM010000100.1 GCA_024762925.1 Kofleriaceae bacterium | reverse complement strand
GAGCCTTCCTTGCCCCAGCAAGGTCGTCCTTCGCGCCTTGTCAAAGAACGAGCTCCCGTCGCCAGCACATTTCTATTCCTCTGAGCCGCACACTAGTCGTGGTGTCTGCGGTGGGTTGCGCTCTTGTTTGGTGGCCTTGCGTGGATCCGCACACAAAATCGGGAGCCTCTCGGTTTGTAGGACACAAGTACATCGAGCCAGACGCGACAGCCTTGTCGCGCTTCCATTACGCCAAGTCATTTCTCCCTCATCATTTTCGCCATGTTCGTGCTCACCTGCAGATGGCATGCTCGTTGCTTAGAAAGGACACAAATGCTCTCACGAATCCCCAAACTTGCACTCACTCTCGGATTTGCTTTGCTCGGAGGCCTCACGGCTTGCCAAGGAGGGCCAACAGATCCGCCTGATGGCACGATTGATGGAGGACAGGGCGATGTCATTGATGCAGGAGAAGGAACTCCAGATGCCGTTCCCGTTGCCAACGCCCAAGGCATGGATCTTCTCTTTGTGATCGATAACTCAGGCTCGATGCGAGAAGAACAAGCCTCCCTTGCCGCAAACTTCAACCGCTTTGTCAATGTGCTGCAAAACATAGACGGTGGGTTACCAGATGTTCACATTGGTATCGTTACAACCAATGTGGGAGCGGGGGGCACCTTTGGAATCGCTGGCTGCGAAGGAAATGGCGACAACGGCATTCTCATCAATGCACCTTCGGGAGCCTGCTCGCCTCCGACAGATCGCTACATCATTGACGTAGCCAATGGCGAAGGAGGCCGAACGCGAAACTACGACGGAACATTGGAGGAGACGTTCTCGTGCATTGCGCAAGTTGGCACTGCGGGATGTGGATTCGAACAGCCGCTTGAGGCAATGGTTCGGGCTCTTAGCGGTAATACCCCTCAGAACGCCGGCTTCCTCCGGGAAAATGCCCTTCTTGCGGTTGTCATCATTTCTGATGAGGATGATTGTTCGGTCATCGACACAGATATGTATGACAGCGACCCAAGCCAGGACCGCATCGATAGTGAACTGGGCTTCCTATCTTCGTTCCGCTGCTTCGAATTTGGGGTGACATGCGATCCCGATACGCCACGTGTACCGGGTGCACGAAACTCATGTGTCCCCCGACAGGGTTCTCCGTTCATGGATGATGTGAGCGAGTATGCTGACTTTCTAAAAGGGCTAAAGGACAACCCTGCCAATATCGTTGTCGCTGGAATCGTCGGCGCTCCCTCCCCGGTCAACGTCTCGCTGGACAACGGAGTGCCAAGGCTCGAAGCTTCCTGCTCAAGCGGGTCTGGCGATGCTGCACCGGCCATTCGCCTAAGCGCGTTCTTCGATGAATTCCCAGACCGCAACACGGTTACCACCATCTGCAACGAAGATCTGAGTGATGGCCTAACCGGCATTGCCAATCTCTTAGCCACCGTTATCGGTGGCTAAGCTCAGGAGCGAATGGCAAGGACCTTCCGGACATATCCCTACGGCTTTTTCTTACTAAAATCCGAGCTTGCGCTTTTGATATTCGGGTGCTCTGACTCGCTTTTTCTCTGGCGATCCAGGCATCCCGTCAGCTGGTACCTCCCCATGTACAGAGTCCCACTCGGCGACAGCAATCCCTCAGCCCATGATCCGTAGCGCCACATAGGGCACAAAGAAAAGCATGGTGCTGGCCAGTTTAAAGTTGCCCACGTACTGAAAGCTCGCCAGAGCCACATCTTCTTCTCGAATACCAAACAGCCTCGCATTGATACGCCAGGCCGTACTTCGGAAGAGCAAGAGGATAAGAACAGTTACTAGGTACACGCCAACGCTAACGATGGTGCCCCAGCCAAAAAACGCCCTAAGCGTGTCGATCGAAGTCATGAGCATTCTCCCTAAGGGTTTCGCGAACGAGAGCACGGCGACGATTTGCGGTCAAGCATTGGCGACAACCTACCTTGATGAGCGCTTGGCCACGGTCTCGTTGAACGACTTGAGAATTGGTACCCCATTCCGAATTGTGATTCGGCAAACAGCGGCTTGATCGAGGTGGCAGTTCCACGAGATTCCGATATCAACACCGAGCGCCCAAGCAACCGCCGACTTCATGGGCGAGACATGACTCACTACCACGATGTTCTCTTCTTGGCCGCGCTCCACAAGTTCATCGCACGCGCCTCGAACTCGGCTATCAAGAGCCGCCAACGACTCACCACCAGCAGGTTTGTAATGCAAATCATCACGCCAAGCTTTCCATAGTGCTGCCGGAACATCTGCGAGCTTCACGCCTTCAAGCTCACCGTAGGCGAGTTCAAGAAATCGATCATCGCTCTCGATTGCCATGCCAAATGCACTAGCCGTCTGTTGTGCGCGCTTAAGAGGACTGGCGATGACGGCATCGACAGGTCCCATTTCGCGCACCATCTTTGCCACTTCGATGGCCTGCTCGCGCCCCACTTCATCAAGCTCTTGATCAATCCGCCCCTGCAAAAGGCCGGCGCGATTGGCCGCAGTACGACCGTGGCGAACGAATATGAGCACGCAGAGATTGTGCCACAGTCAGATGCGGCCGATGCTCATGGCGGCAGCTGAACTGTTTCGTGCCATGACAGCGGTGCGATATCGTTGCATGAGAGCCGTTAGCGTCAAGTGCCCGAAGTGCGGTGCGGTGCTGCCAGCTTGAAGAGACCTATGCCAAGCAGCTCAGATACCGGTGGCAAGGGGGTGGCGGAATGCTTGCTTGTCCCATCCCACGATCAATGTCATCACATGACGATGGCTTCGCTTCAACTGCTGCTATGTGCCTTACTTGCCGCAGGTGTCTCTGCATGCTCAAGTAGCGCTCCAAGCCAGAATTCGGAGCCTTCAGAGGCAAAGCCCATACCTCTAACAGCTTCTCAGCTAGCTGATGCGGCGCCCATAGAAGCAGTGACGCCCGCCCCCAAAGACGAACTCCCCGCCTACCCGTTGGATCTCACCTCCAGAAAAGTTCCAATGACAGGCAAAGTAGTTTGCCCTCCTGTCAACCTCGTTCACTACTCGGGCAAGGTCGTTCCGTTTCACAAAACTGCTCGTATCAATGAGCATTTTGTCGACCACCTTCGTCGCTTTGAGGAAATTGTGAGTGAGACTGCCATTGAAGTCTATGGTCGCGCGCCGTCGCGTATCACACGCATGGGTTCATTTTACTGTCGCAGAATTCGCGCATGGCCCTACCTGATTAGCGAGCACGGGCTGGGCAATGCAGTGGATGTCGGGGGCTTTGACTTCTCTCGAGTGAACGGCGAGGCCGCATTGGATGTGCCATCTCGTTGGCGTAAGAAATTTTCTGTTACGATGTCAAAGCACTGGCAGGCGAGATCCGAGAGCGATGCGGAGCACCAGCGATTCTTGCACCTTTTGGCCAACCGCGTAATCAACGAAGAAGATCTTTTTCGCGTGATCCTCGGCCCAGCGGATCCAAAGCACAAAGACCATTTTCACTTTGATATGGCACCGTTTCGAATTGTGAATGTCTTTGAATAGTGCGCTAACCCCTAGCGCATGGTCTTGATGCGTTTGTTATTCCTACGCATCGATTCAACTGCTGTGTCGTCAACGGCAGCGCCCCCAAGGAAGATCTGTCGGAGCTTTGGAAGTTTGTAGAGAGGACTCAAGTCCGAGATTCTTGTCCGTCGAATCGCGATCCGCCAGAGGGACTTCAACTTGCGCGTTGGCCCCAAGTCCGTCACGCGCGTTGAAGACAGGTAAAAACGCTTTAGTCGGGTCATTCGCTCAACGGGTTTCAGATCTTCAACGAATGTGCCACCAATTGAGAGAAATTCTAAGACGCGGAGTGTCTTGATGGGCGCAATGCTTCGGATCTTGGTGCCATGCAGGCCCAGAAAGCGAAGCTTTGTGAGTTTCGCCAGTGCGCTCAAGTCTTCAACAAGTGTGTAGTCTGCGTAGAGCGTTTGTAGCCTGCGAAGCCTGCGAAGAGGGGACAAGTCGGCCACGGCGGTGCGCTTGAGAAAGAGCGCTTCGAGTTTCTTGAGCTGTTCTAGCGGCTGCAGATCAACTACCGCCGTTGACTCCATGGACAGCATTTCGAGACTACTCATCCCGCGCAGGGGTTCCAGATCTTCAACCGCCGTTCGATCGAGTACGAGGCTCCGCAGATGCAAGTTGCGAAGCGGCGCAAGCGATGTGACTGCTGTGTCATTGATGTACAACAGCTCGAGCTTTTGCAGTGCGGCGAGCGGCCCAAGGTCTGATACCTTCTTTGACTCACAGCGAACCGTCTTGCTTGACAGCTCGAGCTTCTGGCCGCAGAAATCAACGATCGCACCCGCTGGAGCAAAGCGCGCTCGTTGCGAATGCACTTGTACTGCGCCGCTGCTCGTTATTGTGCGACTTTGGTATGGGCCGGACGAGCACGCTGTGGCTAGCACGCCACAGACAACAAGGAACCGCATTCCTCCAGGGTAGCACTACCTGATTGGTGTGCACGCGGATCTCACTCCTAGTACTCCGGAAGATTCCCGCAGCTGCGCTGCCAAACGCGCTAGCATGCAACTACAGGAGATAGAAGGGGTGGGGGAAAACGCAAAGATGGATCGAGTTGCCCCCACCAAGCGCCCACCAGACAAGAACGCTGGCACCCAGCGCTGGCGCGATTTGCTCTTCATGCATTGGACTGTATCGCCCGTGCAGCTTCGCGCCATCGTCCCCTCAGAGCTTGAGCTTGATCTCTGGGACGGTAAGGCATACGTCGGTGTTGTTCCCTTCGCAATGCACGACGTTCGACCTTCTTGGCTACCGCGGAGCCTTGCGTTCAATTTCCTTGAAACCAACGTCCGAGTCTACGTACACCATCAGGGCCGTCCCGGCGTCTACTTCCTGTCTCTCGAGGCAGCATCGTGGCTCGCGGTCAAGGCTGCTCGCACGGGATGGAGCCTGCCCTACTACTATGCAGACATGACAATGCACCGAGACAGTGTTGGGCAGACGCGGTATTCGAGTACTCGCCGCGGAGGTAAGAGGCCAGGCTTGGCCCTAGAGTACAGAATAGAAGAGTTCTTAGAACCATCGCCCCCCACGTCACTTGAGTTTTTTCTCCTCGAACGCTACCTGCTTTTCTCGAGACACAAGGGGCGGATTCAGTGCGGCCAAGTCCATCACACACCGTACCCAGCACAGCGGGCGAGCCTGCTCTCGCTTGAGGAGAATCTGATCGCCACAGCGGGACTTACACGACCTGACCGGCTGCCGACTCTTGTGCACTACGCAAGCGGCGTCGATGTTGAAGTCTTTGCCTTGCGCGACGTAGACAAGACGTCATGAGCCATTCCTCATAACAAACCAACCCTGTCGTGGTAACACTCGGCTTCATGAGCCAGCCATTTATCTACCGTTTGCGAGTCCGCTACCACGAGTGTGATGGCCAAAAGATTGTTTTCAACGCTCGCTACGCTGAGTACATCGACATAGCTGCACTCGAATACTCACGCCACCTCTTTGGATCTGTCGATGCAAACAGTGGTGGCATCGACTGGCGCCTTGTGCAACAAACCACCGAGTGGAAAGCGCCAGCACACTTTGACGAGGTGCTCGACGTCCAAGTGCAAACAAAGTCACTCGGAAGAACCTCGTTTTGCTTGCTTGCTGACATCATCAGACCTAGCGATGGCACACGACTCGTTAGCGCCGAAACCACGTACGTGGTCTACAACGAGGTGACAGCGAGCAAGGCTCCAATTCCCGGGCCCGGACGAGAGCGACTTGAACAAGGCGCCCCTGGAATCGTCATTGACTGCTCTGGCTTAACCTGCCGTAATTGAATCGCTTTCTGAGTAAGCGCCAGGATCCCACCTCCGGCTAGACAAGCGCATCAATCTGGCTAAGGCCCCCATAAAGAACTCTTGTTTTACAACAAACTGGATCTGGTGCAGTTTCCCTCTTGCCCACTTTGGGCACCTTTCCCACCCCCACCAGGACTCCAATCATGTTTAGGAAACTCCCCCTTCTCTCTCTCGCTTTCTCCCTCGCCGCACTCACTGCATGCGCTCCATCCAACACTTCGGATAGCGGCGATCTCACCCTCGACAACGATGTCGCAGGCATCGGCAAAGCGGATCACTTCTCAATTCCCGTTGAAGAGATTCAGGCAACCATCAGTCATGACCTGCAAGTGCGCGGTGGTATGGCCGTTGTCACCAGCGCTGATTCCTACGAAGAGTATTTTGGAGAGCCAGCTCCATCCAGCGTCGACTTCGACAAAGAGTGGGTTGCCTTTTACGGCCTCGGTACGCGCAACTCCGGAGGCTTCTCAGCAACCATCACAGGCGTCTCAAACCTCCCATACTGGGGTGGCATGGTCCTGGAGACCAAAGACGCATCTCCTGGCATCGACTGCCTCGTAACCCAGGCCATCACATGGCCATACACCGTCGTGAAATTCGCAGCACCCGATCCCGCTCCTACTTGGTTTGCAGCTGATCATGAGAGCGAAGTCTACAAGTGTGGTCCAGACAACGACGATCGACTCGCCGAACTTGAAGACAGCCTTAAGAACTGGGAGCAAGCTCGCGACAACGCTGGAAACAGCTACACCTACACGAGTGAGTTTCAGAGTTTTACCGGTATTGGTGGTCGCACCACAATCGTCGTTGAAAACGGCGAAGTCACCGAACGACACTACAAGGCACAGCACATTAGCGGTGGTGATGCCACGCAGTGGAGCGAGTTTGGCATCGAGGTAGGCGACCATCCAGCTGGTGCAGATGCAGTACTCATCGACGACCTCTACACCGAGTGTGCACTTGAGGTGCTCACGAAGGACGAAGATACTCATTGGATGAGCTTCCTTGTGGATAGCAGCGATGGCATTCTTCGAACGTGCACCGCAGCACACCGCCAGTGCAACGATGATTGCTCTCGCGGAGTCAACATCGCTTCGGTCACCTTCTAGCAGGCAGATACCCCACACAGCGCGAGCGGCACGAAACACGAAGTTCGTGCCGCTTTTTTGCTGGACAGACTGGCTCTGCCAGTCTTCTTCGTTGCCCCAGCAAACTCCCTCTTCCCGCCTCGCCAGAAAACGAGCTGACTTCGCGATCACGGATCAATGTCCATGGATCGCGCACTAGGCCAGCATTGCTTGATGGGCGTCGCTCAGGACAGTCACAGCTGTGGCCGCTCTTTCACGAGCTGACAACACAGGTTCGCCATCGACAACCGGCTCACATACCTCGTAGTAGCACTTGAGCTTTGGCTCCGTTCCCGATGGTCGCATGATCACACGGAGGTTTCCCTCTAAGAAATATACTAACACATCGCTTGCCGGAAGGCCCATGCCTCCGTTCGCCAGGTCATGACGTTCCACGACGACAAAGCCGCCAATTTCGGTGGGTGGTTTGTCCCGGAATCGCTGCATATGTGCGGCAATCTGCGCCTTACCGTCCGCGCCAGGCAAGACCAGCGACTTTTGTAGAGTCTGAAAGACGCCATGCGAGCGATACAGCGCATCCAACCGATCCCCCACGGTTGTTCCCTGAGACTTCGCGAGTGCCGCAAGTTCGCAGAAGAGTGCCACCGCGCTCACACCATCTTTGTCGCGAACGAGCTCCCCAATCGAATACCCAAGGGCCTCTTCGTAGCCCATCACAAAGCGGGCATTGGTATCTCGCCGGGCATCAATGGCGGCATTTGCGATCCACTTAAAGCCCGTGAGTGTTGTCTTGTAGTCAACTCCTCGCTCTCTTGCCATGATCCCGAGCAGCTGGGAGGAGACCAGCGTTGTTGCAACCATTCGACGGTCATCGGCAGGGCCTTCGGCAAGCAGGTAGTCGGCCAGCAGCACGCCTACCTGGTCGCCACTTAGCATTGCGTATCCGTTGCCAGCAGGCAGAGCCACAGCCAAGCGATCGGCATCAGGATCGTTGGCCAACACCAAGTCTGCATTCACCTTCTTTGCAAGAGCAAAGACCAAGTCCATTGCGCCATCTTCTTCGGGGTTGGGAAACGCAACCGTTGGAAAGTCTCCATCGGGCTGCTCTTGCAATGGTTCGATGTGAAGACTTGCGACACCAGCGTTCTCAAGAGCTGCCTTGACAAAGCGCGCGCCAACGCCATGCATTGCTGTGTAAGCAACCGTTAGGGGTGTCTTTGCCAGCAACCCCGGATGAAGGGCCAACCTCTGCACACCATCAAGATAGAGGCGAACCATAGCATCGTCGATGTCTACAAGCGCACCCGAGGATCGAGCGGCTTCCAAGTCTCCAAGGGACAACGTCTCAATCGAGCCAACCTCGTTGGTAGCAGCAGCGATGCCTGTGTCCTGTGGTGGGATGATCTGTGCCCCATTTTCCCAGTACACCTTGTAGCCATTGTACTCGGGCGGGTTGTGACTAGCAGTAACCATCACACCTGCCGCGGCTCCAAAGTGGGTAACTCCAAATGCAACGACGGGCGTGGGAACGACGAAGGTCGACAGATAGACCTTGAAGCCTAGACCAAGCAGAATGGCTGCTGTGTCTTCGGCGAAGATGCGTGACTTGTGCCGTCCATCGTAGCCAATCACCACACCGCGCTTCCTACTCTCAGTGAGGTTCGCAACTAGGTAATTTCCCAATCCCGCGCTGACCTTCTGAACCAATACGCGGTTCATTCGCATTGGCCCGGCCCCCAATACTCCACGCAATCCAGCAGTTCCAAACTGTAGGCTTCCGCAAAATCGTTCGGCCAGTTCTTCTGAACGACTTGCATCGCCGAGCAACGCTTCTAGCTCACAGCGAGTTTCGGGGTCGGGATCTTGAGCAAGCCACTGACGGGCAACAGTTTCAGTCATCTTCGCAACTGTAGAGCTTCAAGACCGGCCGCGCCAAACGTCCTCTGCTGGGATTTGGCGAACGTGTTTGTGGATGCGGCGAAAAACAGCACTCAGTAGGCGTTTCGCATCTTCGCTGATACACCTGTGGGATATCATGTACGCTATCTACACACCTCAAGGGCAAGCCCTAAAGAGTGGACTGCCGGCCCACAATCACCCAGCGAGCTTCATCGCGTCTGATAGAGCATTGCTTGCCGTTGCTTGTGCGCTCGAACTCGTGACCGTTGGCGCGGAGAATTCTGTGGAGACTTTCATCCGGTCCGGAGACGGTGATCGACTCGGCATCCTCTGCGATGACCACCGCGGCAACATCGCTGCGCTGCTCTGAGGGATTTGCGCAGTTTCGCCTTCGCCAACTCAGTGTGAGTTCTTCACCAATCCAATAGGTTGGCATGGGGCTCAATATGACCCATCGTCCCTCATCAGAGTTTTTCCCAGGTTCTTCGTTGTCGGAAACCTCGATTGCGTGCCGTTGCCCATGATCATCTTCGAGGTGCCAGATTCGCCCCTCTTTTGACACGACCCGGGCGAGCCGATCACCGATCTTGAGATCCGCTCGTTGAAAGTAGGGAGCTCGCTTGTAGAAGCCAATTTGCACCCGAAACTCCAACATGCCATAGACTACCATTCTGCTTACCGGCCCCCATCGTGAAGGAACGACCTTCGAGAGGCGCATTGGCATTTGCGCGGTACAATCCCGCTGTGGCTGACACAAAGAAACGCAAGCTTCTAACCTTCCCGGGGCTCACCGCCGAGCAGTTTCAACATCCTTCAGATAACAAAGCGACTGACTCGCTCAAGGCGATTCCGGGCATCGACAAGGCTGTTGCCAAGGTCATGGAGTACGGCCTGGAACGACTCGCCTACTTAGACAACACAGCGAGCAATGTGCGGGTGAGCGAGAAGATGTTTCCCAACATGCACAAGTCGCTCAAGTGGGGCTGCCGCATTCTCGATATTCCCGAGCCAGAGTTCTACGTCAGCCTGAACCCTGTCCCCAACGCCTACACCTATGGACACACGAATCCCTTTGTGGTGATGACATCCGGGCTCGTTGATCTTCTCACGCCCGAGGAGCGATTCTTTGTCATTGGGCATGAGCTTGGCCACATCAAAGCTGGGCATGTGCTCTACACCATCATTGCTCACAACATCGCGTCCATCATGGAACGAATCGGCCAAGCGACGTTCGGCATTGGCTCTCTGCTCGGTCAAGGCCTCGTCTATGCGTTACTTGAATGGCATCGCAAGGCCGAACTCACTGCAGATCGAGCAGGGCTTCTGTGTGTTCAAAACATGGATGCCTGCATCAACACGTTTATGAAGCTTGCAGGTGGGGCGACAAGTCTCGCCGCTGAAATGGATCGCGACGAGTTCCTCACACAAATCCGCAGCTATGAAGACGCAGACCGATCGACGCTGAACAAAGCGTACAAGATCCTACTTACCGCCGAACGCACACATCCCTATGCGATTTTGCGGGCCAAGGAACTCGATCTCTGGCACGACGATCAATACGCCGATTTGGTCTCTAGCTTCGCGACGTAGTGCCGAACCACTATTTGGGCCCCAAGGAACGGTGGTCTGAATGGAGTGCGTCTTGAAGTCCTATCAATCTGCAATCGCCCTAACCACGTTTCTTCTCGTACTTGCCGCGGCTCCACCCACACAGGCCGACCGATTGCCAGAGGCCGTTCCGTGTGAAGTCGCGCTTGAGACCTCAGCATCCAAGCGGATCTTCGATCTCAAGATACAGTTGGGACGCACCAATGCGCTCTCAAGGGATGAATTTAGCAGCATTCAGTCGGCGCTCGATGCGCTTGTCACAAACGGCGAGAGCCAGGCCGCCAAGACGTGTTTCTCTCAATACGCGGTCCAAAAACAACGTTATGAGGCATGGTTCCGCCAGCAAGCGGGCGAAGTCACGCGTCAGGCCAAGACCCGTTTGGCTCGGACCTGTGGCCGCCAGACTGACATGTTCATTCGTTCTCACCGCAACGGAATCGAAGCAGCAGTTCGACGCAAGCGTCTAGCAAAGGCGGCAAAGCTGGCGACAGACATGCAAAAGGCCATCATGCGCGATCCCATGATTCGCGACTGCGAAGGCATGCAAGAGAGGCTCGGAGTTATTCTTAACTACTATATTCCCGACATTCAGAACCAGGCGGCGTTTCCACAAGTTCTTTCTCGGCTGAGCAAAGCATATAGTGCCGCTCGTTTGACACTAACCGAGGCCCAACGGGCTCTTGAGACCTCAGGTCGCAAGATGGTTCCCGCCCCAACATCACTCGAAACGCAGACGGGCCAAAATGACCTTCGGACTCAGCTTGCACAATGCAGAACCTACGCAAAAACCCTCAGGGAAATTGGCGCTGCTCCCACGACTCCCGTGCCTTCCCCATCTGGCGACTCCCACTCGCTAGATACCGTCAGCGCATTTTGTTCCAGCGCAGAGGCGAACCTCCAAGAGATGGTACCGATGTTTATTGCTCACAATGAGCGGTTTCGAGCAGCGGAATTGCTGCGTTGGCGACGTATTCACCTCAAGACTTGGAACATGGAGAAAGTCTTCAACGCCAAGGGACGGCCCATCGCTGAGTCGAAGACCGCGGGTGGCGCAATCTTCTGGACCTACCGAGGTGATGCTGGGCAATGCACCCGAATTCAATTCTCTGCGGCGGGCAAAAAGGTCGGAGAGCAAATCCACAGCTGCCCTGTGCTATCCTCAAAGTAGGGGCAAGTGACCGATGAACAACGATCAAAGCGTCCAGCGAGCGAAGAATCGAGTTTGCTTGATCAATGTTAATGCCTAGCGCGCGATTCATGAACATAGCACGCGCTCACTCGTCTTCTCGCCCGCTGGACCGTGCCTTGGGTCCCGACGCCCCCTGAGACCAGTTCCTAGGGTCAGTTGAACCGGGTCTCACAGCCGATCCCAACACGATCTAGCGCACGTAAAATCAGCTACTTGGTAACAACCATGTTGCATCTGAGGCGACCGCGAAATGGCACACACTGTGCAACCTTTGACGACAACTAACGAAGAGCCAATTTTTTTTGGCCCGGACTGTTGCCATGAAGAACCTAAAACTCGCACTTGCACTCGCCACTTCCACCCTAATCGCTCCCGGTTGCGCCTCAGACGATCCAACCGACCAACTCAGCGTCAGCTGTGATGATGGCAAGTGCGATGGATTCGATTCCATTCGCTCACTCATCAGCGATGCAAAGAAACTCGACCTTGGCGACCTTCTCATCTTGAGCGCTGGCTTTGCCACAGAAGAGCTTAACAACCTGCTTGATGTCACCGACTACGCAAGTGTCCAGCTGTCCCCAACAGAATTCTATGCTCTCAAAGAGCAAGTCGACCAAGACCTAACGCTTAACGATATTGACGTTCTCGTTAGTGGACTCGCTTCTCGATTTGGCGATTCCGAGTTGTCCACCGAAGTGAACCGTGTCCGCGCCGAGCACCTTCGCGACGCAAGTTCCGATGACAAATACTTCGCAGAGAGTTCATTCACCATCAAATCCTCCTTCTCTCATGGTTGGAACTTTTCTAGCAAAGGCCTCGAAGAAGATACCACTCTTGCATCGACCATTGGCTTCGATTTGGCAGGCGACCTACAGGCTCGAATCATCGGCGCCTACGATGGGGAACTTGAGGGAATTCGCCGAGCACCACTCTCCGCAATTCGTGGCGCTCGAGGGTTTGTCTTTCCTCGTGAGACTTCGGACATCCGCGATATGCGCCCTGGTGAAAGCTACGCGCTCAAGGGGGAAGGAACGATGGGCATCAACATCGGAGTTGGCGTCCCCATCTTGATTGCCGAGCCTACGTCCTTCCTCACCTACAATGTAGTGCTCACAGCAGGCCTTCGCTCACAACTGAGTGGACAAATAGATGTACAACTCGTTCGCCTTCAAGGAGACGAAGTTGTCATCGATGTTGGCATGGAGGAGCTTAGAAGCGTCAGAAGTGCACGTATTGGTCTGCGAGATGGATGGGGTTTGCAAGGCCTGGTTGAGCAAGATCTCAACATCGCAGGCATAAACATCGACCTTGGCAAGATGGTCGAGAAGGCGCTGCAGAAGCAACTCAACCAAAAACTCAATCTCATTCATGCGGAGGCTTCGAGCACTGATAGGAAAACTCGCATGAGTGTGGCTCGCATGCGCTTTAGTCTCGATGCAGCGGATCCAGAAGGGGCGCGTGATGAGGCTCTTGCCCAAGCACTGAAAGGCGATATTCGCCTAGCCCAAGCACTGGCAAACCGCGGAGACTCCGGCGTCAAGACCGAGTTTGACCTTCTTCGGTCTGGCGTCTCATCAGCCTCACATGCAGGTATTGAGCTCTTTGGCATGAAGTTCTTCACAACAACTCAAGAGGGAGAGGGCTCGGTTGTCATTCAGACTCCTGGTGGCGCCACAAGTCTCATCTTTGAGAGCCTCCATCGCGAAGGTGGTTGGTTCTTCACATCGCATGGCTATGGCCGCACGGGTCTCGCAGGTCTGATCTACGATGCAAAGTCCGGTGGAGCAGCTCGCGGGGAAACGAACCTCTTCATCTCCATCCAAGAGGGGGATGAATTCATGGACAGGGACCAACTCTTGGATCACCTTGACGGAATTATTCTTACCGTTGGTGGCAAGGCAGCTTTGAACGCGATGGAGGTCCACACAAACGCTCTTGAGAACCTAATTCTCGAGCTTTGCCCAGTACCAACCGCAGAGGAGGATGAGAACTTTGATGAGCAGTGCAACATCGACCTGCTAGCGGACAACGCGCAAGTTGCCCAGCTCCGCAGTACTGCTCGCAATGCTCTAGAGCAAGAACTGTCACACCTTGACCAGTCGCAACATGACCTTGTGATGGCGGCCGGTGATCTCAAGATTGCCACACAGAGCATCGAAGACGCGAACGCCGCTCTCATTGGCCCAACTGCCTCAATCGTGCTCGACTACCGCCTTGACGATGGCGCACTCCAAGACATCTTCAGCAATTTCAGTGGCTCGGACCTTCAAGCCAAGGTGCTCGACTTCCTCGAGACCACCCAGGTGGATCGTGTTGACGATGACTTGGTACCAACTCGCGAGTCACTTCGCTCACGCCTCGATGATGATACTGAGCCGATGATTGAGGCTTTTGACGAGTACCGCGATTCCTACCTTCGCATGTTGAGCCTCTCAAACGCTCGCATTGACACACTTGGTGAGATTGGCGCTCAGGCTCTCGAAATTCGGTTTGAGGTCGACAGCCGCAAGCGTGCCGACTACGAGTCGGCAACCAGCCGCAGCCTCGCTCATGCTCGCTCCGAGCTCATGACAAGCTTCTTTGATGAGATGGTAGAGCTCGCTGACGACGTCCCAGGCACAGGTCAAGGCAGTGCACCACACGAGGAACAAATCGTTGCATACGGCTTGCTGGGACTCACCGATACAAATCGACTCGACCTTCGAATTGATTTTGATGTCGATACATCAAGCGGAACGTTTGGTACCAGCAAAGAGCGCTACGATGCTGCCGGCGTTGAGAACTTTGATGTTCGCGCTCGTGGCTCGCAAGTTGAGGAAATTGGCGGAGGTCTCTTCGACATTGACTCTCTCATCAACCTGCAATAGCGACACTGCAATAGCGACGAACCATCGGTACTGAGAGAGGCCAGCCATTGCGGTTGGCCTCACTTCGTTTCGAAGAGACGCTTGAGACACTTGTCGTTTGCCAAGCCCAGCTCTTGCCATTGCTCAAGATTGCGACCAAAGAACTGGCGAGCCATGTGGGTTACTGCGCTAAGGCAAATCGTGAATCGTCGACACGAAGAGATCCGCGGGCTGCACATCAATCCAGCTTCCGCCCGCGTTTGTTACATAGGTGCCACTCATCCGAAGTGTCCCCATAAACTCACCAGCGAGAACAACACCAGTGGCCGTGGCGACCATGCCCTTTGGCTCTTCGGTCACAGGACTGGGCTGTTGGTTCACGCTCATGACCGTACCGTCAGATGCATAGCGCACAAGAACAATGTCACCATTCTCGCCGCTGTTGACCATTGTGCCTTCAACATTGACAGCCTCTCCCACATCCGCAGTCATCAGCAGTGCCACAACAAAACTATCACTTCCATTCCATGCAGCTAGATGTCCTCGATCGACTCGGCCACTTCCCACACTACGATTCCACTGCAATGCTCCAGCCGAATTCAGTTTGGCTGTGAAGGCATCTGGAGAGTACAGGCCTGAGGCAATATTGATCGTCGTCTCGACCGGTTCGCCGCCTGCAACGGTCGCCAAGCCCTGAAGCTCGCCAGTAATCAAGATATCGTCGTTACTGCCAATGGCCAAACCTTCAACACTGTTGGTCCCAGAACCCGCTCCAACCTGTGCTGCCCAAAGAGGAAGTCCTGCGGACGAAAACTGCGCCACAAATCCATCGTGTTTCGTCCCAGGTGCGGAAAGCGTTGTGGCACCAATCGTGATGCTGTTCGTGAAGGAGCCACCGACGACAACACGGTCATTGCTATCAACAGCAATACTATTAACGGCCTCCTTCCCAGCCCCACTAAGAACGGCATGCCAGTCGAGGTCGCCATCTACATCATATCGGGCAATAAGAGCATCACGGCTGTTGGTCGCACTCGGATTGCCACCACCAAGGCCAAGGTCCAGCGAGCCACTAAAGTCGGCGCTCAAGACCACTCCATCTGCAGAGTCAATCGCGACTTGCAGGTTTGGAAGGTTGCCAAGGTCGGAGCCAAAGATTGACGAATCACTCTCCAAGACATGCGACCAAATGAGCGATCCTGATGCCGCTGAGTACTTTGCGACGAAGTAGCTAAATTGATCGACAGCTGCTACGCCATCTCCGAGATTTACTGAGTCGGAGAAGTGTCCAACCACAACAACATCACCAACAGAGTCTACGCTCACGTGCCGAGCCATTGCCTGGGATCCGGTGCTATCGATCGAGCGCGACCAATTCTCGTTGCCATCCGCGTCCAAGCTTGCGACAAACAAATCACGATCCGAATCGCCACTGGTTGTAAGCGCCCCAGCTCCAAAATCGAGGTCCCCGACAAAACGTCCCGCTATGGCGAGATCGCCCGTCTCATTGTGACGAGCGAGACCACCCGAATCTTCGTGGCAACCAGAGCCAAAGCGTCGGGCCCAGTGGCTCGCGCAATCGCTAGTGCACTCGCCGGCCTCTCCTTCTTCACAAATACCATTGCCACATGCGGACTCAGGTGTTCTCAGGAAGGCCGTGATGACTCTGCTGTAGCTCGTCCCGACAGGTGCCTGCCCACACTGGTGGTAGTCGCTGTAGCAAGTCGTTGGCAATCCAGAACTATCCCAATCCGAACAAGCGGTGAAAGAGCTACAAGCCGCGTTCTCTACGTCGCATGCAAACTCATTGATGTTGCAGTCAGCCACTGTTTCAATTGGGCAGCCGTCTCCGATCGTAGAGCAGAAGCGATCGGTGAGCTCCCACATCGCGCTTCCACGTCCACCAGCACAGGCATACGCACGGCCAGCGACATCGGCACCTTCGGTGAAGACATTGCCATAGAACGAACCTTCGCGGAGCGTGAAAGCCTGAGCTACTTGGGCAGGCACAGCAAGTGCTGGATGGTTTCCTCGAAGCGAAAGCTCGACAGGAACGCCAAACTGATTTGTGCGTGCAAGGAGACAGGCAGAGACCCACTCTTGGCACTCCACATCACATGCGCCCGTTTCCCATTCTGGCGCCAAGCCAAGCTGGCCAGTGAACTCCCACATTTCACCGCCGATTTCGAGTTCCATCCTTGAAGATGAGGGAAGAGCACAAGAGTACGCATAGGCAAGCACCTGCCGGTCCACGTCTCCCATGGTCTCGCCGTTGCCGGCGAGCACATCCGAGTTGAGAGCGCTCAAAGCCTCACCATCAATGCTGACAGCCTGTAGAGGACCGAGGTTGAGCCCATTTAGCGCGATGCCTCCAGGCGCAGCGTTGAGTGTTAGTGTGCGCAAGTAGACAGACGTATCGATTCGTCGAAACGATGTTCCACCATCTAGCTTGCCAGGGCTGGCATCAGACAAGTTCTTACCTGCATCAACCTCCTCAACCCCGCCATCAGCCTGTTCTGCATTGCCAGCATCACCAGCGTTGGGCTCATCGGATCCGGGCGAGGAACAAGCGAGAGCAAGCGATGCTGCGGAGAGAAACCATAAAGAGTCTGAGATTCGGAACACGGACCTTCAATTGTACCTAGATCCACGTTGGACCCAAGCATTGAATCAGGATCCAACGATCTTTGCTCCGACAACAGCGCGGGAAACCGACACGTCGCCTACAAGGTGATAGGCTTTCCGTCGGTGCGATGCCAGACTTGCAATCGGCGACTTCTGCCCGCGACGGCGTGCGCTGAACATCCCCAAAACGCCGCGCCTGCATCTGAGAAAATTGATGATGCGCCGCCACTCATTCGTGGCTACGAAAACTTCTCCATATTGGGTTTCGGTGGGTTTTCGAGAGTCTGGAGTGCAAATCGCACAGAACGTTCGCAATCTGTCGCAATCAAAGTCTCAATGAGTCGAATTGATCCTCGCTTTGAGCGAGAGGCAGAGTCGATGCGACGACTGGGTACGGACGTATGCCCCGAGCTTGTAGAAGAGGGGCTTACATCTCAGGGATTTCCCTATATTGCGATGGAACGACTTGATGGAGTTTCGCTGGCGCATTGGCTTGCAAGCTGTGAGCGACGTGTGCCGCCATTGCAAGAATCCATGAAGCTCTTCGCAGAGCTTTGTCGCCTAGTGCAAGCCATGCATGAACATGAGCTTCTCCATCGCGATCTGAAACCTGAGAACGTGATGATACTCGACGACGGCAGCATCCGATTGCTCGATCTTGGCTTGGCTCGGGGAATCAACGATGCACCACATGAAGACGAGAATCTGCAACCCACACTGACACAGACTGGTGCCATGCTCGGCACTGTTGCCTACATTGCCCCCGAACAGAGTCTTGGCCGACGCAACCTAGGGTTTTCTGCCGATATCTATTCACTTGCTGTGATGGGTTTCGAGATGCTCACGGGTCGTTTACCGTTTTGGGGAAGCCGGTCAGCGATTTTGCAAGCTCACACATGGCACAAACCTCCCGCTGCTTCACAATTCGCCAAGCTAACGAAAGCAGTTGATGATGCGATCGCGAAAGGCTTGGCAAAGGATCCTCGCAATCGATGGCCAACTGCTTGCGACTTCTCCAAAGCGCTCCAATCTGCAGTACGCGAAATCCCCACCGATGAGCCGGTATCAGCAGAAAGCAAACGACCCGCTCGACAAGAAATGGCTTTGCTTGCAATCGAGGGCAAGCTATCGCTCGCAGCAGCAACAAAAGCCGCTGCAAACGTGGGAGGACAGATTGCCAAGACGAGCCACACAGGATTCTTGGTTGTCTTTGCTTCAGCAAGCTCTCTCAAACAGGGAGTAACTGCGGCCCTAGCGCTCGCTCATGAGAGTTTTGAGCAGGCAACGAAGTCTGTAATTCATGTTGCAAAGCTTCGCTCGCGTAAGGGCAGTCGAGGCATGATGGTCATGGGCGATGCGATCAAGAAGTACCAGGCCTGGTCTTCAGATTTCGGTCCAGGCCTACACGCCACTCCAGATGCCGCACCCTTTGTGAGCCACTCGCAGCTTGCAAGCAAATCGTCAGATGGACGACTGGTACTCCGTGGCCGCAAGTCATCGCCCCCAACCCACACCGGCATTGCCGTCGACTGGCGGAGCATGTCCATGGAGGTTCAGTTTTGGGGACGACGCGATTTGATCCGCGCAATCGAAGCCGATGCCAGAAAGTGCATCGATACGGGCACGCCAACCATCTCAACGGTCACCGGTGAGGTTGGACTCGGGAAGACGCACCTCGCAAGGCACCTCCTGGCTCGAGTTGGAGGATGGAACCACCTCCGCGTCATCCAAGTTCGAGCGGCTGCAGAGCATGAGCACCGTGGTGATGCGCTCTTGCAGCGCTTGGTCCGTGAGGCGTTTCAACTCTTCACTGCGAAACCCAGCTTTGAGGAAGTCTGTGAGGCTTGCAATCAGGCGCTCCCATCTCACCTCGCACGTGAGTCAGCGCACGTCGTCGCACGTGCCATTGATGCGATTGATAGCGAAGAGTTTGCCAAGCGCTCTTCCTTAGCTGGCGCGACAGCAATTCGACAGGCCTTGGCTCGCGTGATCGCAGAGGCTTTGGTTCACACCGCATCCCGCCACCCACTGGCCATCGTGATTGACGATGCACACCGGGCCGACTTCACAACACTGGACGCAATTGAGATGGCAACGCTTGCGGCCCCCAACACTCCGATTTGGGTTCTCGCGCTTGCCTCACCTACACTTCTCGAGATTCGCACAAACTGGGGAGCTCGTGCCGGAGCTTCCACACGACACGAAGTCGGTGTTCTGGGAAGAGAAGCCGCGCTTGGCATGCTCAAGCAACTTCTCTTTCCCGTGGAGTTCATTCCAGAGAGCACCCTAACCGCCCTCATCGACCTCACTCACGGCGTCCCCCTTCATCTCGAGGAAGTTGCAAACGCACTAAAGCGAAACGGGGTAATTCGAAAACGTGAGGGCACAGATTCGTGGATTCTCGCATCTGATGAGCTCATGAAGGCCTCAAAAACGCCACTGGGCGAGAGGCTCGCTACAGCGTCACTAAGTGGCATGCGAGAGGACGTTGCGAAGTTCGCGCAACTGTGTGCCGTGGCTGGTCCCAAACTCGGTGTTCGAACCATAGACCGCCTGCAAGGCGCATTGGACGCGGAGCTCGGGTTTAGCTCCCTTGCACCGAGTGCTGGCATCAACCACTTGGTTGAGAAGAAAATACTCAAACGCAGTGGCGCCGACCGGTTTGAGTTCAGGCACCCGATGACACGTGACGCCCTCGAAGCGCAACTGCCCCCTGCCTTGCAACGAGTCTTGCATACGGCGCTTCTCAGTACTCTTCCTAAGGAGACACCTCCGGGCCAAGTTGCTCGCCATGCCGAGCGAGCAGGAGAAAATCAGCTAGCATCAGAAATGTACTTAGACTCCGCAACTGCGGCCGAGGCAAAGTTCCGCTACGTCGAAGCAGAACAGGCGTACACTGCGGCGCTTTCCAATCTGCGAAAGAACGACAAGCACCACAGGTCGAAGGCACTTTCTGGCAGAGCTCGAGTACACTACTGTGTCGGCCGTCATGATGATGCGCTTGCCGATCTCGACGCTGCGATGATTGTGGCAACCGAGGAGTCCGACACCAAGGCACTCGCGGAGATACTTCTTGAGAAAGCGACGATACTTGATTGGAAGTTCCAATATGCAGAGTCTTCCGCGTCGGCGGCACAAGCAGCCGCGTTGATTGCGGATCTCGACGACGAAGCGATCGTTCTCAAGAGTGATCTTGCTGCTGCCCGTAGTCATTTTCGCGCTCAAGACTTCCTGCGATCAATCAAAGAGTTTGAATCGACGGCGCGTACTGCCAAGCGCCTAGAGGACCACACAAGCCATGTAATCTCTTTGGCCCTGTTGGGCGCCGCACTTGTTGCGGTGGATAGGCTCGATGAAGCGCATCTCTGTCTCACGCGCATGATCGAGCTGAGTCAGCGAGTTGGTGATCGCTTGCACCTAGCTGTGGCCTACGCCAATCGGATGCTTGTTTGGATGGCGCGTCATGACTATGAGCACGCTGTTGGCGATGCCAGCTTGGCCGCATCGGTCGCCAACGAAATTGGCTCATTCCCAGTAATCTGGGTATCACAACACTCCAAGGCTCAACTCCTGCTTTGGTTAGGCCGTCATAAAGAAGCAGCCGTCATCGCCAACGAAGCGCGTGAACTCCAACACAGATTCACCAACACTCCCGATCCATCCGACACCATTCTTGTTGCTCGCATCAAGGCGGCAAGCTCGGATGACCCTATGGTTGCGTCGGAAGAACTTGAATACATGGGAGCACATCATCCGTATGAGACACTTTCGCCGCTTCATCAAAAACAAAGCCGAATGCTTGACCTTTGGCAATCACGAGGTGAAGCCAAGGCATGGAACGAGTTGCGGGAACGTGCAGCAGGAGTCTTCGACACTAACGAGATGTTGGAGTTTCTCTTACTCTTCGCACGTGCTGCGCATCGTGATCAACGAAGCGACGATGTAGCTTCAGCGACCACCATGGCTACGAAGCTAGTGAGTCCCACATCCCACTGGCTACGAATTTTCAGTGCGCTGCAATACACCAAAGCAGTGTAGACTTAGGCTGTGTCGCACACGAGTTCGGAAGAGCAGTTATCCCCTAGCCGTGTTGCTCATGAGGTCTTCGATACGGGCACTCTTGTTGGCAACTATCGCATTGATGCGTTGCATGCAACAGCTGGTTACTCATGTGTCTACCGAGCCACCGATACCGTCACTGGTAAGACAGTCGCGATTAAGGCTCTTCATCAGAGGCTCGCTCGAAGCGCAAAGCATGTGGAACGATTTCGACGTGAGTACGATGCCCTAAGAAAAATTCGGCACTCGAATATCGTCGAGATGCTCGACTTTGGTCTGCTTGCCGATGCGCTGCCCTACTTTGTGATGGAATGGTGTAGTGGTCCAACACTGGAGACGTTGTTGGCAGAGGGCGGGTTCACCTTGGAAGAGGCATTGCCGATGTTTCGCCAGCTCGCCGATGCACTGCAAGCTGTGCACGATGTTGGTGTAATCCATCGGGACATCAAGCCTGCGAACGTGATTGTTCTACCGCGTGCTGGCGAGATGCCCCAGCTGAAACTCATCGACTTTGGGATCGCCACGCCCTCGAACTTCCATGAAGCTGAGAGGACCAGTCTCACGAGTACAGGTGCGTGCATTGGCACCCCTCATTCTATGGCCCCAGAGCAGATCTTTGGCGCCGCCCTCGATGAGCGCACCGACGTCTACGCACTTGGAGTTGTGCTCTACGAACTCCTAACTGGCAAGAAGCCCTTCCAGGCAAACTCGGTCGCCGAAGTTGTGGACATGCATCTCAGTGTGCCTCCTCCCAAGGCCAGCAACCTCGCACCAGTATCAGCAGCAATCGATCAAGTCATTGAGAGATGTATGGCCAAGGAAATCGAAGACCGATTTCCCAGTGTGGCCACAGTCCGAGCCGCGCTCGAAGCTGCTGCTGAAGAACAGAAGGTGCAACCGGTCTCCGCAGCCAAAGAGCGAAATGCGATTGGTGTACACATCGACTTTGACTTTGCTGCAGAAGAAGACGATGTGGAAGATGAGGACTTTGACTTGCTCGACTCGCTGATCGACTTTGCCCATGATGCATGCTCTGCTGCTGGATTGCGTGTGGCCTTAGAAACAGGCAATGGATTCTTGGCCGTTGGACTCCTCCCTGACGGTCCCGATCTCAACCAGCGAGTCCGCATTGCCGCCTTCGCATTTGCGAGAAACGTGTTGGCTGAGTTTCGCGAGAGGGACTCTCAGGCAATCACGCTTTCGATCGTTATCCATGCAGCGCCTATCAAAGCCGAACTCTGTGGCGGTGTGACCTCATTCGTCGGTGGCGACCTATTGTCGGTTGCCATCTGGAGCCCCGAAGGTTCTAGCGAGAGCCTACTTGCAACCTCGCACGCACTTCGCGGTCTCGATGACATCTCGGCCGAGCAACTACCGATGCGCCCTGGTTACTTGAGACTAGGGGGTGTCCCTAAAGGGTCCACTTGAGAGCGGATGCCAAATGAACAAATCCGAGGAAACTCGTGACGGTCTTGTCGTACCGGGTAGCGA
>JANTGM010000099.1 GCA_024762925.1 Kofleriaceae bacterium | reverse complement strand
TTGTTCTTCCGTGTATCTCTTCTTGCTCATGTTCTGTCCTTTCAATGTGACAGAACTCTCCAGTTTGATGTGGACCGATTTTCCGATCGCACCTCAGCCCCATTAGCTCGTGGGGGGCGCATTTGCCAGCAGGCACCATGTGCCTTTGCCAGCCGTGTGCGAAGCTTCCTGCATGCGATCGTTTTTTCCCTTTCTCCTGCTCGCGCTTACCTTCGTTGCCTGCGGAGGGCGAAGTGGACTCAGACTCAAGCGCATAGACTCAAGCGTACAGAAACCCTCCAACATTGCGGTGTATTTCACCGTTGAAACTCAAGATGGCGAACCCGTTGCGGGCCTTGAGGCTGAGTCCTTTCAAATCTTCGAAGATGGCAAGTTGGTATCGGTGCACGAATCAAAACAAACGATTCTCAACCCGGAGGTGGCCACCGAGCACCTCACACTACTTCTCGTGGACATGAGCGGCAGCGTCACCGAGTCCGACGACGTTCCAACGATCGTGGCAGGTGCAAGCAGCTTTGCTGAGCGGCTGGGGCAGTATCAGAAAGTTGCGATTTATGCCTTTGATGGCCGTAAAGAGATTGTGCCCATCTCAGAATTCTCCGCAAGCAGCGGTCGTGTCGCAAACGCTGCAGAGAAGCTCGATGGCTTCAATTCAAAAGATCCTTCAACGAATCTCAATGGAGCTGTGGTCGAGGCTCTAGCTGTTCTCGATAAAAAGCTCTCCCGCAGCAAGATGCCACTGCGCTTTGGAACACTGGTTGTCTTCACCGATGGTAGTGACCGAGCCTCTCGAGTTCCCAAAGAGCAACTTCAGGAAGCACTTGAAGCAACGGACCACGAGGTATACGTGATTGGTGTTGGTGCAGAAATTGACGAGAACGAGCTGCACGAGATCGGCCATACCGGCGTTGTGATCCAGCCAAAGCGACAAGAAATCTCGAAGGCATTTGAAGAGACCGCAACGCACATAGAGTCGATGAGCCAGCGCTACTACCTCTTGGGGTATTGCAGCCCTGCGCGAGCAGGAGAGCATCGTGTCAAGATTGTGGCAAACGGAGCTGGCCAATCCGGCTCACTCTCCTACGAGTTCTCCGCACAAGGGTTTCGGCCCGACTGCAACCCTGAGAAAAAACCCAATTTCAGCCTAACGCGACCCTCAGAATAGCCGTGTCGTCTCAGCAATCGCTATAGGGCGATTGTCAACCTGGGTTGCCATCTCCACGAAGCGCTCACTCGCGGCGGTCCGAAAGTTGGCTGTAGCATCAATGGCCGCAGGCGGCACACTCTGATAGAGCAGCTCGGCCTCGACCTCGAGCTGTGTGTTGCCCGCAGTGGGAAAGCGATACCGAACGGTGTCCGTTCCTGCGGCAAAATCGCTATCCCCTTCGACACCGACTGGGCGGATTCGGCCGATCTGCTCATGAGTCTCTGACCAGCCCTTCGGTAAAATTCTGTTGTCCTTAGCAACGGCGTCAACGTCCAGAGCGCGAAGCGTTGGCGTTCCCTCTGCATCAACCAAGACTTGTTCGTAGATCTGCACTTGGCCTGTCGTTATCTCATTCGAATGTGCCGTGGCTGCGAGATCGCTCTGGGCAAGCCCAGTAATTCGGCCATCGGCATCATAGCCACCCGATTCAAAGACAAGGTCGCCCGCGAGGTTGCGAACGGTCACGTGCAGCCAAGCCCTTCGCGTTGGATAGCCCGTTGGGAGCTTGTGCCCAGTGAGATTGTCGATGCGAACATCAACCGTTGCCTCATCCGCCTGCACGCTTGCTTCAACAACTTCGACTGAGGCCGCTTTACGAAGGTGCTCTTCACTTCGTCCTGCATTCGCCAACAGCTCTTCGTCCGCAATGTTGCTTCCAACCCAATCGCTGTAAGCCGCCATGAGCCGTAACATGAAGTTGTTTCCGCCGATCAGAGTGTGCCGACTATAGCGCCCACGACGAATGAGCCCCTCAGGATATTTCGCAATCGCCGTTTCAATGGGAGTGCCATCTGCATTGGTCCGTGGCATGTGGCAGCCCTGGCAAGAGGTACCGAGAGAGCCGTCTTCTTCGAGATTGAAACTTGAGTTTTGCCATTCGAGGTATGGCGCTTGCTCGACAACTTCTTGCCCACGAAGCCCCGTCAAGATCACCGTATGACATGTGGCACAGAGGGCCGAGCTCTGGATGTGCTCAGAGTAGACAGGTGTGTAGCGAATGAACATTTCCATCGGATCTGGATCGGGGTTTGCGTGGGGCCCATACATCTTTCGAGCAAAGTCGACGGAAAAACCACCACTGAAGCTGCTGTCCAGCCCCAGATTGCGGTCTCGAATCTGGTGACAAAACGAACACGTGATTCCATCGCGGCCAATTGCAGCGTTGTCTGAAGTGCCTGCGGTCAGTTCGTGAAAGCTGATCTTCGGTTCCTCTCGTTCGCTCGCGATGCTGCCTGCGGGTGCATGGCATCGAGTACACAGGGCTTCGATTTCCTCCTGCTCGGCAGGGTTCTCTGCAATCTCCTTTTCGAACACAGCAAGGTAGAATGGATCGCGCGCGGCCAACGCCATCATCGATCCTCGCCACATCTTGATCGGTGAAACATCATCGCCAGCTGCATCGCTCATTGCAGTGCTGCCACCATCACCTCGAAGGTGGCACTGGGCGCAGTAGGTGCTGCTCGCAAACTGCTCCGTCTCAACGGCCTTGGGCTCTGGCAGCGCTGGAAGCGGAGGTGGTGCGTCAAACACTGCTGCGTCGGGAGACACGGGTGCTGATGAACATGAGCCACCCAGAACGCCTACAACAACAACGACCCAACCTTTCATGATTGACTAGAATACCGCGACTGGAGGCGGCCTTGTGCGCGGTGAAACGTCGCATGACCTGCCTAGCGCCTCTACAAGGCTAGAACGATTGCCCAACAAAGCTGGCGGGAAGCGCTCGTAGCCTCCGACCAAGTTCTATCTCAGCCGAGAGACCACTCCCCTCTTCGCTTGGTTCGCAGTTCTCCTCCTTCCCATTTCTCACTCGCCCGACCTCCGTGTGGTGAGCTGTGTTGGAGTCCGACACAGGACAGCAAACGAGTGAAGAGCATCAGAATCGTTCTACGGAACATGCCTGCACGCTAGCGCGCGATCCATGGACATTGATTCGTGATCGCGAGGTCAGCTCGTTTGTTGGCGAGGCGGGAAGAGGGAGTTTGCTGGGGCAAGCGACCGAGGAACAACGCAGAAGGCTGGCAGAGCCCGTCTCTCCAGCGGGCGAGAAGACGAGTGAGCGCGTTCTATATTTATGAATCGCGCACTAGGCAAGCCCGCGACGCAACGCTTCGACAAGCATCGCAACGCCTACATCGCACCCTAGGATCCTAGTAAGGTGCACAAAGCCATGGCCAAGCGAGGTGTGATTGTGAACGGTACATGCCACCCCTGCTTCTTTGAGTTTGTCAGCAAAAGCTAGCCCTTCATCGCGCAGTACATCGAAGCCAGCGGTTGCAACATGGGTCGCAGGAGACTTTGCGAGGTTGAAACTTGCAGCAGGGCTTATGCGTGGGTCGTCGCGAGCAGCTCCGTTGGAGTAAGTCTTGAAGAACCAATCAATCGTGGTCTTGTCTAGCCCGAAGCCGTCTGCAAAGAGGTCTTTTGATCGCGTGTGCAGGCGCGCGTCGGTTCCTGGGTAGATGAGCAGTTGGAAGGCAATACCCTCCACTTCTTGCGAGACCACCGCCGCAAAATTTCCCCCAGCGCTGTCCCCGGCGAGTGCGATTCGTGTGGCATCAATACCAAGCGACTCGGCAGACTCCACAACCCAACGCGTCACCGCGACACAATCATTCACCCCGGCAGGAAACGGATGCTCTGGAGCCAGGCGATAGTCCACAGCAATCACCGTGGCTCCCAGCTCGTGGCAGAAGCGTCGACACAATCCATCGTGTGTCTCGAGGTCTCCGATTGTGTAGCCGCCGCCGTGAAAGAAAACCACGGCTGGATGTGGCCCCTCTGCATGCGGCCGGTACATACGAATCGGAACCGCCCCTTCATCGGTGTCAATCGATCGTTCTTCCGTCTCTCGCGCTGCTGGCTCCGGCCTCTCGAGCATAGAGATGATGTGCTGATATGCTTCTCGGGCTCCAGCGACGCTTTGAAATGTCTCAAAGCCCCCTTTGTGTTTGTTCACGGCGAGAATTATCCGCAAGTGCGGATCGAGAGTCTGGCCATCGATCTCCATGGTGCTGGCAACGCGTTTGGCGATGGACACCGGCAAATTTGCAATCGACCGCGCAGCGTACTTCTCAATGCTCTTCGTAAGGCTCACCGTTGCAGTCTACAACAAGTCTACGCACCCGCAGCCAAGCTGGCATCGACGGTCGCGCGAAGATGATCGTTCTCCAACATCGAATCGAGATAGGTTGTGAGCGCATCGCTATCGGTCAAGACATTCACCGCCCGCCCGATCTTGAGTGCTCCAAGAACTTTGTCGGCCCCCGTCGCAACCAAGTCGGCACTCCCTCCAAGGAGTCCAAGAGTGCCAACGTCAAGTCCCATCTCTGCGCAGGCCATCAGCTGAGGTGGCCTTGTGCAGCGCCATCTCGGATGTCTCGGTAGTCTTTGCAATTGCTCGCTGCCCCAACCGCTTTCCGCGGTCCAAGATGCCTGGCTTCATCTTGGCAGTACTCTTTGCAGGCTTGGGCTCGACCTCGGCCTTTGACTGTGACGAATCTTCGCTTGTGCACGCGCCAAGAGAGAGGATGAGTGCAATGGCAAGTTGTTTCATCGTTGCCATGTTGTTGTAGCAGAGCAATTGCGACTTCGTTACCGCTTGGAGGAAATCTTGCGAACGGTGTCCCATAGCTCTGGCCCGGTGAACTTCGGTGAACCATTCGCGGCGCTTTCGGCCTCCTTCACCAGCCCCACAATGCTCTCGTTAATCGGCGCCGAAATCCCAAGTCGCTTGGCCAGAGCGACGATCTCTCCATTGAGGTAGTCCACTTCTGTGGGCCGGCCTCGCATGAGATCCTCCCACATCGACGAACGAGCTTCTGGATCGACATTCATTTGCGCACGGGTGACGAGACGGACGATTGGGGTTGGCATTCGCAAGATCTTCGGCATCCAAGAAACCGGAATTCCTCTTAGTTTCGCGGGCTCTATGCTTGCCTTGCGAAGCACCCGAACTCCTTCTTCCAAGATGCCCGCTACGACTCGTCGATAGTCTGGTGATAGCAAGAGTGCAGGCGTTGTGGCGCCAGACAACGCGCTCACGGCGTTATTGAGGTTCAGCAGCAACTTGGTCCACTGATTGGGGACGATATCCTCATGCTCAAAAATCGTGAGTCCCGAAGTGCGAAATGCCTTAACTACCGAGCGCCAAGCTGCAGCACTAGAATGCCCCATGTGAAGTGGGCCGTCCATCGTTCGCTGAAAGCGTCCCTCTCCCTGCGAGACGACGTTAAAGTCGACGATGCCTGGCAAGACCTGCCGAGGGCCAAGGCACCTAAGAAGAACACCTACATTACGAACGCCGTTCTGCATACTCGCGACAATCGCATCTTCGGCCAGCACAGTTGAAAGGTCCTTTGCAACGCCTTCGGTATGGGCGCTCTTCACGCAGCAAAGCACCACTTGGCACTTGCTGAGAGCTGAGACGTCGGTAGTAAACTCAAAGCGCTCCGAGTCGACGGCCGTATGACTCGATCCCAGAGCGAGCAGATGCAACCCATGCTCATGGACCTCGCTCACAACTCGCTCCCGACCGACAAAGACCACGTCGATTTGGGCATTCGTGGCAAGCTTGCCGCCGAGAAAGCACCCGATACTTCCGGAGCCCATGATTCCGACCTGCAAGCGAGAGTTCATAGACAGGTTCTTGCACAGGTTTGCGGGGGGCGATAGTTTGAATGGCAACCTCGCTCCAAGGAGTGATCCAGAGCCTGTGCGACGAGCTTGTCCACCGCTACACTTGAAGGCCATGAGATGCACCTTTGCCTGGCCCGCTCTGCTCGTCTTCAGCATTCTCAACTGTGGCGAGGCGGAGAGCGACCCGGCCAACAACAGCCCTGAAGTCACGCTTGTGAGCCCCAATGGCGGCGAGTTTGCCCCAACGCAGACAGTATCATGGCGCGCGAGAGACAAGGACAAAGACGATGTTCTCTCAATCGAACTTGAACTTCTTATCCTCGACGAAAACGACGAGGTTCAATCGTCTGAAGTCATTGCAACCGATCTTGAAAACACGCTTGAGATTGAGTCCACAACCTATGACTGGCAGCGGGACGATGTAGCCCTGGTGAATGGCGCCGGCGACCCAATCCGGTACGCAATTCGTATCACCGCGACCGACCTTGCGGGCAACACCGCAAGCGACGAGAGCGACGAAGCATTCACCTTGCTTGATGCTGGTGCACTGGACAACCTCGACTGGGATGATGTGCAACCGATATTCGTGCGCTACTGCAAACGCTGTCATAGCGAGCCAGCGGCTTCCCCTGGCATCGAGTATTTCAGGCTCGACAAGTACAACGCCAAAGACCCTGCGCCGCCCACCAATGACGAACAGGGTGTCTTTGAGATGCGCGAATCGGTTGCGCGACAATTGCTGCAACTCGGCAGCATGCCACCATTCGGAAACAACCAACCGAGCGACCTCGACAAGATGCGAATTCAAAACTGGCTCGACGACGGAGCGCCCTTCAGCGCAGAGTGAGAGAACAGAACAGTTCTTAGATGATCACTAGGTTGAGTTCTTCGAACTGGAGCGCAACCTGGCGATGGTAGGCAAGAGCACGCCACTTACGATTAGCAAGCCCCCACCGACTTCGCGACTGGTTGGCATGTTTCCGTACACGAGAAATACGAAGAAGAACGCAAAGACTGGACTGAGCATCCCCCACAGCTTGGTCTTAGCGGCCGAGATATACCGAAGTGAGTACATCACCGCTAAGCGTGCGACAAAGGGACCACCCGCTGCTGCTCCCGCCGCTAGCAGCCAACCTTGCCAGGGTAGCTTGGCAACACCAGGTGCGGTCCCAGGAACAAGTCCCATAGCAGCAGTTGCTAGCCACAGTCTCCCCGCATTGAGCGACACCGGATCAATGTCCTTGATGACTGCGCGAGTCCAGATGAGCATTCCTCCAAACGCGGCCACCGTGATGAGACCACCTGCAACACCAGCAAGACTCAGATTCTCAGAAGATTGCCCAGGCAGTGCATAGAGCGCGACGCCGCCAGCAGCCATCGCAGCGCCAATCAGAAGCCCTATCCCCACGCTCTCACGCAAGAAGATCCACGCGCCCAGCGCAACAAAGAACACTTGAAGCTGCAAGATCGTACTGGTCACACCGGCGCCAAGAAGGGGCAAGGCAATCGCGAGAGCGATACTTCCCACAACTGTCATCGTGGCTAAGAACAGCGCACTTGCGATCCACTTGCGATCGGGGCGAGGAGTCTGGCGAATGCGTGCAATTGTTAGCAGGCTATTGAACACTGCCGACCAAAAGAGCAAGACCAGGACAACGGTGTTTCGCTCGCCATACTCGGTGGCCGCACCAAAACACAGCAGATACCCCGCCGTCGTTATCGCAGTCACGGTGCCAAGTGCGGCACCAACGGCCTCACGGCCTCTCGCTCGTACGTCCCCCAGAAGGGCATGATCGACTGGCTGAGACAAAAAGGCAAACGTGCCGCGGCGCTACCGGTCCCACCCAACTCGCGATAAGGTCAGAGCATGGCAAATCGCCCGCCCCTCGAAGCTCGTCTCACGGCGCCAACCACGAAGGCAAAAGTCTCCGTCACTCGGTGTCACGACGCATGGTATGTGGGCTGCGAGTCAAAGGAGCTTAAAGCCAAGCCGCTCAAGGTAACGATACTCGGCATCCCAATGGTGCTCTTTCGGGCGAGCACGGGGACCCCTGGGGCGCTGCTCGATCGCTGCCCACATCGCAATGTGCCACTCTCAATTGGTGAGGTCGATGGCGATGTTCTTCGATGCTCCTATCACGGCTGGGAGTTTGCGACTGACGGCTCTTGCACCCACTTGCCGTGCTTCACCGGAGAGCCGAACACCAAAGGGCATGCGGCGACTGCATATCCTGTTCGCGAACAACAAGGGTTCATCTGGGTCTATCCAAATACGGAGGGCGAGCCCGATAGCCAACCATTTGATGTTCCGCTACTTGATGACGCTCGCTACACGCACGTCTACCAAATCGTCGAAGCGCCCGGCACCATGCACGCCACCATCGAAAACGCTCTCGACGTTCCGCATACAGCGTTTCTGCATCGAGGGCTGTTTCGAAGCGCCGGTGCGGGCAACAAGATCGATGTCGTAGTTCGGCGTTGGAGCGACCGGGTCGAGGCGCAGTACATGGGAGAGCCACGCCCTGAGGGGCTTGTGGGCCGCCTGCTTTCGCCGGGAGGTGGTGAGGTCGAGCACTACGATCGCTTCTACCTGCCATCAGTCGCGCAGGTTGAGTACAAAATTGGCGATGACTCCCACATTCTCATCACGTCACTTTGCACGCCGGTTGGTGATTTTGAGACCAAGCTCAGCACAATCATCAGCTTTCGCCTGGCGCGCCTTCCCGAATGGGTCGTCGGAACCCTTCTGAAACCTATCGGCAAGCGAATCTTCAAACAGGACGCTGAAATGCTCGCCCAGCAGACAGCTCTCATCGAACGGTTTGGCGGCGAGCAATTCGTCTCAACGGAGGTTGATGTGCTTGGTGGGGAAATCTGGCGTCTACTCAAGGCCGCCGAGCGTGGTGATGCTGCGCCAAACGACGAAGCCCCCACGATTAAACACCTCAAGATGGAAGTATAGCGATGAGTGAGACAGAAGAAGACGATTCCCACAAGACACCGTTCGAACTGCTAGGGGCAGAGGCCGTTACCCGAATTGCAATGCGGTTTTACTCAGTGATGGCCGAGGACGAGAGGGCGCTCGCGGACTTGCATGAATGCGATGAAGACGGCCAGATCGTGCGCCCCATGCAGGAGAAGTTCGCGCTCTTTCTCGTCGGCTGGCTGGGAGGGCCGCAGCTCTACATCGAGCAGTACGGACATCCGAGACTTCGCATGCGACACCGCCACGTGAAGATTGACAAGGCAATGCGAGATGCTTGGCTGCGGTGCATGGCAACAGCACTAGACGAAGAAAAGCTTGCGCGGCCGCTCCGCGAGTTTCTCGATGAGAGGTTCTACGGCATGGCCGATCATCTCATCAACGTCTAGCGCGACGCAGAGCGATTGCCCCCCAAATGCAAAGCAATAGCACAAATACGCCACCTGCAATCAGAACAACTCGTAGCCACTGCCGCTCCGAAGGCGGCGGCTTGCACGAATCGTCAAGTCCAGCGCTGTCTTCTCGGTCCACGAAGAAGCTGAGCTGATAGCCCTTTGCGGCGGGCCCAGCCCCGCCCTGCCACTTGTATCCGTTAAGGCCAATCTCGCGCTCGGCAATTCGGCTCTTGGTGATGCGAATCCCTGGAGCTGGATCCAAGCGCAGCTCGGACTCTCCTGGCCTGGGTATGACGAGACTGTCGAAAAACAGCAGGCTCTGCTCGGCCCCTGCATCCCCACGATTCAGGCAAACGGTCCCGATGAGGTCAGCAGAAAATGCCCCGCCGCCTGTGGTGGTTCTAGCCATGCCGAGATCGAGAGGCTGCCAGCGAATCTTCACGGCATCACCATCCAAGCTGGCTCTCGTCGCTTGGAGCACATCCGTTTCGAGCGATGTAGAGAATGCCGAGAGTTCTGCAGCAGAGAGCAGCCCATCTCGGTCGGTGTCCATTTCGCGCCGCATGCTGGAGCCTGGCTCGCGCCCAAAGAAGATTGTGTAGACGATGCGCACCCGATCGGCCATGGGTGCCAGCTTGTAGTAGCGGTTGTTGACCTTCTCCGAGGAGCCAATGTGCGCACTCGCGAAGGATTCGAGCAGGCAACACGCCAACACGCCGAGTGCAGCGACTCGCAGACTTCTCGCAACTGTCACATGCGCATTCTACGGGCCGCAGTACGGAAGAAAAACCAATTGCCCTGAGCAAATTCCTCTCAGCACGGGGACGGGAGCAAGCAATCCTGCGAAGATCGGTATCTCGGGCATGGCTGAGCACGTAGAGAAAGCGGTACGAGGCGCCGCGTGGACAATTGGTTCGAGCTTGGCCGCGCGAGTCATAGGCGTTGTGGGCACCCTCCTCATTACACGCTACCTCGATCCCGACATCATCGGCGAAGTGACAGCCGCTTCGATTGTTGTTGTCAGTGCCAATCTCTTCAGCAATTTTGGCCTTGGCAACTACGCCATCGCCAAGTTCAAGGATGGTCCCGACGTCACATTCGCCTGCACTGTTGTTTACCTAACGCTTGGCGTCCTAGCGCTTGGCGCCGCTTGGATTTGGGGCGGTGCGTTTGGGCAAACCGTCAATGCTCCCACAATGGGCCAATACGTTCCGGGCCTCGTTCTCTCGACATTCATTCGACGACTTGGACACATGCCAGACAAAGTCTTAGCAAGACAGATGCGCTTTGGTCCGATTGGCATCGCAATGGCCGTCGGTGAGCTCAGCTATACCGTCGTCTCCGTTGCTCTTGCGATGAATGGTTGGGGTGGCGCCGCGATTGTTTGGGCCAACGTTGTGCAATCCACGATCATGACCGGCATTGTCATGTCACAAGTGCACTGGCGCGAGTGGCTTGGCCCTCACAAAATTCGTCTGGATCGGCTAAAGGACCAAGCAAAGTTCGGAGTTCCACTCGGTCTCGTCGCAGCTGCGCATCACGCCTCCACTACCTGGGACAACCTCATCTACTCGCGCTACTTTGGCGTGAGCCAAATGGGACTCTACAACCTCGGTTACAAACTGGCGGCCATGCCTGCAGAGCAAATTGGCGAACAAGTCGGCGGCGTGCTCTTTCCATCAATGAGTAACGTAGATGGTGATGCGAAGCGGCGGGCGCTCATTCGATCCATCGGGCTCATGGCGCTGCTTGTCTATCCTCTCAGCATGGGTATCTTTGCGATATCGGAGTCGCTTGTCGCAACACTGCTCACCGAAGAATGGCAGGGCGTGGCTCCCGTGTTGTCTGCGCTCTCGCTCGTGACGATCGTGCAACCCATTGGTTGGGCGGCTGGCTCCTACCTGCTTGCCAAGGGGCACAACTGGGCGCTCTCTGTTCAAGAGTTCGTCAAGCTCTTTGCCCTCGCCGGAGGTCTCATGCTCTTTGCTCCATACGGGCCCGTTTGGGCTTGTGCAGGTGTCGCAATTGGCTTCTCAAGCCAGGCGATCATGTACTTCTTTATGCTGAACCGAGACGGCGTGTCCATGTCGGCACTCGCCTCGGCAGTCTTTCGACCAATCTTGCCATGTCTGCCAATGGTCGCCTCGGTGTACGCGACTCGCCTTGGGCTGCAGAACCTCGGGGTGCAAACGCCACTGGTCTTTCTTGTCGCTGAGATTGCGGTTGGTGCCACCGTTTTTGTCCCCTGCGCATTTCTCTTTGCTCGGCCCATTGCCCGCGATTTCTTGGGACTGGTCAAGTCAGCTCTAGGTCGGTAGTGGCGATGGGAAGCTGCGCAGAACACGCGTAAAAAACGCGCAAAACGAAAAGGCCAATCTGATTCCCGAGAGCCTGCTGCACCCGGTCTCAGGTTTCTGAGAATGAACAACATTGCCAGCCACACAACACTGCCGAATTCCAGCGTGCGGCAATCAAATGAGAGTGGCATACATTCTGCTTCGTTTCTCGACACTATGAGACGCCTAGCATCGTTACTCGCCCTATCCTCCACAATTGCCCTGGCCGCTTGTGGCTCCGACTCCTCGCCCCCACAAATGCCTGGTGAAATCGCGCAGTCTGAACTCAAGCGCAACCTTGAACCTGACGTTTCCCAGGCAGACGGTGATGCCTTGGTCGCCGGCAACACAGCATTTGCGGTCGACGTATACCGCGAACTCCAGAACGACAATGAGGGGGAGAACCTCTTTATCTCCCCTCTCTCCATCTCTAGTGCGCTCGCAATGGTCTACGCAGGTGCTAGGGGAAATACTGAGACTCAAATGGCAGATGCACTGCACTTCACACTCCCGCAAGACCAACTTCACCCGGCATTCAACTGGCTCGACCTCGAACTGGCAAGTCGCGGTGATGGTGCAAGCGGTTCCGATGGCGGCGAATTCCGACTCAATGTTCTCAATGCGACCTTTGGTCAAGTCGGCTACCAATTTCTCGCAGACTATCTCGATCGATTAGCAGTCAACTACGGTGCAGGACTTGCTCTCTTGGATTTTGAAAGCGACCCAGAGGGATCGCGGCAAGTGATTAACAGCTGGGTTGCCGATGCAACAGAGGACAACATTCTCGACTTGCTGCCAGAGGGAATCATCTCATCCTCCACCCGACTCGTGCTCACCAATGCCGTCTACTTCAATGCAGCTTGGAAAACAAAATTCGATCCAGATCGCACAGCTCCAGGAACGTTCCACGCGCTCGCTTCCGATGTCACTGCCGAGATGATGACCGGAGAAGTTGAAAGTGTCGACTACACATCCGGTGATGGCTACGAAGCGTTGAGCCTTCCGTACGATGGAGACGAACTCGATATGGTTTTCATTGTTCCCGATGAAGGACAGTTTGCGAACGTGGACAGCGGTCTCACGGCAGCATGGCTTGAGGGTGTGTTGAGCGACCTCGCACCTAGCGGCATCGGTGGCGTAACCATGCCCAAGTTCGACTTTCGCTTTAAGACAAGTCTCATTGAGACGTTTCAGGCTCTTGGCATGACCGACGCATTTGACAGCAACGCTGACTTTTCTGGAATCGATGGGACTCGCGACCTTGTCATCACTGGCATCGTGCACGAGGCCTTTGTCAAAGTCACCGAAGACGGCACCGAGGCAGGTGGCGCCACAGCTGTCGTCGTTGGTGAGACGTCTGTTCCTGAATGGGTAACCATCGACCGGCCGTTTCTCTTCCTCATTCGCGATATCGAAACAGGCGCCGTGCTCTTCATCGGAAGAGTTCTTGATCCGAGTAGTTAGTACCGTGCAATCACGGCGCATCGGTCTTCTGGGCACGGTGCGCCTTGTAGCCATATTCTCGACTGCGCTAGCGTCATGCCATGACGGTTCGCGTAGAGCAGATTGGCCCTGTCACAACGGTTGTTCTTAGCCGGCCCGAGCGCCGCAATGCAGTCGATCGAGACACCGCACAACAACTTGCGGATGCGTTTCGTGCGTTTGAGGAAGATGCAGATGCCAAGGCTGCAGTGCTTTGGGGTGAAGGGGGCCAGTTCTGCGCAGGAGCGGATCTGAAGGCCTTTGCTGAGGGGAAAGGCAATCGACTTGAAGCAAATGGAGACGGCCCCATGGGCCCAACCCGCATGCGACTCTCCAAGCCCGTCATCGCTGCAATCGAGGGCTATGCAGTCGCAGGTGGCCTTGAGCTTGCCCTCTGGTGTGACATGCGAGTTGCGAGTGATGACGCGATTCTCGGTGTTTACTGTCGGCGCTTCGGGGTTCCTCTGATCGATGGTGGCACGATTCGGCTTCCTCGCATCATTGGCATGGGGCGCGCGATGGACCTCATGCTGACGGGGCGTTCCGTTGACTGCAACGAAGCACTGGCAATTGGACTCATCAATCGAATTGTCCCTAAGGGTACGACACGAAATGCTGCAGAAGAGCTTGCTGCGTCGCTTGCGAACTTTCCCCAGATGGCTCTGCGAGGAGATAGGCTCAGCGCGTATGGCCAATGGTCGCAAAGTGAGCAAGACGCCTTGCGCGCAGAGCTCGCTCATGGCCAACGTGCATTGGATGAAGCCCTGGAAGGCGCCATGAAGTTTGATGCTGGCGCGGGCCGACACGGTCAGTTCCAGGACTAGCGAGAATGGAGGCACGCACACCGATTGGGCCATTTCCCGTGTCAGCAGCAGACACGGGGACTCGCTCACACGCAGCCTGGATGAGCGCGACTCTTCGACCATGGAGCCCCAGGCACCTCGATGAGCATAACTACAAGCACTTGGCGAGGTCCGGTCTACTCCTCGTCGCCACATGCAGGCACTCAGGCCTTATAAGGAGGTCTCAAGCCAGACGACAGCTCCGCAGCAAGCCTATCATGGCTCTCATGAAGCGTTTGATGATTTTCTTGGTGATGGGGTGCGGAGCCACGCAGGGAGACGAACCGGATCGACCCAAAGGGGAGACGCCACCACAACAAATTCCATCGCAGCAAGTCTCAATCATGGACGCGGGAGCAGCCAAGCTCACAACGCCAATCGAACGCCGTCTCTATCCTCAGAAGTTTTCTAGTACCTCGCATTTGGAGAACGACTGGAACAAGTTTCAGGAAAACTACCTGGCAGCCTACTTGGGCGACGACAATCCCGAAACAAGTTGGACAGAAGGTAAGCAAGACGTTGGCATTGGAGAGCGCATCATGATTGAGCACACGCCGCTCGATGACGCTTCAAAGGTTCGCCTCGAAATCCGCAATGGCTACCAAAAAACTCCACGGCTCTTTACTCGCAATGCCCGCGCCAAAGACATTGAAGTCACCCTAAAGCCCAGCGGACTCACCAGCAAGCATACACTCACTGACAGCGAAGGTTGGCAGAGCGTCGTACTTGAGCAACCAACGGGTCCTCTCACGGGATACGAAATCAGATTCGACTCGGTCTACAAGGGAACACACTACGAAGATCTCGTAGTATCTGACATCCAAACCTACGTCACAGCGCTCACGCCCGACAACCCTGCCTACGAAACCAGCAAGCAGAAGCGATTGCTCGACTGGGCGGCTGATCGCAAACTCGCTGCCAAGACGTTCAAGGAAGCCGCGAAGGGTTCGATGCCCGTTGCGGCGAATTACAAGACAACCGTCATTGCCGAGCATAAGTCCGAATGTAGTGAGGATACAGGTGAGTGCCCTTTGCCCTTTCAGCGTGCGTCTTCCAAGTGGGGCAAAGGCAAGCCGATCTTCGGTTCGCTTGAAGCCGCGGCCCAGGAGAACTTCCAAGGCTGGAAGCAGGTTCGCATTTCTACCACCGACAAACGCCCCGTCCCCCGAGCGGACAACTTCCGCTTCCCTGGCAGCTGGTGGGGCGACATCTTGATTTACGAAGGAGACGAGGCTGCGATTTTGCTTCCCGCTCCAAGGCTGCTTGCGTATTTCAACGCCAAGAACCTACAGCGCGTCTACGTAGAGACAAACGCGGTAACAGCCGAATCCGCCATTCGCGGAAAAGTCCCTGACTGCAAGAGAGAGGGCAAGGACTCGCATTTCTTCTTCACACCAGAAACCAAAGGACCGCTCAGAACTCTTCTCATTGCAACCTGCGGCCTCTACGAAGACCGAGAGGGATATTCGCTTGGTCGATATTGGCAGTTGCTTCGTTATGAGGACGATGGAGCATTGGGCTACCTCTTCGATTTCTACAGCGCGTCGCTGTTCTCTTGGACCAAGAAAGATGGCGCACCGTTCCTTTCGAGCATCACTCGCGTATCGACTGCAGGGGCATCCGATACTAGGTTTACTGCCAAGTAATGTTTCTCAAGCTGCTACTTCTGTTCGAGCTATTCTCGCAGGGCAGAGGCCCCATTGAGACCTCGCGCGCTGGAGCAGAGAACTCTGCCGAACAATGTCGATCGTGCCACGCCGCCCAATACCGAGAGTGGCGTTCTTCACGCCACTCCATGGCGTGGACCAACGACTTCTTTCAGTTCGACTATAGAAAGAGCAGAAAGCAGTGGTGCCGCAACTGTCACATTCCCCTGGTGGCGCAGCAGAAAGACGACTCAGCGGCTATCACCCTGCGAAACGAGGGCATCAACTGCATTACTTGCCACGTGCGAGGCGAGACCTTTTTCGCGAAGTCCAAACGGCCGAAGTCGCCCCACAACACCAAGCCCCTAGCAACGTTTGGCGATGACAGGTTTTGCGAGGGCTGCCACCAGTTCAACTTCCCAAGGTTCGAAGAGAGCGGCGAGCTTAAGAACTATACTGAGGAGCCAATGCAGAATACGGTTGCACAGTTTCGAGCTGGTCCCTATGTGCAGAGCCATACTTGTCGAGACTGTCACGCCAGGAGCCCAGCAGGACACTCATACGCTGGCGCACACGATCTGAATATGTTGCGCCAAGCGCTCGCGTTTCGCGTTTGCAGGACCTCTGAGAGAGTGCACACACGGCTTATCAATCAAGGGGCTGGCCACAACGTGCCAACGGGCGATGTGCACCGTCATATCGCGGTAAAGGCATGGCGGTCCAACACACCAGAGAACCTCGTAGAAGCATTCTACGGGCGTCGTTTCAAGCCAATTGTCGAGGGCGGGAAGGTCACGATCTGGGACTCGTCCTTGCCACCCAATACGTTTCGCGATTGGAACTTCTCTCATGAGGCACTTGGAGGCGAGCCCTCCGAGCCCATCAACATCGAAATCCGATACCTCTACGGCAGCCGCGAATCCTACTTGCCGCCATTCTCCGAATCGCCACATAGCGTGGTCTTTCGAGTGCGCACCCCCTTCACGGAACTAGCCAGCTGCCTATCTGTTAGATCCGGTTCGTTCTAGGCATGTCCGGACGTATTTCGGCACAGGGCAGCTGTCTTTCTGAGATCGACGCCCTTCTTCTACGCATCGACGCCGGGTCCGATCGTCTGCCAAACTAGGACTTGCTTGATCACGCTCGCGCTCGCTGTGCCCGCTCAGATTCGCTTCGCGGGGCCGCAATGCGCTCGTTTGAATGAAACGGGCAACCCACGCGGGGGCATCCGGTAGACACAGCAGCCCCAACCAATACGTCCTCCTGTGTACCGGGAGCGAGTTTCTCGCAGCACAGCATCGAGATAGGCGTGGAACGATTCGGAGATTCTCGGATTCGAAAGCACGAATCAGATGTGGGCTACTATTCGACATCGAGATTCTATGAATCGTCAAAGGAGCTTCTCAGCATGACAACCAATGAGTACTCGAGGGACAAACATCAAGAGATTCGCTTTGCTGTAGGAGTTTGCACTCTTGGAAGTATCTTAGTTGCAACCACCGAGAAGGGTATCTGCGCTGTGTTGCTAGGCGACGAACCGCATGAACTCATCTCCGACCTGACTAAGAGATTCTCCTACCCTTCGTTGATCGGCGCCGATGCAAGCTTTGATGCCATTACAGCCAAAGTCATCGCAATCGTCGAGTCACCTCACGAAAGCCATGCGCTGCCACTCGACATTCGAGGGACCGCCTTCCAACAACGAGTATGGCAAGCCCTCAGCAAGATTCCGCCGGGCAGTACAACCACATACTCCGAAGTGGCAGATGCCATCGGCGCACCAACGTCAGTTCGGGCGGTTGCCAGTGCTTGTGGTGCCAACGCAATTGCTGTGCTCATCCCCTGCCACAGAGTTGTTCGCAAGGGCGGTGATCTTTCCGGTTACCGCTGGGGCCTCGATCGAAAACAAACCCTCCTCGAGCGCGAAGCGAACGCGTAGCGAGTTGCGCGAGCCAAGCCAGCATCCAACCAGGAAAAGAGGGGCAATTGCCACTCTCGACGGTTCGGAAGCCACACTAGCTAGTTCGCGTCCCAGTTGGACGCGAACTAGCTAATTTCTGGTGTGGAACACCAGACCGCAGCGCCGAAGGCGCGAAACACCACGCTTGCTCGCAAGCGTTAGCTAGTTTTTGTCCCTAGCGGGACGGAAACTAGCTAGTGCGCGATTCATGAATATAGAACGCGCTCACTCGTCTTCTCGCCCGCTGGACAGACTGGCTCAGCCAGTCTTCTTCGTTGTTCCTCGGTCGCTCGCCCCGCGATGTTCCACGTCTCTACAGCCTATGCAATCCTGCGTGAGCGTGATGCCTTGCTTGGCAAGATCGATCTACTCGCTCATTTGTTCAGCAATTTCATGTGAAACTGGTCGCTTAAGCGATGTGGTTGCGATGCCAACTATCGCGACACCACCTGGGAAGAACGTCGTAGCGAGCTTTCCATCCCCCCACTCACACTCTAGGCTAGACGACCTTGCCTCGTGAACCCATCTGGACTCGCGCTTTCTCGCTCGCCTTTGTTGGGCACTTCGCGTTTTGCCTGGGCCTTTGGACATTTGTGCATCTCCCTGGCTACCTTGAGGGTATCGGGGGAGGCCAAGCCGAGATTGGCGTCATCATGGGCGTGCTCTCAGTATCCGCAATCGTATTTCGCCCTACCATCGGGCGACTGATGGATCGCAGAGGTCGCAAGCCTGTGGTCTTGGCAGGCGCCGCTATTAATCTCCTCGCGGTTTGCGCCTACCTCACTGCAAGTACCTTGGGTCCGTGGATCTACCTAATTCGAATTATCCACGGCATTGGACAAGCCGCACTCTTCTCGGTCTTCTTCACGATAGCGGCCGATGTAGTCCCCGCAAGCCGTCGCACCGAGGGAATTGCGGTATTTGGGGTCTCGGGGCTCTTGCCACTCTCGCTTGGGGGCTTGCTTGGAGACCTCATTCTCGGTCGCTGGGACTACTCAGTGTTGTTCTTATTCTCGGCTCTCGTGTCGTTGATTTCCTTGTTGCTGTGCACAGCAATCCCCGAGACCCGCCCGGCTCGTAGCAAGGAAGGTGCGCCAACACAACTGCTGACAATCTTTCTCGCTCGCAACCTGATTCCGCTTTGGATCCTGACCTTCGGATTCACTTGTGGCCTCACGTCGTACTTCACGTTTCTCAAGACCTACATCGACAAAACGAACGTCGGCACCGTAGGGCTGTTTTTCTTCGCCTATTCCGCCTCCGCAGTAATCTGTCGGCTCTTCTTCTCATGGATTCCACAAAAGGTTGGCTTGCGGAGAATGCTCGTGCCAATGCTTACATCGCTTGGTGGCGGCATTCTGATGCTTGCCTACGCTGAACACGCTGCCACCATTGCAGGTGCAGGTGTCCTTTGCGGACTTGGCCACGCCTATGTCTTTCCGATCATCTCGGCACTCGTCGTGAGTCGAGCCGACGATGACAACCGAGGAGCGGCGATGACAATGTATACAGCTCTCTTCGATCTCGGGGCACTCATTGGTGCACCGCTCTTTGGATGGATCATCGAAGTGAGTTCCTATCAAACCATGTTTACGACGGCGGTATCCTTCGTCGTGGTCTTCTCGCTCGTCTTCTTCGTCGTCGATCGTCGCCTCGTGCCTGGCACCACATAAGGTGGGCACCTGCGAAAGCGGCTTGACATCTCCGCAGCACCGCGTTAACAGTGTTAACATATGAGCGAAACACGTGAAGCCATACTCAAGGCAGCCCACGCCCTCTACCTGCGTGAGGGGTTGGCTGGACTGAGCATGCGCAAGGTCGCGAAAGACGCAAACATCTCCGCACCAGCCATCTACCGCCACTTCCAAGACAAGGAGACTATGCTTTTTGAACTGGTTGCCAAGGCAACCCATCTGTTCATGGCCTATCTCAGTCGGGGACTCAAGGGTGGGCATGCCCGTGAGCGACTTGAGCTTGCGGGCGAAGGCTACATGGACTTCGCTCTGGAGCACCCAGGCTACTACAGAATCATGTTTATGGCTCCAAAGGAGCATGTTGGGCTGCAACGACTAAACGAGCAAGCGGCCTCAAGCTTTGCCCCAACATTTCAGTTCTTGGTCGACAGAGTTCGTGAGTGCATGGCAAGTGGCGACCTTGCGAACGACGATGCCGAAAAAGTGTCGGTGATCATTTGGGCGAACTGCCACGGACTCTGCTCACTTCGACTCGCAGATCACTTCAGCGAGATCTCCGAAACCGAGTTTCGCCACATGTACAAACAATCGATCAAAAGCCAACTTGTAGGACTGTCCTAGGAGCTGCGCATTTTTTTGAGAAGAGAGTTAACACCGTTAACCTGCAATCGAAAGGAACCCAATGCCACCAACCAACGACCGACGAATGCAAGCCCTCCTCCCCGACACACACGAAACTATTGTCGTCTTCCTCATCGGAATGCGGATCAACCGATGGTGGAAGATTCACAAGTGGCTTCCGGTAGTACGGGCTATGCCAAGGATGCTCAAGGAGCTCACGGCCAACCCCGAATTGGGGTTCTTGGGAGCAGAGCAGGGTGTTGCTCGAACAACGCTCATGGTGCAGTACTGGCGAAGCAAGGACGACCTGTACAACTACGCCCGAGCTCGCAACTCCGCCCACCTGCCAGCGTGGCGCGACTTCAATCGCAAAATTGGGAGCAGTGGTGACATCGGAGTTTGGCACGAGTCGTACGAAGTGCAGCGGGCAAACATCCACAGCCTCTACGCCAACATGCCTGCATTTGGACTGGGCAAGGTGACACAACTCGTCGATGCAAGACGGCACGTTAAATCCGATAGGCCAGAACAACTCCCAGGGAAACCAAGTCCCGCCTAGCGTACATCAGCGCAGTGGCGAACCCACGTCGGCACCCGCGGTTCCGCGCTCCCCGATCCGAGTGACAGCCCTGCGTCTAGAAAACGGGACACCGCTCAGATTGCGGCCCGCCACTGCACTCATTTGTCCACTTGCAATGCCACCACACAAAGCGGCCACTCGGCATATGAGCACAGCGTTTGTTGAGAAGACCAGAAACAACGTGCGCGGAGTACTCATGGTGCAGAGAGAACGCGTGACGTGTGTGAGTGACGCACAAGAAACGACATGACCTATCTGAAGCTGCTCGCGATCGACCCGTTGAACTGATAAGGCTGCATAACCGGCGATTCGCCAAATTCCATGTGACTGTCATCAAGTCTTCTGCAGCATCCTGAAGAGAATTGCAAAGCCGTCGCAATCGGGCCTGCCTGAGGTCTCATCACCTGAGGCTTCTGCGTATACTCCCTCTCTTGGCGGGGCACTCTTGCCCCGATTGGCAAGTTGGAAGCAGGGGAGAGAAGCGATGAAGGCATCGGATCTATTTGTTAAGTGTTTGGAAGCCGAAGGCATCCAGCGAATTTTTGGCGTTCCCGGTGAAGAGAACGCCGACTTCATGATTTCTCTCGAGGAGTCTCCGATCGACTTTGTCTTGTGTCGTCATGAGCAAGGTGCTGCCTTCATGGCCGAAGCCCACGGGCGTCTCACAGGTGAAGTAGGTGTTTGTCTGGGGACCCTTGGACCTGGCGCCACGAACCTCATCACGGGTGTTGCCGATGCAAACATGGACAACTCTCCGATGCTCGTGCTCACAGGACAGGCGCACAGCCGACGGCAGCACAAAGAGAGCCATCAAGCCATGGACGTAATCGCGATGTTTAGGCCGGTCACCAAGTGGGCCATTGGTGTGAACAACGCTGCCACGATTCCGGAGATCGTGCGCAAAGCGGTGAAGGTTGCAACCACCGAGAAACCTGGTGCATGTCACATCGAGCTGCCAGAAGATGTCGCAGAGGCCGACGTTACTGCCAAGCCCATCTTGCCAAAGAAGGTTCGCCGCCCCGTTCCCGACGACAAAGTCGTGCGCCAGGCGTTGGATCTCATTCGCTCGGCCAAACGACCAGTGATCTTAGCCGGCAACGGAACAATTCGTAAGCGCGCTTCGAAGCAGCTTCGCGTCTTTGCTGAGAAAACCGGCATTGGTGTCATCAATACCTTCATGGCAAAGGGTGCGGTTGACATGGACTCACCGCAGTGCCTCTACACGATTGGCTTGCAGGCCCGCGACTATGGTTCGCTCGCGATCGACGATAGCGACCTCGTTATCACCCTCGGCTACGACATGGTCGAGTACGAGCCATTCCTGTGGAATCCAAACAACGACCACAAGATTTTGCATATCGACTTTGGTCCAGCCGAGGTTGATCAGCACTATCACGCTGAGGTCGAGGTCGTGGGTGACTTGGCACACACCTTGTGGATGCTCAATGAGATGATGGACGAGGAAGGCATTCCCAAGTTTGATCTCGAATACCAAAGGGGCGTTCGAAAGTCGCTCGCCGAAGAATTCGAAGCACACAAGGACGACGACACCGAAGGCAGCATTCGCCCTCAGAAGGCACTTTGGGACGCACGGCAGGTGCTTGGGCCCAACGACATTTTGCTTTCCGATGTTGGCGCGCACAAGATGTGGATCGCTCGCTACTACCAGTGCCACGAACCCAACACCTGCCTCATCCCGAACGGCTTTTGCTCAATGGGCTTTGCTTTGCCTGGCGCCATTGGTGCAGCGCTAGCATTCCCAGAGCGGCGCGTCATGGCCATCTGTGGTGATGGCGGTTTCATGATGAACGTGCAAGAGATGGAAACGGCAGCTCGCCTCAAGCTCGATGTAACGGTCTTTGTCTGGGAAGATTGCGCCTACGGCCTGATTGCCTGGAAGCAGCAAAGTCACTTTGGAAAGCACACCGATCTCAGCTTCACGAACCCCGACTTTGTGAAGCTTGCCGAAGCCTTTGGTTGGAACGGGTACCGCTGTGACAACGCGCGAGACTTGGAGAAGACTCTCGAAGCCAGCTACAACGACGAAGGGCCTTCGCTTGTTGTCGTGCCAATCGACTATCGTGAGAACACCCTTCTCTCTAAGCGCCTCGGCGAAATCGCCTGCCCCATCTAGTGCCTGATGCATTGACAGCAAACGAACTCTCTTCGTTTCCGATGACCAATGTCAATGAACTAGACACTAGTGTCGGATTCAAAAATCTTGCTCGCGCTCGCTCGGTTCTTCGCCCTCTGGGCGCCTTCGGCTCGGCGTTACTCAGCGCCTCACTTGCCCCAGCAAGCTCGTTGTTCGCGCCT
>JANTGM010000098.1 GCA_024762925.1 Kofleriaceae bacterium | reverse complement strand
GGACATTGATTCGTGATCGCGAAGTGAGCTCGTTTGCTGGCGAGGCGGGAAGAGGAAGTTTGCTGGGGCAAGCGACCGAGGAACAACGAAGAAGACTGGCTGAGCCAGTCTCTCCAGCGGGCGAGAAGATGAGTGAGCGCGTTCTATGTTCATGAATCGCGCACTAGCGCAACGACTGGTATTCGAAGGCGTGCCAAGGCTTGCTGCCCTCCGCCGCTTAAACGCACCAGCCCAAGGCGCGACTAAGCATTCTCCGGTAAGCCCGATCAACCTCATATCCATGCAGGGTCGTTCACCCTGCTGGAATGGCAATCACCACAGCCACAAAGAGAAGCAAGGCAAGGATACCAAATCCAAGTGTACGCACAGCGCCTTGAAGTCCTCGAATTCCTCGTGCTGCAACCATCGTGGCTCCCAGGCACTGCAGAGCGTAGTACAAGGCGAAGGCTCTCGATGAGAGCGCAATGATCTCAAAAATGTTGGTTGCCCACACCAGAATAACACCGACGAGAGCGACAAGCGCATAGCCCGTCTTGGTGGAAAGGCTGAAGCGCTTGCCAGCAATTTGAGTTACCAACCCACCCGTGGCTACCGTATCTGCGACAGCAGCGCTCAATTGGCTCATCACGGCCGCTATCACCAACATTGGAGCCAGAACCACCGCAACAATCTTCGATAGATCGATAATTGCGGTCTCGCTAACCTCAGCTCCCAAGAGCCCAAGAGAGGGCACAGTCGAAGCCACGAATACAATATAGATGACTCCCGAGAGAAGCTGTGCATACCGCATTGTCGAAACACGGGTCGCTGCGTCGTACTGGTCGCCTAGGTATCGCGACGTTTCGAAGCCCTGCACGACGATCAGCACCCCTGCCATCAATCGGGTGACCTGCCACCAGTCGAGTTCACGCGGCAGAGTCGCTGCGATATTTATCGTCCCAAGGTTAGAAACATCGTGCACGAGCCAACCAACGAGAAGTGAAGCAATAATCGCGAGCTTGATTGACACCGAATACTCTTCGAGGCGCTCAAGGAACTCCAAGCCGCGAAACCAACCGGCAACCCCGATGAAAATGAGAATCGCTGAGGTCATCACTTGCGCGATGAAGTCGCTCTCGATCTCAAGCCCGCGCATGACAAAGGATGCAAGCAAGCGGAGGTAGAAGGTGACCGAGATAAAGTACGCGAGCGCCAAAGCGAGCTTCGAAACGTAGTCGACCGTGGAGATTGATTGCGCGACGGTGCTCGGGGTCGCCAAAAGCGGCTCCATATGCAGGATATTAAAGCGAATCGCCAGACCAACGGCGTAGGCGAGGGTGACAACCCCAGCCATGGCAATGGGGGCATAGCCACCAACCGAGTGCCCCAGAAGAGGAACAATCACCAAGAATCCACTGCCGATGATGGACGCCAGCGGCGTCACCGTCGCCCGCCATTTCAGATTGTCTCGAATTCTCTTCGAAAGTAGGAGAGCCCCTACGAGGAATGCAATAGCGATGACAATCGTGTTAAGCATCTGAGTTCAGACCATTTGTATGGTTGCACGTTCAAGAACGCAAGCTCAGCTCAACCGAGTTGCTGGTTGCCGAGGGCAGGCGGTAGGCCATGAGCGCCCGCGCTCGCAACGCGCCGCGAGATCCAACCATTGAAGTAATTGACGTCAATCAGGCTACGTTGCTGCTAGAACTGTGCCCGATATGACAGCGAGCAAGATCATCTGCGGCGTGGACTTCTCATCAAAGTCCAAAGCTGCCGTCACCGAAGCCCTGAACGTGGCAGAACACATGGGCGCAGAATTGATACTCGCCCACATCGCTGAGCCGCTAGCTCCGATTCACTCGAAGCTGCGAGCTGAGTGGGAACAAGTCACCTACCATAGAGACGAAGCCGTGCGTCAACAGTTGGCTGAGATGCAAACGCAACTCAAGAGCATGTCACGGAACCTTTCATATTTGCTGGTTGAGGGAGAGCCGAAGGAGAGGTTAGCGAGCCTAGCAACAGAGTGCGGAGCAACTCTCCTTGTGGTGGGAACGCATGGACGTACGGGGGTCAAACACTTCTTGCTGGGCAGCGTTGCCGAGCAGACCATTCGACGCTCAGAAACCAACGTTCTCGTTGTACGCCCAGGCGGGTCGAGCAAGGGAGGCTTTGGCAAAATCCTTGTCCCCACGGATTTCTCGCCACATGCGGAGGCCGCGCTCGTTGAGGCCCTAGCCGTAGCCGCGTGCAACGCCGAGATTGAACTCGTGCATTTCTGGCAGCTACCTACGTATGCGTGCGGGGAGTTCCCACCAAATCTTACAGAGCTCTCGGCAGAACGACGCAGAGACGCAGAGGCACTGGGCAATGCGTTGCTCGCGAAGTATCAAACTCAGCATCGGCAGCTTCATTTTGAGGTAGCGCAAGCAGCTGCAGCTCACGGCATCATCGATCGCGTCACTGCAGCCAATCAGCGCTACGACGCGATCGTGATGGGGAGCCACGGCTTTCGCGGCTTTCGCCGATTCTTCCTTGGGAGCGTGGCAGAGAAAGTGGTGCGTCACGCTCCATGCTCGGTGCTCATGGTCCATCATTGCGACGCTTCGGCTACTTGTCCGTCCGTGTGACGTATGACCTGATACCTGATCGCCGACTCACTAAGGTTTCTCCAAGCGCGGAGCCGGGCGTCCAAAAACCCTATGCGTTGGTAGCAACTTCAGAGGAAAGCCAACGATACGGGGGGCGACTCAAGCAAGGAACACCCCTATGTCACGACTCAAGCTCAAGGCGCCCAAACTCTCCCATCGCGAACTTCTGAAGATAGCCAGGGAAGATGTTCCAACAAACTCTGGTGAGGAGACCTTTGGAACTGGCAAGTATTGCTACACGAAAATGGCGATGGATGGTTCTAGTCGCATCTTTCGATTTCGCTCGCATAACCAAGCGATGGAAGCCATGGAAGTCGGCATGAACAAGCCGCTCCCTGACTACAACTAACGCGCGGTGGGCATTCCACAAGACGCCTCACACATGGATTCACACTGTGGTTGCTCCTCGACGCAGAGGACTGCCCGGTAGCTGCACTCTACTGCACAAGTGTTGGAGAAGGGGCGACTCTGACCTCGCTACAAGCAACGCGCCCCCAAGCCACGCCTACTTGGAAGACATCTTATTTAGGAGCGTCTGCGTATCCCTTCGCTCCTGGGGGTCCGCGAGAAACTCGTTCTCGGTGGCGTAGGCCAGCAGCGAGCGAGCGAGGTCAAAGCGCTTGGCATCTATAGCAACCGCGGCCAAGTTATTGGCCTTCATGACGCGCGGATAGCCTGCAGGAAGGTTGGAGGCTCTCAGGGCCTGCTCCGCTCGTTCCAGCCACAGTCCCAGCTCGTTCGCGAACCGTCCCGAGTTGGCAAAGGGCGCCTGCACAAGCATCTCACCAGCTGTAACGGTGAGGTTCACGACCTCGAGTGCGTCTCCAGCGGTTGCTCGTTCTGCAATGGTCTCTCGGTAGACCGCAGCGGCTGCATCGAGTTTGCCTGCGCCAGCCAGTGCAGACGCCTCGAGTTCCCGACTTGCTAAGACTTCGGTGTGCCCTTCACCAAAGATACCCGCTCTTACCTTGGCCGCCTCGTGGGCCGCGACCAACGCACGCTCCCAGTCTTCTTGATGCAAAAAGAGTTCTCCTTCAGCGTGGAGAAACATCGCCCAATATCGGCTATCAGTACCGACGGCCTCGGAGAGCGGCGTGCGTATTTCCTTGAGCAACATCGTAGCCTCTTCGAGCTTGCCCACAGGAACCAATGCCGCTGCCAAGTTCATTTGGGCCAGCAGTACACTAGTGTGTTTCTCCCCGTACTCTTCAATGAGCACGGGCAAGGCCTCTTCATAGATTTCGGCAGCCTCGCGATAGCGTTCCACTACTGTAAGAGTATTTCCGATGTTATTTTTCACCGCCGCAATATTCACATTGGCATTCTCGGCTCCCGATTCTCGCAACCCGGAGATCGCCTTTTCATAGTGGACGAGGGCCTTCTCAGGTTCTTCTGCTTGGAATACGCCAGCAAGCCGCAAGTAGAAGTAGGAGATGTCCGTAGCATCGGCTTGAACCCGTTTGAGCGCAGCCTCGGCAGCTGGTGCCAAGGCAATCGCCTCCTCGCTACGGCCGCTATCGCCGAGAGCTAAGATGTACTCTGGCCATGCAACCGCAAGCAGAGAATCGTCATGCGAAGCGGCCGCAACCTGGATGAGCTCTCTTGCGGTCGAGACCGCAGCATCGGGCTGAGTATTCGCTTCCAGTCCTAGCTGCGTATAAAGCGCAACAGCGAGCACTGGTGGATAGTCACATTGCCTCGCAAGGCGCACGCTCTCAACGTTGGCAACCTCTGCCTTCTCATAGAGACCAGCGAGGTGCAGAGCGTCGGCCTTGGCCTCAGCTCTCTGCGCAACCTCGATGCATTCGAGGGCCTCGCGACTACTTGGCAGAACGGTCATAATACTCAAACGCTCGACGTTTGAGCACTGCAGGAGCTCTGCGAACTCTAGGCTGCCTGCGCCCTCTCGCACTTCATCAGTTGTCTGGCCCGAGAAAACCTCGACGAGGCTCTCAAACTGAAGAACGTGGCGTTCAAGACACAAGCGCCGTTTATCGCCTAGTTCTTCTGATTGCTCTTGACGCACATACGTCGCCTCGCATGTATCGATAAGGCCAGCCGCCAGCTCGAGGTTGCGCTCATCAAGAAGGCCTACAACATGAGATGCGAGTTCGTCGCCGCCGAGAGCGCGCAAGACCGCATCACGTTGTCCTTGGTGCCACACGTCCGTGGCACGCGCAGCTGCTCGGGCGCATCGTTTGTCAGGCTCACCGCGACCCAGGAAGAACGCCGTGGTACCGAGCGCGACCATGGCGGCGCCCCCAAACGCTAGCCAGCGGTGGCGTGTACTCGACTCCTCTGGCGAAAGCGCAGCAAGGAGCTCGTCCATCCCACCGTACCGCGCACTTGGTGCCCGAGAGAGTCCTCGCAGCATGGCATCATGGATCCGAGATGGCACCTTCGACTCGCTGGGCCTGCTAGGCCCGCTCTCTTGGGACCTCAGTCTCTCTGCAACGGTCTTGCCCTCGAATGGATTTGTCCCATAGAGGAGTTCGTAGAGGCTTACGCAAAAGCTGTATTGATCTGAGCGAGCGTCGGCGACGTCCCCGCGCAGCTGCTCTGGTGCCATGTATCTTGGCGTGCCCAGTAAGGTGCCGGTTTGGGTGAGTTGGGTGAGTGGTGTGTTATCGCCAAGCTCTGTGTCACCCGCGATGTTCTGTTGCTCTCGGCGCGCGAGCCCCAAGTCCATGACCTTGACCTGGCCGGTCTTGGTAACCATAACGTTGCTCGGCTTGAAATCGCGATGCACGAGCCCTGCGCGATGTGCCGCGGCCACACCAGCACCCGCAAGAGAGAGCATGCTTGTTATCGTCTCCCAGGAAGCCTCGTTCTCATGACACCACGTCCCGAGAGTCTGTCCTTCGCAATACTCCATCGAGATGTAGCTGCGACCTTCGACGTCGCCAAAGTCATGCACTTGAACGACATTAGGGTGACTCAGCTGCGCAAGCGATTGTGCTTCTTTGAGTAGGCGCTCCGATGCATGGTGGCGAGAGTAGCGCAGGAATTTGAGCGCCACCTTGCGATCGAGTTTTGCGTCATAGGCGGAATAGACGGTACCCATCCCGCCCTGCCCCAGCCGTTCTAAGATGGAGAGGCGACCAACGCGCGCTCCAGGCCTAAGCCCCAACTCTGTCTCATCTGCCCTCTCCACAGTGGTCGTGTCACAGCTTCCCTGCGCAAGCGCTGATACCAACCTCCGACAGGCCTCACACGAGTCCATGTGAACCTCTGCTTTGTGGCGCTGCTTGGCAGAGAGACTTCCGTCAAACAGCTGGAGGGCTTGTTGCTCGTCGAAACACTGCAAGGCGACAGCAGCATAGGGAGCATGGGGAGAGGCAGCAAGCGCATACTTCTCTGGGCCATTCTCACTTCATCGCTGAACCGAGGCCGCGCTTTCCGAGCCCTCACAATCAGCCAGCTCGCTTTGCAACGCTGTGTTGGAATCGCTCCCCAATTTGGAATCGGCCTGAACGCTACAAGACTCGCCAGTATAGCGCATGCCTCAACGGCACAAGTGTGTATGCTCGGTGCGCCAATGCCTGTCTCATCATTTCTCGCTGCTCTTGCGCCACAGCTACGAGACAAATACACCGATCGAGCGGTATTGGAAGAGCACCTAGTTAAGGCCCAGCAAGACGCAGCAACAGCGTGGCCCTCAGTTGAGGTTTCCCCACAAACGTTTGCATCCTACCTGGGGAGTATCGCGTCACGAAGTGGTGAAGGGAATAGCGTCTGGCGCAATGCAAGCGACCTGTATTTGTGTTGTGCATGTGCCTCCGCTGACCCAGCCGCTCTTGAGGCCTTCGAATCCAAGCTCTTCTCATCCCTTGATGGCGTCCTACGCCGTGTGACCTCCAGTGATGATGAGATCGCGGAGGTGAAGCAAGTTTTGCGGACTCGCCTCTTTGTACCAGGTCCGGACCAACCCGCAAAGATCGAAACATTCCTTGGACGGAGCAGACTTCGTGCGTGGCTGCGTGCAGCCGCTGTCCGTGAAGCTATCGCAATTCTTCGTCACCACAAGAAGCACACAGTCTTCGAAGCCGACGAATTGCTCCCTGCAACTGACGACATTGAGCTCGATCACTTTCGCGAGATCTATACCCTTGAGTTCAAGACTGCCCTACAGACTGCATTTTCCGAACTCTCTGTGCGAGACAGAAATGTTCTTAGACAAGTCGTTCTGGATGGACTCAGCGTTGGCCAAGTCGCAAAGCTGCATGGAGTTCATCGAGGCAGCGCATCACGGTGGTTATCCGAGATACGCGAGCAACTCTCCAGGGACACCAAGAGGCGCCTGGGAAACAAGCTACAGCTCCCACCTTCTGAATTGAGCAGCATCATGAGGCTGGTTGACAGCCGAGTCGACATCAGCTTGGAACGCATTCTTCACCGATCTGTTGAGTGCGCATAGGCTGCAATTTGCACAGCGATTCCCTCGGCTGAACTTTCTTGCGTATTTCTGTGTGACATCGAGGGCCTTCGTTCTTCTCCCTAGTACCCCACACAAGGTGGGCCCAATAAGGAGAATCCCTAATGACGTGTCGAATCGCCCTATGTCCATTGCCCCTGTTGTTGATGTCGAGCATCACACTTGGTGCCTGTAACAAAGTTACCTATGTGAACCCTAAGACCGTTCCCACAGGAAACGTCGTGAGTGAGACTGGTCACTTCTTTCTGTTTGGCTTGGCGGGCAGCAAGGCCATCAATGCCCATAGAGCATGCCAGGGTGACGTCTCCAAGGTGCAATCACGCTTCTCATTTGGTGACATCGTTCTACAAGGCATCACGCTCGGGCTCTACACACCTCGTACCTACGAACTCACCTGCGGTCGAAAGGTATCTGCACAATGAGACGCTTCAGCCTAGTCGTTCTCATCGGGCTTTCGCTCTCCTCCTGTTATAGGGCATCAATCCAGCTGCAGGAGCCTCGAGAGACGGTGACCTCATCCGACATTGATGACAGCATGCATTTTTCACTCCTTGGCGTAGTTGAACTCAGCGATGCGGTAGACCTTGAAACGTCCTGTGCTAGCGGTGCGGTGGCGATCAAAGAGAAGATCTCTTTCACTGGCGGCATTATCAATGCTTTGCTCGGAACCTATGTCCCGGTCTTGCAGGTCATGAACCCCACCGTAGAGTGCGATGCGGAGGCACCGTAGCCGCTCCAGTAGGCTTTGAGACCCAAGCTCACGGAAATCGAGACAGGTCCCGGTATCGGAAAACAGACTCGTCTGCGGCGTTCAGCCTAGCAGATCGGGTGTTGCAATCCATTACAATGTTGCGGGGCGCCGTCGAGGTTGTGTTTCTAGCCAGCGCGTCTCAGATCACGAAGAAATGCGGCACCCACTGCGAAGAACTCTGTATTCGCCCTCGTGGTGCTGGTCGCGAAACGCCACCGACGTGTGCTCACCTCCGTGCGAGGTCGACCTGACCCATGCTCATTTCGATCGTGGCGTGCCCAAGCAATTCTTGGAGCACTACAGCGCAGGCTGAAGCTGCTCGCTTCTAGAAGAAGACTCGTTCGGTCGAGGTCAAATATGTTGGTCCGACTTCTGCTGTTCCTTCAAAGTCTATCAACGGCACATGTGGAGAGCCTGCCTCCAGGTCATCCAACGCTTCACTCTTTGAGATGTCGAACATGTTTCGCAGTTGAGGCAAAGCTGTCACAAGAGCATACGACAACATCGGGCATATCAAGACGGATTGGAATGCGTCCCTATCGGGCGCTTTCACCGGAAAGGTTCTGTCCATGTTCAAATTGCATTCACTAGCTGTTCTTCTTCTCTCTTCCGGTCTCTCGATGAGCCTCGCATGCGGCGGGGATGACGATGATGATGGCAATGTTGGTGGCGCCGATGCCGGCGACAACACCGATGCAGGTGCTTCCGCCTGCCCCGATCACCCTGCCGTGACCGAGATGGGTGCTGTGTGCGCCATTACCGGTTCTGACACCTCACCAATCACCGAAGATCTTCACCTTACCGCCGATGCTCAGTACCTACTCAATGGTCCTGTTTTCATTGGTGATGACTCCGCGGAAACCGTACTCACCATCGACGCTGGCGTGACCATATACGGAGGTGATGGCAGCTTCCTGCTCATCCAGCGCGGATCTAAGATTGAGGCAATTGGTACCGCTGCAGAACCGATCGTCTTCACGTCGGCAAAGGCAACCGGGATGCGTGGTCCCGAAGACTGGGGCGGTCTGGTCATCAATGGCAAGGCTCCCATCAATAACGCCGACGATGCGGATGGCTCTGCTCCTGGTGAAGCAGGCACCGGTCGCTACGGCGGTAATGACGCGGCGGACGGCAGTGGCACGCTCAACTACGTCCGCGTCGAGTTTGCTGGCAACAAAGTCGACTCGGAGAACGAGCTCAACGGCATTGCGTTCCAAGGCGTTGGTAGCGGAACCGACGTAGATTTCATTCAGACGCACATGACGAGTGATGACGGCATCGAGTTCTTTGGCGGCACTGTCGAGATCAAGCACGTTGTCGTTACTGGCTCCGATGATGACTCCATCGACTGGACGGGTGGTTGGCAAGGCAAAGCGCAATTCGTTGTTGCAGAGCAATCCGCCGACAGTGGTGCGGAAGCTGAGCGAGGCATCGAGGCCGACAACCTTGAAGCCAACAACTCAGCCACTCCCTTCTCCAACCCAACCCTCTCCAACTTCACGCTTATTGCTCGCCCAGGAAACGGCTCCAATGGCATGCGCCTGCGCCGTGGGACCAAGGGAGCATTCCACAACTTCGTGGTCACAGGCTTCGGAGGATTCTGCATTCGAGTGACGGAGTCTCAGACCGAGGCAAACGTTGATGACCAGTCCCTCACGATCAGCAACCATGTGCACAACTGCACCATGGGTGCTGCCGCGGAGGGCAAGGCTGTTGATCTTGTAGAGAATGAATCCACCGTTGCCGACCCGAATCTGACCAACTGGCAGCCACAAATGGGTTCTCCCGCTCTCGGAATTGGCGCAGGTCCGTCAGACGCTTTCTTCGACGCCGTTGACTATGCGGGAGCCTTCGACGGAACCAATGATTGGTCCGCCGGTTGGATCGAGACTGCAACCAACTAGCCAAGACACAGAGACCAAAGGAAGTTGAGTTCTCGCGTGGGAAAATTCGTACTGGCGGCATGTATCCTGTTGCTGTCTGCGGCTGCGGTTGCGCAGCCAGGACCGTCCGCACCGGAAGTGCCCTTCGAGCCAACTACGGAGAATTCTGAGGCGCAAACGCCGGCACCAGCTGGCGAATTGCGAGTCCTCATCTTCATTGAAGATGAGCCTGCCCAGGGCGTCTCCCTGGAGATTCCCAAAGCGGGCTCTGCTCGCAGCAACAAGGACGGCAGTGTGGCCCTCTCGGGGCCGCCTGGCCGTACCACACCTATTCTGCGAGCTCCCCGACATCTTTTTCCCGCCATTGGTTTGGGCGAAGGAGAACCTGACATCGTCATATCCCTTGAGCCTCTTGACATCGTCGCTCGCGAAACTATCGAGGTGATCGTCGCTCTCGATTTGGCGGGCAAACTCGTCAAGGTCGATGTTGAAGCACCAGGCGAAACCGCCACGGAGGTCGAAGGCGAGGCGAGCTTCGAACAGAGAATGAAGCTGCTGCCCATTGGCATCGTTCGCGGTCGAGTCTTTACAGGACCGTCCAATCGTCCAGTGGAAGGAGCCGGCGTCTTTGTTCGCGGCGCACCACGAGACGCAAAGACCAATGCCAACGGCGAGTTCGAACTCGAGCTTCCCGAAGGAAGCTATGACCTGGTTGTGATTCACCCCAAGTTCACGACGGCAAAACTCAAGGGCGTGGAGATTGATGCCAATCGTCCCAAAGAAGTGCGTGTAGCCGTCGAGGAAGCCACACCAGCTCTCGATGATTTCGTCGTTACGGCACCACACATCGAAGGCGGTGTTGCATCACTTGTCGCTGAGCGTCGCGAGAGTGCGAGCGTTGACGAAGTCATTGGTGCCGAGGAGATGTCTCGTTCTGGCGATTCCGACGCAGCAGGCGCTTTGCGACGCGTCACGGGAATCACTGTCATTGGCGGCCAGTTCGTCTATGTGCGCGGAATGGGCGAGCGCTACTCGGCGACCCTCCTAAATGGTCAATCGATTCCGAGTCCCGAGCCGGAACGTCGCGTGATTCCCCTCGATCTTTTTTCCACCAACATTCTCGAGAGCGTTGTCATTCAGAAGACACCATCACCAGACTTACCCGCGGAATTCGGTGGTGGCGTTGTGCTCCTGCGAACCAAGAGCTTTCCCGATGAGTTCACGCTTAGCGCATCCGCTGGAACCGGAATGGTCTCCAATGCGACATTTCGCGGCCGTCCCGATCACGTTGGCGGAAGCCTGGACTTTCTCGGCACCGACGATGGTAGCCGTGAGTTGCCAAGCGAGATTCGCAACAAATCGCCACTTCGCGAGGGCAATCAGTTTCAACCCGGACTCAGCCCTGACGAGCTAGCCGCGATGGGACGACTTCTCAAGGTCAACTACGACGTGGAAGACAAGACTGTTGCCCCCGACACCAGTATCTCACTTTCCGTTGGTGATTCGTTCAAACTCAAGAAGCGCCCGATGGGGTATCTCGTCTCACTCAGCCACGGACGCAACCACAACTTCAAAGAAGAGATCAATCGCCGCTTCATCGCCTCGGATACCGCCGAGGGTGGCCTCGAACTCAACAACGACTTTCAAATCGGCCAGCTATCGCAGACTGTTTCCGGCAGCGGAATCTTCGTTGCGGGCTTCGAGCCAGAAGAAGGTGATGAGGTCAAAGCCACGACCTTACTCCTTCGCATCACCGACAACGAAACAGCCCAGGTCACGGGACGCAGTGACGATCTGGGCCAGGACATCGAGCGCTCGCGACTTCGTTTCGTGGAACGCCAGCTCTTCACGCAACAGCTCGTCGGCAAGCACCAGATCGACCGCCTGAACAAGGGCATTGCCGAGTGGCGCTACTCGTTTTCTCGCGCTACTCGCGATGAACCAGATCGACGCGAGTACTTCTACGCCGACGAATCTGCCAATCCAGACGAAGGCCCCTCCGACTTTCAGGTTTCTGCCCGCCCCGCGGGAAATCAACGAGTGTGGAGTGACCTCTCAGATCGCGTTCATGATATCGGTGGCGACTACGCCCAACCCTTTTCAATCTGGAGTGGGCTGACAGCCACCGCCAAAGTTGGAGCATCGGCGGTGTTTCGGGAACGTGACTACGATACTCTGAGGCTAACGCTCCGCGCGCCAAGAATGCTCTCTGCGGAAGAGAGACGCCTTGCCCCTAATGAGATCTGGGGTACCGACAGGCTCAATGCCGAGAACGGCTGGATCCTCGAGGACACGACCCAGCCCACTGATGCGTATCAGGCCGAACAGCAAATCCAGGCGGCCTATAGCATGGTGGATCTTCCCATCACCGAGGCATTCGAGGTACGGGCAGGTGCTCGAGTCGAGCGCTCGCGGCAGAAGGTCGTTACATTCTCACCATTCGACACCGACGCTGTGCCTCTGCAGACAGAATTGGATAATACAGACGTTCTGCCGTCGATTCTGGGCAAATACCAGCTGAGCGATAGGCTGGTCTTGCGCGGAGGCTATGGCCGCACCGTAACCCGACCAGACTTCCGAGAACTCTCCGAATCGCAGTTCCGCGACGTCGTGACCGCCACCCGCTTCGTGGGCAACCCCGAGCTCGTTCGCGGCACCATTGACAATATCGACGCGCGAGTTGAGTACTACTTCTCCAGCGATCAGCTCGTTTCTCTCAGCTCGTTCTACAAGAGTTTCGAGAGTCCCATTGAGCAGATTGACCTCGGTGGCGTTGATCGATCGGTGAGCTGGGATAATGCGGATTCCGCAACCAACATCGGCCTCGAACTCGAGAGTCGCGGCCGGCTAGGTTTTATCTCAGAACAACTCGCAGACGGATTTGCCTCCGTGAACGTCGCGATGATCAAATCGGAAGTGGTCCTCGGAGAGGATTCCTCTGGTGTGAGCACCTCAAAGCAGAGAGCTCTTCAAGGCCAAAGTCCCTATGTCGTCAACCTGCAGCTTGGCTACGACGATGCGAGCGTCTCTGGGGTTACCGCGGTTCTTCTCTACAACGTCTTTGGCGAGCGCATCCGCGACGTGGGCCGCCTAGGGTCGCCAGACATCTTTGAAAAGCCGCTGCACCAACTCGACTTCGTCTACAGCCAAAGGCTTGGCGAGCACTGGAAACTTAAATTCAAAGCCAAGAACTTGCTAGACCAGGACATTCGTTTCACACAGGGAATCAAAGTCGCTCGTCGCTTCCGTCGTGGCCGCTCCTTCAGCCTCTCTGCAGCCTGGAACTGGGGCGAGTAGGCCCGCAGGGCCTAGTCGGAGGTTATACGAAAGCCGACACCTCGAACGGTCTCGATGAGGTCTGGCTCTCCTAGCTTGCGCCGGAGGCGAAGAATCACGCTGTCTACGGCGCGCTCACCAACTTCAAAGTTGCAGTCGTGCCATGCCATTTCAAGAATCGTTTGACGAGAGCATGTTCGCCCATTCGCATCCAATAACACCCCTAACACTGCTACCTCCATCGGGCTGAGATGAATGCAGCGATCACCTCGCTGAGCTTCGTGGGCCGAAGGATTGAGTGTTAGGCCGGCGAAAGTCTTGCCTGGTTTGGGTGGTGATTGGACGAGTCGTTGCCTGAGGGCATGGATGCGGCTAGCAAGCTCTCGCACACTGCATCGACCGGCAACGAAATCATCGAGCCCGGCCTCAAATCCTGCAATCGTGTCATCGGTGTCTCCGTTGGGTGAGCATCCAATCAAGCCAACTCGGCTTTCCCTTGTGTGCGCCCACGATGACATCTTCTTGAGCACACGAGCAGGGGGCTTGGGCGAGAGCCACATGAGTACGACATCCAATTCAGCTTCGTGCTCGAGTCTCATCGATGACATGAGACGCGCGTCGATGATTTCGCGATGCAGTCCATCAATGAGCGGTTTGGGGAGCTGCTCTCCGTGGCTTATCACTCCCACTCGAACTCGAGCTTGAGGGCGCTGCGAACTCGCAATCCTAGCTTGTTGCATGGACCAAACACTAAAAGCAGTGCATGGCCGTCCTGTAACGTATTTGTAACGCTCCTGTGACCTTTGCTTGTTGCGACAGAATGTTCACTCTACTGTCACAGAAGCACTCTAAGAATCGACCATCGTGTCTGTACGAGCCTTGATCGTCGGTTTCGACGCCCCCAGTACCCACAAGCTAAGTCATTTGCTAGTGAATGCTGGATACGATGTTGTCGATGCTCGCACAGGAACGGAGGGCATTCACGTTTGCTCCGAACTAATTCTGCCTGCAATCGTGCTGGTTGCAGAAGAGGTAGAGAATGTGACGAGCACAGCCCTGTGCAGACATCTGCGTCAAGATGAGCGGACATGCCAACTGCCTATTGTCGTACTCAGTGCCCAAGGCACCGATATTGATAGAATCGTAGCCTTCGAACTGGGTGTGGATGACTACATCGTCACGCCCTACGACGAACGAGAATTGCTGCTACGGCTTCGAGCGATCTTGCGCCGCTGCTATCCCAATCAAGATGGTGCCATCGAGATCTGTGCGGGGCCCTTGGCGTTGGACCGCGAGGGGCATCGAGTGCGTCTCAATGGAAGTACGCTAAATCTAACCAAGGTAGAGTTTCGGCTCCTTGAAGTCCTCATGTCACGGAGGGGACGTGGGCAATCACGCAAGCGCCTTCTTGAGGATGTGTGGGGACGCAATGGTGACGAGAGTCTGCGCACGGTTGACACTCATATCAGGCGTTTGCGCATGAAGCTTGGAGAAGCATCAAAATTCATTCAAACGGTTCGAGGCGTCGGATATCGATTTGGTGAGCGCGAGGAACACGATTCTTAGGCCCGAGAACCCCGATCTCAGGGCAATTCGGTTTCACCGACTGGCCACATGAGTGAAACCAACCTGTAACACCTGCTCGGTATGAGGTCTTATGTTCGCAGCAACGAGACGCTTCCAAGGCCTCCTGCCAGTTGTGTTTGGATGCCTAGTTCTAGCGATTGGCGCCCATAAGGCTCATTCCCAGCCCGCCGACGAGCTTGCAACCCGTCTTGCAACACTTCGCACGGAAGTTGAAGGGCTCTCCGAACGCCTCGCCGAGTCAAAGAATGATTCTCGCAACGAGTTGCAGTCTCTGGCTCGCCAGAAATCGGATTTACAACTGGAGCTAGACCGAGAAGAAGTTCGCCTCGCAAAACTCCGTTCCGTTCTTCAAGAGAAGAAGACGCGTATTGATGAGAGTGCTGAGCGTGGTGATGATCTCGCACCGATTCTTGAGGGCGCGATCAAGGGCATGCGCGCGTACGTCGAACAGAGTATGCCCTTTCGTCGGGCGGAGCGACTAGGCGAGCTCGACAAGCTCGAAGAACAGCGGCGCAGCGGCGTTCTCACATATGGCAAAGCGCTCGTCCGGTTGTGGAGCTTCGTTGAAGACGAGCTGCGCATGTCACGAGAGTCCGCGAGTTTCCAGCAAACCATTGCACTCGATGGCGAGGAGAAACTCGCTCAGGTCGTTCGCGTCGGCATGGTCATGCTCTTCTTCCAAACCAGCGATGGCCGCACCGGCTATTCAAAATTTGAGGGGAACACCTGGAGTTTTGTCGGTGCGAAGAGTTCTGAGGAGCAAAAGCAAATTGCTCACATTTTTGATTCATTCAAGAAACAAATCCGCGTCGGTCTGTTCCGAGTTCCGAACGCACTTCCACCAGTCCAGAAATAGCGGGCAAGACCATGCGTCTACTACTACCAATCATTGCCTCCTTCACCATGCTCTTGCTGGCAACACCAAAGAGCGAGGCTCAGCCAGCACCTGCATCGACCAACGCGAGCAAGGCCAACTCTGGCTCTCGCCTTCAAGATGCCTATCGTCGTGAGTTCGCTTTCCTAGAGGCGGAGAAACGGGCGCTGGAGACTCGTCTCAAGGAGCAGCAAGCAAGAGCCAAGGAGCGCATCGCCAAGGCCAAGGGGGAGATTTCTTCGCTTCAGAATCGGGTTGTACACGCAGCCGGACTCGCAGAGCGCCTCGAAGAGCAAGTACTCACCGCAGATCGCGAGGCTGAGGTGCTAGAGGGCAATGAAGGAGTCACCGAGGACATTCTGGTTCGCGCCGACGCAGCCCTCAAGAAGGGCGGCATTGCAATGCCCGAGGCCGATACCAAGAAACGCGAAGAGATGCTGAAGCAGCTTAGCTTTGTCTTCGACCGAGCTCCTGCACTGCTCAAGAAACAAGGAACAATTCACATCGAGAAGGGCGCCTATTTCGATTCCGAGGGTAACAAGCTCAATGGCGACATCCTTCGCATTGGCAACATCGCCTCCTACGGCTTGGTAGCGGGATCAAAGGGAGTTCTCGCTCCTGCTGGTGAGAACCGGCTCAAGCTCTGGAACACCGCCACCGGAGCCGAGACTGCCGAAGAACTCGCCAAGGGCAAAACCCCGAGCACGCTTCCCATCTTTCTCTACGAGTCTCTTGAGACGGGCATTACTCCCAAGGTCGACAAGTCGGTCATGGAGATCATTCGCACCGGCGGCCTCATCGCCTGGGTGATCGTCGGACTCGGCGGCGTCGCGCTGCTCATGGTCTTGGGGCGAGCCATGCTGCTTCTCTTTGCGGCTCGTGGCAGTAAGAAACTCATGGGCCCAGTGATGGCAGAGGTGGATGCAGGACGCATCGAGGAGGGGCTCAAGATCGCCCAGGAGGCCAGAACGCCTATTGGTAGAGTTCTTAGCGCGACACTATCCAGCGTCGACCGCCCAAGAGATCAACTTGAGGACGTCGTCGCGGAAGCTGTTCTGCAAGAGCAGCCCAATCTCTCGCGCTTTGGCTCGAGCATCATGGTCATGGCCGCGGTCTCACCTCTGCTAGGGCTTCTGGGCACGGTTACCGGTATGATCTCAACCTTTGATGTCATTACAGAGTTCGGTACCGGCAATCCAAAGCTGCTTTCCGGCGGCATCTCAGAAGCGCTCGTTACGACCGAACTCGGTCTCATTGTGGCAATTCCTGCACTGCTACTAGGTCATCTTCTGTCTGGGTATTCCGACGCGATTCGAGACAGGCTTGACGCCTCGGCACTCGCCGCGGTGAACCGCTCTGTTGGTATCCACCCTCCGGAGCCTGACGAAGGCAACTTGCCTTCGGCGCGCGCGGAGAAGAAGTCAGGAATGGCCGCGTGAGCCAGAGTCTCTACGATACCTTCGCGGGCTACGTAGAGGCTGGTGGCTTCGTAATGCCGCCTCTTGTCGTCGGTGCGCTCTTGCTCTGGTACGCCATCGGCTACCGGTTCATGGTGCTCCAGCGTGGTTCTCGAAGACATGTGCGGATTTTGGTGCGCAGATATGGCGAAGGAGATCTCCGCAAGCCGAAGGGCATCATTGACCAGGCAGCACGCGTTGGTGTGTATGCTGCTAAGAAATTCCCCGATCACATTTCTGAGGTCTTGGACAGTGCATTCTTCCCATACTACCAGGACCTCAAGAAGGGACGCATCATCATCATGGGGATCGTGATGGTCGCACCGCTCGTCGGTCTGCTTGGCACGGTGGCAGGTATGATCGAGACCTTTGACTCTCTCGGGGATATGACCCTCTACAGCCAATCCGGCGGTATTGCTGGCGGCATCTCCCAAGCACTCTTTTCAACCCAAATGGGCCTCTGTGTAGCGATTCCAGGGGTCATCGTCGGCCGCCTCCTCGACAGGCGCCAACAACGCTTCGAAGAAGAACTCGATCAAATCAAGGCTCTCCTGGGAGGCAAAGTATGAAACTGCGAGCACGACCCGAGCAGAAGTCGGATATCGATATCTCTCCACTTATCGATATGGTCTTCATTCTTCTGATCTTCTTTATGGTCTCAACGACATTTGTGAAGGACATGAAGATCGATATCGAGCGGCCGGGAGCTGGCAGCGCCGAACGAGCATCGAGCAAGGCTCTCCGGGTCAACATCGACTCGAGCGCGAATGTCTACATCGATGGCAACCCGGTTCGTCCCTGGATGGTGCAGAGCCGAGTTCGCGACTACCTTGACAGTGCAGCAGGCGGCGGACAGGTGCTTGTTATCACCGATAGGCGAGTCCCTGCGGACCGACTCATTGAAGTCGTAGATCAGTGCAGATTGGCAGGCGCCGCGGATGTCGGCGTCGCAACAGAGAAGGAGGCAGGCTGATGAGTATCGTACTGAGACGTTTGGTTGCTTTTGCGACAATGGTTTTGGGTTGCGCGGGAGTCTTCGGGCTTCTCTTCTTAATGAATGAGCTCAACCAACCACCCAAGAAAGAGGCTGCTGCTGACGCGAAAGAGTTTCATGTCAAAAAGCAGCCAAAGAAAAAGAAGACCCAGCCGAAGAAGAAGCCAGCGAAGGCCAAGAAAATTGCACGTACTGCTCGTGCAGCACCCATGCCCAACATCAGCTCTGCGATGAGTGGTATGAGCTTCGATCTTCCGCAGTTTCATTCCGACGATCTCGTCGGAACAGACAAACTTCTTGGTGGAGGTGATTCGAACAAGCGCCTCGTGATGACCGGCGATTCCGTCGACTCTCTGCCAACTCCGCGTTCTCGAAAGAGTCCCGAGTACCCCTCAAAGGCACGAGAGCGAGGCATAGAAGGCCATGTGGTCCTCAAGATCAAAGTGAGTGAACGCGGTGAAGTCGAACAGGTTCGGGTCGTCGAATCTGAGCCTGTCGGTGTGTTCGACATGGTGGCAGTCAACGCCATCAATGATTGGACCTTTGACCCCGCCAGATATGAGGGGGAACCCGTGGCCGTCTCGGTTTCCCAGCGCATTCCCTTTCGCTTGAACTAAATCCCATGGCCAAGCTCTTCCAGATCCTTCTCGTGAGCCTCATCTCGATTTCTTTCGTTGGGACGACTCATGCCAAGAAGAAAGTGGCTGAGGATGAAGTGGACTACCTGGCACTCGCAACCCGTCTGTTCCAGGACGGTCACGTCGATCGCGCCTCTCAGGCCCTCGAAGAGGTGAAGGAAGGTGATGAACTCGATTACAAACACTACTTCGTCCTCAAGGGCCTTATTGCTCTCAATAAGAAACTCTACGTTGCCTCTGCCGATGCGTTTCAATCCGCGATCGAGGCTGGCAATGAAGATCCTCTTGTTTTCATCAACCTTGGCCGTGCCCGTTTTGGCGCCAAGGACTACCGTGGCACAGTGAAAGCTCTTGAGCGAGCCGGCCCGAGTGCCCTCAAAGAGCCCAAAGCCGAACTGCTTCTTAGCCAGGCACACTGGGAACTCGGTGAAGCAGAGCAGGCACTCTTCGTGCTGACTCGAGCTGGGTCGCGCTTTCCCGACGCCATTGAGTTTGCGCGTCTCGAGATGGCCTACCTCATCAAGCTCGAGCTGTACCAGGAGCTCGCTCGGCAGCGAGCAAAGTTCTTAGCGCGACCGGATGTCGAAGCTGGAGACCTCGTTGCTATCGGTGAGGCTCTTCGAAAAAGTGGTCGGCTTGACGAGGCTCAGAGCAGTCTCGAAGTCGCAAGACTGCGCTTCCCCAACAATATCGGCCTGACGGTGCAACTTGCACGAGTCTTCATGGATGATGGCAAGCTTCTCTCTTCAGCAATCATGCTTGAGCAGGCTGCCCGCCAAGAGGAGAAGTACTTTGTCGAGGCCGCCGAGATGTACCGCCGTGCAGGGCGACTCGTGCGAGCGCTTGTCATCAACAAGCGAATCCCGGACCAGAAGCGCAAGATCAGGCAACGTCTGCAAATCCTTCTTGAGCTACAGCGGTTCGAAATGATCGCCGGCATGGAGGCACGCCTCTCCAGGTTGGGGCTCTTGGGAGATCAGCAGATCCGCTATGCACTCGCGTATGGGTTTTTTCAAACTCGAGATTTTGCGTCGGCGAACAAGCACATAGCTCACCTAACTGACCCAGCGTTCTTCGAGAAGGGCATAGCCCTGCGCAAGGCGATCGAGTCTTGCAATCAAGCTGGCTGGCTCTGCGAATAGTTCTAATGCGGGCTTTTTTTGGGGCCCTGGACTCGCAGATGTCGCAATGTGGAACTCATCGCAGGGCTCCGTGTTCGAGGCGCAAGAGCTCGCCTTCTGCGAGTGGCTGCCAGCCCTCATCATCGAGGGGCATTGTGGCCACCATTGCCTGAGCCGCGCATGCACCGATGGTGGTGAGGCCACCAGAGGCATGAGGACCGGAGGATCCTTTCTCGGTATGAAGCAAGTAGAGTCCCGGTGCGGTCGAAATAGCAGCGCCGGGTACGGTCCGCCGATGGCTGTGGGCGAATAGTGTGAGCCCATCGAAATACACGAAATTGGCGGCGCCTCTGCTGCGCATCTCTTCAGCAAACCTTGTGATGATCTCACTGCGCGCCTCGAGGGAAGGAGCGTGTGTCTTTCGCCAGAGCGGCTCGAGACTGGCCAACAGGAGACAGAACATCCTTTCGGAATCGGTATCACCGATGGGCTGAAGCCATGGTTGCTCGCAAACTTCGAGCGATGGAACGTGGCCATTGTGAGCAAAAATATGCGTTTGACCACCCAGGGCACGAACGAAAGGTTGCGTGTTTGGCAAGCTTCTGGCACCAAGCGTCGCTCGACGCACGTGGGACAGGATGGTAGTACTGGCGGGCCCATGGCTACCAAGGAAGGTGACTAGCGGACTATCAACCGCGGGGCTCGGCTCTCGCAAAATGCGAGCATCCCCCTCCTCCGTGTACGCAACGCCCCAACCATCAGGATTACCAGCCGCTTCCGATCCACGCATAGCAAAACGCTCCCAACTGAAGGTCATGCGGATCGGTGCGAGAGTGGAGACACCAAGGAGCTGACACATGAGCGCACTGTAGCACCACGTCGCGTCTGGTGAGTAGGCCTGCCTGTCCCCTACGAATGCGCGACTCTGGTGTCCCAACAGCGAAGGCTTCGATGCCAACCTCGCCGCACGACACTGCCTCGAAAGGTCGTCACAGACAACTCACTCGATGAGGCTCAACAACCCCTCGCGTATCGGTGACAAGAAAGAGCTCCCAACCAGCTGCCGTCTCCAGGCCAATCTCCGGTGAGCCGCCGATGATCGTGCTGAGTTCCTGCACAGGCACAAAGTTGTCAGCCGACGCGTCCCAGACCGCGAGCTGAATTGAGTTTCCGCGTGCTGTATCTGATACCGCGAGAATCCTGCCATCCTCAGAAAGCGCAGGATCTCCATAGAGGCCCGTTCCGATGTCGATGCGAGTCGCATCCCAATCTAAGCTGCCGGCGCTTCTTGGACGAGCAAAGAAAACTTCTGATCCGCGATTGAACGCAACAACGAGTTCGCCATCGCGCAGAGCCAGAGATGGGCCATCCACGTCATCTGTAATCAAAGCACCACTGCTGTCAAACAGCCTGATCACATCGCATGGGCCTGTAGCAAAAGGCGCCGAGCAAAGAGTGAGCTGACGATCTTCCCCGCCGGCTGGGATCTCTGCTCCCACACCTATTTCCTCCCCCGCCACGGTGAGAAAGGAGTGATCCTGGGCAAGCGCTAGGTAGTCCGTGGTTCGGCTCCACTCTCCGAAGTCCTCGCCCGGGCTCGCCCGCACCGCAATGTGGTCCTGAAAACTAAAGCGAGCCAAGAGCGTTAGCCCATCGGTGAGCAGCGCTGGTTCGATCAAGGCGTCGACAGGGGGCACAGGTGAAACGGGGGTCATGGGACCGCACACCACGTCCACATACCCTTCGGGCTCCGCATCTGGTACTGCGACACGTGCATCCTCATCAACCACTCTTGCGTCCTGCTCGGTGATCGCCCTGGGGTCGAAGTTGACGCGCCCGCAGCTGCTCCAAAACATCATGAGCGCAGGGCCAAGAAGGACCGGCCATGCCACTGAGATGCCGAGAGCGCGTTTCTTCGAAGTAAAGATGTTCTGGTGATCATACCTCGGTTTCGACCTATCAGCGCCCCCCAAATGGGTACAGGCCCAAAAAGGCAGACGATAGGTCTCAACCCTCCTCGCCTGCCTTCAAAGCACGTGGCCTCTTACTCCGTGACGGAGGCGAGTTCGGCCGAGAGTTCGAAGGTCGCAGCACAGGGCAAATCGCCCAAGAGGCCAGCTTCGCAGTCATCAGCATCACTGTCGCAATCGATGACGGCCAGGATGGTTCCTGCACTCATCGCACCATTGACAAAGGCACCTTCGGCTCGAATGGATGCCGTCCGGGCTTCACCGAAGGGTAAGTCAACCTCGCATTGGAAAATGCCCTGGTCGTCCACTTCACAAGGAATCGCGGTATCTCCCATGGTCATAATGGAGTTTTCAAACGTGCCTGGCATATCAAATTGCCCATCGGAGATCGCGTCTCCGCAGCTATTCATGAGCGGTTCGCCAACGCTGACGATGTACTCGCCGGTGGGTGCTTCAAAGTCCGCGGCGACCATGGGAGCGGATTCGTAGCGCACCTCAGATACGCAGGGCATTGGTACGCCAAAGCCCTCTTCCAGGAATTTGCACTGCTCCTCGGTTTCACATCCGACATCGATTCGTATGCTTCCTGAGAAGCCACCATCGGCGCCCCAGTCAGCGTCCATGACAAGATTGCCGATGGGGAGTTCCATTGCAGGGTTGTCACACTCGTAGAGGCCATTGGAGAGCCGGGCACAGGTCACGAGAAGACCGTCGGATTCCTCCCACTCAAAGAAGGCACCGTCGGGGCTGCTCGCGACTTCAATCACCTCAGGTGAAGTCATATCGTTCTGAAACAAGCCGCACTCGTCGGAAATCAACTGGTCTCGAAAGACATAAGAACCATCGGCGGGTCGGGCGATCTCGTCGGATTTTTCGCTGCCTTGCATGTTGTCAACCGGGGACGCTGCACAGCCAAGGACGGGGGCAAGGAGGAGGGCGAGGAGAAAGGAGGAAGCTTTGTTCATGACGACAACGCATAGAGCAAAGCCCGTGCCATCGACCGGAACTATGAGTCTTGCCTAGTTAGCGGGCAACATGAGTGGCGCCTGAAGGAGCCAGGAGGCTCCTGTTGTTGTGCGGTACGCATGCAGAGGACTTGCTTAGCCTCCCCCTATGGCATTGGGCCTGAGTTCAACATAGCAGTGTTGGTCAGCCAGCGCTTGTATGGCTCCGATGTCATGATAGTCCTCCATCCTCGCAGCTTCGACTCCCTCCAATCCCAAGTCATCGCGGTCCCGTTCTGTCAAAGTTGCGATGGCGCCTTGAATCGCGCGTCGCAAGACTGGCACCAGCCGAGCATCGGTATTGCTGCCAGTAACGTAGGGTGGCGCGGTGAGCGCATCCGTCTCATGAATGATTCTTGTTGCAGATATCGAATCAGGCCGATGCTTGGCAAGCAATCCAAAGGTAATGCAATCGATCGCTGCAACATCAGCTGCTCGACTGGCAATCATCTTGAGACTGTTCTGGTGTGCACCGCTAATCTGAACCCCACCAAAGAAGTGGCCATTGTCGCTGAGAGGGGCAATGAGCGACTGCAACACGTTCATGCCAGAATGCGAGCGAGGAGAATTGATGACACATCGCGCGTCCTTCAGGTCCATCAGTGACTTGTAGGTAGAATTCTTATGTACGACAACGAAGCTGCGGTATCTTGGCCCCTCACACCCACGTAAGCGGTAACGGGGAGCGCCTACAATCTGTAGCGCGTGGTCGTTCTCGCAATACACATCGTAGCCACAAGCTTGCCCCAGCAAGAGCCCCGGCTCCTGCCATTGCGACTGGTAGTCCGCTCGGCGATCGAGTCTTTCTGGTACTTGAACCATGCCTTCTGCGCGCAGGCTCTTGGCAATCTCGAACCAGAGACGGTCGGTAATCTTCTGAGTTTCTGGTAGGTCGTACCAAGGCAAGCAAGCTATGGGCATCGTGCTCCATTCACGCCCCACCAGACGCGACAGTCCCTAGTGCGCGATTCATAAATACAGAACGCACTCACTCGACTTCTCGCCCGCTGGACAGACGGGCTCTGCCAGTCTTCTTCGTTGTTCCTCGGTCGCTTGCCCCAGCAAACTCCCTCTTCCCGCCTGGCTCGGTTCTTCGCCCTTTGAACGCCTTCGGCTCATCGTTGCTCAGATCCTTCCTTGCCCCAGCAAGGTCGTCCTTCGCGCCTTGTCAAAGAA
>JANTGM010000097.1 GCA_024762925.1 Kofleriaceae bacterium | reverse complement strand
GAGGCATAGAACGCCCTGGCTCGGTTCTTCGCGCCTTGTCAAAGAACGAGCTCCCGTCGCCAGCACATTTCTATTCCTCTGAGCCGCACACTAGTGCAAGCGCGCTTGGCGCGATGACGCCTATTGCAACAGCTTCGTTCGATGTGCGGGTACATGTTTCGAAGACAAGGGCACGCAAGAGAAAGCTGCGGCGAACAGCTTGCTCCACACATGACTCTTGCGGTCTATGGAAGCCCGCCGCCCTGACAGTTTGGCGCACAAACCGAGAGAGGCCCAAACTCACAACACATATCGCCGGGAACGGTACAATCAGTAGGTGTGTGGCAAAGCTCCCCGGAGTTTCCCTCGCAGGTGTTTTCGCAACTCGCGCCACCAAAGCCCCCGCAGCAAACGTCCCCATTGCAGTCTTCGGGGCCGTCGCAAGTAGTGGCTGTCCCGTTGCAGGTGCCAGCTGCAACGCAAGAGAACGAGCCTATTCCCATAATGCAGCATTCCTCAGTCCCAAGAGTGCATGTCTCTTTGCCGCATTCAACTCCAACAGCTGCCCCTGCATCTGGGGTTGAAACGCTTGCATCGGTGACGCCTTGGCCGCCATCACTACCATTGCCCCCATCAGGCGCATTGGGATCGGCGTCGGGCGCGTTTGGATCGGCATCCCCGACAACAGTCGAAGCATCGTTTTCCGCATCCCCCGAGCCACCAGTACACGCAGTTAAGAGAGAGAGAGAAAACAAAATGCCAATGCTTGTTCGAATCATCATAAGTACCTACGTGACGGTATCACGATGCAATCGGCGATCAATCGCTCACGCACTCAGAATGCCTCTTAACAAATGACGAGGTGCGGCAAAACGTGACTGGGAAGCGACAGAAAATATCTTACTCTTTGGCCGCGTCCTCGTCATTAACTCTACGAAACTCAAAAGGATATTTTACGACGACTCGCCCACCACTCTGTGGTGGGTCGAATTCCAATCCATACATGGTTTCCTGGATACACTCGGAGAACTCGGCATCCTCGATTGTGCTTGCCTCTGGGTCAAACTCGCTGAGTTCGATAATACCACCAACGTCCTCCTCGCCGACAATGGAGAATTCGACAACAGCCTTGCCAGAAATGTTGGGGCGACGCTCAAGCGTCTGCTCGTAGCACTCTTTTACTAGTGGGAGAATCTCATCCATTTGTTCACGGATGTAGTCCTTGTCCAACACTCCTGGCGCGAGCGCGGGAGTATGCGGCGTCTGGGCCTGTTGAGTTGGCTGGCTGGAAGACACTTCTTCATTGCGTGCCATACGCGCGTTGCGAGCTGTCTCGATCGCTGCCAAGAGCTGCTTTCGTTTTCTTGCGCGGGCGTCTTGCTCTGGTCCCTTCGACACCGCGGTGCGCTCGGATTGATCTGTACCCACCTGCGCGGTGGTGCCAACTTCGCCATTCACCGGCTTGCTCTCCACGGCTATCGCCTTCGGTTCCGTCCGCGTTACGAGGTGTCCGCCCCATGACAAACCAACAACTGCCACTGCAATCGCTGCCACCTTTGATGCCTTCATAATGATCAGTCCTTTTGCCGTAGCCTTCACCGCACTCGCGCCCACAGTCGCCGTCTTCGAGGGCACCTCAAGACATGGCTGGAGCGCCAGTACCCAAGTTCTTCGATCCGTCTCTTTGTCTAGCGTCGCTCGCAACATCTCAAGACCTCGCTTGATCCGCCAACGAACGGTCGCGGCAGCAATGCCTTCTTGTGTTGCAATCTCTGCGCAGCTTCGCTCATCGAGATAGCGATACAAGAGCGTGGATCGAAATGGTTCTGGCAAGCCCACTACCATCTGCGCTATCGAATTGTGAAGTTCGAACCTCTTGAGCACTTCGCCACGATTCTCTTCTAGGGCTTCAGCAAAATCCTTCTCGCGCCGCTCTCTTCGCACCTTGCTTCGGTAGCTCATTCGAACAACGTTGGTGGCAACGCGCGCAAGCCATGGACGCAACGGCTGATTGCTCGGAGGTGGGGACTGAAGCGCTGTGAGCATCGTCTCCTGCGCGACATCCTCAGCTTCGTCCCCATGCACCAGACCACGAGCAAGGCCCCGCAGCCAGTGTGTCTGCTCAAGCAACTCTTCCACGTTTGCGCTTTGCGTTGGCATCGGTCTCAACTAGGGAATGCCACGGGCACACCAAAACGTTGGTGCAATTTTGCCGTTTTTTTCACCGAAGCCTCCAATCGGCGTGATTCCTTACTCTTACGACTCGCCAGTTCCAGCTCGGCCCGTACAATGAAACCATGGAAGACGAGAAGAATGAGCCTGGCGGGCACGTGCTTGAGATTCCTCTCTTCCCGCTCAACTTGGTCTTGTACCCGGGCATGGTCCTGCCACTGCATATCTTTGAAGAGCGCTATCGCTCGATGATCGGCACGTGCCTGGAGAACGATACATCCTTTGGTGTTGTTCTGATCAAAGAGGGAAGCGAAGTTGGCAGCCCAGCGATTCCCGAAAGAATCGGCACGACAACACGAATTCTCGACAGTGAGACGCTTCCCACAGGTCGCATGAACATCCTTACCCGTGGCGACAAGCGATTCGAAATCGAGGAAGTCGTGCAAGAGGCCCCATATCTCATTGGTCGCGTTCGCATGCTTCCGGAAAAGGATGGTGGGGCGAGTTCAGATCAAGTAGAAGAAGTCCAGGGCGAGTTCGAGATGTATCTTCGGGATATCGGACGACTCTCGGGCGATACCGTCAGCGATGTGGTGCCAACAGACGACCCCGTCGACCTGACATACTCCATTGCCTCGAAACTCTGCGCGAGTGTGAAGCTCCCATCTGATATACGTCAGCATTGGCTCGAACTTGAGGACGCTCACCTACGCCTGGACAGTCTCGTCACCGTTCTTCGAGGTCTCAACAAAGCGCTAGCCCACGAGATCAAGAGACGAGCGTCCGACATGGGCCTGAACTAGTGCTCTGCCAGTCTTCTTCGTTGTTCATCGCTTGCCCCATGAGCGGCACGAGGGTGTCGCGTTCATGACTTCTGCTTCGAATACATGCCAGGGGGCCGCTGTTGACGTGAATGTCACAAAACGCCGCTTAACCTGCCACGCAGGACGCATAGAAGAGAGGCGTGGAATCTCAAAGCATGGCATCGAGAAGCGTCGTTCCCGCCCTGACGATCACCGTGGTGATGTCCGGTGTGTCGGTGGTCCTGGAACGGACCTTTGACGCGGTCGCGAATCTGCTGAGCCCCGCCCCGACACCGCAATATCGGGTGGACTTGACGAGTAGTCGGGGCACGGGTGGACAGCGATGAGGTCGCTCCTCGTGGGCGCCGCAGCCCTGGGGCTGATTGTGGCAACCATCGTCACGCTGACGCGGCGGCCAGATCGGTCCTCGAAGCAGGAAGGCATCGGCGAGGCCTGGTAGCTCCTCACCGGTACTTGTAGTCATGTTACTCGTATCCATTTGCGATGTTTCGTCGGGAACTCTTCGCGATGTCATCTCGCTGAGGCAGCTCGTGGAGGACGCCTGCGGCGGCGCTATCACCCTCCTCGTCGCTCCCGAACCGAGCCGCGGTCAACGTCTCGATCGATGCGCCAAGGCTCGAGAGGTATTAAAGGCGTGCGCCGCTTTGGGAGACGAAATTGCCTTGTTCTCGCCTGACGAACTCAAACCGCTGCACAACGTGTTCAGCGCAAATGGCAGCTGGCTCGCCGAGCTGGACTGGCGGGCCCTCGACGCAGAGCACCGACTGCGAGCCTATCGACACATGCTCGAGGATTCTCTTGAGGTGCAGGTGGAAGGATTTGCCAGCGGCGGAGACTCGAGGGCCTCCTGGATGTCGACGGTACTGGAAGAGTGTGGTTTTGGATGGCACGCGAACGCTCGGTGGATTGACGACCTGGACAATGGGAGGCGCATCTTGGAACCACTGCGGAAGCTACTCTCGAAGACTTCCACGAGCCGGCAGCCAGGTCGTGGCGAGCGCCACCGCATGGTCACTCGCGTGACGCTGGAACCGCACATGGCGCGCACGGCGGTGAGGCCGTACCTCGAGGCTCTCGGAGAGGTGCATGGCCCAAGCGTGTCGACTCGGAAGTATCTACAGATTGAACGCCGCGGCCTTCCAATTGCCGGCACATCGGACCGCTTGGCGGCAAGCCCGTAGCGCTACGGATTCACTATGCAGCCGCCGATAACGTCACCCTCCCACTTGGCGCGTATCGCGTCCTTGTATTTGGCAACCCAACACTCTTCGGGCGTTTTCGCCGGATCCTTGATCGCGAAATCACCACGATTCAGAAATGCGACCCACCAGAAGGCTATGCAATTCTGTGGTTTGCTCGCGCACTTGCGAGGTGGAAAGACGAGAGAGAGCTCTCTGAATCGCGCACAAAACAACAAAGGGCGGAATACTCCAGCAATGCTGATCGTTGTCGTGGCGTGCGAATCGGTGCGGCCCTAACAACGACGGCCCTGCCCTTGTGTCTCGGTCTTTCAACCCTGCTCTACCGAGGCCCTGGTGCCCTTTGGTGGCGCGCCCACGCTGGCGATGCCCTGGTCGTCGCGTTCCTTGTCGGGCTGGCAGGATTCGTGCCGGGCTGGGCGCTTCGATGGCGTCTCGTGGCTGTGGCGGCATTCTGCACGAGCCTCGAGCTCGCCCAGCTCGCCGCTAATAGCACTTCTCGGGGGCCCGTCGTGCAGCTCGTTCTGGGCTCAACCTTTGACCCTCTTGACTTCGGTTATTACGGAGCGGGACTCATCCTAAGTGTTTTTCTAAGTCGAATTGCTCGCTCGCTAGCTAGCTAGGGCAGTGCGCTCTTGAGCGCGAGCAATCTATCGAACGCCCAAAATCATTTCATAGGAAATCACCGATGCATTGCCAAACTCATCGTCGGCTCGGCACTGCAAGAGAAGCCGATCACCATCATAGGTCTGCATTTCGGCGACGTCTTCGACTTCTTCATCTGGCAGCTGGATTTCCATACGGTATGACACATGCATCCAGTTTCCTCGCTCTACGACATTTTCGTAGGTGCGCTGCTCGGCGAGAAAGCTGTCTCGATCCAAATCAAAGGCCGTACAGCGAACGCTTGGTCGGCCTTGAAAGCCTTGGTAGCGCAGCGTGGGACGGAGCCAAACACCAGCCTCAGCGGACACCTGAACTTCGATGACATCACCAGAGGCAAAGGCCGCAAAGCCGCCAGAATCCGAGATACCAGCCTCCAGAGCAGGCTCGGCTTCCCCAACAGCAGCAGCACACCCCAATTGGGTCGCTGTGGCGATGAGTAGCGCCAAGGTGGCTCGCGAGTTCATGACAAGGGCAGCCTAGTGCGAGGCATGTGCCAACGCCATGGCTTTTGTGAGCTTAGTGGAATTTGACTGGAGTTCCTTGAGATCACTCGTCAAAGGCCAGAGCCGTGTGCTCTCTAGAATGGCAACGTACCTGGCGCTGGCCAGTGCACTCGCCTCCGGAGGCCCTAGCTCGCAGGTCGGCGGCGCTCTGAGAACCAGTGGCGATACTCAAGCATCTTTGCCCGTTGGTCCGAAGGCGCCCTGCGTTTGCAGGTTGCGCGCTCCTCGCTCCCTTCAGGAGCCGCCCAGCGCTGTTCGGGGCAGTCATTGGGGTTGTACGACAGTTCGAACTCCACACGGCGATCGACCAAGTCTTTGAGGCTCAGCTCCCACGTGCTGCCATCCGATCGTATGTAGGGCAACGGCCTCGAAGCGAGTTCCTTGGCCAGAGTTTCTCTTAGCTCCGCAACTCTCTCTTTCGCTTCGGACTCTGCAATTCCATATTGCTTTGGCGATCGCAGAACCGCATCAGGAAAATCAACAACCGTGTGAATTGCGATAAGGAGTCGCCAGTCACGAGAGGGAGTAGAGAAGTCTTCCCAAGGGCCACTGGTCAAAAAGATCTTCTTTCCTGTCGGCATTGCAATCGGCTCGAAATTGCGTGATTGCATAAAGTCTTCGCCAGTGGCAACCGAAGTCGTCCTTCGGGTTACTTGCTCCTGCAGCGCATCCACGAGCGAGCGCAACTTTGCCACAGGGTCGAGCGCACGCGGGTTAATGATGGCCTCCATCTTGTCGTAGAATTCACTCTCGCTACCCTGATATTGCTCGCGAGAGAATCGAGCGGTGGAGTTGCGCTTGAGTTCTTGATTGGTCGACGTTGAAAGAGTCTCTGGCCCGCGATTGTAGATCCAAGGTCGAAATGCTTTGAAGCCCGCGCCACCACTGTGTGTCTCGGGGCGAAAGAGAAAGGAGCCACGCCAAAACCTACGTCGACCGATGGTGCCATCTGGCTGCGCATCGGCACCAATCAGCCCTCCATAGCCTGTCGCGCCCTGATCTACCCATCGCACCACTACCAGAAGATGACCGTATGGATCCGTAAACAGCGTGCCAGGCCGAAGGGTCTTGCGACTGAGGCGAACCGGATAGAAGTCGGTTTCATCGTCGTTGGGACCTGTGCGGCCGCTCGATGAATGCACTGTGCGGCGAACGTGGTAGTTTACGAAGTTGCGAAACACGGTCACCTCATCGGTACCGTTGAACTCGCTGCGATCCATTAGATTGCCACCAGCCACATCACAAGTTGGCGGACGGTTGTCGCGAGCACGATGGCACTGATGCACACCAAACGGGAGCCGCAGCTTCCAAGCAAAATAGGCGCGCAAGGTGTAAGGTAGATCGGCGCAGTCGGGCACGAAGCGCAAAACGTCCTCCTCACTCTTGCTGAAATAATCGAAGAGAATGTTGCGTTCGGAATCTTGCAACAGTGTGTGCAGGTCGGGCCAAGTTCGATCGTCTCCCTCGGGATAGTCAAACAGCCTCTCGATAAATACCGCAAAAAGGTCTTCGTAGACTGGCCCCCACTTGCGACGCACCTTCCAGATGGGATTCGTGGAGACCAAGGCTGCGTTCAACGCATCGGGGCTGTCCTCATCCGGTGCTTCAGGTGGGAGGCCCTGTGCCTCTCGTTCTCGTTCAGCCTTCTTTGCAGCGCGGGCCTGCTTCTTGTTGGCCCTGGCGATCTCCTTCCAGTTTGGACGTGACTTGTGGCGCCCGACTTTGAAGGTAGTACATGCCTGCTGCGACTCGCCATCGCCAAGCACGGCCATCCACGTACCTGTCTTCTCTGGCGTGATAGCCCCGATATAGCCACTTGGTGGGCCACTGGTCTGCGTGAGCACCGACTCCTGTCGACGCCCTTTCGGGTCGTAGAAGGTGATGCGCGCTGGCCCGCTCGCCTTGCGCGTTGTTGCGACCACACGCATGCCCTCCCCACGCTCCGGAGATTTCGGCGAGACAAAAAGCCGGCTTGCGGGAAGCTTTCGGCATGTCGAAGATGAAGGCTTGGCGACCGGGGCGGCGGGTCGCAGCTTCGCGATTCCACGAAGCATCTCTGGTGGCGCCTTGCCCAACACACTCACTCGATTGATTCGTTCGATGAGTGCGGTCTTTCGAGTTCCGCGCCCAAGCTCAAGTCCTCCGACCTGCACCTTGCCAACCACCATCGAGGTCTCCTCGCCGGTCTCGCAAGTGTCTAGATAGTACGAGAGAGCATGCACAGCCATGGGAACACCAGTGGCGTCTTTGCCGAGATAGAGCATGATATGGCCAGGCAGGTGCATGATCACCACGCCAGAGCTGCTTGCTTGTTCGATGATTTCCAGCTTGTCTTTGTCAGATACGCCTTCCACTTCGATCGAGTAGGTGCCAGCCTTTGACTGCCAACCGCTAAACCTCGGCAAGTTAATTCCAAACGCTCCAAAGAGATCGAGCTGCAGCCTCGAGCAGTCGATTCCACCATCGAGACCACCAAAGCCATAGGGTTCGCCCAAGTAGGAAAGTGCGGTTTCGAGGACAGCGCGACGGGTTAGAGGCCTCGTCGTAGGTTCAAATAGCGCTTCGTCAAGCGAATGCTGACCAATATCCTCTGTGGTTGCGACAAGTACTTGAGCTTGCGTCCCGGTCGCAAATGGCACCCGTGCGTGAGGAGCAAGCTGTACCCCTCCATCGGTTTCTGCACCTTCTGGAGAGACGACCGCGAACGGCCCTCGCGCGAATCGCTCAGCCTCCGAATCAGAAAGTTCCCTAGACACCGCTGCGTCGCTCCGCACAAAGCCCCATGACGTTGCCGTTCGAGCCAGAGTCATGCCGCCGGACCAAGGAGCGACCATTTGGATGAGTTCCTGGGCGTGTGCTGCACTGCAGGTGTTGCGATTGATGCGAGTGCTGGTTGCGTCTGCATCGTAGAAACCTGCGGTGGTCGGCGCACAAAAGAGTTGTGTCTCCTCCAGTGCAACTCGCAAGGATGGAGCAAATGCCATGGACTGGGGCTTTGAAAACGCATTGCCCTTTGCATCCGTTCGATACTCTTTTGCGTCGAGCTTGCCCTGCATCCAAGCAAAGCGCTCATCAATTTTGGTTCGAAATTCGGCTGCGTCTAGAGGCGCGAGCAAATCGGCTTGTGAGAAAAACCCTGAACGAGGAACACCATAAGATGCGTTTAACGTTTTGATTTCATCTGACGTAAGGAGCACTTCGTCGACGTCCACTCCGCGCTCTGTTGCAAGGTTGGTCCAATAGGCTGCGGTTCGGTGTTCTTTGGAGACACCAGGCAAAAGCGCCGGTGCGGGCTGCTCCAATGGACAACTTGCCGATCTCGCACCTGATGAGCCGTCCTTGCGGGCTGCGACGGCACCTTGGTTCGACGCAGACTTCGCCTTGCTCCCGCACCCCAAACATAGTGCAACTGCGAATATCGTTGTTGTTGTGGCTCTCACCGAGAGTAATCATGACAGAAGCTCCAGACCTTGCATCAGCAATGGTGGCGGGTTTTGTTCAACCACTAGACGTTCGCCAGTCTTGTTCTAGAAAAATGCTTGTGAGGAAGAATCACGTTGGGGGCAACGATTCTCCTTGAAATGTGTACTGCATTGCCCCTAAATGGGCGCCTTGTTTCCGATACCGCATCGTTCTGGACAGTTTGGGCCGCTCTCAGGTCGCAGTGTCGTGTGCAGCTGTGTTGGCAGAAATTGTGGAGTTTTTGGGGAATCGTTAGGTGTCTATGGCCTAACTTAACCCAAGGGGACGCATGAGCGACGGGTTCTGGGGGGAACATGCTCATGGGTCGGGGAAACGAGGCGGCCGACGGCTGCGAGCCTGCGGATATTGAAATACCGCGGCCGCCTCGCTCTCCATCCCCGCCAACTGTCCAGCCAACGCCGCAAGAGAGCGCTACGCTAGGGGCATGACAACAAGGCCTATTTCGTTTGCAGACGTCGAGGCAGCCCGCGAGCGCATTAAGCCCTTCGTCACGCCAACGTCAGCGCGCAACTACGGAGTGCTCGACGCAAGCGTTGGTCACGACATCGAAGTGTGGGTCAAGCACGAGAATCATCAACCCACCGGCTCGTTCAAGATACGCAATGGGCTCTCGGCCGCAACAGCGCTCGACAGCGAAGCCAAGGAGCGTGGACTCATTGCGGCCAGCCGAGGAAACCACGGGCAAGGGGTCGCATACGCAGGTCAATTGCTCGGCATCAAGACTACGATCTGTGTACCCAAGGGAAATAGTCCTGCAAAGAACCAAGCGATGCGCAGCTTTGGAGCCACGCTGGTTGAAGAGGGCAAAGACTATGACGCATCGCTTGCCATCGCTCTCTCTCTCGCTGACAAGCACGGCCTCACGATTGTGCATTCGACGAACGACCCAACAGTCATCGCAGGCGCCTCGACAATCACTGCTGAGTTTCTGGAGCAAGTGCCAAATCTCGATGCCCTGGTCGTTGCTGTGGGGGGCGGTTCTCAAGCCGTTGGAGCCATCACGGCTGCGCAACAGAAAAACTCTGACATCGAAGTTTTCGGAGTTCAGGCAGCTGCTGCTAGTGCAATTCACGACGGCTATCACGCAGGTAAAATGCGGAGCACCGAGAGCGCCAATACCTTCGCTGACGGTCTAGCGACCCGTCATTGTTATGCTGCAACATTTCCCGCCCTCTGCGAGGGGCTTCGAGACTTCGTGACAGTCACAGAGGCACAAATCGCAGACGCAATCCGACGCTACATTAACAGTGGCTGTGGCCTCGCGGAAGGTGCGGGGGCCGCCGGACTCGCAGGGCTTGTGAAGCTAGCCCCGCGCCTTGCGGGCAAACGGGTTGGCGTCATCATGTCTGGCGGTAATATCGATGCGGACGTCTTACAAGCGGTGCTGCGAGAGGATTACGAATAACTCGCAGATACGCCTGCGCACCAAGTTTCTCTTGGACCGTGCGAACCCCCTTAGAGCTTCACGAAGGTGCCGTTTTCGCGATCCTTAGTCACGCCTGGGAACCGCAGCACTTGGTTGTGCATCGCAACATAGACTCCGGCCTCTACCAGCTGCACTGCACACAGCGCCTCAGTCAAATTCTGAACCGCGTCTGTGTTGCGAAGCGCGTAAGGCCGCATAGCGCCCGTAAGCACAATGGGCGCTCGTATTGGCTCGGCCACAACCAGCATGGTTTCACCCGTGGTCGCCAAACGGTCGGTGCCGTGCACAACAACCACGCCATCGTGAGTCTGCGTCGCGCGACACGCTGTGGCTGCAATGAGAGTGTGGTCCTCATCGTTCATCTCAAGACTGTCTTTGTTCATCAGCTGCAGACGCTCAACCAACACACCCCGCAGATCGAGCCCCGCCAACATGATGTCGAGAATCGAGACTTCGTTGTGAAGAACGCCTGAGAGTTCGTCGTAGGTCTTCTCAATCGTGCCACCAGTCGAGATCAACGCGATCCGCTTCATCGTCCAGCCTGGCGATAGATGAAATCAATGTAGGACTGAGGAAACCGATTTGCCTGCATGCCGCGCAGATAGTGCTCAAGATAGAAGTCTCGGGGCAAGAGCTCGCCCGTGTCTTTGGTTGCCATGTACGTATACGCTTCCCAAGCATGCTCGCCACTCGGTGACTTGACCTGGACATCCAACTTCTCGTAGCCACCTTCGTAAGGCGCCAACAGTTCAGTCTGCCCGATCGAGAGCCGATACAAGACACCACGGACCAACTCTGTGCCATGTGGTTCGATGTTGCCCTTGCCGGATCCATCGCGGCCACGGTGGCTAAAGCTGTGTGTGTGCGCATGCAGCAAGACATGCCCAAACGTCTCGGCGACTGGGCCCACCCGCTCTTCCAAACGGACACGGTCCATGTTGGAGCCGTAGGCTAGGTAGAGACACATGCCGAGAATCTACCACGGCAGAGGCTGCGCCCACGCCGTCCTACAGGTGGGCGCATGTCCGGCAAGGATTGATAATGACTAAAAATTTGCCCAGGCCGGCGACAAACCTTACTAATGGATCACGGAGGAAATGATGGGTCCTAGGAGTTTGTTAGACAGCTCTTGGCCATACCTACTCATCATGGTTCTCGGTATCGTTTTAGTAAGTGGCGCGGTGGGTCCCTTCTAGGTACCTTAAGAAGATGCGATCGAATCGCTTTGCGCTATGTATGTTGTTGGGTTGTCTACTTCTTGTCGCAAGTTGTGGCAAAGAGAAGGCTGTGCCCACAAGCGGTCCCGTGGGTCATGTAGTTGTGGTCAAAGGTGAGGTACATGCACAACGCGCCGAGCAAGAAGCGCGCTTGGTTCAAATTGACGACACGGTGTTTGCTGACGACACCATCGTGACGGGCGAAGCTGCCAACATTCAGATTCTCATTACGCACAATGGTGGGGTATGGGAACTCGGCGAAAACTCAAGCAGGCGCATCGACAAGGGAATCGGGTTTCGCGCAAAGACCAAGGGCGCGGCCCCGCTTGATCGGAAAGAGGCCCTCGAGACCGCTGCTGCTGGCCGCAACACAACTCGCGAAGCAGGTGAGACAGTTGGCACAGTGATGGCTGATGAGAAACGGCCGCTCAAGCTCGAGGAAAGCCCGAAAGGACAAGGCCGACAAGAAGCTGGTCCCGCAGCAAATCCCACCCCAGGGAATTCCGCTCAACCCTCGCCCCCCACTCCTTCAGACAAGCCCCCCACTCCTTCAAGCAAGCCTCCTGGCAAGCCTCTCAGCGAGATGACATCGCAAAGCGAAATGCCCAAACGGCCGAAGCGCGATCGTTCAATCAGGTCAAAGGGAGGTGGCGCCAAACGGGACAGCAAGTCCGCAGACAATGGCGAAGTCCCAAAGGCTGACGACGTCCTGCAAGCAACACCGCCAACCGAAGCCAAACCGAAATACTCTGCGGCAGCATCAGAACAACGAGCCTATCTAAGGGCACTCATTCGCAAGTGCCAAAAGACGCATCCAGGCAAGGGGACACTATCCTATGCGCTATCCGCCACAGGAGCACTAAAGGCCTCTGCAAGCGACGCAAGCCTCGCGCCACTGGTTCGCTGCCTCCGAGAGGCGGTTAGGGCCAAGGCGCCGCCGAGTAACGAGGCTGTCTCTGGTAGCCTTCGCTTGCCATGACCAAGCCCGCACTGCGCATCGAATCGTTGCGCTGTGCCCTGCCCAATGGTCGGGTACTGCTTGATGATGTGGATCTCACACTTGGTCAGGGGGAGGTTGCGGTACTTCTTGGCGGCAGTGGTGCAGGCAAGTCCACCTTGTCACGCGTCCTCTTTGAGCGCGACCAACTAGAGCGCGAAGGCTTTGAGGTTCAGGCTGCTCGCATTGAGTACAATCCAGAGAGCTTGGGTCTGGTGCCCCAACGCGGCGCTCTCTTCGATCACCTTAGCGTCGGAGGAAACATCGAGCTTGCGATGCGCTACCGCAAGCATATTACAGACACTGAGCACACGGTCGATAGTTGGCTTGGGCAGGTTGGGCTGAGCGCCAGCCTCGCCAGCGCTCCAGTTGGCAAACTCAGCGGGGGGCAGATTCAACGAGTTGCTGTCGCTCGCGCCCTTGCGAGTGAGAGGCGTCTCTTGCTCCTCGATGAACCTTCGGTTGGGCTCGATCCTCATCGTGTTCGAAGCTTGGCTCGGCTCCTCCGCAAGCAAGTGGAGGAAATGGGTCTTAGTGCAATCGTTGTCACTCACGATCCCGCGTTTGCCGCAGGAGTCGCCGATTCACTGTATCTGCTCGACCCACACACCCGAAAACTCGAGCACCTCTTTGCCGATGATTGGGCCGGGCCCGTCGAACGTGAGGGTATCTCCGATGAGGCACGTGGCGCCTGGCTCTTGCGTTTGGAGGAGACCGTCGATCGTGCGATTGCGCAGGCGCCGGCTCCCTCCGAAAAGGCCAAGTCTGGCCCCCAAGGAATGCTCAATGCCGGTCTTGTTCGCAGTGTAAAGACACAGCTCGCTCCTTTTTCCGCCGCAGGGCAAGCACTTCTCGCCGTTCCGTCGCAAGCAACTCAGCACACCCGAGATTTTCTTAGTGTCTTTGCCCGAATCGTAGTCCAAGCAGCACTGAGACCTGCCCTCTTCTATGGGATCGTCTCGGTGCTCATCGGGTTCACGCTCCTCTTCGTAATCTCCAAAGTCGGAGGTGAAGGAGTAAGGACCAGCGCACTCTTGCAGCAAATCGGCGGTTCCTACGCAGTCGCATTAGCGCCACCGTTAAGCGCATTGCTTTTTGTCGCGGCCTCTGGCTCGGCATCCAACGCTTGGCTGGGGTCGATGGAGCTCACAAAGCAAACCGCAGCTCTCGAAGCACTAGGAATTCGCAAAACACATTATTTATGGGCCCCAACCTGGCTTGGGCTCACGTTTTGCTACTTTCTCGTAGCTGCGCTGGTGACGCTTGGAATGCTCTTTGGAGGGTGGCTGCTCTGTCAGCAACAAGGTGTCGGAAGTGCATGGGACTTGCTGATTGGTGACATTGTAGACCCACGCCCAGAGCGCTCTGTCTACGTAGCCCGGGCCGCCTTTCTTCTGTGGTTCTACGGGTGGGGAATCGCCAGCAACGTGCTAGCAATGGGCAGTTCACATAAACGCAGCTCCGACGATGTAACTCGGGCAATGACCGGCAGCGTCGTCTCTGCAACACTTTGGGTTGTCGCGCTCGAGCTTGGAACTGTTTTGTGGATCTTCGGGCGATGAGCGCAACCGATCGAGCGCGAAACGCGGGTTTCCTTGGAGCGCTCCTCGCCGTGGCAAGCTTGCTCGCCTTTCCCACGCTGGTCACGTTGACAACGCGATCCGAGCTAGCACTTCAGGTTCGTGCCGAAGATGTTGTCAAAGGTCCATTCATCGACGTTCAAGCAGATCGAGGTGGGCAACTCTACATCGATGGCAAGCCCGCGAACCCCGATCTTCCGGTTTCACCTGGGCTCCATCGAGTCGAATGGAAGAAGCACTACCGAGGTGGCCACGTTCGCAGCATCACACACGCCCAACTCGTTGGCCCGTTTCAAGAGGCCACAAAGCCGAGTTGCTCGCTATCGCTGCTCATTGCACCGAGTTTCCTCGAACAAACCGCGCCGGTCTTAGAAAAACTCGTAAACGAGAAACTCAAGGGCATGAAACAATGGCCGATCGGCACGTTCATAGGAGCAAGCAAAGTGAGCATGCGCTGGGTCGCGTGGACCGAAGACATGCCTTTTCGAATGCTGCGCCGAAAACTCGCCAAAGAACTCCCCGGCGCGGACATAGAAGGACACTTGCGCGTGGCGATGGCGGTAGAATTCGACAACGCCAAGGTGCCGCTCGCTCTCACGGTTGTTCCACTCATTGACGACGGCGCTCTCACCTTTCGGGTCTACGTCAATGCCAGCCTCGATCTCGACAACCGCCTCTTTCAGTGGGTAGCGGACTTCTTCGATGGAAACGACCGGGTCAGCGAACTTATTGAAGGGGAAGTGCGGAGAGAGATGCGCAATGTCCTGGACAAGCCACCCAACATCCGCCTCGAAGGTGACACATTCTTAGAGATCGAATTCTGTGAAGGGCAGCAGCTTCGATTCCACCAAGCTGGGCATGTTGCCATGCCGTTAGCACTTCGGGTGGCACCGCGCCTTCCCGGGCCACCGCTGCATCCCACGCCTTCGAGCGACACCTCTGCACCTATGACAACCCCTCTCGCTGTCGAGCTAGATCGCAACGCCCTTGGTGCTGTTTTGCACACGCTTTGGGACTCGGGCATGCTCGACCGAGTTCTTGCCGACACCACGGTTCGCGCGTTCAATGAGCACCCAATGGTGCGAGATTTTCTTAGCCTACGCATCGAGAGTGCACACTTTCACGTACCGCCCACCATCAACTTTGGCAGGCCGGATGGTTTGCAGCTCCGAGCGGCGAGCAAGGTCCAATTCCGAGATGGCGTTCGAGATACGAGCGCCACCCTCTTTGCCGAGTTCGACGTCGCCTCCGAGTTCATTCGGGATCCAAACCAAACTTCCAACTCCATCCCAGGAATCGCGCTAAGGGCCGCACAGCTAACTTGCTCCGATGCTACAGGCCGTTTGCGTCCTTGCTATTCACAGATCATTGCCCAAGTTCGCGCCAACCAAGCAGCACTTCAAGAACAACTAGCCTCACTCCTCCGAGACTTGCTCCTAGAGCTGTTCACACAGCGCACGTTGCGAGCTCCTGGCGCACCTGCGAGCTATCAACTTGAAAGCACCGAGTTTGATGTCGATGGCGATCGCCTACGGGCGAACCTTCGCGGAATTATCGAGGGCGATCGGTAGCACCAATTCGTTGAACAGCCCCACAGCCTGATTGTGCAGGTGCAGAACGTCGGTGTCTAACTTCGCATCAAGCAGCGGAGCGAGGGAGCGCAACAAGAGGGCGCCGCCCGACATACGATACAGCTCAGCGCGATTGCGAGCGTCCTCACTAGCACTGGCATGGGCCTTCACAAATGCTTCGTGAAGTGCCTTTATGGACGCCGCTCCCGACAGACGCGCTCGGGCCAACGAGTCGCTGGCACCGATGAGGTCGCGCAGAAGGCTGTGAAGTCCCACGCCCTCGCGAGCGCGAATGCGAGCGGCATCATCTTGCAGCCAACGAGATTGGGCTGTGTTCATGGCCACGAACCACTGGGTGCGCTCCTTGGTAGCTTTGATGCTCGCCTTGCGGACAGCGGCGCGAGCGCTGCGCTGAATCTTGCTGCTGGAGGCCGAGCTCATCTGTTGATCACGCAGCGCACTGTTGAGCGCCACCATGCTTGCGACCAAGGAAGTTGAAGCCGAGTCGAGAGGTTCAATCGCTGGCTCCTTTGCGGCATTGGTCTCAACAACAAGCCTACACTCGTCGATGAGGTTGTAGGGAACGTGCGTTGGCTCCTCATCATCCGAAGCCGGCAAGGTGCTTTGCAGTGCAGAAGTCAATCGACTACCGCACTCCACAAGAGCTGCGAGTTTTTCGTAGCCAACCGCAATCTGAGCTGATGAGAGAGCTGGAATCGCAATGGATGCGCCAGCAGGAGTCCCTGGCACGCCTTCTGGCAAGGTTGGCATCGTGTGCGCCATGTGCACAACTGGCTCGAAACGTTGTCCCGGCTCTGGAGTGGCTCTAGCCCGCATGAGCAGGTAGCCATCTGCTTGAAGAGCAACAGAGAACTCCTTCCCTCCTTTTAGAGAAACACTGACACTCTCCTGTTTTGCATTGTCCAAAATGAAGATTGTGTCTTTGGGGATGAGCTCAACCTTTAGACTCGCGGCCGCAGCTGCTTCCTTCGGCAAAACGTAGCCCAAGCTGTAGTAGCGATAGCCCGCAACCCCGCCCGCAGCCAGTGCAAGCAACAAGACGACCTTAAAGAGCGAACTCCAAAGGTGTGATGGCTCCTCGCGAGTCACCCATTGGGACTGCGCTCTTGGCTTACGCGGCGCAGCAAGAGGACTCTCTTCGATGGGAACACGAGGACGATGAGGATCCACGCCCAAGGCGAGCGGGACTGGCGACGAAACATCGGGGGGCGCAAAGCGATTTCCTGAACCCGCGACTGCAACCGAACTGGACGTCGCTTCCGGCAGTTCCGCTTGCGCCTCGTCTTCGGCTTCTTGTGCCAGAAATCGATCTGCCAGGTTGTCGAAGCCGGATAGCCCCATGGGTTGGGCCAGCCCCATGGATTCTAGGCTAGCCTTGGCGGGCTCCAACTTCAGTGCATCAAGCTCTTCTGCGAATTCTTCTGCACTAGAAAATCTCTTATCGACATCAGGATCGAGCGCACGATTGAGCAGCGAACTCAAGGCCGTTGGTACATCGGGACAAACATCAGAAAGGGGCTCGAATTCGCCCCCCAGAACCAACGCGATCGTTTGCAGACTGTTTGTGCCAAGAAACGGTGTCTTGCCGGAAATGCACTCGTAAAGCACGCAGGCCAATGACCAAAGGTCCGCGCGATGATCAATGTCTTTGAGGCCTGCTGCCTGCTCCGGAGACATGTAGAACGGCGTGCCCATTACAAGACCGGCCTGTGTCCTGCGACCATCACTGCTATCTAGGATCTTGGAGACGCCAAAATCCATGATCTTGACGACCTCCTTGCCATTGTCATCACTTGTGATGAAGAGGTTGTCGGGCTTTAGGTCGCGATGGACAATTGCACCGCGATGTGCGGCTGAAATCCCTTCGAGCCCCTGCAAAACCAGCTTGATTGCCTCGCCAGTTTCAAGAGTGCCAACTCGCTCCAAACGCTCGCCTAGGCTCTCACCGTAGAGACGCTCCATAGCCAGGTAGGGCATAGGATCTTCCCCAGCATCAAAGACTTGAACAATATTCGCGTGCCCGATGGCACTAGCAGCACGTGCTTCCCGCTCAAATCTCGCAACAAGCTCAGGGTGCTCGAAGATGTCGGACCGAAGTGTTTTCAAAGCAACTTTGCGTTGCAAGCGTTTGTGAAGTGCCTCGTAGACAACTCCCATAGCGCCACGGCCAAGCACGCCTGTGATCTCGTACTTGCCGTCTAGGACATCCCCCACCGCAATTGTCTTTGCCGGTGCCAAGATGGCATATCGTATCGCATCCTGAAGCCCGCTGGGGTTGCGCCCAGGCTCCACTCTACTATCCTCCAATGCACACAGTGTGGGTGCCATTTGGCTACCACATCTCGCAATACGACAGGTAGGCACTATGCAATTGAAACAAACGCTCGCGGCCCTAGGCGTCGCACTCGCTGTGGGACTCTCGCTCCCCGCTTCTGCTCAGGCCAAAGATCCTGAGCTTCCCTTCGAGAAGTACAAGCTCGACAACGGGCTGGAGGTCATCCTTCACCAAGACAAGAGCGTGCCTCTGGTTGCGGTCAACGTCTGGTACCACGTTGGAAGCGGCGATGAGACTCCTGGCAAGAGCGGCTTCGCACACCTCTTTGAGCACATGCTCTTTCAAGGATCGGAGCACGTTGGCGAAGACAAGCACTTTGACACGCTCAAGAACATTGGCGCATCGGGCGTCAATGGAACCACCAATCCAGATCGAACAAACTACTTTGAGGTTGTTCCCTCAAATGAGTTCGAAACAGGCCTTTGGCTTGAGTCGGATCGCATGGGTTACCTTCTTCCGCTCCTCAATCAGAAGAGCCTCGACAATCAGATTGAGGTTGTGCGCAATGAGCGACGCCAGCGATATGACAACGTACCTTATGGTAAGACGCGGTTCGCAACTGCAGCAGCTCTCTACCCTGAGAATCACCCATATCGCTACCTAACCATTGGCAAGCACGAGGACCTCACAAGCTCGACGCTCGCGGATGTAAAGGAGTTCTACAACAAGTGGTATGTGCCAGCGAACGCAACGCTCGTTTTGGCTGGTGACTTCGAGGTTCCCACAGCGAAGAAGCTCGTGGAGAAGTGGTTCGGAACATTTCCTAAGACCACAAAGCCCGAGCATGTAGTGCCGCCCTTTCCCGAGCCCAAAGCAACCCGTGTGGAGGTCCCCGATGAATTCGCAAAACTTCGCCGCATCGATTACGTGTGGACCACTCCAGGCATCTATCAGGCAGGTGACGCGGAACTGGACATCGTTGCCAGCGCACTTGGCCGCCGAGGCACAGGCCGCCTCTACAAGATTCTCGTGCACGAGAAGCAGCTGGCTCAGCGTGTTGCCGTATACCAAGCGAGTTCGAACTACTCCTCGACCTTCACGATTAGTGTCACAGCAAAAAGCGGCGCCGACCTCGCCGAGATCGAGAAAATCGTTCAAGAAGAAGTCGCAAAAGTTCTCAGTGCTCCGATAACGCAAGAAGAGTTTGACCGTGCCCTCATCGGCTTCGAATCGGGCTTTGTTTGGGGGCTCGAGTCGCTAATGGCGCGCGCCAACCGACTTCAGGGATACAACCACTTCCTTGGCAATCCCGACTCCATCACCGCCGATCTTGATCGCTACCGAAACACCAACGTCGCAGCAGTTCAACAAGTGGCTGCCAAATACCTCGTGCCTGAGCGGCGCGTAGAAATCCTAACCATTCCCGCCGCAAAGACTGCGACCAAGTAGGTTCACCATGACTAGTACTGCGCTTAAAACAAGCATTCTATCGCTCGGACTGGCTGCCCTCCTCGGCGCTTGCCCGTCCTCTTCTTCAAGCAACAAGTCGGGCATCCAACCACTCGGCGATCCAACGGATGATGGCCAAGGTGACGCATCAGACACTCCCGTGGCTGGCCCCGTGGTCTTTCCGCAGGAAGCGTTCCGCGACAACAAGCCCGCTGCAACGGAACCGCGTGACTTCAATCTGCCTGGCATCACGCAATTCAAGCTAGGAAATGAAATCGACGTCTTCTTGGCGGAGAGACACGACCTTCCCACCATCTCGCTTGAGCTCAACTTCGATGGCGGTTCTGTATCGGATCGCAAGGGACGTGAGGGCACCGCATCGCTCTGCATGTCTATGCTCAGTGAGGGCACCAAGAAGCTCGACAAGCTGGCGTTTGAGGAAGCCAAGGCAAACATCGCCTCGGGAATCTCAAGCTATGCGCGCAACGAGAGCCAAGGGGTTTCCATGCGCACTTTGAGCAAGAACTTCGACGCAACCTTTGCCCTCTTTAGTGACACCATTGTCGAGCCTGGGTTCCGCGGTGCCGAGCTAGATCGAATGGTCAAACGCAGCCTCGAAGGCCTCAAGCAAGCAAAAGGCTCACCTGGTTCGGTAGCGAGTCGCATTAGCGGTAGTGTTTTCTACGGCGAAAAGCACCCCTTCGGATCCATCATAACTGAGAGTTCGCTCAAGAGAGTCAAGATCAACGACTGCAAGAGCTACCACAAGAGCTACATCAAGCCGAAAGGCGCACGCCTCTTCGTCGTCGGTGACATGACGCAAGAGCAAATCACCAAGGCGTTCGAGCCACTTCTTGCCAAGTGGAAAGGCGCGCCAAAGAAGCTCGCGAAAGTGCCAGCTCCCAGAGCTCGCAAAGGGCGCATCTTCTTTGTAGATATTCCCGGTGCTGCCCAGTCGACGATCTATGTTGGCCACATGGGACCTGATCGCAAGGACCCAAACTTCTTTGCCAACCAGATGATGGTCGGTGTTCTTGGCGGAGGCTTCTCGAGCCGCATGAACATGAACCTTCGCGAAGACAAAGGCTACAGCTACGGCGCTCGCGGCAACTTCAGCTACAACCGGCACTTTGGTTCGTTCCGCGCTTCTAGCTCGGTTCGCAGTGACTCTACCCACCAGTCACTGTTGGAACTACTTACCGAGATGACCGTGCTGCAAAATGGCAAGCGCCCTGCCAAGGCCGAGGAACTGCAGCGCGAGAAGAACGGCGCCATCTTGGGTCTGCCTGCACGCTTCGCCACTGCAGGACAGGTACTGGGCATGTACCGCAACCTCGTGTACTACAAGCTGCCCATGGACTACTACAACTCGTACGTTGCCAACTTCAAGGGTGTCACGCTTGCGCAAGTGAACGAGGCAGCCACAAAGCTCCTTCATCCCGAAGACAGTGTCATCATCGTTGTTGGCGATGGCAGTGCAAAGCAAATCTTCCGCAGCGAAGACAAGCAGGACAAACCACGCATGAAGGCTGATGGCAAAACCCAAGTCACGCTGCTCGAGACTCTCAAGGAGCTCGCCGCTTCCGAACAAGGCGGCAAAGGCAAGCTTGTCATTCTCGATGCTGACGGCAAGGTCAAGAAGTAGCGGTCGTAGGACCGATACACCGAACGCTCGCGGGCCCAATGCCTGCGGGCGTTTTCGTTTTCGGCCCGAAACGCGCCTAAGAATCGTTCTGTGCGGGCGTGCGTGACAGCCAATGCTAGACTCTGGAAATCCGGCCAGTGATAGCCTCATCGTCCCCTGTAGCAGTGCCCTCGACTTCGGCACGGTGTCTGGCTTCTCGATCCCGAGAATTGCAGACCACCATGCCGTTTTCTTCGAGGGCGTTTCGCTCACGCCTTGTTCGCTTGTCACGCACGACTAGGTTCCCTTGTAGACGAGCACCGGCTCCAGCCGACGGACAATACGCGTGAGGTTTCGCTGAGCACGCATGACCGCACCAACATCCTTGTAGGCACCGGGTGCTTCATCGCGGAGACGACGAGCGATGCGGTGATCAAACCAAACACCGCGCATCTGTTCAAAGAAGGCCCTTGTGGAGATTGTCCTTCGCGCCTCTGTTCGACTCAATACTCTCCCCGCACCATGCGAGCTGGAACAAAGCGATAGGCCCTCTCCGCGTCCCGTGACGTGAAAACTACAGCTACCCATCGAACCGGGGATGATTCCTTGTTCGCCCTCCATCGCGGAGATCGCCCCTTTGCGATGGACCCAGAGTCGCTGGCCTTGGTGCTCCTCCTCCCTCACGAAGTTGTGATGGCAGTCCGTGTAGCTCTCCCAACGTGGCGTAACGCCGATGAGGTCACAAAGCCTTGCGGCAACCAACTCTGCGATACGCCGACGACTCTGCTTCGCATACTCCAGCGCCCATCCGAGGTCATGTAGATACGCCTCGCCCGCTTCCGACATGGCCACGACGCTGGCAAGGGCGCGCTCGCCGCCATGATGCTCGCGAATTGCCTGTCCTATGCCACGCGACCCACTGTGCAGCATGAGCCAAAGCCTCCCCTCAGCCCCGCGCTGGAACTCAAGGAAGTGATTGCCTCGCCCCAGTGTCGCGAATTGCATCCTCCCAATGCTCGCCTTCTTTTGTTCGAGGGAAGATGCCGACAGTGAAACCGCTTGCAGCGCATAAGGGAGCGCTGCACTGGCCGATGAATGATTCGCTGTTGGGACGACTTGGCCCAACATCGTCAACACACGAGCAGCGGTCGTGCGATCGCCCAAGACATTGGCCGATGAGTCGAATCCCACGGCGGCCATGCCGCAGCCGATATCGCCACCAACCGCGTCAGGCAAGAGCCTGCTGCGCGTGGCCACGACCGCGCCCACACACACATCCTTGGCAAGGTGCACGTCTGGCATGGCGGCAACCAACGCAACATCATCAATGCGAACAAGGCGCTCTAAGGCCAGACGTACCTCTTTGGTCAAAGGCTCGTGTATCCAGGTACGCAACCGGGTGCCTTTACTCATCTTGCACCTCCGTGGAACCCAGGTCGGAAGGCACCAAGATGAAGTCCAGCGATGGCACTCGCTTCCGGGTAATCGCACGGGCGACTTCGCTTCGAAAGTATCCCTTGGCTCGCGCTAGGGCCTCGATGGATTCTTGATACCTGTGGGCATTTCCTTCCATTGTGACCAGCACGCGCAACAAAGCGACTCCTCGCAGAGCTTCTACGCCTTGAACATAGAGGTCACGGAGGATGGAACTTGTCGAGCAAACGAGGGCACACGAAATGGCCTCCTCTACTTGGCGACAAAGCTGGATTGTTTTTGTATCGGCCTTTTGCAGACCGCGGAACATTTCTACTTCTGGAACATCGAGCCACTCGGGCTCACTCTCTGGTCGCAAGGCTGCAAAGCCTCGCGTTTTCTTGCGTGAAGACATGCTTCTCCCGTTCCTTAAACCAGGCGCAGCCCAGCCCAAGGCGTCATCGTTTGACGTCTGTAGTGAGAACAGGTCTCAGCTCTGCGTCTGCCTTGTATTCGCCCAAGTCTGAAGACTGGCCGGAAGGTAGACTCCCTCGAAAACCGAATAAGTCTTAATAGACGCGGCTAAAGCAGCTCTAAGAGCTGAAACCAGCGAACGGAAAGGTGTTTGCACGATCGGACATGATGGCCTCCTGCGGTGAGCAGTGAAATCAAACTAGAGGGTTTCTGCCGATGCGTCAACCTAATTCGGGCATGGTCGCCCCCCCTACTTCGGTGATGTACTCCCATGGAACTTCCATACCCAGCATCGGCGGTATCGAAGTCGGGCGAGCCGAGAACAACGGCGACATCAAGCAAAAAAGCTTCATCGAGCCGAGCCTGCGCTCGCAGCTTGTGCGCGCCCTTAGACCGTATAGAAAAGACTGTTGTGGCCCTGCCACAAGGTGCAGGGTGCAACAAACCTGCTTGAAACTCCGCCCGTGGGCCTTGAAACTCCGCCCGTGGGCCCAAAGCCTGTCGGCTTTTCTGTAGGCTCAGCACGTCCAATGACCAAGTCAGAAATCAAATTCGAAGTCGAAACCGATGATGAGATGATTCCAGAGCGAATTCTCTGGAACGCCACCAACAAACCCGGAGACCAAGACGAGACCAAAGCCATCAGCATTGCCGTTTGGGATCACGAAGAGCAAAACACGTTGCGTATCGATCTGTGGACCAAAGACATGCCCTTGGATGAAATGCGTGGCTTCTACATCAACGCACTCGCGGGCATGGCTGAGAGCGTCAAGGATGCCACTGGCGATGAAGAAATGGCGGCCGCAATGCTCGCTCTCTGCGAGCAATTCGCCGAGCGAGTACCAGTCGACTAGGGCCCAAAAACACCCAAACACCAAACACCAAACACCCGAAAACACCCAGACCGAGGAACATTTTTCCCTGCTGCCATGAGCCAGGCCCAAGGGAGCTAGCCACGGTGGAATTCTGCCGTTCCAAGAAGATTCTCGGCAGTCAATC
>JANTGM010000096.1 GCA_024762925.1 Kofleriaceae bacterium | reverse complement strand
CTGGATCCCACACGAGTGTGCGGCTCAGAGGAATAGAAATGTCCTGGCGACGGGAGCTCGTTCTTTGACAAGGCGCGAAGGACGACCTTGCTGGGGCTGGGGGCAAGGAAGGATCTGAGCAACGATGAGCCGAAGGCGTTCAAAGGGCGAAAAGCCGAGCCAGGGCGTTCTATGCCTCTGGATCGCCCACTAGTCGCTCTCAATGGTCTTCGCAAACTGTTCGCCATCACGGCGCCCCAAGTCATAACTTTTCTGAAGGGCAACGGGGTCGGTGTAGTCCCAACCACCAATCGGAATGGGCTCGGATGGTTGCACATAGTGCACGCGTTCCGTATTGGGCACCTCCCGATAGTGCTTCGTGAGCAAGACCAGAATGCGCTCACACTCCGGCAAGGCGGCCACAGGCACGTTATCGGTGAGCCCACCATCGAGCACGGGGTGGCCATCTCGCTCAAACGCGGGGGTGAAGGGAGGCGTACACGATGTCTGCAGAAGCAAGTCGGCCAGCTCCTCCACCGTCTGGCAAGCGGCAGCATCCGCCCATTCCACCGAGAAGCCCAGGTTGCTCGCCCATCGAGTGTGAACACGACCGCGCGTCCAGCCTTCGAGTTTGTAGGCAGCCAGGGCCGCGGCAATCCGTGCTCCCCTGGGAACGCGGGAGTGCGGCGCTCGACTCAGGGCAACACGAAGCGTCGGCCCCTCTTGGATGATGGACATCACTTCCTTGTCGATGGTCTCCAAAATCGCGGCCCGAAAAAGACCTTCATGCGGAAACATCGGTTGCTTTGATAGCAAGAGTTCGGGATACACATTGCGCGGATTGCTGGCTGCATAGCGCTTGAAATTGTTCAGCGCACGAGCGCCGATTCCGGCGAGACTCACCGTTCCCAACGCAGCGCCTGCGCTAGCCGCCGATGCGTACTTCGGAGTTATTCCTAGGCGTGGTTGAGCTTCGCCGTAGAATCCTGCCTGCCAGAAACAGCGACACCCACCCCCCGCAAAGACAACACCGTCAAAGTTGGCTACAGCACTTTCGGTCACAGCACACCGAGGGCTTCAAGCTGTGCTTGCGCTTGCGGGGCCCAGCCGCGATTTGCAATCGGACTGGCCGGGCTTGGGTGCAAGATGCGACCAATCTCAACGTCCATGCCTTCGCACAAACGCGCAGCCTGCTTCTCGGCATACACGCCGACTCCAATCACCATCCTCGGTCTCAGTGTTTCGATGGTTGCAACGAAGGCCTTGTCACACGCCTGCCCCAACATCGCGCGCTCTGCGGCCGGTAGCTTGTCAGGTGTGATGTTGCGCGCGCTCTCGCCCATGAACACGAGTGGGCAGTAGTTGGTGACGAAGTTCGTATCGAAGAATGCCTCTGGGCGGGGAAAACGCTCCTGCGCCCACCCCCATAACCTGGCGCCACTCACCTCGGAGCGTTTGCACGCCAGACCCTCGATTTTGCGCTTCGGATGCTCGCGCTCGGGACTCTGCACGTCGGCGGATAGCTGCATCCAATCGCGAACTGCTGCGACTTCTCCAAATGGCACTCCCGTCTGCGCCATCCCCCAAGGCCCCGGGTTCATGCCCAAGAACACAATCTCTTTGCTGCCGGCACCAAACCGCTCCAGATATTGGCAGTGCAAATCCCAAGCATAGACCAAGGGGTTGTAGACGTATGCTACAGGATCGGCAAACGCCATACCTGCGACTTCTTCTGAGAGTTGAGCTGAGATCTCAATGAGTCCAGCGCCAGCCTTGTTATGACGCGCAACGCGAGCTTTGGCTCCCACCCTACCCTCGTTTCACAGCGGAAGGTGCGTGTGTCTTGCGATCGGCAGCAAGCGCCTCGTAGTAGGAAGGAAAACAAGGCCTGTCGACATATCTGCCTGCCCCGCGAGTGACTCGCAGCTCCCCGCCAGTCCAGACAACCTTGCCACGACTAATGGTCGTTGCTGCGTTGCCTGTCACTTCCATCCCCTCATAGATATTGAAGTCGATATTCTGATGATGGGTCTCGGCGGAGATGGTTCGTGAAGCAGCTGGGTCCCATACAACCAGATCAGCATCTGCCCCCACTGACACCGCGCCTTTGCGAGGATAGATGTTAAAGATCTTGGCGGTATTGGCGCTTGTCACTGCGACAAATTCTGATGGTGTGAGCCGGCCGGTTCCAACGCCATGGTGCCAAAGCACGCTCATTCGATCCTCGACGCCACCTGTGCCGTTCGGCATTTTTCTGAAGTCGTCTTTACCCATTTCTTTCTGTTCGGTGCAGAAGCAACAGTGATCAGTGGCGGTGGTTTGCAGCATGCCGGAGGTGAGCCCCTTCCAGAGCGCCGCCTGATGCTCGGGAGCGCGAAACGGTGGACTCATGACGTGATGTGCGGCTGAGCGCCAGTCCTCGCTTCGGTAGACCGAATCGTCGATAACAAGGTGTTGCGCAAGAACTTCGCCATAGACACGCTGGCCACCAAGCCGAGCACGTGTAATGGCATCTAGCGCGTCAATGCACGAGGTGTGCACGACATAGAGCGGAACCCCAAGCGACTCCGCGATGCGAATGGCGCGATTGGCTGCCTCGCCTTCAACGGCGGGCGGGCGAGAGAGCGGGTGACCTTCGGGCCCCGTGATGCCTTGCTCGAAAATTCGCTTCTGCAATTCGACAACAAGATCCCCGTTCTCCGCGTGCACTGTGCTCAGAGCGCCGAGCTCGCCAGCTTTGGTGAACGAATTGATGAGGACCTCGTCGTCGCACATCATCGCGCCCTTGTAGGCCATGAAGTGCTTGAAGCTGTTGACGCCATGCTCTTTGCAGAGAACTTCCATTTCCTTAGGGACCGACTCGTCCCACCAGGTCACCGCAACGTGGAACGAATAGTCTGCAGCTGATTTCTGCGCCCACTCCGACCACTGCTTGTACGCGCCGAGCAAGCTGGTTCCCGGGCTTGGAATCGCAAAGTCGATGATCATGGTAGTGCCACCCGCGATGGCTGCACTGGTACCAGTAAAGAAATCTTCTGATGCGACGGTACCCATGAAGGGCAATTCCATGTGCGTGTGAGGATCAATTCCCCCAGGCATTACATAGCAACCACCGGCGTCCACGGTCTCAGCGCTCGACGGCACATCAAGTGACTCACCGATTGCCTTGATAACTCCATCTTCACAATAGACGTCACCGCGATAGGAATTCTCTGCGGTCACGATCGTGCCGCCTTTGATAATTACTGACATCAGACTTTTCTCCTTGGTGGTGGAACGTTTGGTGAGAGCTCAGTTTTTGGGCTTGATGAGAACCAAGCCGCAACCGCTTTCGCCAATCCAAGCGATGCGAGCATGCACCCCTGGGCGACCTTCGCAGGTGAGAATCACTTCTCGGCCAATTGCAGGAACCTCTTTGTCACACGCAAAGAACACCCCACGGTGACTGACGTTCTTGATGTAGCCAGCCCAGTTCGTGCCGTCATCATGCAACATGGCGGGCCCTCCAACCTCAATTCGGTCGCCCTGCCGCTGCTCGTCGCTGTCCTGCTCATCCATCCGTAGAGAATACAAAATTCGGATGTCACGGAGCTATGCGCGAACGTGCCTAGTTCGTCGACGCCAGCGACTCCTTGTCTTCCCAGGCCTCTCGCTCACCGGTGTCATCGACCGGACGGTAGATATCAATGCTGAGCCGCTCACTAAACCAGGCACCGCCAGGTGTGCTGAAATGAATGCCAGGGCTGCGCTTTTTGCGGACAGCCACCGTCACGGAGTAGAAGCCATCGGCATTGGGAATACCGACAATGCTTCGGGTCGCGTCATCAAAGCGCAATCCAGGTGGCAAAGAGCGAACCTGAACTTCGGTATCTCCCAAGTGCTGGCTCTCAACACTCACTTGGGCTTCGAAGTTCTCGCCAACTTGCCCTGTGGTTCGGCTCAAGTCGATGCGGCTCACCGATGGGCGAGATCCATTGCGGGGGGCGGGTGCTGGAGCACTTGTTGTGCACGCTCCAACAAGGGTTGTGAGAGCAAAGAAGACGACACCAGAAAACGCACTGCGACCCATTGCCCGGAGATTTTGCAAGGCATGGGCCGTCAATGGACGGCTAGCTAACTATCGATTCTCAGGAGGTTTGCCGTGGGAGCAATCCCCCCAGAGGCTTCAACTGAGTCCCGCTTTGACGGAGCCTGTTTCGGCCCTAAGCGGCAATTCCAGCTAGTTTGCTGGGAGGCGCATCAGCAAGCGAACCGAATGGCGCAAGTGCTCTTCGGCGACCACAAGAGCGTCATCAATGTTGTCTTTCCCTGTGAGCCCCATCAGCTCATTGTCAGAGGACACAGCGTAGCGACCAACAAGTGTGACGCAGGAGTGGAGCGGCATGCGCAGCTCACTTGGTGGGCAATCGAGGATCTCGCCAAGTCGTGTGGTGATTTGGGTGAGGAAAGGTCCATTCGTCGATGCTTGTCGTTGGGCGTCCAGCTCACCTTTGGCCACAACATCGCGCATGAGGAGGCGAGCTGAAGAGCGGTGCTGGCGGCAGAAAGCCAGGCAAAAGCGAACCGCGCGGTCAAAGACTTCGCCAGGGCTCTGACACACGCCGGGCTGGAGGAGCTGGCCCATCTCCATGGCAAGGCCACCAAGTTGGTTGTACATCGTGTCGATTGCGGCTTGGCGCAGGCCCTCTTTCCCACCAAAGCAGTGGTGAATCATAGCGGAACTGACCTTTGCATCGGAGGCGAGTTCGCGGAGGGAAACAGCATCAATGCCACGAGATCCGAACATCTCAAGAGCACTGTCTAAGATTCGCTGCTTTGTGGCAGCGGCGTCTGCGTTCACGGGGCGGGGCATGGCCATTCACTAACCGGCCGGTTAACCAATTGCAAGGGCAAATTCGAAGCGCCGTCAGAAAATGGCCATCGACCAGACCATTTGATTTTGTGCCCAACCACGAAAATCGCGATCCCCCCATGGAGATCGCGAATTTCATTCATATGGCCACAGCTCACTGCTGGACAAAGTCGAGAACGATGTCGCTTGCGCCCTCGCAACTTGCTTTTGTGAGGGTTCCCGCCAGAAGGTCGTCCAAGGTGATATCGACAAAACACGCGCCAATGGTCTCAAACACCCCGAGCCCATCAGAGTCTCGCACGTTGAGAATGAGCCCCTCCGCCAATAGATCGCTCTGCAGATAGCTGCTCTCTTCCTCATCCCAGTTGGGTGTGAGTGTGTTGTCAATGGTGGCTGTAGCCCAGTCGAGCAAGACATCGTTTGCCAGCGCTCCCGTGATGTAGGGGTCGGGCAGTGGATTGGAGAACAAGGTCTGGTCCCAGTCTTCGCCGTCGGCGTTGGTGGGGCTGATGAGTGCGCTGTTGACGATCACGGTCCAAACCGGATCCGCTGTGCACGAACCATCAATGCAGCTGAGGTCACCTGTGCATGCACTGCAGGTCTCGGCAGCACCGCAGGTATCGGGATCTTGATCATCAAACACAATGCACTGCCCCTGTGCATTACAGCAACCCTCGTCACAAAAGTCGAGACAGGGTTGATCGAGGATGCAGGTTCCAAGCGTGCAACTTACGGCCTCGCTATCGCAGACTTGGCATGCAGCGCCATCGTCACCACACGCATTGGTGGTTTGCAGTGAGTCTGTGAGGCACTCGCCATTCGCTGTGCAACAACCAGCGCAATTGCTCGCATCGCACGCAGTGGCAACGCACTCGCCATCACTGTTGCAGCCCTGCCCTTGGGGGCACGCGACACAGGCATCGCCCGATGAGCCGCAGGCCGAGAGCGTGTTGCCTTCTAAGCAAACCTCGCCCTCAAAACAGCAACCGCTACAGTCACTGCAATCGTTGTTGGCAACACAAGAGCCAGCAACGCATGCGTCCTCCCCCGTGCAAGTCTCGCAGGCAGAACCGGCTTCGCCGCAGTTGTTGTCATCAACAACCGCAACACAGACGTCACCATCGCAACATCCATTGCAGTTCTCGAAACTGCAGCTCTCTGCAATCCCGCCCGCATCAATCTGGGATCCACCTCCATCGGTGCTAGAGGCATTACTTCCACCGCAGGCGGTAAGCAAGAGTAGAGTAAGGAGCAACGGAGCTCGCGTTTGGAGAAAACGTGTAAGGGTCATAAGGCTTCCTAAGTAGTGCCACGCCAAGGGGAGAGCGAGCACGGCCCGTGGCGTTTGCCGACTCACCTTGCAGTAGTCAGCAAACACAAAAGGTCGCAAAGAAAGTTCGAAAAAGAGCCAATGGCCCTTCATCTTGGCGACTTAGTGCAGCTTCTCAAGCTGTGGAAGCCACCGGTCCAGCTCCTTGAGCACGGGTTCGGCGGCGCGCTCTTTCGACTTGAGGAGTTCCTCTCTTGCTGCCTTGGCGAGAGAGACCGAACGTGCAAAGTCTCCGCTGTCGTGAAGTGCTTGGGCCAATTGGTAGCGAACGTTGCCACGCTGAAACGTACTTGCCTGCGCGCCCTCGACGATCACTCGAGCTTCTTCGAGCAAAGCAACGGCTTGGCCAGGGCGCTTTGTCATTCGATATAGATTGCCAAGTCGCGCCAAGCTCCAGGCCAATGCGAAGTCGTCATCTTGGTACGCTCGTCTGGCAACCTCAAGTGCGCGCTCTGCGTACAACACAGCACCGTCGAGGTCGCCTTCCTTATTCGCCTCGGCAGTAAGCGCGTCGAGAGCGCTAGCGATCATTGGATGATTGGCATCGAGTTGTTGCGCTATCTCGATGACTTGCTCGAAGGCTGCTGTTGCGGTCTCCTTCTCACCGAGCTCCACGCGAACCAACGCCAGATTGTAGAGCAGGCGAAGAGCACGCTTCGGTGACTCTTCTCCTAGAGTCCGCTTCATGATCGCAAGCGCTTCACCATAGTAGCGGGCAGCCTTAGCGTAGTCACCTGTCATGTGTGCGACGTTGGCGAGACCTGCAACCGGCATGAAGTTGGAAACATCGTCGGGGTGATAGCGCTCAAAGAGTTGCCTCGACTGTTCGAAAGCAGCCGTCGCTTTTGACGGATCGCCCTGACGAATCCAGCTCGCTCCGATGTTGTTCATGGCCAGCGCCCGCACAGGGCTTCGCTCTCCACTCTCCTCGGTTACGTCGATCGTCTTTTGGTACCACTCTCGGGCAACCGCATAGCGGCCACGCTGAATTTCAACATTGCCAAACGACTTGTAGACGGAGACCAACCTTGGGTGATTCTCGCCGAAGACCTCATGGCCTACGGCGAGTGCTTGCTTGCACTGCGCTTCGGCCTTATCGTAGTCGCGCAGCAAGCGGTGGGCTTCACACATAGCGCCGTGGATCTCGACGATGTCCAGGTGAGCACCACCGTGCAGAGTCTCACTCATGGCAAGGGCGCTATCGAGTGTGAGCAGCGCCTCGCTTGCCTTTTCTTCTGCAAGTTCGAACATGGCCACCGAATAGGTGTAGCGGGCGTCCAACTCGTCGTCTTGCGCAACTCGCGCAAGAGCAGCCTTCGCAGCGTTTTGGTGAGAGCGTGCGAGCGCAAAGCGGTGGGCTAGCGCACCATCGGTCCGCACAAGCTCGATCCAGATTTGTGCAACCAAACGATCATCTTGTGCCCGTTGCGCAGCTTCCAATGCCACAAAGAAAGACTGCTCAGCTGCATCAAAATCGCTGAAGACCGAGTTCGCAAGCCCCTGCGTGAACGCCGCTTGTCCACGCAATCGCGCATCCGATTTGGCCGCGTCGGTTGCAAGAATCTCTCGGAGCAAGGCGAGACCATCATCAAATCCACCGGTTGCAACCAGCGCCGCAGCACGGTCAGTCGCTTCATAGCCTTTCATGATCTCCGTACGCAGCTCCCCGTCATTCGGCAGTGCCAGACCAAGTTCTTGTGCACGGACACAGCGTTTGGGCGAAGGCAGGTGCTGCACAGCCTCAATCGCCATCGTTCCGGTTTGGCGATTGGCGGCACCACTGAGCACACGCGAGAGAGCCGTGAACTCGCCTTCACGTCGGTCGAGGCATGCCATGCGCTGATCGAGAAGCGCTGCCGATTGCTCACCGCGCTTGTGCGTGGCCTCGCAGACTTGCTGGCGCGAAGTCCTCCAAGCGGCCTTGTAGCTGTCAAACGCACTCTCCAGTCGGTCCAGCGCCACCCTCGATGTACCTAAGTCGCCAAGGGCGCTGGCGATCTTGGCCTTCTGACCGCTGCCCCAAGCTGATTCGAGTGCGTTGTCAGAAACCTCGCAAGAGACAGAGGGGTGCGCGGACAGTCGCGAGTAGGCAAGCGCTCCTACTGCCAACGCGACCACTCCAAAGACCACGGCAGCTCGCCATAGGCGACTTCGGCGCTGAAGAGCTCGCTGCAACACCGTTAAGAGTTTTTCCATCGACTCGAAGCGCCGGTTCGGATCGGCGTGCATCCCGCGCAGTAGGGTCTGACGCACACTGCTTGGGACCCGTCGCTTGTTCGAATCCCGGAATACTCCGGCTCTGGCCTGCGCTATCAGGCCATCCCAATCCGTTGCGGAGAAAGGACGCTCGCCGTACAACACTTCATAGGTAGTGACGCAAAACGAGAACTGATCACTCACGGGTGTGGCGATGCCGCTGTCAATGACTTCCGGCGCGATGTAGGCAGGAGTGCCAGCGACGCTTTCGGAACGAGCACTATCATCAATAAGCTGGGCGAGCCCAAAGTCGGTCACCAACACACGGCCATCGTCGCTGCAGAGAATGTTGTCGGGCTTGAAGTCTCGATGAACGATCGACGCCTCGTGGGCTGCCTGGAGTCCTTTGCCGGCGGCGATGCAGGTACCGAGAAGCGCAGACCACTCGTCTTTGCCGGCGCAGAACTCACGCAAGGTCGTGCCATCAACAAGCTCCATCGCCAGAGCCAGTCCATCCTCATCGCTAACGACATCGTAAATCGTAACAACGTTCGGACTCGACAATTTGGCCATGGCCTGCGCTTCGAGACGCATGAGTCGTCGTGCATTCGAAGTCGCTTTTTGCCAGACGCCAGGGCGCACGATCTTGACCGCGATAGCGCGATCAAGTTCCGGATCGTAGGCCCGCATCACGACGCCCATCGCGCCGCGCCCTAACTCGGCCAGAGCGATATAGCGACCGTAGTGCTGGCCAGGTTCGATCTCGGCTTGCTGCAGAAATGAACTCTGCTCGTCAGCGAATTGTGTGGAGCGTGTGCGTGCAATCGCAAGTGCGCTCAAGTCCCCCTGACACTCACCGCAGCGATCGACGTGGGCATCCACCCGATCGATGTCACCTGCAGTTAGCAAGCCATCGACATAGGCTGCCAAGGAATCGACTCCCAAGCAGAGATTCGCAGAGGGACGCACAGCCAGGCTATACTATGCATCGATGCGAGGGTCACCGTGATTGAGGCCGCATGGCGCAGTGCGTTGCTGCTCTCGTTTTGTGGTGCAGAACTCCGATTGCTGCTCAAGGAGCTCGAAGAACTCGAAACCGTGCTCGCACTGCAACTGGAACGCGCCTCGCGAAAGTGGCCAGACCCAATTCTCCAACCAGAAGAATACCTACAGCATTTGGCCGATGCCCTCCACCATTCGCGGATCTCCGATCCAGTCAAGCACCTCGTCTCGCTGGAGAGCAGCGATTTCTATCTGGCTGCTGCAGTGTTGCGCAATTGTGATGGTGCGGTGGAGAGGTTTCATACGGAGATGCGTCCACCACTTCGTCGTGCGCTGCAGAAACTTACATCTGACACAAGCACGTGTGACGAGATTGAGCAGCAGGTCTTCGACAACGTCTTGGTTGGTGAACGGCCACAGCTCGCCAACTACTCCGGGCGCGGTGCTCTCTCGAGTTGGATTGTGACAATCGGCGTGCGCACCTGTCGACGACATCTCGGCGCCGAAGACAAACACGCAGGCGACAAACAAGCGCTAGAGTTGGCAGTTGATGAAGGTGACGTCGAATTGGCCTACCTAAAGCACCACTATCGGGAGCAGTTTCGCGATGCGTTTTCAGAGACGGCCGCACTGCTTAGCGAGCGACAGCGAAATATCTTGCGGCATCAGCATATAGGCGGGCGCTCCATTGACGCGCTAGCGGAGCTCTATGGCGTGCACCGAGCGACAGCGGCGCGTTGGGCCGCAGGTGCCCGCCTAGCCTTGCTCGACGGAACTCGCGAGCGGCTCACCAAATCCTTGGGTGTTGACACGCGGGACGCCGACAGCATCATTCGGTTGGTTCGGAGCCAACTCGACATTAGCATTGGCACCCTACTCACCGACTCGTAACGTCTTCTAGTACGCGATCCATGGACATTGATCCATGGCGAAGTAAGCTCGTTTGCTCGCGAGGCGAGAAGAGGGAGTTTGGCAAGCGACCGAGGGAACAACGAAGAAGACTGGCTGAGCCAGTCTCTCCAGCGGGCGAGAAGACGAGTGAGCGCGTTCTAGTTTCATGAATCGCGCACGAGCGCGCTTGCGCCCTCTAAGAAAACCTCTGTGCTTACTAGAAGACCACGCGAATCCCGGTAGCTGCCATGAGATAGCCTGACTCATAGGTGCCCGCGTTGAAGGGGCTTTCCTTCTGTTCGGACTCGCCGAAGAGTGGCTGAGCAGGTGTGGGGTTCACCGGCTCTACTCCATCCTCACAGCCAGGCGACTCGCGGCTTGGACCGTTGGGTCCCTTGCATTGCCCGACGGTGATATCTGGCTCCCAAACAGCACCGAACCCCAAGTCGAACCGGTAGCGCCCATACTCGTAGCCCAGTCCGGTTGCAAAGGTCGCACGGCGTTTTCCGTCTTGGTCGGCCCGTGTCCATGAGGCCGGAGCTGTTGCCGTGTCGTAGGCGGCGCCACCCCGGAGTTCCAATCGCCCACCCCCGACGTTCAATCGGTAGCTGCCGCCAAGTCGCGTGGAGATGACGTCTTGATAGCCATGCGGGTTGGCGACCGTTTCAAGAAGACCACCCGTGACATTCACCATGCCATCAACCTGCACGGTGGACTCATTCGCAACGCTCCAGTCTTCCCACTTCACGTTGAGCTCAATGTCAGCCTTCTCACGCCCATCGGCTTCCCGATGAATCCAGCGCCCGCCAACTGTCGCGTTTTGAGCGAGCGTGAGAGAGAGGCAAGCTTTGAGTGCTCCGGGAACGCCTCCTGGCGCACATTGCGCGGTGGCATCGGGACGCGGAATGACTTCGACCGTGGCATCTCCGAAAGGACTTCCCGTAATCACCGATGAACCCGTTCCCTTGCCTTCGATTTGCCCTTGCGAGTTCCAAGCGGCGCCAAACTCAAAGCTGCTCGATGGTCGGTAAAGGATGCCGAGGCCCATGGTGGGAATGAAGTTGTCCTTGGCTTCTGCGAGGGTGAATGTCGCGTCCCGGTTTGGACTCTCTTCGTAGTTCGCTAGTGTCCATACCGTCTTCGAGCCTTTGAACGACCCAAAGCCCCAGCTGCCGCGAATTCCTATGTCGATCGTGTTGGTGGGCGAGTAGCTCACCGCCAGCGAAGGTGCAGAGAGCACGATGTCCTGCGTGACGACATCGTAGCGTTGCGGAGCCGGAACGACTTCTCCGGAGTCCAGAGTGACCTCTCGACTGAACTCGCGGTGTGGGAACGCCTGCACTGAGTAGAGACCGGCCGCAAATCGCACAGGCCATTCGGGATGACCGAGATCTGTTGTGACTACAAAGGATGGCAGTATCTGTGAACCCAAAGGTCCGATCGCAGCATCCCCGTTGTTCTCGACTTTGGGATAGGGCTGGCCTTCATAGGGAAGAGCATCTTCGCCAACAGGTGCTGCCTCATAGTTTCCGGTGCGCTGGTAGCTCAGAACATATCGCAGAAAGTTCGAACCGATGTAGAGCTGGGTGCCATCGAGCTTCGCAAAGCCTGCAACGTTGTGAGACATCGTGGTTGGGTCGTCGGCTCGAGCGACAAAAGCGCCAGCACGCCCCTGTGCTGATGGCCCCGCTCCAGGAACAAAGAGGCCACCTGCGGACGCACTGCCCTCCGAGGCCAGAAGAAGCAGAGGAACGATCCACACACCCAGTCGATTCACCCCACTCCTCTATCACGAGGCGGTGTGGTGAAAGGATTCTTCTGAAGACTTTTAATCGGACGGTGGCAAGCAAACGATCGCTGCACAGTGGCTAGTTTGGTGGGCTTCGTTCGAATGGTTACCTGCCAGCTCCCGTGTTTGGCCGACGACGATTGCTAGTTTGGTGGGCATTGATGAAGCGTCCGCTGGAGCTAGTGGCCAGTTTACTCGCCGGCAAATCGGCCCCAGGTCCTCATAAACCCCAGCAGAACATCGCGCAATTTCAACAGCTTACACTTGGCCCAGTTCATGCTTTGTGGGAAGGGCAAGCACACTATCCCACCTCACACACACAGGTCATCACCATGAAGAAACTCTCATCACTTGCAACTGTCCTCAACACCGCAGCCCTCGGTCTAGCTCTCGCTCTCACCGCATGTGGAGCTGATGGAGTCACCGATGGCCGCAACGACTCCTTTGGTGGCGCCAACGCAAAATCCGACAGCGAGTTTAGCACCTGCCAATTGTCTGAGGTTCTAAACTTCGTCAACGAAAGTGAAACCCGCGTTGCCCGTCTCACCCGCGCTGGCATCTCCGCGGAAGTCGCCAAGAACATCGTTACCCACCGAGCAGGCCCCGATGGGGATATCGGTACCGGCGATGACGACCTCTATGATGACCTCGACGAACTCGACCGCATCGACTTTGTTGGCCCAGTCGTTCTTGATCACATCGTTGCGGCCATCCTCAAGCGTTGCGAAGTTGACCTTGAGACCCGACCATTCATCAACGCTGACACGTTCGCAGGTTCCACGGGCGGCGGATTTGAGCGCGACGCTGTTGAGCTTGAAGCCGCAATGACCGTTGAAGGACTCACAGGTGCCAAGCTTCATGAGATTCTTACGGACACCGACAGCCGCGACCGCACCATCTTTTCCCGGATTGCCAAGGCGCGCGTCATGGAGTCTTTCTCCTACTCCTTCAACATTGACGAGATGCCTTGGGACTCCAATTCGCACCAAGCACGCGAGGGTCTCGCCTTCTTGCCACTCTCCATTGAGAACGATCGGTACCAGCCAGACGAAGATGGCGGCGAGCGCGAGCTGCGACTCGGCACCGACATCATGGACGACATCTACTTCGATAGCTTCGACTACCGACTCACTCGCAACGAGCAACTGCTTCGCGGACGGGTCCGTTGGGATACTCCTGACGCTGTTCGCCGGCTTCTCATCGCCGCCAAATTCGGCTCCTTTGTCGACGAGAACGGCTTGAAGCGTGCATCAAAAGTCGACGTTCGAACCAGCGGTGACCGCCACATGGCAACCCTTGAGAACGACGTCATGCGTGGAAAAGCACCGTGGTCTGGCTCAGACAGTCCCCTACAGCCTGTGAAAGAGATTTACGACCGGCTCAACGAGAACAACCGCCTTCCCGACATCGGAAGCGAGAAGGATGTCCTTGTTCTCGACCCAAAGGTTCACCTCCGCTCAACTCGTAGCCGCTTCCACCTGGATCTCGCCTCCGTGAGCGATATGCGCGACTTCTACGCCAATGGCCGCCAGCGCATCCGCGAAATCCAAGCCTCTGCGCAAGCAGCGATTGATTCAGGACGCGTCACAGGACAGACTCGTAGCGAGGTAGAGGACCTCATCGCGATGGCCGGCGACATCAACAGCGGCGAACTCATTGCCGACCGCGCCCGCAGCCAGCTCCTCGCAATCGACTCCAGCATGGATGTCACAGTCGCAAACATCAACTGGCCAGATGAGCTCAGCTCCAGCGCCGACGATTTGGTTGAGCTTGAAAAGAACCGCGTCATTGCAGAGACTATCGATGAAGTCTTCCACGAGTTTGGCGAAGTCGTAGACAACCTGGACCGCGAAATCAGCGCTACCAGCGGCCTGGACTTTGACGAGTACATGGAAATGTTCGAGCTATGGCAGGAGTCTCAGAACTCTTCTCTTGAGCGCAAGCGCACCTCACACGCCTTCCTCGCACGCTGGAAGAGCATCGATGGCGCAAGCGACAGAGCTGACCAAATCGCAGACTTCAACACCTTCGGGGCCAATGAGCTCGCAGCCGGCAACGATGACTTCGAAGACTTCGAGACTGTTGACGACGAAATCTGGAACGCCCTGGGTCAGCACCTGGAGTTTAAGAGCACCAAGTACAGCCAACGCCAGGTCGAAGCTGCTGGGTCGGTAGCCCTCGGCCTCTGGTTCGACCAGGCTCGTGAGACCTACGTACCTTCTTCCAACCGCCCCTTTGGCAACTTCATGATCGATACAATGGATATGGCTGAGATGATGACTCGTGAGGAGTGGATTGCGATTCCCGAAGCCGACCGCAAGATCGACATCCCTCTCGACCCAGCAAAAGTCTTCCACACGGTTCTTGTGAACGAAGTGCAAATCGAGCTCGGCAACGAGTCGGAGTACATCGACTTGATTCAGGAGCTTCAGGCCAAAGTTGATAGCGGAAGCGCTAGCGACGAAGACCTGCAACGCCTTAACGGAGCCCAGTTTGTTCTCGGCCAAATGAGCGACGCACTCATCTACCTAAGCGACATCAAGAAAGAGAAGCTTCTTGACCGTCTAGACGACAACGGCGCTCCAAACGACATTCGCTGGATTCCAAGCGCGGCCTCCAAGGGCACCATCGCTCTGCGCCGACTTGGTGACATGGACTAAGGAACATCCAACCCAAATGCCTCGGCGCCTCGCAGATTGCGAGGCGTTGTTGCGTTTCGGCCGCTTCGTGGGAGGCGAGTTTGGTGAACGGGTGGCAGCAAGAACCATGTTTGCTGGCACTCTCATCGGAGCGTGCAACATTGGCTCAGAGCCGACCAGACTGGGACAAGAGCGCTTCGAGGCGCGGAACAATGTTGTCCAAAGCGGCCGCCCCCTTTACCGAGCCTTCAAAGCGATTGCTGCTCCCTGTTCCATCTGCGAGCGGTTTCACAAACCGCGGAATCATGCGGCCGCCATAGTTCGCCTTCTCAAGCCGAGCATCATCGACATCATTGTCGAATTTCAGGATTCGCACATCACCTAGGGAGGCAGGCAGTTTGTTGGCGATGACACCATCGAGGAAGACTTGGCAAGGTTCGCACCATGACGCTCCAACGTAGACAACAAGCCGACGTCCGTCGCGTTTCGCCTCAAGCATGGCGCTCTTCACAACCTCCTGCACTGGGCCTGCTTCGGCCTTTGAAATCTGCGGCCCCGACGACTGCTCTGTGGGCTTTGGTTCACACGCAAACAGTCCAAGAACCAGCATCGCAATCGTGGCTGCACGGGCGTTCTGCATGGTGTGACCATAGCAAACCGCAGAAATTGAACCGGTGATCCCGTAATTGCACAAAGCTGCTAGGCTTGGAGTCTAGCGATGCGTGCAATTTCCATGAAGTGCCCAAACTGTGCAGCAGGACTTGAAGCTTCTGAGGCCGCGCACACGATTACCTGCAAGTACTGCGGTACCCAGTCGCGCATCCAGCATCGAACTCGCTTCCTTGAGCGCAAAGTTCAGATGCCACCGCCACCACCAGCGGAGAGGCGCATGCCGGTCGCGCAACAAAAGCACGGTCTGGGGTGGATCGTGAGCATTGTGACGCTTCTTCCTCTCATTACAGGAGGAGCGGTGCTCTACACGACCATGAAGCAGACTGGAGGCCTTCGCAAGCTCAGCAATGCCGTTTCCGATGTCGCTGATACCATTACCGGTGACAGTCCAATGCTCTACGCCGGCATGGGCAATGCGCTTCTTCACGACGTCGACGGCGATGGCCATCGCGACGTTATCTCGTTGGTCCGCTACGTTCAAAACAACGATAGCTATCATCTCGCCGCATTTGATGGGCTTACAGGGCACAAGCACTGGGAGTCGGAGCGCTTCGGAAACCACAACGATGCAACTGCTGGCACCACGGCGCTCCACCACTCCACCATCGTACAGAGTGATAGCCGCGGAAACATCTCGGGCTTTTCTGCGGGTGATGGCGTTCGCCTCTTCAAGGTCTCTCTGGGTGAGAAGCTCGCGGGCCTCTGTGCGGATAGCAAGAGCAGCCTTGCCGTCCACCTCAAAGACAAGAAGTGGAAGAGCATGGACCTTGCGACCGGAGAGTTCACTCCACTCAGTGGCAAGCCCGAAGGGTGTGCACGCATTGCAACAGGCGAGGAGCACGGTCAAGTAGACGTCGATTACTCCCAAGACAAGCGCGGCCACACTCGCAAAGTGAAAGTCGAAGGTATGAAGATTCGCGAGACCGTTGCCTTCCTCAACCAGCCAGGGCGCTACGTGGCCCTCGGACATAAATCGAGCGGCACCCGCGTTCCCATGATTGCGTACTTTCATGACTCGAAACTCGATGTGCCCGCCGAAGCCCCGGAGCAGGCAAGTTCCAACAAGAAGAAGCGACGCAAAACGTCCCGCAAAAAGTCGCACGGCCCGAAATACACAGTCGACTGGTCGAGCACCTTACCGGCCCTAGATCCACTTGGAGTCAAAGAAGGCGCACCAGAACTTGTCGTAGCGAATTCTCAGTGTGTGGCATCGGTCTATGTTCCCAAGAAGGACAGTCCTCATGTTGTCTGCTTTGACCCAGTCAGCGGCGATCGCAAGTGGGATAGCAAGCTGCCCAAGCGCACCACATACGTGGTTCGAGCGCTCGACATAACAGATGACCGCGTCTTTGTGAGCCAATGGTCTGAGCTAGATGCCTTCAATATCAGTGATGGCAAACGAGCCTTCAAAGTGGGTCACTAGCTTGCCCGAGAGCGGCACGGCAATCGCTAGCAGCCCCTAGCCAAACCGCTTTTTGTTGCGCGCCCTGGCCTTCAGAGCTTCCACTTCGCGATTCTTTGGCGCGCTGGTCGTAACGAGTTGCTCCAGGAGTTCTGCTGCCGCAGCACTTACCTGCTGAACGGCGGTGTCAAAGGCCTCTTGATTTGCCTTCGAAGGCTTGGTGGTACCCGACAACTTGCGAACAAACTGCAATGCAGAGGCGTGGATTTCTTCCTCGGTTGCAGGCGGATCGAAATTGGCGAGAACCTTGATGTTTCGACACATGACGCTGAAAGAGTAATCTGAAAGCCCTGGCAGTTCCAAACACCGCTGGTTCCAGCCGACAGCGAGTGCTTGCACCGGTGAAATCGATTTGGCAGCTAGCGTTGCTTGCCAAGCGGCGCGAAGAGGCCATCTACGTCGTCTGCAGAGAGCTCGAGTCCTGCGCCACTGCCGCCTTCGAGGATGCTGGTTGCCAAGAAGCGCTTGCGTCTCTGAAGCTGGATCATCTGCTCCTCCACGCTGCCTGCGACAATGAGATTGTAGACGAAGACAGGCTTTTTTTGCCCAATACGATACGCTCGATCCGTTGCCTGAGCTTGTGCGGCGGGGTTCCACCAAGGGTCGTAGTGAATCACGGTGTCAGCGCTGGTTAGGTTGAGCCCGGTGCCTGCCGCTTTGAGGCTCAATAGGAAAACATCTGAGTTTCCCCCCTCAAACGCATCTATCTCGGCTTGGCGATTGCGAGTGGATCCTGTGAGGCTCTGGAAGCTAGTGCCGCGAGCATGAAGTTCTTGGCCCATGAGATCGAGCATGCTCGTGAATTGCGAGAAGATAAGTATCCGACGTCCTTGGCTGAGCAGGTTGGGAACCAACTCGAAGAGCAGCTGAAACTTGGCCGACTCTTGAACCATCTCGGCACCGCGAACGTTCACAAGACGCGGGTCGCAACACACCTGGCGCAGCTTCATCAGCGCGTCGAGGATTGCAATCGTCGAGCCCGCTAGCCCCTTTGCGCGAATCACCTTGCGAACCCGAGCATGTGCCGAGACCCGAATGCTCTCGTAGAAGTCGCGTTGACTCCCCGTGAGATCAACAGGACGAATGATCTCCGTCTTTGGCGGCAGCTCAGTTGCCACCTGCTCTTTGTTGCGACGAAGAATGTACGGCTGCACAAGTTCCCGAAGCTGCTCGAGCCGCTCGTTCTTGCCCTCCCGTTCAATTGGATAGCGGTACTTGGTCCGGAAGCGTCTCACATCGCCCAAGAGCCCGGGCACCGAGAAGTCAAAAAGCGACCAAAGCTCCTCTAAGTGATTTTCGACAGGAGTCCCGGTAATGCAGAGAGGGTAGTCGCACTGAATCTTTTTGACAGTCTTGAACGCTTGGCTCGTGTTGTTCTTGATCGTGTGCGCTTCATCGAGAATCAGGAAGTAAAACGCGCGTTCACCAAGCTCTTCCAGATCTCGCGTGATGCAAGGATAGGTAGTAATGACGACGTCTACCTTGTCGATTTCAGAGAAATACCGACGGCGTTTCGGTCCGTGCAAGATTAGCGTCGACATCTGCGGAGCAAACTTTGCAATCTCGCGCTGCCAGTTTCCCACTAAACTCGTAGGAGCAATCACCAGACTTGGCTTGTCCATGCGACCGCTAACCTTCTCGGCTAGCATGTGTGAAATCGTCTGTAGCGTTTTTCCAAGCCCCATATCATCGGCCAGAACACCACCAACATTGTGCTCTCGAAGATGCTGCAAGAAGCTCAGACCTTCGCGCTGATACGGTCGCAACGTCGCTTGCAAGCCGACTGGCGAGGCAACGAGCGTCTTCTCGTGGCCCCGAGTTAGCGCAACCCCTCGGTCGCTAAGACGCGTCTCACCAGTCCACCCGAGCACGCCCGCTTCGTCATCTTCGAATGCGAGGCCTAGCTGGCCGAGCAGTCCCGCCTCCACTTCGGGAAAGGCTACATGCTCGGATGAGGCGCTGCCCTCTTTGTACATTTGGGTGAGCACCTGCATCACCATCTTGAAGCGCTCGGTTGGCACGGTGAGATAGCGACCATCACCGATAGGAAGTGCCACGCAGCGCCGATAGCTGCGCATAAGTCCCGCAAGGGTGGACGCCTGACTCTGCTCAAGATACTCGAGCAAGACGGGAAGGAGGTTTACTTGGTTGCCTCCAAGGTTGACCCCAAGCTCCATGCTGAACCAATCCCCCTCCTTCTGTTCCCCGTCTTCCGACTCAACATGCGCATACCACTCGGTCTTCGCATCGACGACCTTCCACTTGTAGTCGTCATCGATGGAAACGTTCCAAGCCAAGTTGCGTAGCTGTGGCAAGGCATAGGCGCTGAAGGTGCAAATCCCATGAACATCGCCATCCACCTGCACCATGTAGTCGGCTCTCGAACCTGGCACGGTCGCATAATCGTCTAGACAACTGAGTTCAACGGCACCAAAGCTCTCTACAAGGTAGCGTGCCTGGCTTTCAAACTCCTGGTCGCGATCGAAGATCTGATAGTTCGAATTGGCATCACCATAGACCTTGGGCGAGATGTCGCTCGATGAGACCACCGTTCCGCCATAGTCGAAGCCCAGCGAGATTAGTGCGGCTTCAATCTCTTCGTACTTTGGTTCGTAGCTCTCACTAACGTCAACAAGGAGTTTGTCCGTGTAGAGTGTGAGGCACGGACGCGGGCGTACGACTTGTACTTGAGCGGACTGAGACGTCCGTTGAGCACCCCCAACCCCGGGCGAAGCAAACGACATAGTTAATCACTATCGTTCCCTGAATCCCCGGGCCAGTTTTTGGCACACGCAAAGTATCGAAATGCTGTGGATAAGTGCGCTTTAGAAGATCTCCGAGATCGACCGAACGCAAAAACGCAACTCGAAGTGATCTCCGAGTCGCGCGACTTGCCGTTTTCTTGACCTTCGAAAAAGGCGCGTTTGTTAGTCGACAGTTGCAGTGAGACGCCAGCTGTTGAGCGTTCCAACGTCGATGCGAGCTGAGTCAACAATCACAAGCCGGTAGTCACCTTGGAGATCGCTATCGTTCCAATCGTCGAGCGAAATATCCAGCGAGAGATCATCTGCTCCACCACCTGTGCGGTCGTGCAGAACAATCGCTTCGCTACCACGATGCAGAGAAACTCGCAGATCGCTTCGGTATGTGTGGGAGATATCCACTTCTACGCGCAGTCCTCGAATCTTCGCTACGTCGCTAATCGAGATGCTGCTACCGATGCCAACAGGATCGTTATCAGGGATTGAGATTCCGCCCTCGCCTTCAAAGCTCAGCTCATTGGCGGTCTGACACTCCGGCTCAGCCGCGCATGCGAGATCTTCGCAGTCGGTTAGAGAGTTGCCATCGTTATCAATGTCATCACCGCAGATCTCTTCTGGAACTTCGATGTCAGGCAAGCCAGCGCTGCGAAGTCGCCCGTACTCGTTGACATACTTGTAGGAGATGCAGCCGTAGCCTGGGCCCCACTTGCTATCGATGCCGAAGCCACTGGTACCCCAGCTGTTCTTGAAGATGTAACAACCGGTCTCCATAACGACATCGCCATTGCTGTCGAGAACAGGATTGCCGTCGCCATCAAGTGTTGGCATCTCTTGCTCATCATCCCATCCAACGAGAAGGATGGAGTGACCAGCGCGCTTCTCGAGGCTAATCTCTTTGTCTTCTTCGCTAGGATAGGTAACGAATCCTTGATCCCAAGAATCGAGGTTGCGCTGCAGCTCCGACTTGCGGTGGTTCCAGCTTTGGTAGAAGAAGGTGAGTCCGACGATGGCACCAGTGCCACTCTGCATCATGTGACTCTTGATGTCGCCGTGGTGAAGCCAGCGGTTGCGAGGCAAGAAGTACTTCTTCGCGGCCTTGACGTCATCGCTCGGGTGCCCGTTGGTGTAACAGCGAGTGGGTTGATCGTCTTCACCGTCACACGCAGGGTCATCGCTCGTGCCCCACTGATCGTTTTGGTACGGATACGTTGCTTCGTCGACGATGCCGAAGCGGTTGATTGCCTGAAGGTTGTACGTCGCATTCGACCCGCTTGTGGAGGGGAAGGAGTTCACCTCGAACTTGGCAGACCACTGTAGGTACTGTTCAGAGAAATCGGGCTCCAGATGTGTTCCCTCAACAATGTAGAGGTGCTCCATGAGAGCAACCGTGGAGAAAATCGAGCAGACGCCCCGTCGTCCCTGGCTGCGAACTGGTGACTGAAAGTCCAGTAGATCGTGCGACGTTGGCAGGAACTCATCGGCCTTGCGTGGAATGCGCTCGATGTCATCTGCTTTGGGCGCGCCAGCAAGGAGCTCATCAACGTTGGCCAGCGGCGGTGAATCGGAATAGTCGCGCTCATCGGAAGCCGCTGCACAGGCACCGAGAGATGTGGCGAGGCCAAGGCAAAGAGTTGTTCTGAGTAGGTTCGTCATAGTTCGCTCCATTTCGGGGGGTGAGCATTGGGGGGAGTTCGGGCTCTTGTAGCCTGATGTAGGACACTGGGGAAGCCAAAGCATTTAAGAGAGCTATCGATGCTCCTAATAGCTAAGCGATTTCAGACACCTCGGTAACAATCAGGTGCTTTCTTTGTCGCTTGCTCCAGGAGATCTAAACTAAGGTGCTATGGCAATCGCCCGCGAACACCAATGCAAAGGCTGCGGCCTGCTCGTGCAGCCTGGCTACCCGCGATGTCCTCGCTGCACGATGCCACTTCCCGAGAATCGCAAGCGTTCCGAAACCGTTGCTGGTGCCACGGCCCTTGGCCAAGAATCCCAGACATCGCTCTGGATTGGCATTGGCGCACTGGTTCTTGTGATTGCGGTTGTGGCCTATGCCGCAATGGGGGACGACAAGAGACCAGCTCCTGCAGCATCTGAGATCGCAGAGGAGGACGACGAGACAGAAGAGTTCGAGTCTCCGACTGTGGCGCCTCCCAGCGAGAGCGGCGAGGTTGGCATCACGATCGATGAAATGCCCGAATCTGAGAGTGAACAGCGCAGCCAAGCATTGGCGAGATTTGAGCAAGGGCTTCGTGAAAGCCGGCTTTGGTCAACGGTATCGGCACAGGGCAACACGCTGAACTTGGTCTCTGGCACATGCTCTGACGAAGGAATGCGCCCCACAATTGGCCGCTTCTCCTCAGCACTCTCTGATGTTGGTTTCTCGAAAATTCGCTGTGTAGAAAAGCACGGGGCACTGGTGTTCGAGCAAGGCTTGTAGTCGGGCCCCGGTTGCGTACACTCCGCTTCTTAAGGAGCTGAGTTGTGACATCCAAAGCAAGTGATTTTATTCGCGACATCATCGACGCCGACCTGGAGAGCGGCAAGCGGACCGAGGTGCGAACGCGCTTTCCGCCTGAACCCAACGGCTATTTGCACATTGGGCACGCAAAGTCGATTTGTCTGAACTTTGGATTGGCTCAGCAGTATGGCGGCACCTGCAACCTGCGTTTCGATGACACCAACCCTGCGAAAGAGGATCAGGAATACGTCGACTCGATCTGCGCTGACGTGCGATGGCTTGGATTCGATTTTGGAAGCGAAGCGCTCTTTGCATCGGACTACTTTGAGAAGTTTTATGAGATTGCTGTTTCGCTCATAAAGCGCGGGAAGGCCTACGTCTGCAGCTTGAACGAAGAGGAGATTCGCGCGTACCGAGGCTCACTCAAAGATGCCGGCAAAGACAGCCCACATCGCACGCGTACGGTAGACGAGAATCTCGACCTCTTCGGGCGGATGCGTGCGGGAGAGTTCGAAGACGGTGCACACGTACTTCGTGCAAAGATCGACATGCGTGCATCGAATATGAAGATGCGCGACCCACTACTGTATCGAATTCGTCATCAGCCCCACCATCGAACGGGCGACACTTGGTGTATCTATCCCATGTACGACTTCGCTCATCCTCTCGAGGATGCCATTGAAGGCATCACACACTCGATTTGCACATTGGAGTTCGAAAACAACCGCCCACTCTACGACTGGGTCGTTGCCAATTCCGGCCTGTCAAACGTTCCCGAGCAAATAGAATTCGCCCGGCTCGGCCTGGACTACACGGTCATGAGCAAGCGTAAGCTTCTCCAGCTTGTTGAACAGGGGCACGTAAGTGGTTGGGACGATCCGCGCATGCTCACCATCTCGGGAATGCGGCGACGAGGCTATCGGCCAGAAGCGATTGTGCGTTTCTGCGACCTCATTGGCGTCTCCAAGAACAACAGCACCGTCGACATGGGCAAACTGGAGTACGCCGTTCGAGACGATCTGAACCCCATCGCTCCGCGCGTGATGGCGGTACTGCGCCCGATTCGCCTCACCATCACCAACTACGAAGAAGGCAAGTCTGAATCGCTAACCGTACCATTCTTTCCGCCAGATATTGGCAAGCCTGGCGAGCGCGAGGTTCTCTTTGGCAAGAACCTCTACATCGAAGCAACTGACTTCGAGGAAGAGCCAAGCAAAGGCTTTCGTCGAATGGCGCCGGGTCGCTGGATTCGGCTTCGTTACGGCTACTGCGTCCGTTGCGATGAGGCCGTAAAGGATGAAGCGGGGAACGTCACGGAAGTCCGATGCACTTTCGACGACTCAACGCTTGGTGGCAGTGCTCCAGAGGGCGAAAAGGTCTGGGGCATTATTCACTGGGTGAATGCAGCTGACGCACGTTCCGCTGAGGTACGAATCTACGATCGTCTCTTCAAGTCCGCAAACCCCGATGCAGGGGGGAACTTCCTTGACTACCTCAATGTAGATTCACTCGAAACGCTCAAGGCCTTTGTGGAGCCGGGCGTCTTGGGCGAGGGTGTTGGGCCACGTTTCCAGTTTGAACGTCAAGGCTATTTCATCCCCGATTCCGTGGACTCTCGACCAGATGCGTTGATTTTCAATCGGGTGATTGGCCTCAAAGACTCGTGGGCGAAACGAGACGTTGAGGAGCCAGCAAAGCCCATCGAACACACAAAGAGCGCTCGCTCCGTTACTCGTCCAAAGAGCCGCAGTAAGGCCGAAATTCGCGCCGCTGCTCGTGAGCGAAATCGCAAGCTCGCGGAGCGCTTCGCCCGCTACCAAGACGTTGGTCTCTCAGAAGGGGATGCGGACGTGCTATCGGGCTCTATCGCATGGGGCGACAGACTCGAAGCCCTGGCAACTGCCGGAGTCTCCTGGGAACTCGGAGCAAAATGGCTCCTTAACGAACACCCGCGAGACGATGATGAGCCGATTCCGTTTGCAAGTGAGGCCTCAGAATTTCTCGCAGTGATCGAAGCGTCCGAGTCGCGCATTTCGACGGCAGCGGCCCGAGCATTGTGGACGGAACTGGCAAAGGAGCGCGGCTCGGCGGAAGAACGCATTCGCAGCCAAGGGCTCGAGCAAGTGAGCGATGATGCGAGCATTCAGCCTATCGTCGACAAGGTCGTCGCTGACAACCCTGGCAAAGTGGAAGCATACAAGGGTGGCAAACACGCACTTATGGGCTTCTTCGTAGGTCAGGTCATGCGGGCATCACAGGGCAAAGCAAACGCAGAGAAGGTCAAGGAGCTGTTGGCAACGGCACTCAACTAGTGTGCGGCTCAGAGGAATAGAAATGTGCTGGCAACGGGAGCTCGTTCTTTGACAAGGCGCGAAGGACGACCTTGCTGGGGCAAGGAAGGATCTGAGCAACGATGAGCCGAAGGCGTTCAAAGGGCGAAGA
>JANTGM010000095.1 GCA_024762925.1 Kofleriaceae bacterium | reverse complement strand
GATCCTTCCTTGCCCCAGCAAGGTCGTCCTTCGCGCCTTGTCAAAGAACGAGCTCCCGTCGCCAGCACATTTCTATTCCTCTGAGCCGCACACTAGCTGGTTTCTATGCTCCTGGATCTGGCACCAGTCCGGGGACGCCGATCGCAAAATCGTGCCTTCATAGCCATCGAGGAGGGGCCAAAAGGATAGCGCCGATCGCCACTCTCGACTATCGTCCCCTCATCATGGCAGAACGCACAAACATCGTCGTGGGATTCGATTTCTCGGAGTCCAGTTGGATTGGCCTCGATCGCGCGTTGGAGGAAGCAAGCGTCCGCTCACCAGCTTCGATCCACGTGGCGTCCGTTCTTGACAATCGCAACGGTCTCGGGCTGCGAGCTGATAGCAAGAGTCCAATCGCTGCGATTGAAGGGAGCTTCGACGCATCGAATGCAATCTTGGATAGGCTCCGCGAACTCGTTGGCGAGCGCATTGAAGAGGGCCCCGATGCAAGCACCAAACTCTACGTGCATGCTCGAATTGGCAAGCCCGCCGAAGAGCTGGTCTCGCTTTGTTACGAGACGCACGCAGACCTGTGCATCGTTGGCACCAACAGCCGCGTGGGCGTGAAGCGCTGGCTTGTCGGTTCTGTCGCCGAGAAGATTGTTCGTCACGCACCTTGTCCCGTGCTTGTCGCGAGAAACAACACCGCAGGGGTGTCCGGAGACGAGAACGAGTTCTTGCCTGAACCACCATGCAAAGCCTGTGTACAAGTACGCAAAGCCACCGATGGCGAGACCTGGTTCTGCGAAGAGCACAGCAAAGAGCACGCTTCGCCACACATCTACAAAATTAGCAACGTCAAAGGTTCGGTTGGTTCGAACTTCAAGTTCTAAGCTTCAGGCAACCTGAAAAGCCGTGGGCTGGCCTCGGATTTCTGAGAAGGAACTCCGAGGGCCGGATGCAATCCCAAGGGCTTAGAGTCTGGTCTGAAGTTTGCTGCTTTGGCAGATTCTATTTCGTACGCCACTCGCCCTTGGAGAATCTCAATGAGCCTGCGCCTTGCCCTAGCCCTTGCCCTCAGTACCAGTCTTGCTGCCGGTTGTTACTACGAAGACGACTGCGTGACGCTACAAGGCAATCAGGGCGCTGACCCACTACCCGGCCAGCGCAATCCATACTCAGGGCAGTGCGAGTACTTTGGCGGTGGCGGTGGCGGCAGCGGAACCACCTGTGGCGACTACGGTGGACCGGCCGAACCGCAAGCTGCCGATCAGGCGCCGATTCCCGATTGGGGATTCTGCGATGGATTTTGTGAAGGTTTGGTCGAAGCGGATTGTCTGCAAGCTGAGGAGTGTCGTGGCTCCTACATTGATTCGTGTGGTGGCGCGTGCGATGCCGCGCCTTCGTTCAATCAGTGCTGGGCGATAACACCTGGTGGTGGTTTCTCGGTTGATGGCTGCAATACCTACGATGCAGAAGAGTGTGCCCGTCATAATGAGTGCGCTGCAGTCCACGGGCTTGGACCTGCTGGCGGCGTCGGAAGCTTCTTCGCTTGCATCAACGAACCCGGTGGTGGTGCCCCTCCGGGAAGCTGCGTAGGAGACGCGCTGTGCGAAATTGTACCACCGGAGTGCCCAGACGGAACGACCCCTGGAATCGCCGACAACTGCTACACCGGCTTCTGTATTCCTTTCGATGAGTGTGATGTTCTGCCAGCCTGCAACATACAATCGGAGGCCCAGTGTGTATCGCGCGCGGATTGCGAGCCCACCTACGAAGGCATCGATTGCACCTGCAATGGTGAGGATTGCACCTGCGCCGATTGGGTGTTTGAGAGTTGTTCGTAGCGAGCGGATTTCTTCCGAGTCACAAGAGTTCTCACTCTCTGTTACACATCGCGATATCCTGCGAGTGCATCACCATGCCCCTAACAGCCCGGTCAAGAAGGTGATGGCACCAGAGATGTCTGGACTATCGATCAGAACGCCACGGCGTATGACGCTGGCAGACTCTTGCTCGATCATGCCTTCCGTTGTCTGCCCGTGATTGACGATGACCATAAGCTCGTTTGCACTGTGACGATTTGAACCGCACTAATGGTGTTGCTGTAGTAAGGAGTTTGCGGAGGGTAGCGTTTTCAGGACTTGGCTTGCGCTAAGTGGCCGCAATGGCGTGCCCCCTCTGTGGGGGCATGGACCGGAGTGGAGCCTAGAGCCAATCTCAGATATCCTTTCGGAGGGTATGGAGGGTAGGCATGGGCTGAGGTTTGGAGGGCTGCTCGAGCCCTTGCCACAGGTGCGTGGTGCAAGCTTGCGCCGACGAGCTCGAATTCACGCCGGCGTGTCGCTGCTAATGACATTGTTCGCATGTGGTTTCGGAATCGCGATTCTGCCGCAGCTCTTGCCAGGGCCGGCCCATCATTCCGTCGTTTTCTGGGCGGGCATTGTCGCCTTGGGACCGTATTACCTCGCCTTTCGCTGGTCGCGACAGGGGCGGCTTGAACGAGCTGCGACGATGCTCGCATTCACCTCATCTCTCTTGTTGCTCGCCTCGGCCATTGGACAGACGCACGTCGCCTTCTTCGCAATCAATGGAATCATCATTTCGGTGATCACGCTGCCATTGAGAACAAGCGCACTCCTGATCTTGGTAGTGAACGGTGGCACCGAACTTCTGTGGCTAGATCCCAACGTGGATGCATCCACACTGCACTTCGTCATCATTGGGAACGTGGGGGTGCCACTACTGCTGTTCTTGGGTGGAGTGTACATCGCAGACCAGGAAGCAGAGCGACGCGCGGTTGGTGAGCAAATGCGCCTGATGATCGAGGACGCACCAGACGCGATCTTGCGCTTGTCAGAAGCTGGCGAGATCATGCTCTGCAACCCTGCGGCGGAGGTCTTGTGTGGACAAGATGTGACGAAACTTGAGGGTGCTACGGTTCAGGACCTCGGCATCTGTACGACAGAGCAGTTGCGCAGCGTGCAGCGCCAGGGCTATCTGCTTCAGAGCGGCCAGCTGCTGCGTTCTGATGGAACCCAGAGGTACTTTGAGGCGCACCTTACGGAGGATGAATCTGGCTACTTGGCCAGCATTCGCGACACCACCGAACAAGTGCTCGCTCGTGGTCGCGAAGAGCGGCTAGAGCAGGCCCTCGAAGAATCGCGTCGTCTCGAGACCGTTGGCCGCCTGGCAGGAGGCGTCGCCCACGACTTTAACAATCAATTGACTGTCATCTTTGGCGCCTGCACGCTGCTTCGAACTTCTCCTTCAGAGGAGTTTCTCACGCTCGTAGAAACTGCGGCCGAGCATGCCGCTGCCCTAACAGAACAGCTCTTGCGTTTTGCCCGGGAGACACCGCAGGAAGCAAGTGTTTTTAGCTGCGAAGTTCTCTTAGAAGAGCTGCGCAAGATGCTCGAAACGCTAGTACGAGACAGCATTGAGCTGAAACTCGAGTTGGTCCCTGATGCCCGCGTCAGACTCGACCCGACGCAGCTTAGGCAGGTTCTCATCAACATCGTCGCCAATGCTTCTGATGCGATGCCCGATGGCGGAACCATCACCATCGAGACGAAGAACCGACCGCTCGAGGACTTGGACGATGATGCGCCCGTAAAAGGCCCCGAGGGATTGGTGACAATCGTCGTGCGGGATGAGGGACATGGGATGTCGCAGGAAACTGCAGACCGGGTCTTCGAGCCCTTCTACACCACCAAGAAGGCCGGTGAAGGCACCGGGCTTGGGCTTGCGACGACCTATGGCATTGTGACGCAAGCGGGTGGCACCATCAAAGTCGAAAGTACGTTGGGCCGGGGCACCTCGTTCATCATTGAACTCCCGCGGTATTCAATGACTTCCAAACCGGCGATTTCCATTGTCACCTCCGATTCAAAGGTGGCGAGTTTGGCGGGCTTGCAAGCACTCGTTGTGGATGATCTTCCCTCCGTTGGAAGAACGACCAGGGCGGTTCTTGAGTCTGCTGGCATGGTGGCAGAGTTTGCCCATGGTCCCCTCGAGGCTCTCAGGCTTGTGAACGATGAAAACCGAACCTTCGACTTGCTGGTATCCGATGTGGTGATGCCCGGCATGAGCGGGCCAAAGCTCTTGGTGCAGCTTCGAAAGTCCCTTCCCGATCTCAAAGTGCTCTTTGTCTCTGGCTATACTGCCAAAGAAGATCTTGCTGGTGAACTCTTGCTGCACAAGCCGTACTCGGTGGAAACGTTGCTAACGAATCTTGAATCGCTGATGTCTGAGCGGAAACAACTTGCTCCTTCGGGCTAGGCACGAAGCAACTGGCCCGCGATCATCAATTTCGTGCTGGACGAAACTGTGCCTAAGATCGATCCAGCGGGCTCAAGCTATCGAGCCGCTTCGAGGAGCCGGGCCCAGGAGCCGGTGCGAATTCGTGATAAACAAAGGGCATGAAACTCTCCTCGATTCTGTTCCCTGTAGCTGTCTCTGCGTTGGCCGTTTCTGCCTGCGGCAAATCAAAGGATGAGCCGAAGTCTGATCCAACTCCATCCGGCGACGAAGTAAAGAAGACGACACCGGACGAGCCGAAGAAGGCTGCTGGGCCCGATTTCTCGTCGTGGGACCAAGAGGGCAAAGCCAAGGCCTGGCAAGGTTCGTGGTTGGCCAAAGAGAACGGCACCATTCAAGCCTGGACCATCACCGGCGATACTGTGAAAACCTGGGATGGCGAAGAGGAGAAGTCGTTCACTCTTGTCATTGAGTCACCCTGCCACGCGGGGTTCAAGAACGACAAGAACATGATCTTCCCGCGCAACTTCACGTCGGTTGGGGGCAAGCTTCGGTTTGGCGCGGCTGGCTATCGCCGAGGTGCAGAAGTTCTTTTCTGCGACGACTCTGGTGACATCTACGTCTTGGATGAAGCCAGCAAGTGCACGCTCTGGAAAGAGAAGTTTGGTGACTGGACCGCAACCGATGGAGAGTGTTCGATTAAGAAAAATGCTGAAGGCGTGGAGGTCTTCGCACACGGTGATCCGAATGCCGGTGAATTTGTGATCGAGGGCGATGCCATCCTGCCCCGTTCATCATTTCCAACGGAAGCAGTCGAGGGAGACTTTGCTGCGGCGAAGACAGCTCGCGATGCCAAGGCGGCCGAATAGCGTCGGGCAATGTCTTTCGGGCGCCGGACCGTACCGCCACACTCCGGCAAGGAGGCTTCCATCCAGCAGTAGCCGAGTTGCAGGCGTCGCGCTGCACAGGTGCGCTCACTCGTCTTCTCGCCCGCTGGACAGACTGGCTCTGCCAGTCTTCCCGCCTCGTCAGCTTCACGTGTATCGCTTGTACTAGGCGATCCTGTACGCCCACGCACGTGGGTGCTACCCTCGCGGCGCCCAAGGTGCCTAGTCGTGTTTCAGAGCTGCTCACCAGCCTACGTCAAGTAGCGCGTTGGTGCGCTGTGACCTCTCAGCTGAGGATGATCCGGTGAAGCTCACGCCGAGACAGCGCCTGGCTCTGCGGATCGGGACGTTGGTGCTAGCAATACTCCTGCTCCAGGTCGCATTCTCCCTGTTTTATTGGCTGCCTTACCGGAGTCTGCGCATTGCACTGCAACCAAGTGTCGACGTCATCTTGCTAGTCGGAATTATTCTGATAGGAACAAGTTTTGGACGTCTGCGCGGTCGTGGTCGTCGAGTGCTCCTGTTTGTGGTCCCTGTCATCCTTGGGGCCTGTGTGCTCTTGGGAGTCGCACAGGGCATCGCACTGCGCGAATTTGGCTATAATTTCACGCTGGCCTACCACACAAGCAAGGTACAGGCTCTCTTTAAGATGATGTACGAGGCGCAGTCGTGGGCTGTCTTTGCGATTAGCATGCTGCTCTTGGCCTTGGCAATCGCTGCTTTGATCGGTGGGGCAGCTTGGGCTCTCTCGAGACTTATCGCCGAAGGACACTGTGGTCGACAGCATCGCATTGCGATCGCGGGCAGCGTCGGTGCATACACGCTTCTTGGGGGAATTCTGATGGGGCTCAACGGCTCCATGGCGGTCGAGCTCGCCAACCAAGTTGACGAGGCGATTCATCGCGAGGAACGCATTCTGGCCCGCGCGAAGACCATCGAAAAGACGATGACCAAGGTCAAGCGCCTAAAGATTGGCGATAACCTGCGACGCCCCACGGTGTTGGTATTTGTCGTCGAGTCGTACGGCCAAGTTCTGATGGAGGCAGAGAAGTACGCCGACTTTCGGGTCTTCCTATCCGAGCAGCAGAGGCAGCTGGATGCCGCTGGCTATGCTCAACGATCGATGGTGTATGAGGCGCCCGTCTTTGGAGGAAGCTCCTGGTTGGCCAATGCATCGATTCTGTGTCGTCTGATGGTGCACACGGAGAAAACCTACTTTTCTCTGATGCAAGCCAAGGGCAGCTGCATGCCGAAGCAGTTTAATGAGGCGGGCTATCACTCAGTCTTTGCCGGATCAAACACCACAAGGATTGACGAGGACTACAGTAAGAAATTTCCCTTTGAGACGTTCATTACCAAGGATGACTTTGGCTACAAGGGGCCACGCATGTCGTGGTCCTATATGCCGGACCAGTTTCTCATTGACCATGTCGAGCGAACAATTCTTAGCAAGGCAAGTGAGCGCCCTCACTTCGCGTACTACAAACTTACAAGCAGTCATCATCCCTGGGATACGATTCCAGCGTTCATTGAGGACTGGGATGAGATTGGCGATGGAGCGCTGTATCACGAGCGGAAGTCTCTGCGATTTCCCGATAATGCGTTCATTGGGGGGAAACACTACAACGAGGGCTATGAGGCTGCCGTTCGCTACTCGTTGCGCACCATCGTCGACTACTTGGATAAGATGCCAGCGGACCGTGACGTCTTGGCGATCGTGCTCGGCGATCACCAGCCGCGTCGTCCTGTGGCGATCATGGATCGAGATCCTTGGACTGTGCCGTATCACGTGATCTCTCGCGACAAAGAGCTAGTCGATCGCTTTGCACGCATTGGCTACACACCTGGTCTCTATACGCCAGCGCCGAGCGAGCCTGCGCCTGGCCTTAACATGGTTGCCAGCCACCTCATTCGTGGGCTCAACGACATGGTTGAAATCAAACCAGAAGATTACCAATAGCCCGCGCTATTCTGGGTGGCAGGACCCATCCCAAAACTGGATGATCGATCCGGTATCAAGAAACGTTTCCAGCTTTGGGATGCGCGGCGTCGGCTAGTGACTTCGACGCATTGAAGGCGTCGCTAGGACGATGGGCTTGCCGAAACGCTAGCCTTCGCAAGCACAGCCCGTGGGCTGGCTGCAGGTGTTGTCGAGCGAGATACAGCTGTCACCACACGCCTGGCTGTTGGGTCCACAGATGCGGCAGCAGCTTTCGTCGATTGGATCGGCTGGGTCGGAGGGAACTGTGTTGGCAACTGGAACGAATTCGCGAGTAAGTTCACATGTCGTTGGGTGAAACCGTGTTCCGGAAGCAACGCTCTGGCTGTCCGTCGGCATGGTTTGCGGGAATTCGAACACCGAGAGGTTGGTCGCTTCACGGCGATTGAGCGAGACAACGCGCATGTAGTCACGCAGGACGCTAGGAACGTCCATTGTCTGTGAGCTCCCGTCCTTGCTGAACGTAATGGATTCGGTCTCAGTACGGTCTTCGCAGGCCTCGTCGAATGCGCTTACCAGTGCCTGTGACTGGTCCTCTTCGTTCTCCAAGTTCTTCTTAAGTTCATCCGCTGGAGAGCCTGTAGCGGGCGATCCCAGTTCGGCAAGAATCGCTTCCGTTATCGTTTTGGGGTTGAGGTCATCCTCCTCAATAGTAGGAACGAAGTTCAGCAGCTCGCATCGATCTTCGGAGAAGATGGCCCGTGTGAAGTCCACAGAGAGCACGTCATTGGCAAGGTTAGTATCAATGATTCCTTCTTCCACAAGCAGGTTGATGTAGTTCTGGTCGGCTTCGCCTGGCACAACGGTTGTGAGACTAAACACCGTGTCGATGTGCTCTCCTGGAAGTCCCTCGATGGTCTGCCCATTCGCGCGAAGAATCGCATCGTACTCTTCGGAGTTGCCATTGAGGCCACCAAAGCCGAGTCGGTTGTTGTAGACAGTTCCCGATAGGTTAAAGAAGTCGGCGGTTCCCTTAGAGGTTCCATCGTCGAAGCTGTTGGCGCTCTCCAGGTTCACTTCAACAGTGCAAAACAGCGGCCGTAGAATTTCTTGCGTGTTGCCCTGCTCGATGAGTGTGGCGAGGCGGGCCTGGTTCCAGCTATCGTTGCTGGCGCGAACGATGTCTTCCATGTCGATGCCATCAGAGTGATCGCCGAGCAAGTCTTCGTTGTTCGCAATCAAGTCGTCTGCGCCTGGAGTGTCGGTATCCCCCTCCCAGTGCACCCAAGGAGAGGCGAGCTCTTTCATGACAAGACCACCGCCGGTGTGGCAAGCAGCGCACCGCCTGTCTCCTGCCGAGCCTGTGCCTTTGAGCATGTCTTTCGAGTTGCCAAAGAAGTTGATCTCACGGCCATCAGTCTCGTAGTAGTTGAAGACGCCTGTGCTCTTGTCAAAGGCAATGAGTTCGACGCTGTCAGGCAGGTCATCGCCAGCGCGGACTCCGAATAGGGAGAAGAGGATGCCTGGAGGTTGAGAGCCAAAGCCTGGTGGCACAATGCCCTCGGCCGGCTGCTCACAGTCTAGTGCGGTTACCGCTCGATAGTTGGTTTCTTGTTGCAGTGCTTGCGCAGTCTCGCTCACAACCATCGTGCGAAGGTTGTCACACGAGAAGCCATCAGTCTCTGGAGCTTTTGTGAGCTTCTCCATGATGTCGCGGAACCCGACTGGGCAATCGTCACCGGAGCGAAAGACGAGTTTTGCGAGCGGATCCGTGAGTCGCCCAGCTAGCTTGCCTTGAATTCCGCGACCGCTTTTGTCGACTAGAACCCCATCACAAGGAGTTGCTTCGATTTCCGACTCGGGCAGATCAAATGCATCGCACTTGTCTCCATCGCAGGAGTCGGCGGAGTTAGGGCCACTGCTGCAGGCGGCAGTTGCACCAAGAAGGAGGGAGAGGAGGAGGGGAAGTTTCATGCGAAGCATAAGTGCTGCGGAACCTATCAATAATCGATCCAGGATTCGGTGCCATAAGAGTTTGAAACAACAGCTTGGCCCTGGCGACTCGGTGCACCGATTGGCTACAGCATTGGCTGGAACACTAGACCCCAGCGGTTCTTGGCCAGACCGTCCTTACCTGCCACTCGCCAAAACCGGTCAATGCGCACGGAAACGTGGTGTGACAAGATGCGGCCACAAGAGCCATGACCGCGCCAGATACCTCTCGCATTAGCCCAACTGCTCACTACACTGCCTATGTTTGGCATCGTCACGGAATGTCGGTTCCCGAGTTGGCAACGCCCAAAGGGCGCGCGCTTTTCTACGCCCTTTCACCCGCCAACCGACTGCTCTCTCTAGCAGGCAAAGCCGATCTCGAATCGATGCTTCTGGCTCGGCATCGTGTAATCGATCATCTGCTAGGTGAGGCCATTGGATCAGGCGAGGTGCAGCAGGTGGTGGAGATCGCTGCTGGGCTTTCCCCTCGAGGGCTGCGAATTCGTCGGCGCTTTCCGAATATTTCTTATGTCGAAGCAGACCTCCCCGGCATGATCAAGAGCAAGCGTGTGCGAATCGGGGCAAAGCTCGACGAGCGGCACAGCCTTGTCGCGGTAAATGCATTGGCAGAGTCGGGGCCCGACTCGCTACAGCATCTTGCAACACTGCTCGATCCCACGAAGGGGACCGCCGTCATTACCGAAGGGCTCATGCCGTATTTTGACGGAGTCGATGGTGCGCGAATTTGGCACAACATTGATGGGTTCTTGCGTTCGTTTCCGCGCGGTCTCTATCTTTCGGACTACTATCTCGAAGAAGACTCGATGCGCGTTATGGGAGCACGACAGCTCTCAGGCCTTGTCTCTTGGTTTGTTGGTGGCGCCACGCATTTCCCTCTTCGAGATGATCAATCACTCGTGTCGGCCCTTCAGGAAGTGGGCTTCGCCGATGTGGCAATTCACATCGCTGGAGACTATGCCAGGGAGCTTTCCATCGAGCGACCGCAGCGCACCGGTTACGTGCGCGTGATTGAGGCTCGCACAACGCCGACCTAGCGCAGCAATTGCGGCGGCTCCGAGCGCGAGGTAGGGTGGGGCATGTCTATCGAAGCAGACCTCAAGGCTGGACAGATTGCGGCTATGAAGGCCAAAGACTCCGCCACGGCCAACGTCATCAAGATGATTCGCACAAAGGTGACCGAAAAACGAACCGCTAAGGGTTTTTCTGGCGAAGTGAACGACGAACTCTACGTGCAAGTGATTGGCGCCTACAAGAAGTCCCTCGAAAAAGCTCGGGTAGAGTTCGAGAAAGCTGGCCAGAAGGGCGCAGATTCGGTTGCTGCCCTTGATCACGAGATTGCCTTTTGCCAGAAGTTCTTGCCTCAGCCTATGACGGAAGAAGAGGTTCGCGCAGCAGCAAAAGCGGTGATTGCCGAGATGGGCGAGGTGAGCCCCAAGATGGCTGGCCGCATTGTTGGTGCAGTGATGAAGCAGCACAAAGGCAAAGCCGAGGCTGCTCTGGTTAAGACAGTGGTCAGTGGTTTGCTCGGCTAGCGCCGATCGCTTGGAAGTGGCGAAAAGCACTGAGTAGAACACATGTGCGTCTATGTGACGTCGCACAGTCGTGCTGACGATTCGCGTGCGAGACGTGCGACTACTCCATGGCATGAGCGAGAGAATTCCCTATACTTGGGGCTCATGCGCTTCATTCAAGCTCCCTATCACTCCCTCCTGTTGTGTTCTTTCTTGGCCACTGCTTCGGCGTGTGGAGGAGGCGGGGCGGATGATGATGGAATCGCCGGTAGCGATGGTGGAACCGTGGCCGATGCTGGTGTTGCAAATGCCGATGCTGGTACGGAAGACTACACAAGCCTCATAACCGGAACCTGGACCAAGGGTCCTGGAAGTGATTCTTATTGGTGTACCTACCTCAACATCGAGGAGGATATGTACATTACTGGTCTGCAAGCGATCGCCCCACTCGGCACTCACCACACCGTGCTCAGCGTGGCAGAGAACGACACCGGGCCGAATCGAGAGGAAGCCTGCGGAGTTAACACAATTGCTGAGCAGCTTGTGTATGCCTCTGGAGTTGGAACCGATCCATATGACTTGCCAGAGGGAGTCGCGATGAAGCTCTCTGCTGGCCAAACACTCCAGTTGCAGCTTCACCTCTTCAATGTCAGTGATCAGACCCTTGAAGGTACATCGGGCATCAGCGTGAAGCTCAAGCCTGCAAGCGAGGTTGAGAACATTGCTGAGTTTGTCTTTGCGGGTACATTTCAGTTTGCGATTCCCGGAGATGGTACCGATCACACAGCATCTGGACGATGCACCATTGCTGATGCAGGCACCATTTTCACGCTCTGGCCGCACATGCACCAAGTTGGCAAGCACATGACGATTTCACACAATGGTGAGATGAAGCTTGATACTCCCTACGACTTCAACGAGCAAAGAATGTACCCAGTAGCGCCATTTGCCGTCGCTCCGGGTGACAGCATCGACGTTGGCTGCACTTGGAACAATCCCCAGGGCAATGCAACCAAGTTCTTTGGTGATGCCTCAAATGACGAAATGTGCTTTGGCGGCTTTTATCGGTATCCAGCAACTGGTTCCGCCGCGTTTTGCACGCAGTAGTTGATGTCCGCTAGCGGCGCGCGTCGCTGCGCTTGCGGCTGTACTCTGCCTCGACAAGCCCCACATAGTCGAGCTCTGGGTTTTCTCTTGGCCACGTCGTCGGATTGGTATCGGCCAGTTCCTTGACGCGTTCGGCGAAGGTCCACGAGATTAGCTCAATGTGCTCGGCTCGTTCGGGAGTCGCGGCACCTGCCGATGCGGCTCGCAAATCCAAGGACAGCTGAGCTGCCGCGTCCTGCGAGAGACGTCCTCGTCGCATGAGGTCTTGCATGGAGTTCGCAAGACTGTGCAGGTCATATTCTTCGCTGTCGAGCATTTCCTGCATCACGAAGAGTAGTTGTTGGCAGTCGATCAAATCATCTTGATACATCACCAATGCGGCTTGCAGGTAGTTGTAGACCGGGACCAAGCGCTGACCAAAGTGATGAAAGCTCTCTGTTGGCGAGCGCTTCTCAAGGTGGATCAGAATGCGTTGCACAGCATCACCGCTGCCGCGAAGGTGCTCGGCAAGTGCCATGGTTCTTTCAATCTGGTCGGGGTATGCCTCGGCGGCATTCAGACATTCTCGCAATTGCGGCCCACTGACTTGGCCGGCGAGGATGTCCCCGTAGAGCGAGTAGATGACGCCATCCGCCTCGGAATCGTCGCCAAAGAGCGTCTCCTTTGCGGGACCGATGATTCCGGCCCGACTCCCAAGCAGGGCTGCAAGCTTGAACGGCACTTGCGAGCGAAGTGCGCGAAAGCGAAATCGAACCAAATTGTGCAAGTTGTTCTTTAGAACAAACTCATCAAACTCAATCCCATCCAGCGCGAGTTTCGCGGTTAGGACCGCACGCATTTGGGAGGGGCTTCCCGAGACTATGCAAATGCGGTGGTCGGCGTCGTGACGAAGAGACCGCAGAAGAGCTGCAGCACCGGGGAACGCTCGTTTGTCACTCGCCTTCTCGATGGCCGAGTTAACAAGGTCGCGCACAGAATCAAACTCTGTGCGTAGGTAGGTCTTGTCGAGGTCCCACCGGAAGACGTGTTTTGCGCGAACGCCCATGCTTAGAGGTATGCAGGATCGGTGTGCACGCCAAAGACTTCACGGAAGACGTCGCAGATTTCACCGAGCGTCACGCAGTCTTTCACCGCACCAATCATGATTGGCATGATGTTGATGGACTCGTCGCTACAGGCCTTTCGAAGTGCGTCCAAGTGACTATCAACCTTGCCCTGATCGCGTCGTGCACGCAGATCCTTGATGCGAGTAACCTGCTCTTTCTCGGGAGTGTGGTCGATCTTTAGGGTCGGAATTTTGGTCGTCTCTTCCGTTACGTATTTGTTGATGCCAACGATGCTTCGTTCGCCGCGATCGACAGCTCTTTGGAAGTCGTAGGCGGAGCGCGCAATTTCCCGCTGCGGATACCCCTCTTCTACAGCCTTCACGATTCCTCCCATCTTGTCGATCTTGTTGATGTACTTCATGGCTTCTTGCTCGGTTTGATCCGTTAGCGTTTCCATGAAGTAGGAGCCTGCCCACGGATCTGCAACCGCTGTGACGCCACTCTCTTCGGCAATGAGTTGTTGTGTGCGAAGCGCGAGCCCAGCAGCCTCTTCCGTTGGGAGCGCGTAGGTTTCGTCGTACGAGTTTGTATGAAGACTCTGAGTACCACCCAAGACCGCTGCGAGGCCCTGCATAGTGGTGCGAACAACGTTGTTGAGTGGTTGTGGGGCCATCAGGGAGACGCCTGCAGTTTGAGCGTGGGTGCGCAGAAGCCAAGACTTTGGGTTCTTCGCGCCAAATCGCTCTTTCATGGTGCGCGCCCAAATTCGGCGAGCGGCTCGGAACTTGGCGATCTCTTCAAAGAAGTCGTTGTGAACATCGAAGAAGAACGAGAGGCGTGGCGCGAAGTCGTCGACATCGAGTCCCGCATCCACACCTGCCTGGACGTAACCAATGCCGTCAGCCAGCGTGAACGCGAGCTCTTGGATAGCGGTCGCTCCAGCTTCGCGAATGTGATACCCGCTGATGGAAATGGTGTTCCACTTGGGCATGTTCTTCGTGCAGTAGACAAGCATGTCTCGTGTGATGCGCATGTGGGCGCGGAGCGGCGAGATCCACTCTTTTTGTGCGATGAACTCTTTGAGCATATCGTTCTGAAGTGTGCCTCGGAGTTGTTCTGGTCCAACCCCCTGCCGCTCTGCGACGGCAACGTAGAGAGCTAGCAGAACTGGTGCTGGCGCGTTGATGGTCATCGATGTCGAGACCTTCTCCAAAGGAATGTCACCGAAGAGTCGTTCCATGTCTTCGATGCTGGCAACCGATACACCTTCTCGGCCGACTTCCCCCAAGCTGTGCTCATGGTCTGGGTCGTAGCCCATAAGGGTTGGCATATCGAAAGCGGTGGAGAGGCCCGTCTGTCCGGCTTCGAGCAAGAACTTGAAGCGCTTGTTGGTGTCTTCTGGCGTTCCAAAACCTGCGAACATTCGCATCGTCCAGAGCTTGCCTCGATACATGCTCTTATGAGGGCCGCGGGTGTAGGGATACGCACCTGGATCAGCGAGCTGGTCCTCATACGTCCAACCGCGTTCTTCCAAGTCGGCAGGACCGTAAAAGCCCTTGAGAGGGATCCCCGACATGGTGGTGTATTCGCTATTTGGGGCGGACTTCTTTTCCGTTGCCATAGGCGCAGATTACGCTGGTGGCTGGTCTCCAGACAAGCAGGAGCGGCCGTGGCTCTTGAGAATCACAACTTCGAGAAGGTGTATTAAATCAGCTGGTTACGGGTTGGGCGCTGAGGTCGAGTTTGCCGAGGGTGGAAGGTTGCCCCTAGTCTTTGCCCATGTTGGACCTAGATCGCTTGCGAAGTATTGAGCTGCACGCAGCACCGCGTGGCCACAAAGTCGTGGGGACCTTGCTTCTCGGGCCGAACTACAACATGCCTCCGAGAACGCGCATCTCGGTGGAGGGGCGCGAGCACCTCCCAGACGAGCCTGTTGTGCTCGCCATGAATCATACCGACCGCTACAACTACTGGCCGTTTCAGTATTGGCTCTGGCGTCACGAGAAGCGTTTTACCGCTACCTGGGTTAAGGGAAAGTATTATGAGAACAAGTGGGTTGGTCGCTTCATGGAAATGACCAACAACATCCCCGCGCCTTCGAAGGGCTATGTGATGACGCGGGACTTTGTCAACACCATGGGGCGCACGCCAACGTCCGAGGAGTATGCGGGCTTGCGAGAATTGGCTGGTGGGGCCGAGGTGGCCGATGGAGTATTGCCCGAGGCGATCGTGACAAAGCCGCGTGACATGCTTGGGCGCAACTACAACCCAGGTTCTGAGAGTTATGCTGAATGTCTGGCGGCTCTTTTGCTCGAGATGAACGAGGTATTTCTCCAGCTCAATGAGACCGCATTTGCCAAGCGCCTACACCTCCTGATTTTTCCGCAGGGAACTCGATCGATTCGACTCTCGAAGGGACGCATTGGGCTTGTGCAAGCAGCGCTGCGTTTCAAACGCGGAATTCTGCCAATCGGGTGCAATGGCTCGGACAAGGTATACCCAGGCGGAAGCCCATGGGCGAAACGCGGAAACATCGTCTATCGGGTTGGGGAACTCATGAGGTATGAGAGTTTTTCTGAGTACCATCTTCCCGATGGTGTTGACCCCTTTGACCCAAACCTTGCACCGGAGCATCGCGAGTCCATGCAAGCACTGGTTGACAAGGTTATGCTCCGAATCAACGAACTGCTGGATCCCGAGTACCAGTTTGGTGATGATGAAGACAGCGATGGGGTCCAAGGGGCCAAACGCTTCGTATGAAGCAGCAAAGTGTGAGATCGGCCTCGCTGGGCCCTAACAGTGTGTGGCAAAGGCCGGATCGCAGGGAATGCGTGCGCCAATTCACTGTAGTTTTGTCCAGCACGAGGATATTGTCGGGGCCTTGATTCCATCGGGCGTCTGCCCGAGCAGACTTTCTAACTCGCATATCTCGACCCACTTAGGACCCATAGAATTTATGAAGAATTTGTTTTCATCTCTGTTTTCCTTCCCCCTTGCTCTCGCTTTGGTTTTGCCACTCTCTATGACGACACTTGCGTGTGGTGGCGACGATGACGACGGCCAAGCCGCATGTGACAGCTCAACACTGACCTACACAAACTTCGCTGAGAGCTTCTTCTCTGATTACTGTACTGCCTGCCACGCACCCGGTGCCGCTGTCAGGCAATCTCCCGATCTCGATACCTATGCAAATGTGTCGGCGCAGGCAGATCGGGCCAATGCCCGGGCCGGCAACGGCCTTACGATGCCTCCACTCGATCCCCGTCCGAGTGCCGAAGAGCGCGCTGATCTGGCTGAGTGGGTTTCCTGCGGCGCTCCAGAGTAGCCCCGGAATCTCAACGCGTCCTACTAAGGACAAAAAAACGACGACCGATTCCTGGTCGTCGTTTTGCGTTTCGGAGCGATTAACTACGCCTCAACAACACCAACCCGATTCCAGTTCTTTAGATGCGCCTCAACAAGTGGATAGGCAATAGCACCAAGCTTCGCCAAGCACTCACCGAGCTTCACCCCAGGAGATTGGTCTTGTAGTTGTAGCCCTTTTAAGAGCTGTTCTCGTGTGATGGCATGTTGGCTCACGAGGTACTCGCCAAAGCTCATCTGCAGCAATCCATCCTCTAGGACTTGTAGTCCAAGTCCCGAATACTCAAAGAAGTGGGTAAGGTCGTTGTGGCTGGTTTGCGGCCGCATGGTTGGCTTTCTGCGGCTCTCGCCGCTTTCCCTCTACAGGCAGGTTTCGTACCAACCTCCCATGCCCCGCAATACTGGGATCTTAGGCGGATAGGGCGGGGCCCGTGGCTAGTTCGGTTGCCACTGGCGAGAGCCTATGCCGCGACCTGAGTTCGCAGTGTACAGTTTGATTGTGCTCCAAGCTCCGTTTGCTCGCTTGCTTACCTCGTTGGCTTTCCTACTCTCTTCGTGCAGCGCCAAGTCCGCGCCATCGGGAAATGGTGCCGAGCCGAGCAAACCTCAAGTTACGCCAGAACCCGTCATGACGCCGGCGCAACTTGGCAACGGTGCTGCCAAGCCAAACGACACGCTGGTTGTGCCGCCCAGCTCGGTGGCAAGTAGAGTGGCGCTAAAACGCTTGTACCGCGGGCTCTCCAAGCCACTTGGATTAGAATTTTTCTCAGGTGATCCTCAGAAGCGCCTCTTCGTCGTGGAGCAAACTGGCACCATTCGAGCCATCACCAATGGTGTGGTTGACAAAGAGCCACTCCTCAATGTGAAGCAACTGATTTCTCGAAGCCATAACGAGCAGGGGTTGCTTGGCCTTGCGTTTCATCCAAACTTCAAGGACAACGGGCTTCTCTACATCAACTACACGGGCCGCGACGATGCGACTCGCGTCGTTCAGTATCGAGCAACGACCGGTCCGAATGCCGTTGTGGATCCCAAGTCGGCAGAGGTGCTGCTCACACTTGGCCAGCCGTGGCGAAATCACAATGGTGGCTATTTGGAGTTTGGGCCCGATGGCCTGCTCTACGTTGGCACTGGCGATGGTGGCGCCGCCAATGATCCAAAACGTGCGTCTCAAGCGCCCGACAATCGGCTAGGAAAAATGCTGCGAATCAATGTCGAAACCAGAGAGGTAAAGATAATCCAGACTGGGCTTCGCAATCCCTGGCGCTACACGTTTGATCGCAAGACCGGCGACCTCTACATCGCGGACGTTGGGCAGAACAAGTGGGAGGAGGTTAGCGTTGTTGCCTCCAAAGACATTGAGGGCGCCAATTTTGGCTGGTCGATTTGGGAGGGAAACCACTGCTTCCGGGAGGCCAACTGCTCGGCAGAGGGGATGATCGCACCTGCTATTGAGTTTGATCACGCCACGGGTTGCTCAATAACCGGAGGCATCGTCTATCGCGGGTCGGCGCTTCCAGAGCTCTATGGCGCCTACTTCTACTCGGATTTCTGCACGGCTATTTTGCGAAGCTTTCGATGGAAAGACGGAGTTGTGAGCGATCACTGGGACTGGAAGGCGCTTCTCGATCCCAAGTCCCGACTCGCGGAGGTGAGTGCCTTTGCAGAGGATGAGGATGGCGAGATGTATCTCTTGTCAAGTGGCGGCGGAATCTACAAACTTGTGGCGAAGTCACCATGAGCCGAGCGGAATCAAACACAATGAATCATGCACTAGTGCCGCTGCTCTTGCTCGGACTTGGCGCCGCTTGCCAACCGCCACCAGAGGATGCGTGCAATCGAGTTCGCTTTGGTTGGCCCTTCTTCCAACTCGATCCCAGCGCGGACGTAAGTGACGCTGAGGGACTGCAAATCAGTTTCGATGTGCGCAGCGACTTGGATCCCGGCATTCGCGCAGACCTCTTTCTCCGTGACGAGGAGACAGAAGAGCAAGTGCAGACCTTTGTTGGCGAAGCCACGAGTGACGACGATGGGCTGCTTTCGTTCTCAAACGTGAGCATTCCCGAGGGCAATATTCTCTTCATTCTCGAAGCGCGGGACGACTGCGGGGTGCAGCGCACTGGCAAGCGCGCATTTGTTTGGGATGGCTTGGGAATTCCACAGTGTTTGCTGTCGCTTGGCATGCCACCGGAGACACCCGATGACGGTTCGTTGCCCATCTTAGGTGCCGAGCACGATGAGGATCCTACGACCGACGGCATCCAAGTTCGGGCCTTGGTCGATGCAGGGCGACCCGATATGGAGATTCGAGTCTTCGCACGGGATCGTGAGTTGGATGAGGACCAGGAGTTTGTGCGCGATAGTGATAGTGATGGCAAAGCGGAGATCCTCATCACCTTGCCGCCTGGTGAGCAGGCACTCCGTGCGGTTTGCTACTGGGAGCCAGAGGACCTTCGCAGAAACTCGCCGACCTATGTCTTTGACGTTGAGTCGCCGTAGGAAATTTTCGTAGAAGCAGGTGGCTCGTGCCATGCAGCCGAAACGAAGAAACCCGACTGCATTGGGCAGCCGGGCTATGATGTTCCTACTTGCTCAGAGACCTACGAGCGCATCTCCGTCTCTTTTGGAGCTGGTGGTAGCGGCGGTAGGAAGGCACTGTAGCCATCGTTCTCGGAAACCGGATCGCCGAGAAGGTAGTCAAACGCTTCGGCAGCCGTCGACACGAACTTGATTTCCATCGACTCAAGAACAGATTCTGGAATGTCCTCCAGGTCCTTACGGTTTCTCTCCGGAAGCAGCACCAGCTTAATGCCCGCTCGTTGCGCAGCAAGGACTTTGGTCTTGATGCCGCCAACCGCCAAGACATGGCCACGAAGTGTGAGTTCGCCAGTGCATGCGACGTCGTGGCGAACAGGGCGATTCGAGAGCAGCGAGGCAATGGCCGCTGCCATCGCCACACCTGCCGAGGGCCCATCTTTCTTGATGCCACCAGCGGGAAGGTGCAAGTGAAGATCGTAGCGATCAAAGGATTCAGGATCGATGCCCAACTCATCGGCTCGTGAGCGGATGTACGAGATGGCGGTTTGCACACTCTCAGTCATCACGTCGCCAAGTTGGCCCGTGAGTCGGCGATTGCCCTTGCCTGGCATGGCTCGTACTTCGATGAAGAGCAAGTCGCCGCCAACTGGAGTCCAGGCGAGACCTGTTGCAACACCAATCTCGGGCTTTGCGTTGGCAATCTCAGAGTCGAACTTTTCTGGTCCGAGGATCTCTTCGACCTTTTCCTTGTCGATCTTCATCGTGATTGGTTCTTTGCTGCTGGCAATGGTGACAGCGGCCGAACGACACAGGCTGGCTACCTCGCGCTCAAGGTTACGAACCCCGGCTTCGCGAGTGTAGTGATCAATGAGGCTAGCAAGTGCTTCATCATCGAGCTCGACTTGATCCGCCTTAAGCCCGTGTTCCGCTTTTTGGCGTGGCACAAGGTAGTTGCGGGCGATTTGCATCTTCTCAAGCTCGGTGTAGCCAGGAACGTTGATAATTTCCATTCGATCGCGAAGTGGGCCTGGAATGGTGTCCAAGTTGTTCGCGGTCGCCAGGAACATAACGTTGCTCAGGTCGATGGGCACTTCGATGTAGTGATCGACGAACTCATCGTTCTGCTCGGGGTCGAGAACCTCAAGCATGGCGGACGCTGGGTCGCCCCGAGTGTCAGAGGCCATTTTGTCGATCTCGTCCAAGACGAAGACGGGATTCATAGTGCCAGCGCGCTTGAGACCGTTGATGATGCGTCCGGGAAGGGCACCGACATAGGTGCGACGGTGCCCACGAATTTCAGAGTCATCTCGAACGCCACCGAGAGAGATTCGAACATACTCTCTACCGAGGGCGCTCGCGATACTGCGACCAAGCGACGTTTTGCCGACACCTGGAGGGCCGGCAAGACAGATAATTGGCCCCTGCTTGTTAGGAGCTAGCTTGCGAACAGCGATGAACTCAAGGATGCGCTTTTTGACGGTTTCGAGTCCCGCGTGATCCGCAGCGAGAATTGCGCGCGCAGCGGGAACGTCCAGTGTGTCTTCTGAGAATACCCCCCAAGGGAGTTCGAGCAGCCACTGAACGTAGCCATGAGCAACATTGTACTCGGCAGTGCCAGGGGACATCTCGCTCATACGGCGAAGTTGCTTTTTTGCGGCCGCCCGAGCTTCGTCGCTCATCTTGCTCTCAGCGACCTTGGCGCGCATCTCGGAAATCTCATTTTCGTCGCTGGTCTCCCCAAGTTCTTCTTGGATGGACTTCATGCGCTGCCGAAGAACCTGCTCGCGATGTTCGCGAGACTGTGGGTCCATGAATTCGCCCTTTAGGTCAGTGCGAAGCTTCAGAACATCTCGCATGCGCATTAGGGGCGTGAGAATCAGACCTGCTCGCTTGGCAACATTGGCTTCTGCCAGCAGCTGCATGCGCAGTTCTCGTTCAAGATCGAGATGCGCAACAACTGTGTCGACGATCTCTGCGGCATCGGTGAGCTCTTGAATGCTCTCCACTGCCCCTTCGTTGTCGTCCTCACCAGAGAGAACCGAGATGATGGCATCTCGAACTTCTTCTGCCTTGGCGAGGTTTGCCTTGTCATCACCGCTGTCTTTGAATTCCGATGTACGAACCACCATGTACGGATCGCGATCGACAAAGTCGGTAATATTGACACGCTCGATCGCCCGCACAACAACGGTGTATCGGTTGGGACCTTGCTTGTCTGCCTTGGCGATTTCAGCGAGCACGCCTACCTTGGCCAAATCGTCAGGAGTAGGCTCGTCGACTTCCGGATCCAATTGCGGGATGAGAACAAACTCCCCGCTGTCTTTGAGGGCAGCTTCGATGGCCCCCGCGCTGCGCTCGCGACCAATCTCGATCGAGGTAACGACCCCAGGCAAGATGACATCGAGCCGGGTGGCTAGGGATGGGTACAATGATTCGTCTGAGCTCATGATGATTTCTTGATAGTTAGGTGGATCGCTTGTTGCCCAGAAATTCTACGAGCTTTGCGAGTAGTTCGCTGCCTTGCTCGCCCTCAACTTTGGGTACATCAATCTGTACCGTAACAAAATGATCGCCATAGGACCCATTGCTAGCACGGTGACCTTTGCCTTTGAGGCGCAGCTTTTGACCACTGCTGGTGCCTGGCGGAATTCGCACCTTTGCGACCCCCTTCAGTGTAGGCACGTTGGCCACAACACCAAGCATCGCTTGGTCGAACGGGATTCGGAGATCCGAGGAAATACGTGTGCCGCGGAGCGTTAGTTCGGAGCCATCTTTGGCCTTTACCTTGCGGTCTTTGGGAACCGGTTTGGGAGCGGGTTTGGGGCGTGGCTGAGGGCGCCCTCCCATTCCGCTGAATGGCCCTCCCATTCCACCAAATGGGGAGCCGCCGGCCGAACCAAAGGGACTACCCCCCATGCCCCCCATGCCACCCATGCCCCCAAATGGGCTACCGCCTTGGCGCCGCCTTCCTCCGCCTCCGCCACCAAACATCTGGGCAAAGATTTCGCTCAAGTCCCCCATCGGGATGTTGCCCCCACTAGCGACGTTGTCAAACTGTGCTCGTTTTGCGGGGTCAGAGAGAATGTTGTACGCAGCCGAGATGTCCTTGAACCGGGCCTCTTTGGCTTTGTCGCCACCGGTCCGATCTGGATGGAACTTCTTGGCCAGGCGGCGGTATGCCTTCTTGATCTCGGCGTCGCTGGCATTCGCCTCAACTCCGAGGGCTTTGTACGGATCCCTCATCTGCATCTTCTTTCTCCTTATGCGGCTTCGGTTTTGGCCTCGGCTGCGTGGAAGACAATCCTATCGCCACTTTCGTCCGCAACGATGTTGGTGCCAGCGGGAAAACGACCAGCGAGGATTTCGTTTGCCAGAGGGTCGATGAGGTATCGCTGAATGCTGCGCTTGAGTGGCCGTGCACCGTAGATCGGGTCGTAGCCGCGCTCTGCCAGGAAGGCAGCAGCCTTGGGACTGAGGGTGAGCTGTAGCTCCCGATCGGCCAGTAGCTTGCTGTAGTGTGCCACTTGGATGTGAACGATGGCATCGAGTTCTTCGCGAGCGAGAGGTTCAAAGTGAATCACCTCGTCGATGCGGTTAAGGAACTCTGGCCGAAACACTGCGCGAAGCTCGGCCTCGACGCCGCTCTCAATTTCAGCGCGCTTTTCGGCATTGATGTCATCGCCGAGTTCGAGTAGGAGCCGCGAACCCACGTTGGATGTCATGATGATAAGGGTATTGCTGAAATCGACAGTACGCCCTTGGCTATCGGTGAGGCGACCATCGTCGAGCACCTGAAGGAGAATGTTCCAAACGTCTGGGTGTGCCTTTTCCATCTCGTCGAGAAGTACGACTGAGTAGGGGCGTCTGCGAACCGCTTCAGTGAGTTGCCCGCCTTGGTCGTACCCAACGTAGCCCGGAGGGGCACCCACCAAGCGCGCCACTGAGTGTTTCTCTTGGAACTCACTCATGTCGATGCGAACCATGTTGGATTCATCGTCGAAGAGAAAGTGGGCAAGTGAACGAGCGAGTTCGGTTTTGCCCACACCGGTTGGCCCAAGGAATAGGAACGAGCCGATTGGGCGATTTGGATCTTGGAGGCCAGCACGAGCGCGGCGAACCGCCTGGGCCACGGAAGCGAGAGCCTTGTCTTGGCCAACCACGCGCTCTCGGAGTCGGTCTTCCATATGGGTGAGACGGTCTGCCTCGCCTTCGAGCATTTTCTCGACTGGGATACCCGTCCAACGAGCGATGACGCTTGCAATGTCGTTATCCGTGACTTCTTCACGTAGGAAGCCGCCGTCGGTTTGCAGCGCTTCAAGGGCCTTGGTGTCATCTTCGAGACGTTTCTCGAATTCGGGAATCTTGCCGAAGCGCAGTTCTGATGCCCGGGCAAAATCGCCATCGCGCTGGGCTCGCTCGGCCTCGCTCTTTGCATCCTCGGCTTGGGCTTGCACTTTGCGCAGGCCCTCGATGAGATCGCGCTCCGCCTGCCACTGGGCAGTCATGGTCTTGACCTGCTCGCCAAGGTCCGCAATCTCCTTCTTCACCAGTGGCAGCCGTTCTTTGGCCTTGCGGTCTTTCTCGCTCTTAAGCGCGGCCTTCTCCACTTCGAGAGTGAGAATCTTTCGTTTGAGCTCGTCGATCGGCGTTGGAACCGATTCGATTTCCATCTTCAGCGCAGAGGCCGCTTCGTCGATGAGATCGATGGCTTTGTCGGGAAGTTGACGATTGCTAATGTATCGGTGTGAGAGTCTTGCTGCAGCAATGAGCGCGGCATCTTGAATCCGGATGCCATGGTGCACTTCGTACTTCTCCTTGATGCCGCGAAGAATGGCGATGGTGTCTTCGACACTGGGCTGCTCGATCATCACGGGCTGAAAGCGACGCTCCATCGCCTTGTCCTTTTCGATGTGCTTTCGATACTCGTCTAGTGTGGTGGCGCCAATGCAGCGCAAATCACCGCGGGCTAGTGCCGGTTTGAGGAGGTTCGCAGCGTCCATCGCGCCCTCAGAAGCGCCCGCACCCATCAGAGTGTGCAGTTCATCGATGAATAGAATGATCGAGCCTTCACCTGCTTCGATCTCCTTGAGAACTGCCTTGAGTCGCTCTTCAAACTCACCGCGGAACTTTGCACCGGCGATGAGAGCTCCCATGTCGAGCTCAAGTAGAGATTTTCCTAAGAGAGATTCGGGGATGTCGCCTTCGACGATTCGGCGTGCGATGCCTTCAACAACGGCCGTCTTGCCTACGCCGGCTTCGCCGATGAGCACGGGGTTGTTCTTACTTCGACGACTGAGGATTTGCACGGCTCGGCGAATCTCCGCGTCACGGCCGATAACTGGGTCAAGCTTGCCCTGACCGGCAAGTCTTGTGAGGTCACGGGTGTATTTCTCAAGGGCCTCGTACTTGCCCTCAGGGTCTTGGTCGGTAACTCGCTGGCTGCCGCGAATGTCTGTGAGCGCCTTTAGCAGTTGCGCTTTGTTGAGTCCGCTGTCCATGAGGACTTGCCCGCTCGCGTCGTCCGAATCGAGCATCGCGAGTAGAAAGTGCTCGCTGGAAATGTAGTCATCTTTGAACTTGTCAGCTTCCTTGCTTGCCTCTGTCCAAAGACTCTTCAGCTGCCTTGAGGCGCCGACATCAACCGTGGCGCCGCTTGCAGTGGGAAGCGCCTTCATGGCCTCTTCGAGACCCGCCGCAACGACTTCGATATCCACCCCCACGCGACTGAGTAGTTTTGGCACGAGACCATCGTCCTGAACCAGAAACGACATGAGGAGGTGCACGGGAAGCACCTGGGAGTGTTGCCGCTTGATCGCGAGATCCTGAGCGCTTTGGACGGCTTCGGCTGCTTTGATAGTGAGGCGGTCTATTCTCATGTACGCAACCTAAGCACATCTGTGACCTCGTCAACTAGGCACTAGAGCGTATCTCACAACCTCCTCGGTCGTCTGAGTCCCGATCTGCGGCGCATCTCAGTGTCGCGAAACCTTGCCGTAGAGCCACTATGCCTGGGCTCTCGCTCCTGCACCTGCCCTCAGCTCGGGCCCTCATGCTCGGTCAGGGGGGATGAGATACGCTCTAGCTAGTTCGCGTCCCAGTTGGACGCGAACTAGCTAATTTCTGGTGTGGAACACCAGACCACAGCGCCGAAGGCGCGAAACAC
>JANTGM010000094.1 GCA_024762925.1 Kofleriaceae bacterium | reverse complement strand
GATGAGGTAGGTGGTGCCTTTGAATACGGGTCTGGGGTTCACGCCGGGGGTATCGGGAAACGCCCGGCATAGTTGCGTCGAAATGTTCCCCGGTCGGCGGTTGTGCGGTTGTCGGGGGGCTTTCGGCATAGTTGCGTCGAAATGTTCCCCGGTCAGAGTTTGGTGGAGTTTGGTGGGTCAGAGTTTGGTGGGGACCCCGGTCAGAGTTTGGAGAGTTTGGAGTTCGGTCGAGTTCGGTCCCCCGGTCAGAGTTAAGAGGCCACGGCACTCAACTTGATGCGCCGATCATCAACACGGCACCTTGGTCGGTTGCAGATTTGCAAGACTTCGTTCGCTCGGGAGATCAAGCAAGCCAGGTTGCCCTGCGGCGTGCAGGACCAGCTCCGCGACGACGTCGTGGCGAAGGCGGTTTCGGCTCGCGAGCGCAATAACTCTGAGAGCTCGCTGCGTTCTTGCCTCACGAGGGCGAGTTTTTTGCTGAAGGGAGACTTTTGAGACGATCTCATCCCAAGAAATTGCTTCGGTAAAGGCACGAATTCACAGTGATACGAAAGGCAAGTCACGAAACCGAGGCAAGACTCAGGCTAGGATGCTGGAATGAACCGCTTCCGGATGCTCGGCCTTTGTTTACCGCTCCTCGTTGCCTGTGGAGATGATGAGCCCAAAGCGGCTGATGCTGGATTGGTCTGTGACTTCGCACTGGAATTCGAGACGGGTGATGACGGCAGCAGCGATCCGTTGGCCGCTCCAGCAGGCCAATCTAGGGCAGGCCGAATTAGCGCTGCCGACCTACCAAGTTTTCCTGGCGACCTCGGTACGGCTGCTGCGGGCGACTTTGTCATCGGCAACGACCACTTCGCGCTCATCATCGAAGATGTTGGCGACAGTGACCTCTACGATCCATGGGGTGGCCGTCCCGTTGGTCTAACCTCCGTCGTGGATGGTGAGATGACAAACGCTTCCAACTTTGGCGAGTTCTACATCCTCACAGAAGGCCAGACGATCATCACCGAGACTGTCACTGTTCTCAACGATGGCAGCAACGGCGAGGCCGCAGTGATTCGCGCGGAGGGCCGCTTTGGCAACCTGCCGTTTACGACGCCTGTGCTCACAGGCCTCTACCGCGGAGACTTCAGTGACATGCGTGGGGCGATTGACTACGTCTTGGAGCCGGGCTCCGACTTCATCGATATCTTCGTCACCTACCACTCGCCAAGAATCGACTCAGAAGAAGTAGCAAGCGCTATCCATGGTTTCATGTACACCAAACGCATGAGGCGTTTTACCCGCGACCTGGGGTTTGAGCCAGAAGGCGCTCTTGAGGAGCTGGGTTTCATCGATGAGACCGGACCTAGCTACACATATGCGCGCCCCGGCGACATTCTGGAAAACGGCATCGCTGTTTCGGGATTCGCAGCCAGCCTTGGTGCTGGATTCCCCCTCGAGGCATGTGGGGCGACGCGAAGGCACCACGCTCGGGTCACCATTGGCGGTCCCGGCGTGGACGGAATGGTGCAAACCTTGGCTGCAATCGATGAAGTTGCACTTAGGGAAATCACTGGCACCGTTACCAACGCCAACGGAGGCCCAGCAGCTGGCGTTCGCGTTCACGCGACTCTATCCTCGGGTGAATACCTGAGCCGGGCAACCACCGATGCGAGTGGCACCTACAGCTTGCACGTTCCTGCAGACAGCGCTCCAAAGCTCACCACCTTTCGGGTCGGTGACCAAAACGCTACGCAAGATCTGACGGCGAGCGACACGGTTGGCGATTTGCAGCTGGCGCCCGTGGGACGCATTCGTGTCACCAGTATTGATCAGGATTCGTCCACGGCCTTGCCCGTTCGCATTCAAGTGCTGCCAAGGTCACAAGCCCTGCCTTCGGTTCCCAATCACTTTGGCGAAGAGCGACAGGTCAATGGCCGCTTGCATGTTGAGTATTCGATGGATGGAACCGCAAACCTGCGGGTTCCCGTCGGTGAGTGGGAAGTCATTGTGTCTCGCGGCTATGAGTACGAACTTTTCTCACAGATAGTGAACGTAACGGCTGACAACACAAGTGACGTAGCTGCTGTGCTCGAGCATGTGGTCAATACCGAAGGTGAGCTTTGCGCCGATTTTCACATTCACACCATCCGCTCCCCAGACTCTGGCGACGACGTCGAGCGCAAGGTGCGCAGTGCGGTTGCCGACGGCTTGGAGATTCCAGTCCGGTCCGAGCATGAATTTTCCGCCGACTTCAAGAAAGAAATTGCCGCACTGGGAGTTGAAGACTTTGCATATGGAGTGCCTTCCGTTGAGCTAACCACCATGCTGTATGCGGGGCACTTCGGCATTGTTCCTACGGCCCCCGATGCAAGCAAGCGCAACAACGATGCTCCGGTTTGGCAGACGTTTGCGAATGAGACGAACCCGGAACGAGATCTTGAAACGCAACAGCCACCAGAGTTTCTCACGACGGTTCGGGCACGACCAGAAGCTCCTGCCGTGATCATCAATCACCCACGCGGACCAGGCAACTACTTCGACTACGTCGACCTTGACCCCATCACTGGACTCGTTGGTAACCCCGAGTACTGGGACGAGACATTCACGATGGTCGAGGTCTTCAATGATAGCTCTTGGCAAGAGAATCTCTCGGAGACTGTCGCCGATTGGTTCGCGCTCCTCTCTGTTGGCCGTCGCATCTCAGCGATTGGCTCGTCTGACTCCCATGGGATCACAACATCCCCGGTTGGATACCCCCGCACCTGCCTGGCGCTTGGCACCGATGACCCAGCATCCCTCTCCGACGAGCTCGTTCGAGACGCTGCAGCGGCCGGTGAAAGCACCGTTAGCGGTGGCATCTACGTCACAGCCTCGGTTGGTGGAGTCGGACCAGGAGGCGACGCGACTAGCCTAGGTGAGACTGCGAGCTTGAGCATCAGAGTGCAGGCTGCTAGTTGGGTGGATGTTGATAGCATCGACGTCATCGTTGATGGCGAGTCCACAACCATCGACATTCTTCCCGAGGACGCCAATGCGCTCAATCCCGCCATTCGCTTTGAAAAGGACATCACCATCGATGTATCGAGTAGCCCCAATGCCTATGTTGTTGTGGCGGCCTACGGCGACAGCGATCTCGCCCCCATTCATGACGGTCGCATCCCGTTTGGCGTTAGCAACCCCATCTATCTGAGCCGCTAGTACTTCTCGCGGATGCCTTTGTGATGTGTTTGGCAGCACGAGCCGAGGATAGGAATTTATCTTAGAGCTCAAGTCCCACTACTGAAGTTCCTTGAGAAGAGCGCCAGACAAGTTGGGCGAGAGCTGCGCGTCCAGTCGAATCAGCGTTCCCATTTGCTCCACCTGAATCGCAGCAATCAGCTCACGAAATGGCGAACTCTGCCCAGAGCTGTTGAGCCCCATCTTGATCATGTTCATCAGCGCGTCAGCCTCTTTGCTGGTTGCAAAGGAAAGCTCCAGGCTCAGATCGATACCCGCCCACACACTGCCGCGCATCACAAAGCCCCTCGGAGCTCCGCCGAACGTCGACAGCATGCCAGCTAGGGCACTCGGAATACTTCCGGCGCCCCATGCTGTGGCGTTGCGATCGGTCCTGCTCAGAAACTCCATGAGTTGTGGATTGTCCAACGAGCGCCCGTCGCGAAGCTGCCGCATCATCTCCTCAGAATTCTTCTCATCTGAGAGCAGTACAACGTCCTCTGTCGGCCAGTAAAATGCCAGAGTGTCACCGGCAAAGTCGTAGTGACCCGCCTTGACTGACCCGCCCATTGCCACAACACACTCCTCAAGCCGTGTGGCGCCAAGCGAGGTGGTTAGCGCGATAATCGTATCTGGGGAGTTTGTGTTGCTCAGGTCGACAGCAAGCGTTGCGGTCTCAAAGTCCAATAGAGGGTCAAAATGGCACTTCTTGATAACCGATTGACGCTGTGTTTCTAGAGAGCCAAGTAATGTGCTCTCGTGTCGGGTAAAGAGCTCACTCGCCTCGAGCTTGCTAAGTGAGAGGTGAAGAACAAAGCTGTATGCTGATGGCAGGTACTCCAGAATTCTTCGCTCGTTCTCTGGTGTTGGAACAACATCCGTAGCAACTGGATTGCCTGCGTCCTGTGGCACCGCTTTGGCCTGCACCGCCTCTGGCTGGGAGCTGGCTTTCTGCACCTTTGCGGGAGAGCCACCGCCACAAGCACAAAACGCCGAGAAGCCAAGCGCTAGACTAGAGAATCGAACTCGTTGCGCTGGACGTGCCACCGCTGGTAACGGTAGCACGTGTCTGAGGGGCTGGATGTTACTTCCGAAATGGGAAGCTCATCTTGAACGGAGACTGCAAGGGCTCGAACGAGAGCGTGCGCATGTGTTCGCGGATGCAAGCACGGAACGCGAGTGGCCCCTGGCTAAGCTCGACCTCTCGTACCGAGCCGTCCGTTTGAATGACAAAGTCCACTGATGCGAGCCCTGTCTCTCCATGGGTGTCAAAGCAGCGCAGAACATCCTGCTCAATGCTTCGCATCGCGCTCATGACGTTGGAACGATCGGGTCGGTACGGCTTGTATTCTTCCGCCACCGACTCTTCCTGCGAAACACTGGTGTACCGAGAACAGCATGGATCCGATGAGTCAATGAGGCAAGCAACTTCATCACACGCATCTTCGCCATTCCGAGATGACTTTGGCATGCGCTCCGAACGAGGCTTGGTACCTCGTGGTGTGGTGACTACTCGTTGAACATGGCGAAGGGCGCCTCGTTCCGCCGGCTTTGGCGTGCCCACAGCAACTTCTGCTGCCTCTTCAACAACGTATCGTGGCTCTTCTTTGGGAAGCTGTGTCGGAACTCGAGGCTCCACAATCGGCTTGTCGATTCTTCCCAGCTCGCCAGTTTGAAAGTAGACAGGCTCAACAAGCGACTTGGGCTCGGCGTACAAGCGAAGAGCAAACGCCGATGTGCTTAGACCAAGTGCCATTAGCAATAGGAGTGCTGGCACCTTCCATCGCTCCGATGATTCCCGTTCCACTTTTGGTTGCAAGATGTGTTGTGGTTGCATTGTTGTAACTCCGGCAAGATGCAGAGAGTCTCCAGCCCGCGCCGTTTGATGTTCCGATTCATATCGCGCCGCCAGGGTGCGAATGTCGTGCATCGCTGAGGACAAGCCTGCGCCTTCAGCGCGATGCCCATCTAACGTTGTGGGGTCTTGCTTGTCGTTCTTTGTGCTTTCCATACTTGGTATGAACGCAAGGCTCGTTCCAAGGGTGCAAAGTCAACTGATCTTCTCTCTAAGATAAGAACAACGCTGGCGGTGGCTTCATTCCCGCAGAGCAGGAGTGGAAAGCTGTTCACACCTATGTGACCTGGCATGTCGTATGCCACTGAATTCCTTTTCTTTCGGCCTGAATATTCCCGTTCTTGCCGCGTCAAAACGGCGACCGAGAGCGGACGACCATTCATCGCAAGCGCCATGGCCAACCGACCTGGTAAAGGACGGCGGACGCAGACGAAAAGGTGGAAAGATGACGCCGCTAGTGGCTCCTGCCGTCGACATCCAAGCTTGGGCGTTCTATATCTTCGAAAGATGTCTTGTGTAGAACACCAGACCAATGGAATGACCGCCCAAGCTGGCGCACCGTGGTGCCACACCAGTTTGCTAGGAGACCGCATCTTATGACCGCAGACGCCATCGTACTCGTAGCAGGAATGAGCACACGCATTCGTTCGCTCACACAGGGACTTCCCAAGAGCTTTCTCAAGGTTGGAAACGAGTCGCTCATTGAGCGCACCCTTCGGCTACTTCGCGGTGCTGGAGTTGAGAATATTACCTTGGTTACCGGTTTCGAAGCGGATGTCTTTCGCGATGCATTCCCCGAGTGCAACTTCGTGCACAATCCCGACTTTGCTACGACCAACACCTCTGTCTCTCTGAGTTTGGCACTCAACGCGCGAAAAGATGTCAAGGGCGCTGACGAGCGAACCGTTATGGTTGTCAACGGCGATGTCTACTATGCGGAGGGCATTTTGCAAGACATGCTCGCCAAGAGTGAGCACACCCTAGCCGCGGTCAAGCGCCATGAGCTTTGTGAAGAGGAAGTGAAAGTAGTTGTGGAGGAAGACCGCATCACTCGCATTGGCAAACACCTCGATGACAGGTTTGCCTATGGTGAGGCCTTTGGTATCTACCAACTCAATCCGCGGTTTCAGCGCTACATGCGCCAAGAGCTCAATGTCATGGGCAATCGAAAAATCTTCTACGAAGAGGCAATGGATCGGCTGCTTGGTGGTGGGCACGACGTCCGCCTCCATGATGTAGGTGATGCAATCGTGCAGGAAATCGATTTTGTTGAAGACTACGAGTCTCTCAAGCAGCGCGTCTGAGTGGATCTGTGGCTAGCAGTTACAGCGAGCGCCTCGCAAAACTCAACACAAAGACCAGCGAAAACTGGTGGCCGTTCTCTTTCGGTTACCCGCTCGCGCGTCGCTTCGTTGCCATCACCGGCGACTGGAGTTGGATTACCCCAAACAACACAACAGTCGTTAGCACCTTTGCCCTCATGATTGGCTCGCTGCTGCTCATGCTGCGAGATGGACGAGCAGATTGGGTTGCTCTTGCTCTCTTGCAAACACATGTTGTGCTTGATTGCGCGGACGGCACCTTGGCACGGTATCGCGGTGAGTCCACTGCCCTTGGGGCGTTTCTCGACAAGGCTGGCGATCAAGCAGGTTTTCTCATGCTGGGAGGAGCTGCAGGCTACCGAGCGTTTTACGAAGACGGCATTGGCAGTGGTGAGCCTTGGATCGTGGTGGTAGGAGCTGTGGGGGCAGGCTGCTATGTCGCGGTTTGTTATATCTACTGGGTTGCTGCGTTCTTTGAACTTGACGCAGCGACCAAGAAGGAAGATCGCACTGCGGTCCCTGGAAAAGAAGAACACGAGTCGGAAGCTGCCGGGCTAGGCAAGCGGATTTCAGAATATGTCTTAGGGCAGTGGCGAGTCATCCATTTTAACGCGCCCGATTTCCCCATGTGGGTTCCAGTGTTGATCCTCTTGGGCCACCCAGACTATGTCGTGTTGGCAATTGCCACAACGCAGGGGCTCACGCTGCTGAAGAAAATCATCCAACGAGCGCGCACCATGGATGCCCTCGATAAAGCAAACGGCGCATCGTAGCTAGCCTTCTATGCCAACGGTCTTTCCAGCAACGGTGGTGCCTTGCTCTAAGCAGATCATGCGCACCCGCCCCGTGGCAGCGGTGCGTCCCTCATCGTCCCGGATTGTCACATCCCAAACATGTGTGCGTTTGCCTCGAGTGAGAGGGACCGCCTCGCCGTAGAGGGTGCCACTGCGAACAGCCCTAAGAAACGAAGTGGTGTTCTCCAAGCCAACTGTGCTTTGCCCTTTGGGCATTGCATTCATGGCTGCGCCAACGCTGGCAAGAGTCTCGATCATGGAAGAGTAAACACCTCCATGGACCAAACCATAGGGCTGATGCAACTCAGCCTTTACCGGAACCTCTGCGCACACCTTCTCGTACGCCGCGCTTGTGAATCGCAAACCGATCAGCGTGTTAAAGCCGCCGAGCATGGCGTTGAGTACATCAACGGTATTTGCAGGCAACTCCGGAAGATTTGATTCGCTCATTACACGACTCTTGCACGAGCCGGCACAGATGGCGCGGATGAGCTACGCTTTTCTCATGGACATCTCGATTGAATACTGCACCTATTGAAACTATGAGCCACGTGCAGCCAGTTTGGCTGCCGAGATTCGAAGTGCTGTTTCTGACGTGAAGGTCACGCTGATTCCCGGCGGCCGAGGTGACTTCGTTGTGATCGCCGATGGGCGTGAGCTTTGGAACAAGCGCCAAGCCGGACGCTTTCCCGAGACCACGGAGATCTTGGCGAACTTGGTGAGCGAGTAATTGCCGAAGATTGAACGTGCTCTGTCGTCATTCTGATCGCGACTTCCGGTTTTGTGATCACGCTAAAACAGGCCCTTGTGCAAGCGACCCGCAAGCACATCCCTTGCAGTTGCGTAGCGCTCGAGACCTGCGCTGACGATTTTCGCGATTTCGTCATCCAACGACTGCTCGATTGATTCAATCGAGTGATCGAGCACCATTTTGGTAGCACGGCCAATCGCCTGACCTAAGAGTTTCTCTCTGCTCGTGATGAGCATGCCTCCAAGTCCTCGCCCTTCGGACGATCCGCCGCCAAAAAACTCTCGCAACCTATCCCACGTCCAGAATTCTCGCCAACACAAGTAGCCCGAGCCGTCTGGGAGTTCTTCCCACTCAAACCCTGCCGCTTGCAGGGAGAGTCTCTCGGTGCGGCTCGATGCACGGCGCTCGATTCGAAACGAAATCTTGGATTCTTCAAGGGAGAACTGAGGTCTTAAGAGTTTTTCTATATTCTCCGGGCCTGAGTCGCGATTGAGGTGCAGAGTTAGCTGGTGAACCCGGGCTTCAATGGAAAACACCTTCATAGCCCGGTTCGCGCTTTCTTTTGCTGCGCGGGTTCGTGGGCCATCTCCCTCTTCGAGCGGCAGATTTCCATGCAATACGAGGTGAAGGGCGTCACGATGGTCTCCGCCGTCAAATCCCATGAGATCGTCAGAGTCCGTTGCGAAGAATCGGCCAAAACCAACGCGCATCGTCACGCGTTGTGGGTCAACAAAGTCACGGCGCACTTCTAGCGCGATTCCCTGATGGTGGGTGCGATCGGCGTCGCGCAAGTAGCTTGCCTCTGTGATGCAAGCGGCGCTCACCTGCAAAGGGGACGGCAGCGCTATCGGTGGCACACCGCGTTCAAGACGCCAGGTAGATGGGTCGTCAACATCCTCAGCATGCAGGGTGTGGAGAGCGGGCAGGTAGATAGCTAGCCTTGTGAAACTCTTGTCAGGCTGCGCATCGTCAAATGATGCGGCAAACACCGTACACAGCGGCGCGTAGGCAGATGCCATGCTCGCAAGCTTGTCTTCGAGGTCACAATCATCCGTACAACACGCTTTGTCTTCGATCGAGTTGAGCTTTGCTATCGACCCAGCCCAGAGCTTCTCGCGAATCCCCGTCGAGTATTTCACGCCGCCTTGCGCAGGACTCAGCGACTGATCAATCTTCTCCAGCCGCCGAAAGGCAAACGGTCTTAGGCTGGGGGCGATTGCACATGCAATGCGTTGCGCCGTGGCCACTTCTGCCAAGTCCTCGTCGGTGAAGCCATCGACAAAGGCCTTGGGAAATCTCCCCGCCAGAATTGCAATCTCACGTGGCAAGGGCTGGGCATCCAAGTCTCGCTCAAAGAGCTGTTGCTGAAACTCCCAGTCAAATGCGGAATACGCGTGCAGCGCTTGGTAGTAGAGGCTCGGTCCAGCGATTGATTTTCCAACGGGCAAGTCGGTCCCCAAACCTGTGCGCGCGCTGCCCATTGCCATTCCATAGGTCACTGCATTGCTGGCGAGATTGAAGAAGGTCACAAGTCGATGCTTCTCTCCCAGATCAGAGCGATACAGGAATGCATCGCATAACGATGACTCTGTCACTACGTTGCCTCGCTTTCACTTGCGTCAACAAGATTGCGCAACGCCAACACTTGTAGGAGTGCTCGCATATACGCCTTGCGGGGGAAATCCCACACGGCATGAGATTCGCTTACGTTTGCCGGAGGTCGCAGCGCCTGAACAAAGAGACTCCAGTGGTGCCCCCGAAATTCTCCTAGGTCAATTGCGTCGACATTGCTTCGTTGCTCTTCACGAATAAGCTCGCAGCGTGGCTTGGCTGCAAACACTTCGCGACTAGAGGCGCCACTTTGGGCCACCCGTTCCCGAACCGCTGGGTCGGCCCAAAGCGCATCGAGTTCTTCGGACTTGAGAGAGGCGGCGAGCGGTCTTGTATCTAGCACCAGTGTCTTGCTGCTCGCTAAGTCGACTTGCATATCAAACAGTCCTCCGGGAGAATTCCGAAATCCAGCCAAGGACGTGAAATACAAGACAATCGCATCGATGCTCAGCTTGTCCCAATCAAGCTCCCCATCCTTGCGCAACGTGGGGGCCAGTAGCGAGGGCCCTGCACGTCCACCTCGTCCAAGTTGCACCGGTCGTACAAAGTCTCGAACGTCGGCAACGCCAGAGAGATTGAAAACATAGGTGCGGTCCGCAAAACAGGCGTTATTGAGATGTAAGAGGCTCCATCGAACGCGCTCCTGCGGCGAGAGGTCTCGCGCCCCATCGAGTAGCTCGCGAACCTCACGTCCCGCTAACAAACGCTCACTCTGACGCCCGTAGCTGTCAACGTCAACGCCAAACGACCCTAGGAGCTCACGCACACGAGGAACCGTGAGCCAGCTGAGATCGAATTGCGAGAAGAACGGAGAGATCACTTGTGCCAACCGAGCTGGGTCCTCTTCGCGCAGTCGAGCGACAAACTCCCCCATTGGAACATCTCGCAGGACCCGTTTTGCCTGCTCCAAAAACGCGCGAGCGGCATGCGCTCCCTGCATTACCCCAGCGTGAGTCACATAGCCTAGAATACGCTTCGACATCGCGGGATGACGATTGACAAGGTCAAGAACGATTGGCGCCCCCTTGCTATACCCAAGAAAGATAAACTTCGTCTGAGAGTATTTCTCAGGAAGCGTTTCTATCCATTCAGCAATCTTGTCAGTTGTCTCGCGATTGTGTCCTGTCGTGTTGCCGAGCTCCGTTCCCGCGGGGTGCAAGATATCAAATGCACAGGGCTCCCCTGCACCGCGGGCGTAAAATGACGTGTGCTCTTCAAATTCCAGATCGATGCCATCTGCTTTGAGGAGCGGCCGACTTGATGGTCGGCCCTGAAACGCATTTGCGTCAGTGACAATCTCTTCGAAGATAGCGTGGGCAATTGTATGGGCGGCATAGCCAGGCACCATCACAAGCGCCACCTCCTGCCGATTCGTTCCGCCATCAAATGCGAATGCCCTAGCCAAGTTCTCGCCTTCGATCGAAGCAAAGAAGTTCTCCCCTTTTTCAATGGCCCGATCGCAGTTGTCCTCTATCACTGACAGAAACTCATGTACTCCTGCAAGCTGACGACTCTCAGCATCGACACAACGCGCCACATCAAAGTCGTGCAGGAGTGCTCGACCCACTGGGTGCTCATAGAAGTCACGTCGAATCTGTTGCGCATGCTCGGGGGTCTCGGCCTCCATGGCGTGCGCGATCACATCGTTAAACGAGGCGGGGCTGTAGTGCACAAAGCCGTTTAGCAGCCGGGTGTAAACGTCCTCACACTCATGCTCTGGTGCGCCGAGCACGTACTCCTTCTTGATCTCAAGAGCGAAGAGTTGGTGGAAGAGCAGCTTCCAATCGATGGACATGTCTTTAATATACAGGGACTTACAGACTATTTCGAATCATCGCAAAAAAGAAGCGAAGGGTTTCGCCGCTGCGGGCACTACCGGATGTGAACACGCTGTTCGCCCAAACCCTCAACCCTTCCTTACGTATCACCAAAACCAAGAGGACTTTTCATGTTTCGATTTCCCCCCAGGCTTCCAAAGACGCTCCTTGGCTTGCTGCTCGCGAGCTCCCTCACTGGCTGTATGGCCGGCGGTGATGGCCCCCAGAACGAAAACACAACGCAACTGATTCGCGGGAGCATTCCCCTCTCTCAATACTCCGCAGAGGTTGTGGGCGTCCGAGTTCTTGCCGGCAACGAGCAAGTCTCGACTGCCAGGACCGACGCCAACGGAAACTTCAGCATCGAGGTGCCTGTTGGCACCAACTACTCCTTCGAGATTGTGACGAAGTCGGGTACGCATGCGGTTCTCACGGGACCACTAAATGGCACCACCCCAATGCACTTTGATGTTTGTGCGCCAGGGGAGGACTTTGACCTCGGAGATATCGACCCCCTCGACTTCGAAGAAATCGATGGCGACGAGACTCCTTGGAGTGACACGGAAGACGAGTGTGAAGTGCCACCGTGGATTTGTGAAGACGGCACTGAAGACTGCTTTGACAATCCGCTCGAGTGCGACGATCCTGCCGCCGACCCGACGTTCTGCTGGGATGAGCCGCTACCCTGCGACGACGCAAATAGTGACCCAGAGTTTTGCTGGGGCGATGGTGGCGGTGGAGATCCATGGTGCGATGATCCATCGAATCCCGACGGCAACTGCGATGAGCCTCCACCTCCACCACCCTGGTGTGATGACCCGGCCGATCCAAACTGCGGTGAGCCTCCTCCACCCTGTGATGATCCATCCGACCCAGACAGCTGCTGGGTTGAGCCACTTCCCTGCGAGCATCCAGAAGCCGATCCAAACAACTGCTTCTTCGATGAGTGCGGAGATGGCATGGATCCAGATAATTGCTTCCCCCTCCCTTGTGACTTCCCCGAGGCGGATCCAAACAACTGCTTCGATCTTCCCCTACCCTGTGATGAACCCAACGCCGACCCAGACAACTGCTTCGTAGATGAGCCTTCTTGTGAGGATCCCACCGATCCCAACTGTGACTGCGAGGATGAACCCCCATTCCCTTGCGATAGCCCCGATGGTGACCCTGATAACTGCTGGGATGAACCACTGCCTTGCGAGAATCCAGAAGCGGACCCAGAGTTTTGCCTAGATGGATGCGAATGGGGTGACCCATCCTGCTTTGGGGATGATGATCTACCAGACGTGAGCTGTGAAGACGGATATGATGAGCCATCGTGCTGGCCCGAGCCCGACATCTGCATCGTTAGCCCCGAGGGCGACTTTAGCGAGTGTGATGACAACATCGGCGGCGCACCTGAAACTCCATTCCCCGACTTCGGTTGTGAAGAGGCCCCGTAGTAGACCCTAGATGAACCTCCGACTCACCATACTTGTTGCAGCTTCCAGCCTTTGGGCTGGAAGGGCATATGGTGAGCCCGGAGTCGACGACGTCGCAGTCGCAAAAGAGTGTCTGCCGACGGCTGTTGTTCGTGGTGAAGAGGAGCTCGTCGAGTCGCTCGGACACGAGCTCAATCTTCTTGGCGTCTCAAGCCGAGCTCGAGCGAGCTGCCCGACTGCAACGGCAACTGTGGAACGAGGCGCAGGTGGAGTTATGGTTTCGCTTCGAGAACCAGACGGACGCAGAGCAGCGCGCACTCTCAGTGATGTTCGCATTGCAGCGACATGGATTGATTCGTGGCTGCACGACGATCTTGGGGCTCCACTCCTCGCAAGACGACTACTCCCCCAAGCTCCTGTGACGATCGCCAGGCCGGCTGCATCAAGTTCTGCTTCCACTGCAGCGACACCCAAGCCTGCAAGTCGTTTTCTCGCTTCGGCTGCCTACGAAACCATCGACGTCGGACAGAATTCCGCATCGTGGAAAGGTCTTCGCGCTGGCCTGTGCACGCACGTTGGCGCAGCCTGTCTCGGTGCTCGCGTAGCAGCTGCGAGAAATTCTGAAGACACATTCTTTGAATCGGATGCTGCCCTCTTTTCCGGTAGATCGGTTGATGTGCTTGCACACGTTGACGTTCCGCTTCGCGTGGGCCAAGCGACAGTCCGTCCAGGGGTCTCTGTTGGCGCGGCCTGGCTTCAAACAACTCGAACAAACAATCCTGATTGCATTTTCGTGCAGCCAGACGAGGAACTCTGTGAGGATTCGTTCTTTGAAGGCGAGCCAAAAAACCAGAGTACATGGGCGCCAAAGGCTGAGGTCGAGTTGGGCGTCTCGCTTCCCATCGCAAAATCCGTAGGGCTCTCTCTTGGCGGCTCCCTTGGAGTCCGCCCATTCGGCGCCTCAGAGCGTCACATTGAAGAGAATTTTCCCGGTGACGAACCAGAGCCGTGCTTAGACCCCTCCGATCCCAACTGCGACCTCCCTGTTTTCTCGTTGGTCTCAATGCCAGGCGAGCCATCACAGTTCTGGAAGCTCTTTCTCGGTCTGCAGGTGCAGCTTTGAGAGCACCAGGAAAACTCTTAGCGTTCCGCCGACCCGCAGAGCCTCCCACTCCACTCTCGGATGAAGCTCTTCTCGCAGCTTGTGCCGTCGGTGAGCAAGCCGCTCTCGGAACCATCTATGACCGGCATCATCGCCCCTTGTTTCGATTCATCTCTCGGATCGCATGTGGTCCAGGCAGCGATGTGGAAGACCTTGTGCAGTGCACCTTTATCGAGGTCTGGAAATCTGCATCGCGATTTCACGGTAAAGGTACGGTGCGGTCGTGGATCTTCGGCATCGGTGCAAACGTGTCTCGTCACTACATTCGCTCTGAGGTTCGCCGGAGATTTGCGATGGACGACCTTTCGGAGCGCCCCCAACGCGATGTCGCCCGCCCCGATGACAACGTCGCGACAGCGCAAATGGTCGACAAACTCAGTGCAGCGCTAGAACGGCTTACTCACGATCAGCGAGTTGCATTCGTTCTTTGTGACATTGAAGACATGTCTGGTGTGGATGCCGCCAGAGCTATTGGTGTTCGACAAGGAACACTTTGGCGACGACTACACGATGCGCGCAAACGGCTGCGAAACGACTTGGAAGCAGGAGTACGCTAATGGACCTCGAAGAACTAAAATCTCTTGCAAAGCAACTGCCTGAGCATCAGCCAACTGAAGATGGTGCCCAGGCTCTACGCGATACGTTGCTTGCCGCGGTCAACAAAGAGCAAATTCGCAAGCGGGTGTTCTCACCTTGGCTCGCCGCTGCCGCCGTCGCCGCTGCTGCCGCCATTGCCTTCTTTGCTGGAAGTCGAAGCGCCAGTTCGCCTACAGCAGACAGCATCACCGTTGCCGCCAGCCCCGTACTCACATCCCCTGATGGCGCTCAATTCGATCGCCACTCCATTGAAGTTGATGGCAAGAACGTCGAAGAAGTGCGCCTTCATGGAGGGAGCCTCCGAGTTGCAACCGAAGAAACACAGCACCCATTACGTGTGGTGACAAAGAATGCACTGCTGCAAGGCACCTCCTCATTTTCTGTGGAAGCCACTGAGGATGAGCTTCGCGCTGTGCACGTTCAAAGCGGACGCTTGCAAGTTGTCATCGACAACCAACCACCCATCGTGCTTGGACCTGGCGAGAGCTGGGTGAAGCCCGAAACTCAACTCATTGAGCTTGCGGTCCGCGCCGAGAGCGATCAGGAGGGAACTGCCGAGAGCGATCAGGAGGGAACTGCCGAGAGCGATCAGGAGGGAACTGCCGAGAGCGATCAGGAGGGAACTGCCGAGAGCGATCAGGAGGGAACGCCCGAGAGCGATCAGGAGCGAACTGCCGATGCAACCGTTAAAGCAACCAATCGAACCGTAGCCGCGGCTAAGATCAAACAGAACGAAACAGTGAAGAAACCGATGCCGAGATTTTCCCCAGGGGCTTCTTTGGAGCCCGAATCTGCTGCGCCTGTTGAGACAGAGAATCCCGTCGAAGATACCGACTCTTCAGAACAAGCAGAAGAGCCTGAAGCTGCGCCAATCCCTTCGACGACGGAACTCGCCTTTGATGCCGGCTACCGAGCGGTAAAACGAGGCGACTATGCACAAGGGCTAAGACAGCTTGCGCTTGCCATCGCAGAAACAGATGACACGGATTTGCGAGCAGATGCACGCTACTGGCGTATTGTTGCACTTGCTCGATCGGGCCGGGCAACGCTCGCACAACGTGCCATGCAGGAGTTTCTCCAGGTACACAAGGCAGACTCTCGTGGCGGCGAAGTCGCCACCATGCTTGGCTGGATCTACGTCGAGCAGGGCAAGACGGCCCTTGCAAGGCCGCTCTTCGAGAAAGGCAGCACGGATGCCTCGTTGCGGGTTCGAGATTCCGCACAAGCCGGGCTTGAGACAATCACCAAGTAGCGCCCTCGGGTCATAGAAGCGTAAGGTCGCCCCATGGCCAAGGGACGAGAAAAACACCAAGCCCGCCTCGATGCGATTTCACTCCAGGGCAAAGACCTCGCGCGCAGAGCAAAGCGGACGTGCGAGTTTTGCGAAGGACGTGGCGATCTGCGCGCTGTGGATGGCGATGAAAACGCCGAACCATCACTTGAGACACTCGCACTAGCATGCGAGCGATGCCGGGCAGTCTTGGATGGCAGGAAAGATGATGAGCGGACTCTGCGCTTTCTCGAGACAGCAATCTGGAATGAGGAGCCAGTCGTCGCGCGACTAGCAAAGCAGATGCTCGCTAGCGTCGATGCTGACTGGGCCCGTGCCGCACTTGAGATGGTGAGCTGACGCGAGTAGCTACCCGTCGCCGAATTCTTCTTCGTAGTCCTTGAGCGATGCGGTGATGACTTTTTGCGCATGCTCCGCTCCAAAGGTGCTGGTGATCTTTACAGCGCCTGCAGGTTTGGAAGGATCGAGTTCTTTGTAGGTGAGAAAGTAGTGTCGAAGTCGCTCGACTTGAATGGGTGGCAAATCGGCGATGTCACGTGCGTGTCCCCATACGTGATCATTTCGCAACACGGCGATGATCTTGTCATCGGCCTCACCATCATCGACCATCTGCAAGCCGCCAACAACTCGTGCATTGAGTACAACCTCAGGCCGGTTGATGGGACGCTCGCTGATTACGCAAATGTCGAGCGGATCCTTATCGCCACTCTTGGCTTCCGGTGAAAGCCGTCGCACGCGCTCACCACAGTATGTGCGAGGAACAAATCCGTAGAGCGTTGGTGGCCTAGCCGACGTCATCTGCGGTCGATCCACTCGTAGGTAGCCCGTCTCTTTGTCGACCTCAAACTTCACCGCATCGAATGTCGTGATCTCGATAAAGGCATGCACAACTTCAGGGGGATTGGGTCCGGCGCTCAGGCCATGCCAAGGGTGGGGTCGCCAACGATAGAATGCTTTGGGAAAGGTCATACTGCTATGCACGCTAGTGTAACGATACGGACCCGTGGACGCTCCTGCTTCGAGGCCTTAGCGCAAGAAGAACCGCAAAGAAAATCCTTGCTGACGCACCAGAATGAGAACTCTCCATCGTGCATTGCTTCAGGAAGCACACCGAACGCCGGTAAAGGCACGATGGTACTGCGATTTCCCGCTGAATCCATCACCACCGCAGCCTGACACGTCAAGGGATTGAAGCATCAGCGCCAAAGGTGCAACCAGCACATCTTCACTGTCAATGCGGACCCGCGACACGTTCTGGCCTTGCTACGGTGAATGAAGTCGTCGGGGTGAAGCGTGAAATCGAATCGTTCTCAAGGGGCGATACCAATGCCCAGATTGTAGCGGCCAGGAATCCACACCTTGGTGTAGGCTCGGACACGCCACCCGCGTCGGAGTTGACGGCCCCTGAAGGGCGCTCGGCGCACCATTTACGGGACGCAGCCTCCCACGTTTGTTCCAATGTTGCTGCCTGCCATCGTTGAGAGGGTGGCAGGAAACAACAATTGGTATGAGAGAGGGTAAGAGTTTCTCTTATTGTGAATCGCGCTATTTTAGATCTAGGTACTCTTCCAGTTCTGCACACACTCCGCCGAGGAGCTCTGTGTTGAAGATCTCGTCACAGCTCAGCGTTTGCCAAGACTGCACGCAACTGCTAAGAGCACTTCGAACCGAGTCTTCGATTGGACTTTGGTAGGCTGAGTCGTCATTGAGGTCGGCAAGGCAATCCGCTTCACTGTAGTCCGGTATGCAGCGTGTGATGGCATTGCATTCCAGAATGCGCACATTTTCAAAGATCTCCGCTTCGCCGATTTCGGCGAAGATGTTTTCTTCCGGCGGTTGAGCATCCGAACCACACGCTGTGATGACAGAGGTCGTGCAAAGGCCAAAGGCTAGGAGGAGGATTCGTGTCATGTCTTTCATGCTCTACGTATCGGGAAACGGCGGAATTGGTTGCCAAGAATTGGCAAGAATGTTCGTGAGCGATACGCCCTGAACTCATGAAGGCACGCGCTGCTGCCGCTTTAACAGAGCGGCAAGGCGCGACATCGCGTCGAGCCCACTAGTGCGCGATTCATGAATATAGAACGCGCGCGCTCGTCTTCTCGCCCGCTGGAGAGACGGGCTCAGCCAGTCTTCTTCGTTGTTCATCGGTCGCTTGCCCCAGAAAACACCTTCTTCTCGCCTCGCCAGCAAACGAGCTGACTTCGCGATCACGAATCAATGTCCATGGGGCACGTCTCTAGTGCCAGATCCAGGAGCATAGAAACCTCTCGCTCGCTGGCCGCTTTGCTCATCGTTGTTCCTCGCTTGCCCCGGCAAGCTCCCACCTCACCAGCAAACGAGCTGACTTCGCGATCACGAATCAATGTCCATGGATCGCGCGCTAGTTGGTTCGGCGATAGCGGAGGATTAGCTCGTAGCGGCTGTCTTCCTCGGACTGGTCGTAGAGGCGACGCTCACGATATTCGTTGCCGTTCTTTGCACTTCCTTCACAGTTGTTTCCTGCCCCGTCCTCGCAAGGTTCGACGATGACTTTGATGCCATCAGCACTCCTGCGCTCATGGCGGACCGGGTTTTGGAAGTTTGCTGAGGTGAGTCGGGACATGGTGCCAAAGTCGAATCCATCGGCATCTTCCATGATGAGATCCGGTGGCAACCAGAGAGCAACTCCACCGACGATCACCGCTGTAGTCGCTGCTGCCACGCCAGCGCCAATCAAGGCCGCAGCACCAGCACCAATCGTCACGCTGCCAATCGTTGCGCCAGTCAGTAGAGCACCCGTCAAAGAACCTGCACCACCGCCGATGGCCCCTGCAGCCTGTCCGTATAGCGTTGAGAGAACCGCTGCGTAGGCGTCTTGAAATCCTCGAATTCGGTCTTTGTACGCCTGCTGGCCATCGATCTCGAATCCGACAATGCTCAGCCCAATCGCTCCACCAATGGCACCTGAGAAGTGCAGGTCATCCATGCTTCGGGTATCGCCCGTGTCGACATTTCCAAAGGTGGTATCCGTCTGGCGCAAGTCGCCGAACGTGCCATCCACAGAGATAGGGGTGGTGATTACCGTAAGGCCGACTTCGTCCGAACCAAAACGCTCAGGAGAGGTCTCCTCAACGCAATTGAGAGCTTGGCTTGAGATATCAAAATTCGAATTCGCACTGGGAAGCACGTCGAGAAACGGCTGGTCTCGAGAGTCAGTCGAGAATGCGGGCTCTCCAGGCTCGCTTGAGGGAACAAGTACGTTGACTCGGTACCTTCCAACGGGTGTGGTTTCTGGAATCGTGAACGTAACTAAATCGTTCACGTTGCAGTCGGTCACGTCTGGCCCCGATGTGACGTCGCCACAAACATGGGCGGGGACCGTGCGAGTTTGACCGGATACCGTGTTCGTAAGCCTGATTTGGGCATCAACGTTAAAGAAGTTAAAGCCCTGAAAGGTTACCGAGCCACCGCGAATCGCCGTTGGGACCGTCAGACAGGTACCTCCTGCTCCGATCGGGCCCTGGCACTCTGCCAACGGCGTATCCACACAGACAAATTGGTTGTTCTCATCGACGGTGCAGGTGCTTGCGATTTCTTCGGGCTCGTAGTCTCCAGCCCGAAGCTTGGGTTCGAATCCTTGAGTTCGAATGGAGGTTCGCAGGCCGGGTTCGCCAACTCGGCAAACCGTGTTGCAGCTGGAGTCGCGGGTGCCATCAATGTCAAAGCATGGGACTGTGCGCTGCAAGCCTGGTCGTTCGTTTAGCAGGCACTCGCTCGCATCGGCATCGCCGAAAACCTGAAGACTAATTCGCGTTTGAAGCTCGTCTTTGAAGGCAGAGCCGAGAGCGTCGGCGGTCAACACCGAGGTTGGCCGCGAGAGTAAGAAGCGCCGATCGTAGAGGCGTGTTGCGCTCTCCGAGGGCAAGTCATCAATGCCTTCAATCATGCGGGCGAACGCGGCCATCGTGTCGGAATCAACAGTGTCAAGAGTTGCGAAAGTCGCCCGCTCTAGGTCGCTCTGAGGGGCGCGGCCAGTGAGGTAAGCGCGAGTGACTTGCACAAAGGCGCCACCGAGAACGCTCGCGACCTCTGCGCGAGCTACCGCTGCAGCGAGTCGGTCCTCAAAGGGCTGTTTGGGCTTGAAATCCGGCCCTGGTGGGGCGATTGCGAAGCCCTCGAAGTCAGTCGTCTCGGTCTCGGTGACGCCCGCGTCGGGAGCATCAGACATGGAGCTCTCTTCGGGGCCAGCAACACTGCCCCCGCAAGCCATACTCAGGCAGATTGAAAGGGCCAGGCCCCTGGTAAACCAGTGTTTCGTTGCAGTCATACTCGTATCCTTGAGAGTTGTTAAAGGGTGGAGCCCGAGGGATGGGAATGGGGTACCCGATGCTCCGTTCACCCCCGTTCTCGGAGAACTGCTGCCCAAGTTGCCAAGTCGGCATGCTTTTCTGCGCTTCGGCTCCACTACACGATCTTCGAGCGCGGGTGCCTCAAACGCCCGGATGGTCTATGCATTTTGAGAGCGGCTCGTTCGAGCAAAACGACGCACGCTCACGCTGAAACACGTGTTCGCGAGCCCAAGTACGTAGTCTGCAGGCGAGCGACTGGTGGGAGCGTCATCGTTGTTGGGGCCCCAAGCCGAGACTGTGTTCAGTCCCAGGTTACGGCTTGCCAGCCTGGGCAAGTTCGTGATCAATGACTTCTTTGAAGCGCTCAAAGGGTTGTGCTCCTGAGAGCAGGCGACCATTCACGAAGAAGGCGGGCGTTCCATTGACACCCACTTTCTCGCCCTCTTGTAGGGAGGCTACGACCACAGGCTTCATCTCGCCACTGTCGAGGCACGCTACGAACTTTTCTGGGTTGAGATCAAGCGTTGCCGCGTAGCCCTTGAGAGCGTCAATCCCAAGTGTGCGCTGGTTTTGAAACAGCAGGTCGTGCATTTCCCAAAACTTGTTCTGCTTGCCAGCGCAGTGCGCAGCTTCCGAAGCCTTTGGCGCCTCTGTGTGATTGGGAAGCGGGTAGTCGCGATATACAAGCCGCACTCTGTCACCATACTCCTCGAGCACCTTGTGAACGGTTGACTCGGCCTTCGCGCAGAAGCCGCATTGGTAGTCTGAGAACTCAACGATCGTCACGGCTGCTGTGTCAGTGCCCTGGCTTGGTCCGGTGGCATCCACGATGAACTTTGGTGGCATCACAACAGGAAGCGATGTGCTGATCTCAGCCTTTGCACGCAACGTCGCACGAAATGTTTCCAGCTCGGTCTTCTGCTTGCGCTCGTTGAGAAAACCAATGAGGTCGTCAGTGATTTCTTCAAAGGGCGGGAGCGTCTCTCCCTGGGCAACAGCCTGGTCATAAAACGCCTTTGCCTCTTCTGGTGTTGTTGGCTGAATGCTCAATGTCGAAGCTACAAACTCGCTAATCGACTGCTTCTTCTCATCTGCAGCGGCCTGCAGCAAGCGCTCATCAATCAGGTTGGCGAGCCCTTGTTTGTGAATGGAGCGGATCTCCTCAAGAAACTCGGCCTGCCTGGCTAGTGCCATGGGTGAAGTTAGTGAGAAAAGTTCTGAGCAGGGGATGGCCACACCATCCACGGTCGCCACCGTAGTTTGCGGGCCGACATCAAGCCCAACGCCACACGGCTTTGTGGCTTCGACGGTGGACGTAGACACGGCAGGCGCCTCGCCCTTGTTCGCGGTCGAGTCACTCTTGCTGCACGAAGACAGAAAGAGAAGAGATGGGACGATCCACAGGTAACGACTCATGGTGTGACGCTAGCTCGGAAAGGCTCTTGCGGCCAGTGCGGCCCCTACGTGCCAGTCATGACTCGTTAGCGGAAATGGTTGCGCTAGTCAGTCGCCATGTCGCAAAGCTCCTCAAGATGAGGCTCAAGCTCGACAGGCGCAGGCCTTGCTTCGGCCTTCTTCGGCTGTTGCGGCGCGCTGTGTGCCTTTTGCGGTGAAAAGCTCTTTGCGGCTTCTGCAGGGGGCTGTTGGGGAGTGGCTTGCATCGTCGTTCTCCGGGGCTAGGGGGCTGAAACTCGCAGCACTGCAACAATTTGTGTAGGTCGGCCTTGCTTTGCCGTCAAGTGCGGCAAATTCGTCTCTTGCTCGCTATCCTAGTGTTTACAAATGGTTAGAAGGTCCGTTGCAGTGCAATAGCCTTGACACCTTCTGTCCATGCGCCTAAATTGAAATTGATTTTCAAGTTCGATTAGCTGTACGCCCCATGAATGATTCAAAGAGCCCATCGCTACAGAGCCTGGTCAGCCTTGCTCCAGGAGAGCGTCGCCAGATTGGTGAAGTCAGAGGCCAGGGGAGCATTCGACAACGTCTCCTAGACATGGGGCTTTTGCCAAAGCAAACCATTCGCATGGAGCGCATTGCCCTCGGTGGCGCCCCGGTTTGGGTAGAGCTCAATGGTTCACACCTTGCGCTTCGTCGCGAAGAAGCCGAGATGATCTTGGTTGGCGAAGAGGCCTAACAGCATGGCCAAGAAAACCGTTCCGCCAATCAAGATTGCCCTCGCTGGCAATCCCAACGCGGGCAAGACAAGTCTATTTAATGTCCTCACCGGATCGCGCCAGCATGTTGGCAACTATCCAGGCGTGACCGTCGAGCAGCGCTGGGGCCACTACAAAGTAAACGGCCAGCGCGTTGACGTTGTCGACCTGCCGGGGACCTACAGCCTTACTTCGTTCTCGCCCGAGGAGCGCGTCGCTCGTGACGAACTGCTTCACACTCAGCATGATGTTGTCGTCGTCGTTGCCGATTCGACCGCGCTAAAGCGCAGCCTGATGTTGCTCGTGCAGGTCATGCAGCTGGGCGCCACACCCGTACTCTGCCTAAACATGAGTGATGAGGCGATGGCTTCGGGGCAGCGCATCGATCGCAAGCGGCTGGAGCTGGAGCTGGGCTTCCCGGTAGTCGAAACGGTGGGCCACAAAGGCAAAGGTCGCGACGATCTTATTGCCGCCATTTTTCGCGCCTCCGAGAGCAAGACGTCAGCCAAGACTCCTAGCTTGGGCGAGGATCTCGATGGCGCAATCGAGACGATTTCCGCAACGCTCAAGCTCAGTGGCAGTTTGCCTCAAACCAAGGCATGGGTCGCAACGAGACTGCTTGTCGGTGATGAGAAAATCGCTGAAGAACTCGCTGGAGACGTAAGCAAAGACACTGTAGCACTCGCGAAGAAAGAAGCAGAGCGGCTTTCCAACGAGACGGGCCAGGACATCTCCCTCTTCGTCACTGAGCGCTACTTCGCCTTTGTTGATGACCTACTTGCCAAGGTCGTCAAGACCGAGCGCCGCAGTGACTCAAGGGCTCGGTCCGAGCGCATCGACCGCGTGTTAGCCAATCCCACCTTCGGCCTGCCAGTCTTTGGCATCATCATGTTTGCCATCTTCTGGGTGACCTTCACCTTAGGAGAAATTCCGATGGGCTGGATTGAGAGCGGGCAAGGCATGCTCAGCGACTGGATCACCGGCTTTTGGCCCCAAGGATCAGAGTCTGCCCTGCGCTCTTTGCTCGTTGATGGTGTGATTGCTGGCGTGGGCGGTGTAGTGGTCTTCTTGCCCAACATCGTCTTGCTCTTCTTGGGGCTCGCGCTGCTTGAAGACAGCGGCTACATGGCTCGTGCGGCCTATCTAATGGACCGCGTGATGCATCGCTTCGGTCTGCACGGCAAGAGCTTCGTGCCTATGATGACAGGCTTTGGCTGCTCGATCCCTGGCATCATGGCGACGCGAACGCTTGAGAACGAGCGCGATCGATTGACAACGATGCTCGTGCTGCCGCTCATGTCCTGCGGCGCACGGCTGCCCATATGGATGCTCCTCATCCCTGCCTTCTTCCCTCCCGAGTGGCGTGCTCCGGCGCTCTGGGGCATCTACTCGATCGGAATTCTTCTGGCCTTCTTGCTTGCTCTCGCACTGCGTAGAACGGTTCTCGCCGGCGAGGCGGCTCCGTTCGTCATGGAGCTTCCTCCCTACCGAATGCCCACATCACGAGCGCTCATCAAGAAGATGACGGAGCGCGCTTGGATCTACCTCCGCAAGGCGGGAACGATCATCTTGGCAGTTTCCATCGTGCTCTGGGTCATGAGCACCTATCCAAAGAAGGACACATACGAGGTTGATGCACAGCTCGCCCAGGGCATCGAGATGACCGATGAAGAGATCGAACAGGCCCGTGGCGGCGAAGATCTTCGCTATTCGGTTGCAGGTCGTCTTGGCATCGCTATCGAGCCTCTCATCAAGCCCATGGGCTTCGACTGGAAACTCGGCACCTCGATGATCGGGGCCTTTGCCGCCAAGGAGGTCTTCGTGGCCAACCTCGGGATCGTCTACTCAATGGGCGAAACCACCGAAGACAGTGAAGATCTGCGCAACAAGCTCTCGCGAGACTACTCGCCGCTGGTCGGCTTTAGCCTCATGCTCTTCTTGCTCATTGCGGCGCCCTGCATGGCAACCTTTGCCGTTACGCGGCGAGAGTCGGGTAGTTGGCGTTGGGCATTCCTGCAACTAGGCGGACTCACACTGGTAGCGTTTTTGCTTTCCACGACGGTCTACCAAGTTGGTAGACTATTGGGAGCTGGATGACCATCGAGAATCTCATAACATTTCTGATCTGCCTGGCAGCAGGAGCATACGTAGCGCGCTCGATGTATCAGACCGTGAAGAAGACGCTAGCTCCAAAGGGAGCGGGGTGCGGTGGGTGTGGCAACGGCGACAGCTCGTGCAGCACCGATAGCCCAGCGCCAACGTCGGAGCTCGTGCAGCTGAAGCGTTCGACCCCGTAACGGCGCGCTCCTGTGAGCCGCAACTCTGTGAGCGTGCCGGTAGGCAGCAGCAACAGGAACTCTTCGAGGCGAGAGGGAGGCATAGATAGCCTGGACGTCGGGCTACTCTTGTTCAAGGCCAAGCGCCCGCAATGCGAGACCGCGAGGGCCGTGCCGACGTGTCGCAATGCCAGCCGAGTGTGCAGCCCTGAGCGCAAAGCTTCGCATTCGCGACCGGGAAGACGCTGTCATAGGCAGCGAAACTGTGGAGAGGACTGCGGAGAATAGCAGCGGCTGCTCCACGTGCGGGGTGAGGTGCGATCGGAAAATCGGTCCACATCAAACTGGAGAGTTCTGTCACATTGAAAGGACAGAACATGAGCAAGAAGAGATACACGGAAGAACA
>JANTGM010000093.1 GCA_024762925.1 Kofleriaceae bacterium | reverse complement strand
TCCTTGCTTGCCCCAGCAAGGTCGTCCTTCGCGCCTTGTCAAAGAACGAGCTCCCGTCGCCAGCACATTTCTATTCCTCTGAGCCGCACACTAGTTGTCCAGCTCACAAGCACCTGCGTTGCAGGTGAGGTAATCCCAAGGTTCACCAGCATCGAGCATCTCGGAGCTTGGATTGGCCCCGCAGTCGAGGTTGTCGCCACAACTTGGGCGACAGAAGTTGGTCGAGAAGGGAACTGTGCACGAGAAACCTGCACCATGAGCGGTCACACACTCACTGGAGACGTTGCAGGACACCGTGCACACGCTTTGCGCAGCAGACTCTTGGAAGATGCGGTAGGAGCACAGGCCACTGGCGCAGTCGTTGTCGCTATCGCATGACGCATCCTGTGGGCGAGAACCGTTGCCAACGATTGGCACGCAGGCACCCGTTGCAACATTGCAATCGCCTCGAAAGAGTTGGGTCTTGAAGACGTCGTCGCACTGGGAGTCCGCTGTGCACCCACCCGCTGCAGCTGTGGCAGTGATGGTGTACGGATGAGCGACAGCGACACCTGCACCAAAGTACTCAACTTCGATGAAGTAGTTGCCAGCGGGCAGGAAGCTAAGCTCGATGACCTCGGGGTTGCTCCACAGCGCAAAGCCCATTCGGACGCCAGCAGAATTGAAGATGGCGACGTCGAGGTCTGCGGCCGCATTGTCTGCATAGGCCAGATTGAGCGTTATGCTCTGGCCGTTTCCGACGGTTACGCGGAAGAAATCGCGCTCAACACTTGGCGTGTTGCAAATCGCTGCGTTGACGGGCGGGCCGTTGATGGCAATGACGGTCGCGGCAGCGGGGCCATCGTTTTGCGAAATCGCATCGTCAGTATCGCCACTGCACGTGTTTGCGTTGGCGATGCAGGTGCGTCCTGGGCTGCAAATGGGTTCACCAGCGGTGGGGCAGTCAAAACTGGTGACGCACTCAGGAACGGAGGCGGATAGGGTATAGGGCACAGAAGCGGCAATTGGGGTCATCGTTGGTTCAAACTTGGAGACCGCCAAGTAGTATGTGCCAGCACTGATGTTCTCCACTACGAGAACTTCTGGTGTGCCGTTAAAGGAACTGTCAATCACGTTGCCATCGGCCCCAAAGAGAACGAGATCTAGATCGGGGTCGCCACCTACCTCCGTCCAATTCAGAGCAAACGCGGTGTTGGTGCCTTCTGCCAACGTGATGCTGTAGAAGTCAATTTCGGTGAGTGGGTCGCTGCAAATATTGGCAGTGACAACTGTTGGCGTGGTGGCGGTTGGAGCCGCCAGAACACGAGCGCCAGCAGGACCATCATCGGCAGATTCCGACGTGTCGTCGGGTGTGCAGGTGTCGGAACCGGGAACACAGGACTTGGAGGTTGCATCGCAGACCGGTGCTTCTGCTGTTTCGCACTGAAAACTATTCTCACATGCGACGCACTGAAAATCAGAACAATACGGAGTCGCAGGAGAACCGCTGCAATCGACATCCTCTTGACACTCGGGCTCGACGACGGTGAGCGTAAAGGAACCATTCTCCAGAGGGGGTTCCGCCACAAAGTGATCAACAATAACGAAGACCGAACCCGATGCAGGCGCAGTGAAGTCGGCAATCTCGGGCGTGCCACCAAGCTCTGCGTCGGAGAAGACCAGGCACTCGCCAGCAACCGGATCCGAACCCGTACAGTCAGTCACGACGTAGAATGATAGGTCGGCAGCCGCTTGCAAAATAACCGCATAGTTTGCCTCTGGAGTGAGGTTCGTGAGCTCGATGACTTGATCTTCACCAGCCTGCTCGAAGTGACTAAACTGGACATCGCACACTCCTTCACCAACATCGAGGTCCGCCCCAGCTCCCAAGACATCGCCACGAAAGTTGGCGGGATAGGTTGAGAGAACCGTTGCTGGTGTACAGATGCCAAGTCCCTCGGCATCAGGAGTCACGGCCGCGTCGGGGCTGCTGTCATTGGAGCTGCATCCAATTGCGAGCAGAAGCGCGAGGGGAAGCGTGCGGGGAAGGACAGAGTTGCGAAACGATCTTTGCATTCAGAATCTTGGGGCTATGTAGAAACGCCAAAAGGCGTGCTGTGTCACCGTAGCAGACTCAGCGTGTGTGATGGGAACCCCCGTAAACCTCTAAGCACTGCGCTGTGTGCTTGCGCACGAACCAGGCCTCGCCTAGGGTGCACTGGTGGCCAGTCTGCTGACACGCGCCTCGCTCTTGCTGCTGCTTACCGTGGCATGCGGAGATGCGAAGAGGGAAGGGGCGACCGAGGAACCCCCAGCCGAAGACGGTTTGGCTGGCAGTTTGGCTCACAATGGAATCACAGTCGACGGAATCACAGTCGACGCAACAGTTGCAAAACCAATCCCCCAACGAGCAGAGGCGGCTGCAGCGCTCTCTGCGTTTGGCAAGGCCCTCTTGGCCAGTCCAACAGGTTCGATGGAAGAACACTTGCGCATCCCAGCAGGACTTAGCGAGCAGCAGCTTGCCTTTTTCTACAAAGAGCTCCGCCAAAAGCACGTCAACGAAGCGGGGATTTCCTCGGTCCTGGATGGCGAATTTGGCTTGATCGCAGAGCGTCTCGGTGAAAAGGCCCAATCGGTGTGTGATCAACTCGGGCTCACCCTCGAAGAGACATGGGTGTTTGGTGATGTTGAAGGTGCCGCGATACTGCAATGGGATGGCCAGCGCTTCTGGGTGGCAGGCGTGTACAAGCTTCGTGGCAGGTAGCACGGCTTTCAGCGCAAATGACTCGGAGTTTTAGTGAGTCTCCGCTACCCTCCGAGCTATGAAATGGACCCTTGCTCTTGCGCTCTTCGCCACTGTCTCAGCCTGCGGTGGAGGCGATGACGATGATGATGACGGCACTCCAACCGCGGATGCAGCAGCGGGCACAGCGGATGCTGCAGCGTCGACTGCCGATGCTATGCCCTCAGGGGCAGATGCCATGCCTGCCGCGTTTTCGCTGACAAGCACGGCGTTTGCCAATGGTGCGGTGATTCCCACTGTGCATAGTTGCCTTGGATCCAATAGTTCACCTCCGTTGGCCTGGGAGAACGCGCCCATGGGAACTCAGAGCTTTGCGATTGTCTTCACGGATATCTCAACTGATTTCCTTCACAGCGTAACCTGGGACATTGCTGGATCTACCAGCTCCATACCTGCTGACATTGACAAGAGCTTCGAGCCTGCGGATCTGCCGGGCGCCAAGCAGGCTGATAGCTACCTTGGGTCACCTGGTTATGCTGGCCCCTGTCCTGGCACCCCACACACCTACGAGTTCAAGCTGCACGCGGTTGATGTTGCTACACTTCCCGGATTGGGTGCGCAGTCCACCGGAGCTCAGGCTCGCGCCGCCGTAGAAGCCGCATCGCTTGGCTTCACGACGCTTGAGGGAACCTTCGATCCGAATAATCCCTAGATGCTCTCCGGCGTCGGCTAGGCATCGGCGCAATCAGGCTCAACAAAGTGGAGGTGCTGTGTACAGCCCGCTCAAGCCCCAATAGCGAATTTTTGTGAATCGAGTGAGGACCGCTTGGATTCAAATGCGCCATTTTTCGACATCACAGGGGCTACCGGCGGTGGAGCGAACCTCTCTCGCGTAGTATCGACAAGCCTGTAACCGTGCCGTCTTTGAGGGTTGTGCGGCGATTGCCAAACTCGACTACCAAGCTGGTGACATGGCGAGCTTAGTCGCCCATGCATCCCGCGCGTGTCCTATGGGCGAGAAGGACTCATGTGCCATCGTCGGGTCGATGTATCAAGATGGTCTTCCCAAAGTGGATGCGGATGCCACAAAGGCGCTCATCCCATACATCATCGTAGAGGGCACGAAGGGCTGGATTGGAAATATGATTGATGAAGCTCCTTGGGTTAGAAATGGATTTCGGGGATGTGATCGCTACCGGTTACCGCATCGGCGAGCATTCGGAGCAGGATTTGCCCATAGTCGAGGTCGCGCATGGACTCCACGACAACCCAGCCCCCGCCTTCATGGCTGATGAAGGCCATGCCGGGCTCACCGTTGGAGAGCGTCTCGATGGGATCGAAGAAAAGAGCGTTCTGACCCGCGAGGAAGGAGGCAATGGGGCCACCAGCAGCCTCGAGCTTCTCACAGACTTCCGGGTACTCGCTTTTGATCTCGTCGAAGAGCCAGCCATCGGCTGCGGAGCTCCCATCATCGTCAAGGGCAAAGCCCACCTCTGGGCCACCGCCATCCCAATACATCTCGGCGACACAGGTCGCGATCTTGCTGAACGAGGCAGGCGTGGAATCGTGGGGAATGACATCGCCTCCTCGCACATAGCTCACCTCCCACTCGTCGCCATCATCATCCTCGAAGGTGAGCGTTTCGTCGTCGAAGTCCCGGAGGGCGGAGCACAAGGCTTGCATTACTTCTTCGTCTGCATCGGTCTGGCAGAGAGAGCCGAGAAGACCGCGAAGCTGGGCACCAGCGTCGCCACTCTCCCCTGCGTCCGCAGTCACCTCGACATAGCCCTTCTTGGTCTTCTGTCCGATCAGCTTGTCGGCGTCCTTGGCAGCGGCCTCTTCCGAGTCGAAGTCTTTGGTCTTGCTCTGGCCGTTGGCGCCAATCTTTCCGTAGCAGACCGTGTGGCTCGCGCCCTCGACGGCAATCTCCCAGAACTTGCTGGATTTCTCATCGTTGTACTCAAATCGTCGTGTGCTCATCTGTGTCTCCTCGCAGTCGTTGGGGGGGTAACATCCTACAGAGCAACGCTCGTGCCATAGCTTTTGACCAGCCAAAGAGGCGGAATGAAGCGTGTGGCTGGCGGAGAGAGCGGTTGCCCCGGTTGCACCCAGTTGCGCCGCAGGGTTGCGCCGACGAGAGCGCGTATGGCGAGCGGTATGGGGCGCGAAGCAGGGGCTGGTGGTAGGGGGAGTTGCCGCTGGGCATCAACATCGAGCTCGCCGGCCCTGGTGGAGGAGTCGAGCGGCGTGGCGCCAATTGGAGGCTGCGGAAAACCAGCGTGGATTCGATCGCTGGGGCTCAGTTGCACGTTCCTTAGGAGGCAATCATGGATACAAGGCTTAGAGCCGGGTGGCATAGCTCTCGTAGCCGAATCTGCTGAGCGTCTCCAAAACGTCCGTCTCTGGCTCGTATGCCATGATGCTTGGCAATTGGACGCCGTTGAAGTTGGTCGTCTTTACGATCGTGTAGTGGCTCATATCCGCAAAGGTGAGTTGCTGGCCTGGTGCAAGCGGCGCGTCGAAGCTGTAGTCACCAATGACGTCGCCAGCGAGGCAGCTCATGCCACCCAGGCGATAGGTGTGGGCCTTGACGCCCGCCTCGCTCGCTCCGATGAGCTCGGGACGGTAAGGCATTTCCAGCACATCGGGCATGTGCGCGGTCGCTGAGGTGTCGAGGATGACGTTGGCGATGTCGCCGTTGTGTGTGATGTCCAAGACGGTAGCGACGAGGATGCCAGTGCGGATTGCAATGGCTTCACCAGGCTCTAAGAATACTTCTAGTGCATAGCGAGACTTCCACTCCTGGACGAGGCGAACGAGCAGGTCGATGTCGTAGCCAGGCTTGGTGATGTGGTGGCCGCCGCCCCAGTTGATCCATGCGAGCTTTGGCAACAGGTCGCCGAAGCGAGTTTCAATGGCCGCAAGCGTGCGTTCGAGTGCATCGGCACCGAGCTCGCACAGCGTGTGAAAGTGCAGGCCCGAAATGCCTTTAGGCAATTCGTCGCCAAGCTGCTCTCGAGTCATGCCCAGGCGAGAACCGGGTGCGCACGGATCATAGATGGCGGTTGTGACTTCGGAATGCTCCGGGTTGATCCGCAAGCCGCAAGCAATTGGGCGGCCGCTAGCAATCACTGCCTCGTGATGTCTTGTGAATTCGGCTAGCGAGTTGAAAACGATGTGGTCGCTGTCTCGAATGACATCAGAAAAGTACCGAGGACTGTAGGCGGGCGAGTAGGTGTGCACAGTGCCTCCAAAAGCATCCTTGCCCATGCGAGCTTCGTGGGGCCCGGAAGCGGCAACGCCCGGCAAGACCTCTCGTACCTCGGCTGCAAAGCCCGGTGAGGCAAACGCCTTGAGCGCGAGCAGAATCGTTGCTCCCGAGCGATCCTGCACATCGCCCAATATAGCCAAATTGGCCCGCAGAGCGCCCCTGTCGACAATAAACGCCGGAGTCTGGACTCGATCGGAATCCAGATTCAAAAGGCCCGGGCTTAATAGTCCAGTACTTTCCATGGCAGGCCGTGTTTGCCAAGCTCCTCGAGAAACGGCGTTGGATCAAGCTGCTCCATATTGAAGACGCCATCGCCTTTCCAGGTGCCCGTGAGCATCATCGTGGCGCCAACCATAGCGGGAACGCCGGTTGTGTAACTGATCGCTTGTGAGCGAACTTCGTCGTAGCAGGCGGCGTGGTCGCAAACGTTGTAGATGAAGCTCTTGCGCGGTTTGCCATCCTTGGTGCCCTCGACAAGGCAGCCGATGCACGTCTTGCCCTCGTAGCGCTGTCCAAGAGAGCTCGGATCGGGCAGCACCGATTTTAGAAACTTGAGCGGAACGATTTGCTGGCCGTTGTGCTCAATCGGCTCGATGCTTGTCATGCCCACGCTTTCAAGAACGCGCAGGTGCGTGAGATACGCCTCGGAAAACGTCATGAAGAAGCGGATGCGCTTTAGGCCTTTGATGTTCTGGCAGAGCGACTCCATCTCCTCGTGGTACATGAGATAGCCCTTGTAGGTGCCAACCTCCGGGAAGTCGAAGTCCATCGTCTGGCTGAGAGGCTCGGTCTCATGCCACTCGCCCTTTTCCCAAAAGCGGCCACGCTGGGTGATTTCCCGAATGTTGATCTCGGGGTTGAAGTTGGTCGCGAACGGATGGCCATGGCTACCTGCGTTGCAGTCGAGAATGTCGATGGTCTCGATCGTGTCGAAGAGGTCTTTCTGCGCGATAGCACAGAAGACGTTCGTGACGCCCGGGTCAAAGCCCGAGCCCAGAAGCGCCATGAGGCCAGCCTCTTTGAAACGGTCTTGATAGGCCCACTGCCACTTGTATTCGAACTTCGCCTCATCGGGCGGCTCGTAGTTGGCCGTGTCAAGGTAGGGCACGCCTGCTTCCAGGCATGCGTCCATAAGATGCAGGTCTTGATAGGGGAGAGCGACGTTGATGAGCAGGTCGGGTTGGTGCTTTCGTAGCAGCGCAATGGTCTCTTGCACGTTATCCGCATCGAGCGCTTCCACGACGATATCGCGCCCTTGCATCTCTTTGACTTGCGCTGCAATCGCCTCGCATTTGGAAATCGTGCGCGATGCGAGAACGATTTTAGAAAAGACCTCGGGAACCTGGGCGCACTTGTGAACGACCACTGACCCGACGCCACCTGCGCCAACAATAAGGACCTTGCTCATTGCCGCGTGCTTAGCATAGGTCCCCTGCGCATGGGCAAGGCAAAGCGTCGCACCAGCTCGCGAAGTAGCCGCTCAAGATGCTCGGCTGCAGCGTCTTCGCCAAGGACACGAAGCGCAGCGATGGCACTCTCGGCCGTGGACATATGCTCGGGCCTCTTGCCTTCTCGCATCCGAGGCAGTGGGGCCGCGGGCGCTGGCAAGGGCAGGGTTGGCATCGAGCTGAGTTCCGGGATTCTCTGGGCCATGCGACGCGCCTGTGACCAGCTCGCATCGAGCAGAATGAGCCGCTTTGGGGCCTTGAGCGCTTTGCCTGGCCGAGGATAGAGCAGGGCTGTCTGCGGACTGGCGAGAAATCCGGTGTCGATGGGGGTGGCCGCGGTCGCGTAGTCCACAATGGTAGCGCCTTTGAGAGCTGCTCCCACAAGCCGCCCGGTATTGGAGTTGCGACGCCGCTCAAGGGCATGCCGAACCACGACAATTTCCAAGGAGCACGCAATTGGGGTGATCTCGCTGCAAAGGCACATCTTAGCCGGTAGGTAGCATTGGGGGCAGCGCTGGCAGCTCGGCACGTGCCCATGGTACTGAGCCCATACGCCATGGCCAAGCTCTCAGACGAAGTTGCGCAGCGAAGAACCTTCGCAATCATTTCTCACCCCGATGCGGGGAAGACGACTCTCACCGAAAAGCTCTTGCTCTTTGGCGGAGCAATTCAGATGGCAGGTGCTGTGGCGGCACGCGGCCAGGCCCGGCGTGCGACCTCGGATTGGATGAAGGTAGAGCGCGAGCGCGGCATTTCGGTGACCTCCTCGGTGATGACGTTTGAGTACCAAGAGCAGACTTTCAATCTCCTCGATACACCTGGCCACGCCGACTTCTCGGAGGACACCTATCGCACGTTGACAGCGGTTGACTCGGCCATCATGGTCTTGGATGCGGCAAAGGGCATCGAGAATCAGACCCGCAAGTTGTTTGAGGTTTGCCGATTGCGCGACATGCCCATCATCAGTTTTGTCAACAAGCTTGACCGCGAGGGGCGCGACCCCTTTGAGCTTATGGACGAGGTCGAGAAAAGCTTGGCAATCGACGTAACGCCCGCGAGCTGGCCCATCGGCATGGGGCGCGACTTTCTCGGCTGCTACGACATCTTTAACGACTCGCTGGTCTTGCTCGACAAGACGGATCGGGCGATTTTGACCGAAGGCAAGAAGTGTGAGGGCCTCAGTGATCCTCTGATCGACGAGCTCCTCCCGGCAAAAGCCGCAGAGACGCTTCGTGAAGAGGTTGAAATGGTTCGCGAGTTGTGCCCGGCGTTTGACCAACAGGCCTTTCTCGACGGCACGCTCACACCAATGTACTTTGGTTCGGCGCTATCGAACTTTGGCGTGCGGGAGCTTCTGCATGGTGTTGGTGCGCTGGCACCCTCTCCAAAACCGCAGCGTGCTGAGAGTCGCGAGATTGATCCGAACGAGGAGAAGGTCTCGGGCTTCGTGTTCAAGATTCAGGCGAACATGGACCCGCGACACCGCGATCGCATCGCCTTTGTACGCCTGTGCTCAGGGCATTTCAACCGCGGCATGAAGCTCAAGGTTCCACGATCGGGCAAGACGCTCGCGGTAAACAACGCGGTGCTCTTCCAGGCTCGCGACCGCGAACTCGCGCAGGAGGCCTACGCAGGCGACATCGTCGGTATTCCAAATCATGGCGCCTTGCACATTGGTGATGCGCTCACACAAGGCGAGGAATTGAAGTTCAAAGGGATTCCGAGTTTTGCGCCCGAGCATCTAAGAAAAGTTCGGCCTACGGATCCAATGCGCAGCAAGCACCTGGGGAAAGCGCTCACTCAGCTCGCCGAGGAGGGCGCGGCCCAGGCATTCAAACGCCGTATGGGGTCCGAATGGATTATCGGCGTCGTCGGTGTGCTGCAGTTCGAAGTGATGGGCGAGCGCATCAAACACGAATACGATATTGAAGTGGTTTACGAGTCTGCGCCGTTTGTGCAGGCTCGTTGGGTGCTCTGCGAGGACGAACGACTGCTAAAGAAATTCTGCGAAGCACACAACGCCTTCATTGCTGATGATCATAGTGGGGCGCCAGTCTTCTTGGCCCGCAGCGACTGGCAGTTGGAGCACGCTGCCGATGACTTCGCCGGGGTAACGTTCACTGCCACAAAGGGTGCCGCGTGAGCAAATCGGTAGACATCCGTGTTGACTACCTGGTGGTCGGAGCAGGGGTCTCGGGGCTCAGTTTCGCCAACGCGATTCGACAAGAAGCTGAGGATGCTGGCAAGGCGAAGCCCTCCGTTCTCATTCTCGAAGCGGACACTGAACCAGGCGGGTACTGCAAGACCATCAAGCAAGAAGGCTTTGTGTGGGACTACTCAGGTCACTTCTTTCACTTTCGCAATCCTGAGATTGAAGCCTGGCTTCGCAAGCGCATGCCTGGGCAAGACGTTCGCACTGTGGAGAAGCACACCAGCATTCGCTATGGCGGCCTGGATATCGACTTTCCCTTTCAGAAGAATATCCATCAGCTCGAAAAGAGCGAGTTCATCGATTGCCTGCACTCACTCTACTTTCGCGACGACGCAGGGGATGCAACATCGTTCAAGCAAATGCTCTATCAGCGCTTTGGGCGCGGCATCGCAGAGCGTTTTCTCATCCCCTACAACGAGAAACTCTACGCTTGCGACCTTGATAGTCTGGACTCCGATGCGATGGGGCGCTTCTTCCCACACGCCGACGTGAAGGACATCATCGGCAACATGAAGCAGGCAGATAACGCCAGCTACAACGCCACGTTCACGTATCCTCAGGGCGGCGCCATCGAGTTCATTCGGGCGCTTCTTCGCGACTTGCCGGAGTCGGTGATTGAGTACTCAGAGAAACTCGTATCGGTGGACTTGGAGGAACGAGTAGCGACAACGAGCAACCGACGCATAGGCTATCAGCATCTCGTATCATCGGCGCCATTCGACAAACTCTGCGGGATGGTACAGGTCCCTCACGATGCATCGGTGTTCTCCGCGAACAAGGTGCTCGTCTTTAATCTCGGTTTCGACAGGAAGGGCGCCAAAGATGTGCACTGGGTCTACTTTCCAGCCCGCTCGCTGCCGTTTTATCGGATCGGCTTCTACGACAACATCATGGATACCGATCGCATGTCGCTCTACGTGGAAATCGGCGCCAAGAGTGGCCAGGAATTCGACGTGGAGGCAGAGCTCGCAGGCGTCTTGGCAGGTCTTCGGCGGGAGGGATATGTGACCGATCACGAGCTTGTGAGTTGGCACAGCGTTGCCATGGACCCAGCCTACGTGCACATCACGAAAGCTTCGATGGAAGAGCACGCAAGGCTCATGAAGCACTTCGATGCGCATGGCCTTCATCCGGTTGGACGCTACGGCGGATGGACGTACTGCTCCATCGAAGACAACATCGTCGAGACACGCGCATTGGCCTCACGGCTCGCCGGGACCTAGGCGTCATGCACGCTTTGCGTGCATTGTTGAGCGCGGCAGAAAACTCTAGCCGCAATTCGGAATCTTGGCGCAGGGCCGAGTTTGGTGGCTTACAGGCTTTGATGAGGAGTGTCGTTTTGTGCCCAACTGGCAGGACGAGTTGGGCCCCTCGATCCAATGGGTGCAGCGCGGGCACAGCCCCGGCGATGTCACGAAGGCACGGGGCAGACGCTCAGAAAATCTCGGATGATGCTGGCGTGGTCGTGCTCATGAGCGAAGCCTGTGGCCTCGCGAAACGCTTCGGTATTCATCGTCACCGGAAACTTAAGGTGCGCGATAGCGCCCTGCGGCAGTCGTGGGAAGCCCATTCGCCCCATGGCCAGGCGAAACATGACTTCGGGCACCGGGATTTGCCTGCGTCCCGCTTCTCGAATGACGACACTGAGCGGCACCGGGGATGGCCCCGCGACGTTGAACACGCCACGGAGGCTCTTGTCCAAAGCGAGCACGATCGCCGTTGCGAGGTCATCGTCGTGCATAAACTGAAAGAGTGGGTCGAATCCTAGGACCGTTGGCACCCGCTTGCCTTTTAGATAGCTCGCCAAGGTGCCGCTGCACGCGGGGCCCAGGGTGTAGCAGAAGCGCAGGATGCAGGTTGAGAGATTTTCGTAGCGCCACAGGGCCGAACCGGCGTAGAGGTCGGCTGCCACCAAGTCGCTAAGCTCAGGGAAGACGTTTACCGATTGCGGCGGATCGTCCTCGCCATGGTAGAGGGGGCTCGCTGCGCTTGCGCCGTAAAACGTGTGGCGACCTACAAAGAGCACCTGCTTAACGCCATAGGCATTTGAGTGATCGAAGACCGCTCGAGTGCCTTGGAGGTTGATCTGGTAGCGGTCTTCGGAACGCCGGGCCAAGTGCGTGACGGTTGCCATGTGTACAACTGCATCGGGGCGCTCGGTGCGAAAGACCTCTTCGGCCGAGCGCTTGCGCACATCGGCTTTGTGCACAGAAACCCCGGCCGGAGCCTCGGGCCAGGGGCGCCTGTCGATGCCAATCACCTGATGTCCAGCTGCCAGTAGCTTGTGAGTTACCAATCGCCCCGACGAGCCTGAAATACCTGTTAGCAGCACTTTCATGATTGAGAAGCCTCTCCGCGCCCTTTGCGAATTCGCACGCCGCGTTCAATGAGTTCGGCGATGCGGTCTCGCACTTGGTCCACGTATCCCTGAATGACCCGATCTTCTTCGTTTCCCGTGCCTTCAAAGACCATCGGCTCGCTGTAATAAATCTCAAGTGCCACTGGCCGTGGCAATGGTGGTCCATAAGGCGTAACGGGAAGATATGGCAGGCCTAAGAGTTTTCCCGTTCTCTCCAGGTTGGCGATTGTCGGAATCGCTTCACCACCTCCAATGAATGCAAACGGAACGATTGGTGCCTTTGCTCGCAGCGCCAGCCGAACAAAGCCGGTGCCAAAGCGCACAAGACTGTTTCGATCGCCATAGAGTTTGGCGGTGCCGTGGTGGCCTTCAGGGAAAACCATGAGTAAGCGCTCATCGTTGAGAAGGCGAAGCGCATGCTCGGGCAGGCCAGTGAGCTGTCCAAGGCGCGAGAGAATCATGGAGCCAAACGGCACGCGCTCGATGAACTTGTCGGCCATTGCATTGACGAGCCTGGGGGGTTCAGCTTCCAACATCATCGACGCAGTCACGATCATGGCGTCGAGGGCGAGGCCACCACTGTGATTGCCAACCAACATGCCGCGACCGCGTTTTGGAACGTGCTCGATGCCGTGCACGCTCACATGAAAATAGTTGCGGTAGAGCCAAGCCATCACCGTGCCAGCGCGGGCCATACCCTTTTTTGAGGCCCCATAGGCATCGACGCCATAGCGATTGAAGTCGATTTCGAGCTGCTCAACCCGATCCATGATTTCGTCGTCAACGAGCCAAGCCATGTGGCCTAGAGGCTAGCAGATTGCGAGGTGCTAGCGGAGCTTCACGAGGGTTGGTGCGTCGTCCTCAGGAGGCCACACCAAAGCTTCGAGGTTGCCGTTGCGGGAGAGTACTCCGGTGACAGGATTGTCGCTTCCAAGCGCCACGACGGTGGGCGTTGTGCTCCCTTCGGTCCAAATCGCTGCAAAGCCCGCTATCACGACGACGACTGTGTATTGGGAATCGTGGAAGAGGGGGTAGAACCGTGCGTCGATGGGGGCCGGGACATAGATCGGAGCAGCTGTGCATCCCCTGAGCGTGCATGTTTGTACGGCGAGCTGATTGCGGTAGGTCTCGCCGTAGCTTCGGCTTGTGATCGCAAAGCGTGAGTCGCTACACCGCATGGTTTGCTCGTAGTTATTTGTGTCTTGCTCAAGGCGACCCTTGATCGCCACCAACGCATTGTTCTCGTCGATGGTGTAGACGTGACCGTCGACGAGCCACCACCTTCGATTTGGACCTTGGCAGAGTTCTGGCGGCCAATTGCGAATTGAAGCGCTCTCGCCTCGGAAGCGCAAGGTCTGCAGTGCGGCGCCCTGTTTTGAGAGTTCTTGGTAGTGCAAGATCGCGTTGGATGGCGAGTCCTGCCAGCTAATATAGTTGCCCTTTGGAGCGCGCTTTAGCGAAACGTAGAGTTCTTCGTCGGGCAGGGGCATGGTGGACCATGTTGCGCCACCATCAGTTGATCCCCTTAGCTGGTAGGACCACGACAAGGATTCGTTTGTCTCGATTGAGCTGCGAAAGAGCGCTACTCGCGATTGTTCGCCAATCGCAAACTTGAGCCAAGCAGACTCCCCTGTCGCCAAGGTGTGTAGCAGGGCGCCATCGCCCGCTGGCTCACCAAGATCATCAAGAGGGCCTGCCATGACAAAGTCGCCTTTGGCCGCTTCACTTTCATGGATGGGAATTCCATCGCGCTCAATCCAAAGTCCCCAGTTTCCATCGGCAGCACGCAGGGCCAATGGCGAGAGCTGGGTAAAGGTCACACTGTTGTCGTCGGCGACTTCAGCGAAGTAGGTTCCTTGCTCGCTCCCCGTGAGGTAGGTGATGCGATCGTCTTTGAGTGTTACCTCGGTGACTGCTGCAGGTGTATCGCCCGGAGTCTTGAGCGTCATGACCTTGGACGCGAGGTCGAGACGCTTTGCCGGAGGCGTGTGCACCGTGAGGTTTGCGGAGGCGCGCAAGGTTTGGTATCCGCGCTCCACTTCTTGGATCGCAGTTGCGAGGTTTGTCCACAGTGCCTGCTGTTCCTTGTTGGGTTTCTGTGCGGTTCGCCAGGCGTGGGCTTGTGCGAGTTTTCCCAAGGGAACTCGCAAGGCATACCAAGCGTCCTCAACGGCTTGCTCCTCGGAGGTAGCGCCCTGGTCACGGGCTAACGTCTTCAGTGGAGTGATGCACCCTTGGAGTGCATTCTTCACCCCTGTCGATGAGAGTTCTCTTGCTACTACGGCTTCAAGAGTGTCCGAGGAAATCGCCTCCCCCAACAAACACAGCTTTGCTTTTTTCCAGCGCTCACCCCACTCGGATATTTCGCTGCGAGTCTCCTTGGCTTTTTGCTTTGGCGCCCAATAGAAGAGATAGCCCAAGCCAACGGCCAACCCGAGCAGGCAGCCTCCGGCCACGACGGCAATCACGCCTTTGTTCGATTGCGACACAGGCCGGTTATACACCAGCCTTCATTCTTCGATACGCTACTGCAGTCGCACCGAGATTGTCGCATGCGAGCCAACCCACTGAGCCGACGCCCGCACTGAGCCGCTGGAATCTTGCACGATAAGCGACTTGATTTCGCGATTTTGTAGTCCTTCAAGGGCTGTGATGAGCGCCGCCTTGCGAGTTTCTGGCGGAAGCTCATACCAACTGGCCTCACCTATGAGGAGATTCATTTCATCGCCAAGTTGCTTCGCCTTTTCAATTGGCAGGTCACCGGCAATCTCCGACTTCTCTACGCTCTTGAACTGTGGGCCGCCCATCGTTTGGTAGAGCGTGTAGCCACCATAGGCAAGACCGAGAACCGCAACCAGACCCAGCAAGGCCTCTAGCGCAGGCTTCCTTGTTGAGGGCTCATCAAGCGAGCGGCTGCCAGTGGCTGTCCCCTCAAGCGTTTCCATCGTCTTTCGCGCCTTCGCCCGAGCCCTGTCGGGGTTGATTGCCCGTGCCTTTTGCGCCTTCGAGACCTGGCAGTGCGATGCGTGGGCGACAAAGTCAGTGGCTGTGTATTGTGCCAGTGGCTGGGGCAACTCAACTTTGACTCCGAGGTCTTCTTCCCATGTCTTGAGCACCGCAAAGGGGGCAATTGCATCGTCCTCCACAAAATCCGGTTGATCTGCCAGTAGGTCCCAAACCAGCTGCAGGTGCAGGGTATTGCTGGTGACTAGGTCGCGATACTGCCCAGAGAGCACCGATTTGAGTGCATCGGTCCCGACAACATCTTTCAACTTGGAGTTCGCAAAGACGACGGTGATCGACTCTAGAACGCTCTCGCGATTCGGCGTTTCCCCCTCGGCCATTACTGATAGGGTACGGGCGCCAGCCTTGTTCGGTCAATTAAGAGTCTCGTGAAGTAACACCATGCACCCCCTTGCAAACCCCTTATCCGATCGCCGCATCGTGCTCTGTGTTGCGGGTGGCATTGCAGCCTACAAGAGCGTCGAACTATTACGTCTACTCACGAAGGCGGGTGCTTCCGTACAAGTTGCCATGACCCGCAGCGCAACAGAATTTGTCGGAGAGCTAACCTTTCAAACCCTCAGTGGGCATCGCGTCTTCACCGACCTCTTCGACAATCAGCAAGACGCGGAGATTGGACATATACGTGTTGCGGATGGCGCAGATCTCATTGTGGTGGCTCCAGCGACGGCCAACGTCTTGGCTCGTATTACGGCAGGCATGGCAAACGATCCGGTTACCGCTGCTGTGCTTGCGAGTCGAGCCCCGATTCTCATAGCTCCTGCGATGAACGTGAACATGTGGGAAAGTGCTGCGGTTCAAGCCAACGTTGAAACGCTCGCAGCACGTGGCATGTATTTTGTTGGTCCAGAGCAGGGCTTCCTCGCTTGTCATTGGATAGGCGCTGGGCGGCTTAGCCAGCCTGCGGAAATTTCTGAGGCGGCAGCACAGGTTCTTTGCCCACAGGACATGGCAGGAATGAAGGTTGTGATCTCCGCAGGTGGGACGCAGGAGGCGCTCGACCCAGTGCGTTTTCTCGGGAATCGCTCCACTGGAAAGATGGGCATTGCGCTCAGTCGTGCTGCAAGCAGACGAGGCGCGGATGTGACCTTGGTGCATGGGCCAGTGTATTCGGCCCCCAACACGGGAGCTGCCAATGTGGCTGTGCGAAGCGCTCAGCAAATGTGTGATGCCATCGTGCATGCGCAGAACGAAGCTGACCTTGTGGTAATGGCCGCAGCGGTAGCCGACTACCGCCCATCCGTTGTTGAGACGAGCAAACTCAAGAAGGAGCACTTTGGCACCAGCCCAGCCTTGGCGTTGGAGCGCACGGAAGACATCCTTGCGACCTTGGGGGCAAGCCGAGTTGGATTGCGCCCCTACCTTGTGGGCTTTGCGGCCGAGACCGAGAACGTTGAGACTGCGGCGATGGGAAAACTCCAACGGAAGCGCTGTGACATGATCGTCGCCAACGATGTGAGCCAGGCCGACAGGGGCTTTGGCAGCGATGAAAATGCCGTTGAACTCTTTACCGCTGCTGGTCACAGATCATCGATTGCACTCACCAGCAAGGACGCGATTGCCCACGGAATCTTGGACCAAGCACTGCTTGAGATGGAGGCGCAGAAGCCATGAGCGGTGCCGTGTCATCAGAGGAATTCCTAGATCTTGTGGCCGCATTCCGCGCTTCGCTTGCTGCACTTCATGACCGGGGAGCCTATGCGGTCTCCGGTCGTCTTGGACTTCCAGATGGACCCGCCCAAGATGTCGAGGCTGATCTCGACTCGGGACCAGCAGACACAGCGTCCGAGGCTCTTGGCAAGATGGGGGGGGGTGAGCTAGGCACCGATGCCAAGATGGAACCGACGGCTGCTACGGCCGAAGCCAGGGACGAAACGCTGGCCGCGATTCGCGAGCACATTGGCGATTGCCAACGCTGTGAGCTCGGCCAGTCTCGCACGAATCTCGTCTTTGGCACTGGCAGCGAAACCGCTTCGCTCATGTTTGTCGGCGAGGCACCAGGCGCTGAGGAGGATCGCCTGGGGCAACCCTTCGTGGGGCCTTCAGGGCAGCTTCTCGACAAGATGATCGTGGCGATGGGGTGGACGCGCGAAACGGTCTACATTGCCAACGTGCTCAAGTGTCGGCCGCCGCAAAACCGCGACCCAAAGACGGCAGAAATTGCGGCCTGCGAGGGGTTTCTCGCGCGACAAATCCGCCTTGTCTCTCCAAGCGTCATCGTCACCTTGGGCAAGCCAGCAGCGCATCTGCTGCTTCGAAGTACTGCGAGTATGGGCTCGTTGCGTGGCGTTTGGCAAAGCTACGAAGGGGTGGCCGTGATGCCGACCTATCACCCCGCCTATCTATTGCGAGATCCATCGAAGAAGCGCGAAACTTGGACCGACCTCCAACAAGTTATGGCGCGCCTCAAGACTCTGGGCATTGAGAGCGGATAGCGGCTTGGAAGCGCAGAGAAGAAATGCGTTGCCGCTAAAACGCTTGCTGCTAGCGCTCGCGCTTGCTGCTAGCGGTGGCTGTGGCGGAGCTGGCGAAGCTAAGGACACCACGTCACTGCGATTCGAGATCGGCAGCAACCCTGGCGACTTGTCGGCCCGGGCCCAGCTTGCACAGCGCGCCGACTCCGAAGGACGCCCGGGAGAGGCGATTCGCGAGCTTCTCTTCGTCAAAGAGCGCCGCGACCTTGGCGAGCAAGAATCGGCGCTACTGGCCAAGCTACTCGATTGCCGAGGGCGCCAGCGTCTCGAACTGGGAGACTCTGGAGCTCTCGCAGACTTTCAAACAGCGGCTTCGCTGGGAGGGCTTGTCGACTCTAAGAAAATGTCTGATGCTTACGCTCTCTGCGCGGTCACGGCACTTCGGCACAGCAGCGAGTTTCGCCAGGCCGAAGCGAAAGCCTGCCTCGAGGCGCTAGATGAGAAGCACATCTATCGTCGTTGGGACAAAGTCGAGGGCTTGTCGCTCTCGAACCTGGAGCGGCTCTGGTCATGGTTCGCCACAGCTGGTGCCAAGCGACACGCACTCAAGATAGCTCAGGCATGGGTGAACGCAGGAGGGCGCGAGGCTGTACATCTCGCCCAATGGCAAAGCTTGCACCGCTGGTGGTTTGGCAAGAGCAGGCCGCTGTTGCCTGCGTCCGCTGCTAGTGCCCTTGGAAATGCAAGCACAGCACTGGAGCGTTTCACCGCGAGTAGCGATCGTGAGTTCGCCGACCAATCTGTGACGATCAAGTCACTTGCTGCACAGTGGGGAGCCGCTGGTTGGACTACAACAGTCAACGAGATTGTCGGCGGGTATCGCATCGATCCAGCATTGGCCGATCGACGTGCGAGGCGGTTTGCAGACAGCAGCGCGTATGGGCTTCGCGAGGCGGCATTTCTGGCGGAGCTATTCTATCGCCTGGGCGATCGAGGACGTGCTCGTGACTGGGCGCAAGAACTCGCTGACCGGGCACCAAAGCTACCGGCAGCGCAGGAAGCCGCTGGCCATGCTCATGCAGTCTCGGGACAGGTCGAACGTGCAGGTATTTTCTATACCGTCGCTGCTGCCGCATCAGGGGATGGTGGTGCAACTTGGGGACGTGCTATGCGAGCATATCTCGCAGGTGAAGAGCCTCTGGCGGCAATTGCCGCTGGCCGGCGGGCTATTGGGCTCACAGCGCGAGGTTGGGACATGCTCTTGTTGTTTGAGGTGGCGCTGGCTCAGCGCAAGCTCGGCCGCGATGACCAAGCCACCAAAACCCTGGAAGCGCTCTGGGCACGGTTTCCCGTTGCCGACCAGGCCGCTGCCAAAGTGCTGGCTGCGGCCAACGAGAATGGGCCCCAAAGCTCGTTCTCCCTGCTTGGCCCCATTCGTCAGCGGCTCGGGTTTCCCAGGCTCCCTACTGCGAAATACCCTACTGCCAAATAACCGTTTTCTTCGAGTCGTACCAGGCGTCTAAATGGGGATTGAAAACGTCCTCGATTTTGGCTCGCTTGATCTTTTGCGTGGGCGTGAGGAGGTTGTCCTCAATGGTCCAAGGCTTCTTCGAGATGGCAAAGAACTGGAGCTGCTCAAAGCCCTCGACCTTTGAATTGACCGTCGAGAGTAGCTCCGAGAGCTGTGAGTCGACCGACTTGCGAAACTCCGCGTCATCAATCTTCTTATAGAGTTCTTCTGATAGCATCACAATCCCGTACGCCTTGGGGTAGCCCGATCCGGACACACAGCTGAGCTCAATGAGCGGATGCGTATTGATAATGTTCTCGATGGGAGCGGGCGCGATGTACTTGCCCTTTGAGGTCTTAAAGAGCTCTTTGGTGCGTCCAGTAATCTTCAGTCGACCCATGGCGTCGATTTCTCCTCGATCCCCTGTCTTGAGAAATCCGTCCGCATCGAAGCTCTCCTTCGACTCTTCGGGCATCTTGTAATAGCCGAGCATATTACCGACCGACTTCACAAGAATCTCACCATCGTCGCTAATCTTGCAGTCAACGCCTGGGTAGGTTTCGCCCACGTAGCCAATGCGGGCTCGTCCCGGCATTGAGATATGAGAGCAACAGAAGTTTTCTGACATGCCGTAGCCTTCGAGAATTTCCAAACCGAGGGTGCCATACCAAGACAGGAGCTCGCCGGCGATTGGTGCAGATCCACTGCCAGCGATCCGCACATGTTCCAGTCCCAGCGCGGTGAGGATCTTCTTCTTGACCATGCCGCCGAGGATCGGGATTCGAAGCATTCGCGAGAGTTTCTTCTGTGGCATCTTTTTGAGAATGCCTGCTTGGAACTTGAGCCAAAGCCGGGGGACCGAGATGAAGAGAGTAGGGCGCGCGCGCTGAATGTCGGTGACAAAGGTATCGAGGGATTCGGCAAAGTACACTTCGAAGCCTGCAATCAGTCCGCAGGTGCCCACAAGCCACCGCTCAAGCGCGTGTGCAAGGGGAAGATACGAGAGCATTCGGTCCTTACGGGTAATTGACAGCGCATCGATTAGACAGTGCGATGCCTCCGAAATTCCACCAAAACTGTGCATGACGCCCTTTGGGCGGCCTGTGGACCCCGAGGTGTACATGATCAGCGCCATGTCATCTGCTTCTCGTGTTGGGCTCTCTTCTAGCGGTTCATATTCCGCGATGATGTCATTCCAGGTTGTGTAGTCGTTCTTTGGCGAAAGCGGGAAGGACACCAAAGGCATCTCCTCAGGGACACCTTCCTTCATTTCGTCCCACATATCGAGCTTGCCGACAAAGAGCATCTTTGCCTCGCTGTGCTCGAGGATGTAGCTCACGGTCTCAGCATTGAGCGTAGGATAGAGCGCCACGGAGACGTGCCCAGCCATCCAAATCGCAAGCTCGGTCATGAGAAAGTGCGCACAGTTTTTTGAGATGAGCCCAATGTGACTTTTCGGCGGGAGGTTCTGGGCCGCTAGGTAGGCCGCAACGCGCCGGGTCTCATCCATGAAACGCGCCCAGGTGTACGTGTCGACGCGCCCGCCACCCAGAGGCTGAGTGATGTATAGCTCATCCGACCAGTGTTTTTCCTTGGCGTAAGCTTGTTGAAGGAGGAGTTTGTCGGCGACGATTTCTGTGCTCATAGGATTGGCTCCGCACCAACGATACCTAGCTTGAGCGATGCTTGCCAGAGGCCTGGGCGCTGTGCGGGGGCAATATGGTAGACCACGCGAGTCGTGCCACTCCTCCGCACAAACCATCTTCACAAGCGCCCTGGTCTCATGGCCCTCTTGTTTCTTCTGTGGCTCTGGGGGGCTGTGGCCTGCTCGTGGCGGGATGATCTGGATGGCGAAAGGCGGGTGCCAGAAGGCGCATCCTCGTCGCAGAAGCCAGAACTGGTTGCTTCGCTGGTTCATGATTCCGGGGAGCTGGCAATCGATCTATTCGCCTCCCGCCCGCTCATCACCGCTCACCGAGGAGGCACCCTGGTCATTGACGCCCAGAGCCCCGACTTCGTGAAGTACATTGATGGAGGGGTTCGTGGCGATTGGCGAAGGGGCATCACGATTTCGTCGGGGATGGGGGAGCAAGTTGCTTCGGTGGTGCGAGGACTTGCCGCAGAGCTGTACTTTCCACTCGATGATGATCCCGGTGGCATTGAGCGCACAGGTGATGCTCTCTCGATTCGATTTCGCGCAAAGTCCGCCGTAAAGAACCAGCTCGTTAGCGTCTTTCTAAACGAGCACAAGCTGACCGACCTGCGAATGCCCACCACGGAGTGGCAAACCTATGCTGTGACTGCCGGCCCCACCGCGTGGGTGCGTGGAGAGAACAAGCTCCGTTTCTACTTTCGCACAGCTGGTGAGATTGCTGGAGAGCCCAGCGCTGCCGCCTTCTCGCGCTTCATGATTGGTGCCAGTCTCGCCGACGAGGTCGCGTTTCAAACGGGCCTGGGAATGTCGAGCACCGGGCCCACCAAAGGCCTGCAAGTCGATGCCGCGTCTCGGCTCAGCTACTACTTGCAGCTACCCGAAACGGATAGCTCGCTGGTCTTTGAGCTGGCGACGAAAGCTGGTGCCCAAGTGCGCATTCGAAGAAGCGGCGCGCCTGCGAGTGAGGCTCTGTGGACGAGCGGAACCTCGGCAGGGGGCACCGAATTGCCAGAGGTGGAACTCAGAAGGTTTCGGGGCGAGCTTGTGCGTTTGGATCTGATTTCGGATGGGCCTGCGACTTGGATGAAAGCCGGTATTGTCACGAGTCCCGAAACGGGGGAAGCCACGGAAGCACCACTGGCCAAGGCCGATCGCATCATTCTGTGGAGTGTTTCTTCGCTTCGAAGCGATCACCTGACAAGCCCTTCAGGGCGTGGCTTCCAGCGGTTCCTTGAGAATGCCTTCGTAGCTCCGCGGATGCAAGCAACCGTGCCTTCTGCGGGTGGGGCCGCTGCCAGCCTTATGCTCGGTCGCTTTCAAACTCGCGGGAAAATCGATGAGACGCGGACAACACTCGCAGAGAGGCTGCAAGAGCACGGATTCGCCACGGCGCTCATCAGCGGAAATGGCTTTGTGAGTGATGTGGCAGGCTTCGCACAAGGGTATAGCTATTATGACAATCCCATGCGACGGCAGCACCACTTTGGTGCCAAGACCCTCTGGCGGCAAGCCAAGAAGTTTCTTGTGGCTCACAAAGCGGACCGGGTTTTTGTGCATTTGGCCACGGTTGAGGGGCATGTGCCCTATCGCCCAAGCACCGAAGCTCTGGAGCGGTTTTGGCAGCTGCCCATCCCATTCGCGCCCGCCAAGACCCTCGATTTGGCAGCTCAGCTCGCCTCGGGGCGCAGGACTGCCACCGAGACTGAGAAGGGCTTTGTGCGTGCTCTCTACAACGGCTCGATTCGCGACGCGAGTGCGGCCTTTGCCACCATGCTTGAGGAATTGAGTGAGCTGCATCTACCGGGAAATACCGTGATTGTCTTGGTCGGCGAGCATGGAGAGGAAATGTGGGAGCGAGGCCGCTTTGGACACGGTGGTTCGCTATTTCAGGAGTCGCTGATGACGCCCATGGCGATTTCAGGCCTCGACGTTGAAGCCCGCGAAGTTCCACGAGACGTCACCAGCCTGGATGTGGCCCCGACGGTGCTCGATCTCGCGGGGGTCGCGCCTGACACCGAGATGCAGGGCCAGAGCGTGTTGCGCAAGGCTCAAAGAGGCCGTTCCAGACCCCTGTTTTCAGGGCTCTCCGACGGCTCACGGGCCATTCTCCTTGGTCGCTACAAGCTCGTCAATGCCTCACGGAGCCAACCCATGCTCTTCGATCTCAATAGCGACGCCGGCGAGCAGCAAGACGTAGCGGATTCTCGGCCCATCGCGGTCCGCGCTCTCAGAATTACTCTGTCTGCCTTTGTTGCGTTTGAAGAAGAGTGGTCAACCGCACGTTGGGGGCAACCCTCGGCTCCGGTCGAGGCATTTGCTCGAGATCTAGGCTTCTAGTACGCGAGCCATGGACATTGATTCGCGATCGCGAAGTTAACTCGTTTGCTGGCGAGGCGGGAAGAGGGAGTTTGCTGGGGCAAGCGACCGAGGAGCAACGAAGAAGACTGGCAGAGCCAGTCTGTCCAGCGGGACAGAAGACGAGTGAGTGCGTTCTATATTCATGGATCGCGCCCTGCTAGGCCAAATCTGTTGTGAATCTGTTGTGAAATTGCGCATGCGCGCTTTGCAGCCTGTTCTGATCGAACTAGGCTAGCGCCAGCGTGGGCGCTCAACGTTTTGCCCCAGCAGAATTACAAGGAAACACGAACATGAAAGTCGCTACAGCGCTCATTGCGTTTACATTGTCTTTGTCTCTGATCTTTGCCGGTTGCACCAGCAGCACCGTCATCCGCTCGAATGTGCCAGGGGCGCGAGTCTTCCTCAATGGTGAGTACGTGGGCAACACCCCCTACACCATGTCGGATACAAAGATCGTTGGTTCAACAACGCAGGTTCGCATCGAGGCACCCGGCTATGCTCCGACGATTGCGAGCATTTCACGTTCAGAAGAATTCTCAGTCGGTGCTTGCATCGGTGGCTTCTTCCTCTTGGTGCCATTTCTGTGGATCATGGACTACAAGCCGGATCACTTCTACCAAATGGCTCCAGCCGGTGCTCAGCCCGGTTACCCACCCGCGGGTGGGTACCCAGCGCCCGCTCCCGGCGGCTACCCCGCACCAGCGCCCGCTCCCGGCGGCTACCCCGCACCAGCGCCCGCTCCAGCCCCCGCACCAGCACCAGCCCCCTACTCAAAGTAGGCATGGTTGTGAAGCTCTTGCTTGCGAGTCTGGTGCTCGCGAGCTGTTCTTCCCAGCATCTCCAGCGCACGCCTGCAAGCCCGCTCAAGGTCCGCTACCAGGCTTGGACTCGCGGTCACCATGGTCACTCCGGCGCGTCGAGTGTCGCGGTCTCGACTTCCGTATACCGCAACCTGCTGGCAAAGAGCATGTACTCGGAGTGCCGAATGGTGCCCCACGACTCTGCCTACTTTGACGTGCTCGTGAAGCGCTGTGGGGGACTCAAAGCTGTCTTCCTCAGCGCTGCCAGGCTTCTACTCGAGCGCGCAGCCAACAGCGATTTCCTCATTCCTGTTCGCATGGGGGGAAGCTTGCGGTGGCTCGACCCGATCGACGATTCGCCATGCGACTAATTCTCACTACCACGATCGTCGCCATACTGACTCTTTCTCCGCTCGCCTCTGCGCAAGAGAAGGCTCAGTCGTCGAGCACCTACGATCCTGTCTGCGCACCTGCACTGGCTCAAGGGGAGTCGCTCATGCGGGGGCAGCATCATGTCGATGCACACCTCCTGGCTCAGACGATGGGGCTGTTGTGTGCAAGCGATGCGCACTCTTGGGGCATTTTGGATGCCATTGCGCTCACCCATTTGGAGGAGCATGAGCGAGCCTATGCGCTTCTGGAGTCCATCTCGCTCACGCCTGGGCCCCACGTTCAACGAGCGCGCATCCTCGCCTCGTGGGTCATGGTGAAAGGCGACCTTGGATCGCCAATCGATCTGGGCAAAGGCGATGGCTCAAGACTTGCCGTCTTTGCACGCATTCACAGCGGGCGTTCCCCTGGGAAGCGAGCGGGTGAACTCTCAACTGCGCTGCAGGACGCCGTTACCACCGGCTATGCGCAGATGGAAAGCGCCGATAGCAAGAGTCCTTGGGCTGCTGGCATTCTCAGTGCACTGGTTCCCGGTATGGGGCAGGCCTACGCGGGGTCTTGGCAGGGGGCAGGGATTTCGCTTGTCCTCAATGGACTCTTTGCTGCCGCTACGGTGGAACTTGCGCGCAACGAGTTGTATTTCGCCTCGGCGACAACCGGTGTCGCTGGCTCGATCTTCTACGTCGGAAATATTCTGAACGCTGTCGACCTTGCCAAACGCTACAATGAGGGCGCCACGAAAGCGCAGCGCGACATGTTGGAGAGCCTGCTGATTCCCGAGGCTCAATACTAGTGTGGGATCCAGAGGCATAGAACGCCCTGGCTCGGTTCTTCTCCCTTTGAACGCCTTCGGCTCATCGTTGCTCAGATCCTTGCTTGCCCCAGCAAGGTCGTCCTTCGCGCCTTGTCAAAGAACGAGCTCCCGTCGCCAG
>JANTGM010000092.1 GCA_024762925.1 Kofleriaceae bacterium | reverse complement strand
GCTGGGGCAAGGAAGGATCTGAGCAACGATGAGCCGAAGGCGTTCAAAGGGCGAAGAACCGAGCCAGGGCGTTCTATGCCTCTGGATCCCACACTAGCCAAGCAGGTGCTAGCCGGTATTTTGCACTGGTGAAGTGTTTGGGTGTACGCCCCAACTAGCAATCGACGGGGAATGACCTGTGGCTAGGGCATCCGACATAGTTTCCAACACGTATCGGGCATGTTTTATTGACTAAACCCGCTTCAATGCGTGTTAGCGTCCGCCACGATGGACGTCAACTACAACGCAACCTCCGAGCTTAGTCCCACCGAGCGAGTCCTTGTCGGGCTCTGCGAGAACATCAACGAGAAGGCCCTGCCAAAGAGGCTCCAACGAGTCTTTCACAACTCCTTTGGGCGCCACTTCATCCGCCTTGTCAGCAGCAACCTCCTCGAGGTTCGTGGGATGGAGCACGCACGCGCCATAAATCCAGAGCGTGGTGTCTTGCTATGTTCCAACCACCGAAGCTTCTTTGACATGTACATAGTTACCTCGGTCTTGAGAAACGAAGCTCTCCCCTGGTTTCGCGACATCTTTTTTCCGGTGCGTTCCAACTTCTTTTACGACGACTGGCGAGGCCTTGCGGTCAACCTCGCTATCTCGGGCGGCGCCATGTACCCGCCAATTTTTCGAGACCGAAACAAGAGCGGACTGAACAAAGTTGCGGTCAACCGCATCGTCAACCTTCTCGAGCGACCCGGAGCCGTCATTGGAATGCACCCAGAAGGGACCCGCGGCAAGGGCAGCAACCCCTACGAGCTGCTGCCCGCAAAGCCTGGCGTTGGCCAAATGGCACTGCGTTCCAAAGCCACGGTGCTACCAATCTGGGTGACGGGCATGCGCAACGACTTTGCCAAGCAAGTTGCTTCCAATTTTCAAACCGGTTCCCGCAAGGGACAACAGGTTCGTGTGACCTTCGGCCCCCCTGTCGACCTCGGCAACCTCGCAGAGTCCGATCCATTGGTGCGTGAGGTGCAGCAGCAGGCCGCCGACCAGATCATGGCGGCGATTCGCGATCTGGGCAACGAGGAGCAGGCCCGCATCCACGGGCAGCTCTCATAGCCCTATAGTTCCCTAGGGATAACGCGTATCCATAATCGCGAGAGATCGAACGAGGATCTCTCGGAGAATATCGAGATTCACGTTGTCGAGTCGCCTTAGGTAGAGGCACGAAACGCTGTGTTTATGAGGCCCAAGCTGCGCTAACAAGCCCTGGAACTCGGAAAACCCTGGCATGATGTAGACCGTTAGAGCGGTCTTCCGGCTTGAGAAGCCCACTCTCGGCCAGTCCGCCTCACAACCGGACTTTGTGAGGTAGTGATAGCTACCAAAGCCGACAATGCTGCTGCCCCACATCGCTGGTGGCTGCCCTGTCACATCCTTCATCAGAGCAAGCAAGGTCTCGCTATCGTTGCGCATGCGCTCTGGCTCGATGGCCGCAATGTACGAGGCCACGCTGGCTTTCGTCTTCTGGGTCTTGTTGACGTACTTTCGTGGCTTTCCGCCCATAGGTGCTCCCTACGCAAAAAACTCGCCGATTCGATCCTTTGGGCGCCCAATGATGGCCCGCCCCGCCCGCACAAGCACCGGCCGCTGAAGCAGCTCAATGTGCTTGTCTAAGACATCGATGACAGCGCTGGCATTGCCTACGTAGTCCGCGGCCTTAAGCCCCAATGCCCGAAACGCTGCATCCTTGCGAACCAGATCCTCGACCGGGTCTTCCAGCATCGAAACAAGCGATTCCAATGCTGCCCGGTCAGGTCGCTGGTCCTTCTTCATGTAGAGCACTACGCGATGGTCCACGTTCATTTCCTTGGCGACCGCCAAAGCATACTTTGAAGTGCTTCACGTAGGTTTGTGAAAAATGCTTACACCCGCGTCACCGCGTACTTTCATGCCCATGCGGCGAGTGTAGCCGAATGCACCGGTTCCCATGGGGCTTCGACTCGGAAAAAACACGCATTCTCAACTCGATTGCAGGCATTAGCGATTGGGAATCGGTGGCGGAGATGGTCGCAGCTTGGCCATGCTGTCCTTGAGGCTCTCCACTTCGTAGTCCAGAGCATGAGCGCCAACATCATCAGCGCTGAGCCCCAAGGCACTCGCCACAGCCATTAAGTAGTCATCCTCCGCCAAGTCATACTCTTCATCAGCAGCGTGCACAGAGGCGACAATCTCAAGAAGCGCCATCCGATCGGCCTTCGAGTCCTCAGAGAAATTCGCAGCCACACTGGCTGCATCAAACCCCTCGGCGGAAAACGAGGCAATGCGTTTAGTGAGCTCAGCTCCGAGTTCTCCGTCGGGCATCAGTGTCGCTAAATGCTTCTCTACCGTCGTCCGCTCAGCCTCGTGCAGTTCTTTGTCGGCAAAGGCTGCCCCCATTAGCAAGTCACACACTGCGTTCACCCGATCTTCCATGCTGAGGAGAATAGCGCAGTGGCACCAGCCACCCGCTTTCCAAACGCGCCTTTCTGATGCACATTCCAGCACATGAGCAAAGACGCCGCCTCGCTACTCAACATCCCCGAGTCCCTTCTTCTGCCGTTTGGCCCGGGAATGCACAAGATTCGGCCGGCGAAGCGCGACGATCTCAGTGGTTCCAAGGCCAAGCTCATCTTGGTTTCTGCCATCACTCCGACAAAGGCCGGCGAGGGAAAGACAACCACGAGCATTGGCCTCGCAGACGGATTGCGAAAACTCGGTGCCAATGCTTGCGTCACCCTCCGAGAACCCTCACTCGGTCCATGCTTTGGAGTCAAAGGTGGTGGCACCGGAGGCGGAAAGGCGCAGCTTGTGCCCTCGGACCGAATCAATCTGCACTTCACGGGGGATTTTCACGCAATCACCGCAGCCCACAACCTGCTCTCTGCGGTCATTGACAATCACCTTCACCACGGCAGCGATCTCAATTTGGATGGCCGAAGCATCACATGGCCACGGGTGCTCGACGTCAACGATCGTGCGCTTCGCCATGTGGTCACTGGCCTCGGTGGGCGCCCCCACGGGCAACCACGGGATGCGAGCTTCGATATCACGGCAGCATCAGAGCTGATGGCAATGCTCTGCTTGGCGGAAGATGCCGACGACTTGGAAGCTCGAATCAATCGCGCCATCATTGGTCTCAATCGCGCCAAAGAGCCAGTCTTCGCAGGACAGCTCGGTGTCACAGGAGCCATGATGGCACTTCTTCGCGACGCCCTCATGCCCAACCTGGTTGAGACGATGGAAGGAACTCCGGCCTTTGTGCATGGTGGTCCTTTTGCCAACATCGCTCATGGCTGCAATAGCGTGATGGCAACTCGCACGGCCCTTAAGCATGCGGACTGGGTCGTGACGGAAGCGGGCTTTGGTTTCGACCTGGGAGCGGAGAAGTTCTTTGACATCAAATGCCGCTCGGCAGGTTTGGATCCGCACCTGGTTGTCCTCGTCGCTTCTGCACGAGCACTCAAACTCCACGGTGGGGTCAATGCCAACGAACTCGAAACCACCAACGTCGAGGCCGTCCGTGCAGGGCTCGCAAACCTCGATAAGCACCTTGAGAGTATTTCTCATTTTGGAAAGAACGCGATCGTCGCGCTCAACCGATTCACCTCGGATGCCGATGAAGAGGTTGCCGCAGTCGCCGATCACCTGAGCGAGCGCAGTATTCGCTTTGCAACCGCCACGCATTTTGTGGACGGTGGCGATGGAGCGGTGGAGCTTGCCAAACACGTTTTGGAAGCTGGCAAGTCGAAAAGCCAACCACACCAGCCGGCATATGAACTCTCTGACAGCATCGCGGACAAGATTCGCAAGGTCGCCAAAAACATCTATGGAGCCGATGATGTGGCCTTTGCCAAGACCGCAGAGCGCGACATGCGCGAGATTGAGCGCTTTGGATTGCAAGACCTCCCGATTTGCCTAGCCAAGACGCAAAGTTCGCTATCCGATGATCCAACGTTGCTCGGACGTCCAACCGGTTGGGTTCTCACGGTTCGCTCCATCCTGCCAAACGCCGGTGCAGGCTTCCTCGTCGCACTCACGGGCAGTATCCTTCGAATGCCCGGTCTTCCCAAGCGTCCGCAAGCTGAGGCGATTTCTCTGGACGGTGAGACCATCATCAATCTTCGTTAGACGTCGTCTCAACTCGGCGTATTTAAGCCTTGGGCGCGAGCGGGACTAGGGCTATGGTCCGCCGCATGGCGCATCGCGGCAGTATTCCCAGCACTTCTTCCACCCCCACTCTCCTCGCTCTGGCGCTGTTCACCACAGCCTCGCTAGCAGCCTGCGCGACTGGAACGGAAGGTGGCGAGGCTGCAGATGGTGGCAGCAACGCTGTGATTGATGGGGGAGTCCAAGTCCCCGATGCCGCATCAGCCTGCGCAGACGATCCGTGTTTTGCGGATGTCGAGTGCACCGATGATGGTGAGGGCTTTGTCTGTGGTGCCTGCCCTGCGGGCCTTGAGGGCGATGGTCAATCCTGCACTGACATCGATGGCTGTGCGCTCTCTCCGTGTTTCGAAGGCGTTGAGTGCTCAGACGTGCCGGCACCTGAGGACGGCGCAACTTGTGGCGACTGTCCCGCGGGATTCTTTGGCAACGGGATTGTGTGTACCGATATCGATGGCTGCGATGGGGAGCCCTGCTTTCCGGGCGTGACTTGTGTTGATAACGCGCCGCCTGATGAGGGTTTTGTTTGCGGCACTTGCCCCACGGGTTTTGAGGGGGATGGCTTCACCTGCACCGATATCGATGCCTGTGCGAGCTCACCGTGCTTTGGTGATGTGGTCTGCACCGATGCGGTAGCGCCGCTGACGGGATTCACCTGTGGCGACTGCCCTCCTGGCACAACCGGCGATGGTGAAGCTTGCGACCTCCTCTGCACGCCTGTGAGCAACCTTGCCTGTGGCGGTCAGCTCAGCGCCAGCAACGATGGCGTCGGCAGTGCTGACAATGTCGACAACTGGGAGTGCTCGACGCTCTCGCACACCGGCCCGGAAATCGTCTACTCCTTTACTCCTGATGCGACGGGAATCGCGACCATCAGCCTCACAGGGCTAAGCGCCGACCTCGACTTGATGGTCATTGAGGACTCCAGCCTTGGTGGGCTCTGCGACCCAGCGGATAGCGGCGTCTGCGTTCCCAATGGCAACTCCAACCGCGCTGGCACCAGCGACGAGGAAGTTCGTCTCAACGCGACGATTGGAAGCACCTACTACATCATCGTCGACGGTTTCTCGGGTGCGACCTCCAACTTCACACTTCGCGTTCAGAGTGCTACCGAAGACTTCTTACTTAACGAAGTGGCCTACGGTCTTGCTGACTTTGTGGAGATTCGCAATCATGGCGCCTGTGCAGCCGATTTTGCGGGACTCGGACTGCTTCACAAAGCCTCACTAGCAGCCGCCCCCCAGTCCTTCACATTCCCGAGCGGCAGCATGGTTCCCGCTGGAGCGGTCTTGCGATGGGTCGAGAGCGACAGTGCCCCCTACCTCGCCAATGAAATCGATGCTGGCGAGTCGATTCTGGACCTCCCAGAAGGCGCCGGGTCCACGGCCCTTTGCAACGGCGCTTGCGACGCTGCCAGCTGCACAAACCTTCTCGACTATGTGGAGCGCGACGATGACACTGGGGACACAGACCTCCCTGGCGGCCCCTCCTGCGCCACGTTCGAAGCAGCTCCTGTAGATAGCGCTGGGCAATCAGGTGATGTATCGCTCCGTCGGGCGGCGTTCACAGGGGTTGGAGGGCCTTTCCAGGCGACAGACTGGACCTTCGGGACCACCACCCGCGACTAGTGTGCGGCTCAGAGGAATAGAAATGTGCTGGCGACGGGAGCTCGTTCTTTGACAAGGCGCGAAGGACGACCTTGCTGGGGCAAACGAGCTGACTTCGCGATCACGAATCAATGTCCATGGATCGCGCACTCGTGCGCGATTCATGAATATCGAACTGCCACTAGCACCACGATAGATTGCCGAAGTGGCAATCCTACTGCCACTTACAAACTGTTACGTAACAACCAAAGATTGGTGTCCATTCACGCTGGTCAAGTCTTGAAAGCGAGCTAGCCTTGCACGCGCATGGCTCGACAACTCGCAAGCGTATTGCTCTTTGCCGTCATCGCCATGACCGCGTGTACCAAAGAGCCCTCCTCCAATAGCGCCATCTTCGGAAGCGACGCGGGGCCCGCTGCGCCCGTTCCCGTTGAGGTTGCAGTTCTCCAATCTGGCCTGCTTGAGAACACCTTGCGCTTCTCTGCCAATCTTGAAGCCGAGGTCGAAGTTCAAGTACTCACACGCGCCCCCGGCCAGGTGATGAAGATCTTCGTTGAGGAAGGTGATGAAGTAACCAAGGGACAGTTACTGATGCGCCTTGAGGACGCAGAGCAGCGAAGCACCCTGCGCCGCACACAGGCGGAACTGGCGCATGCACAGCGCACCTTCGATCGACAACAGAAACTGCTCTCCCACGGTGTTGTGAGTGACGATGCGCAAGAGAATGCCGCGTTTGAACTAAACCGTCTAAAAATCGCCAACGCAGATGCGAAACGACTTCTCTCCTACACATCCATTCGCACTGCAGTTGCAGGCACCATAACGCAAAGGCTGGTCAAGCGCGGCGACTTCGTAACCCCCAACCAACACCTCTTCACGGTCACAGACTTCTCCTCTCTGGTTGCCAAGGTCTATGTTCCTGAGAGCGACATACCGTCGGTCCGAAGAGGCCAAGCGGTGCGTTTGGTACCACCCGGGGATACGGAGGTTTCGCGCGAGGCAGTCGTCGATAGGATTGCCCCAGTCGTCGATCCCCGAAGCGGCACGGCCAAGGTAACCGTTTCCATCCCCGACACCAAGGGCCTGCGCCCTGGCGCGTTCTTGTCAGTAGAAATCGTAACGGAGAAAAACGCTGATGCAACGCTACTTCCGCGCAAGGCCTTGGTCTACGACAATGACCAGTCCTTTGCCTTCAAGGTAGAGCACGAGCGTGCAGTCCGCACCAAAGTGGAACCCACCATCTCTGGCCCCGACTACGTGCAGGCACCTGGCTTCGCTCCTGGTGACAACGTTGTCGTTGCCGGTCAAGTCGGCCTCAAGGACGGCGCCTTGGTGAAGGCCAACGTACTCTCACCACCGCTCGCTCCCACTGTGCAAGAGGCTCCAGCAAAGCCCGCTCCAACCGCACCCGCACAATGAAACGACAAGGGGGCCAGGCTCAAAGCTTTGCAACCGCGCGACCGGTGGCAGTGCTAATGGTCTTCTTCGCAGCCATCGTCTTTGGGTATTTTTCTTACTCGCGACTCGCGCTTCGGCTCATGCCTGAGATGAGCTACCCGACGATCACGGTACGGACCGAGTACCCAGGTGCTGCCCCCGAAGAGGTCGAAACGGACATCAGCCGGCCCGTAGAGGAGGCGCTTGGCGTCATTGCGGGTCTTCGGAGAACGAGCAGCGTGAGTCGCGCTGGTGTGAGCGATGTGGTGCTCGAGTTTGCGTGGGATACGAGCATGGCCGACGCCGTGCAAGACACACTGGAGAAACTCGACCTGGTGGTGCTTCCCGAAGACTCGGACAACTCGCTCATCCTGCGTTTTGACCCGGCCCTCGACCCGGTCATGGAGCTGAGCGTCACCTCTGCCCGAGACGTCCCTTTGGCCGAACGTGACGCCGAATTGCGCCGAATACGTCGTATCGCCGAGCTGCAGATCAAACGCTCACTCGAACCTATCAAAGGCGTCGCGGCGGCGCGCGTCCGTGGTGGGCTCGAAGAAGAAATCCACGTATTGCTCTACAGCGGAGCATTAGCGAGCGCTCGACTCTCCCTGCAGCATGTAACAGAACGCCTTGCGCAGGAAAATATCAACATTGCAGGAGGCACCATTAAAGACGGTGGTGCGGACTACATGGTGCGAACCCTGGGCGAGTTTGCGTCTGTCGAGGAAATCGGCAGTACGGTTGTAGCGACCCGTGACGGACGCGAAGTTCGCATTCGCGATCTAGGAGTTGTTCGCAAGACCCACCATGAAAGGGAAATGATCACACGCAGCATCTCAGGTGCGACCAGTGGAGAGAGTGTTCAGATCGACATTTACAAAGAGGCCGATGCAAATATGGTTGCCCTCTCGAAGCGCGTTCGCCAAGCGCTTGGTCCTGATGCCGTCGTGCGCACAACGAATCTGCCCACTGGCATGCGCGGAGGCGACGCACTGGTGCAGCAGCTCTTTGACTCCGAGGACCTGCAGCTGCGAATCGTCGGCGACCGCTCCCTATTCATCGAGAACAGCATTGCGGAAGTACGCAAGACGGCAATCGTTGGTGGTCTCTTTGCTGTGCTGGTGCTGTTCATGTTTCTCAAGAGCCTCAAGAGCACAGTCATCATCGGCGTTAGCATCCCCATCTCGCTGCTCGTCACGTTCGCCCCACTCAACCTCATGGGGGTGAGCCTCAACATCATGTCGCTGGGAGGCTTGGCGCTCGGTGTCGGAATGTTGGTCGACTCGTCGATCGTGGTACTCGAATCAATCTATCGCAACCAGGAAGAAGGCAAAGGGCGCATTGAAGCAACCGTCGTTGGCACCGGCGAAGTGCGTGGTGCCGTTGTTGCTTCCACGCTCACGACCATCGGCGTCTTCCTGCCCATGGTCTTTGTGGATGGCGTCGCGGGTCAGGCATTTGGAGACCTAGGTCTTGCCGTGGTGATTTCTCTCGTCGTCTCGCTCCTGGTGTCGCTCACGCTCCTGCCCATGCTAGCAAGCCGTGGCGGCGTTGTAGAGGAAGCGCAAGCGCCACAGACTCCCGTTTCTCTAGCACCGAGCTTGGCCCCCTGGACGGTGTTTCGCGAGGATCTTCGCGCCCTGCCCTGGGCTGCGAAGGTCGCCCTCTTGCCCCTCCTGTTGGCCCGGCTCGTCCTAGCCGGCGTGCTCTCAATCATGGCCTGGCTTACATCAATGGCGCTCTTCGGGCCGCTGTTCTTGGTGCGGTTTGCTCTTCCGGCGCTGCGGCGCGCGTTTCGCCTTCTGTGGGCGGTGCCCCTGTTTGTGGTCGACACCACCCTTGCGGGCCTCCGCAAAGGCTACCCGAAGTTTCTACGTTGGAGCCTGGGGCATGCCTCCACACTCGTTGGCGTGATGCTCTTGTGTTTGGGGCTCACCTACCTTCTGGCGACGCGCCTGGAAACCGAGCTTCTGCCCGAGGTTCATCAAGGCGAGTTCACCTTCGAACTTTCCCTACCCGTGGGCACGACGATCGAAGAGACCGTGAAAACGCTCGCCGATGTGGAAACTGCCATCAGCCGAGACATCCCCAATGTCGCCTCGGTGAGCGTCACGTACGGCTACGACCCAGCGAGTTCTCGACGTTCCGATGAAGGCGAACACACGGCGCGGTATCGGATCCATCTGGGCGAAGGCGGGGACACGCCTGAGGCCGAGCAACACGTGGCAGAGCAAGTACGAGAGCGGCTGGCGACAATCCCCGACTTGCATGCGCGTCTCGTGCGCCCAGTACTCTTTAGTTTTCAAACTCCCATTGAGGTCGAAATCTACGGCACGAATCTTCAGAGACTGCGCGAACTCTCTGAGCGCGTGCAGCTTGAAATGGCCGCGCTACCAGCCCTCTCCGATGTCGAGACGAGCCTCCGCCGAGGCGCCCCAGAAGTGCAAATCGTCTACGAGCGCGAGCACATGCGGAGATACGGCCTCAACATCGCGAGCGTCGCGCGGCTGGTTCGCGACGAAGTTAAGGGCCGAGAGGCAACGCGTTTTAGTCAGAGCGACCGAAAAATCCCCATCGTGGTTCGCCTAGCCGAAGACGACCGAGCATCGGTAGAAGATCTTGAGCGCCTCATCGTGGACCCAGAAGGCAGTGGGACCATCACACTTGCATCGGTGGCGAAGCTCTCTCTCGGTGAAGGTCCAAGCGAAGTGCGACGAGTGGATGGGCAACGCGTAGCGATTGTGCGCGCCAATCTCCGAGGAGGCGTCTCTCTTGGCACCGCAGTCTTGCAGGTCCAAGAACAACTCTTAGAGCGCATTGAGTGGCCCGCCGACATGCACTTTGCCATTGCAGGCCAAAACAAAGAATGGGAGCGCAGCCAGCAGAGCCTGTGGATCGCATTGGCACTATCGATTTTTCTCGTCTACGTCATCATGGCCGCACAGTTTGAGTCGCTGGTCTACCCACTTATCATCATGGTGTCGATTCCACTCGCCTTCCTTGGAACCTTTGCCACGCTAAGCGCTCTTGGCATCCACCTCTCGATCATCGTTTTTCTCGGCATGATCATGCTGGCAGGCATCGTTGTGAACAACGCCATCGTACTCATCGACTACATCAACCTGCTCAAGAGCCGAGGACTCGCCCTGGAAGACGCGGTTATGGAGGCGGGCAACGCCCGGCTACGGCCCATTCTCATGACCACCATCACCACCGCCCTTGGGCTGTTGCCAATGGCCTTAGGCTTTGGCAACGGTGCCGAACTTCGAACGCCGCTGGCCATATCGGTCATTAGCGGCTTGGTGGTTTCGACCGTGCTCACGCTAATCCTCGTCCCCACCCTCTACGTCCTCACCGATAGGGCTATCGAACGGCTTCGCCTGTTTGTGCGGAGTCTCGCCTCATGAGCAGTAGCGGCAAGTGGGAACAAGCACTGCCACGGTTCTCCCTCGATCGTCGAGTTGCAGTTGTCGTCCTCATGCTCTCCGCCCTGGTCGTCGGAGCCGTTGCCACCCTCGGCATTCCCCTCGAACTCATTCCTCGGGGCTATCAAGCCCCCCAATTGGTCGTCAGCGCGAAATGGCGGGACTCCCCGCCGCCAGAAGTACTAGACAAGGTGGTGCTTCCGCTCGAGGAGGAGCTCTCAACTGTTCGAGGTCTCGATCAACTCAACTCGCTCTCCCGTACTGGCTCAGCAGAACTATTCTTATCGTTCAAACAAGGAACGAACATGGACGTCGCGTATCGCGAAGTACGCGACCGGGTTTTACAGGCACAGCCTCGATTGCCCACCGATCTGATGCCCGTCCGAATTCGCAAGCAGAGTTCGTCGAGCCTGCCCATCATGGCCGTAGGTGTGGCGATCGATCCGAAGGTCACAGACCCGTACAATCTCATCCAGCGAGAAATCGTGCAGCCGCTCCGACGCGTCGAGGGCGTAGCGTCGGTGGCATCTCCTGGTTTGCAGGAGAAAGAAGTACTCATTGAGCTCGACCGAGAACGCACGGCGGCTGCGGGCCTAAACATCTACCTTGTTGGGCAAGAACTGCAGTCCGACAACTTCTCCATGGCAAGTGGCACCGTGCGCCACGGCGGCGACAAGCTGCTTCTTCGCTCGCTCTCTCGGTTTGAGTCAATCGAGGACATCCGAAACCAATTTGTCGCTCCCAATCTGCGCTTGCGGGACATTGCCCATGTCAGCTTGCAGGAGCCGGAACGACGGTGGGTTGTGCGCGTCAACAGCAAGCCGGCCCTCGCACTGCAAATCTTCAAGGAGGGCCAAGCAAATACCATCGAAGTTAGCAGCCGTCTTAAAGACGCGTTCAGAGAGATACGCGACAACCCCAAGCTACACGGATCCGACACAGGAATCCTCTTCTCGCAAGGCGATGTCATCACCGAATCCATTTCGACGCTGCTCGACAGCGGGAAAGTTGGCGCACTGCTAGCCGCTTTGGCCCTACTCTTCTTCTTGCGACGCTTCCGACTCACACTGATCATCACGCTTTCCATTCCACTGAGCCTCATCCTTTCCCTCACCGTCATCTACTTCGCTGGCGAGACACTCAATATTCTCTCGCTGCTCGGCCTGATTATCTCCGTCGGCCTGCTTGTCGATAACTCCGTGGTGGTCGCCGAGAACATTATTCGGATCTACAACGAAGGCGCACCCAAGCGCGAAGCGAGCATCCGTGGTGCAGCAGAAATTGCTCTCGCCATCATCTTGGCAACGCTCACCACAATCATTGTCTTCTTGCCAGTGGCTCTGGTCGAAGGCAAAGGCCAGTTCTTTCTTCTCCGGCTTGCGATTCCCATAACGGTATCACTGGCAGCATCTCTGGTTGTGGCACTCATTTTCGTACCTCTGTGCGTGTACTTGACGTTGGGGGAGCGCGGCGAGGCGAAGAACAAACAACGCCGCATTCAGAACATCGCTGAACGCATTCACCACTTCATGGATATGGTCTTGGGCTTCATCTATCGCCACACCCTCGAGCGCTTGAGTTGGATCTACCGCAGACTCCTCGCAGCAGCTCTGCGGCGCAGACTCGATCTCGTCGTTATCCTCATCGGGGTTCTCATCGCCACGATGGTGGGGCCCGGTGCGGGCCTCAAAATCGTCGAAATCTCGGAAGAGGACCAGCAGGGGTTCTCCATTGGCGTGGAGCTCCCAAACAACTTCAGCCTCCAAGAAGCCTCAGAGTTTTTCGAGAGCATTGAAACGGAGCTTGCAGCAGCCAAAGATGTTCTCAGCCTCGAGGGCTACTTCACCTTCCATGTCGCAAGCTATGGAGAGGTCCAAGGCTGGCTTGAGCGTGGGGCAAAAACGAGCCGGAGTGATGCGGCCGCCTATGTATTGGACAAGCTCCCCAAGCGGCCTGGCGTCAAGTACTTCTCAGGATCCGAAGAGCGCGGCAAGGAGAACGAGAATCGCAACGAGCACAGAGTTCTTCTTACTGGCGAGAGCTCTGAGGTTCTGGAGGACATCAGCAAGAAGCTCGAGGCGCGCATCCTCAAGATCCCAGGTGTCTTGGGCATTAAGCGCACCTTAGACCTTACTCCAAACGAGCTGGCTCTGCGCATCGATCGGGACAAGAGCGCAAAGCAAGGAGTTAACCCACAGAACATCGCAGGCGTAGTAGCCGCCGGATTGCGCGGCCAGTCTCTTCCGCGGTTTCAAAAGGAGGGTAACGAAGTCCCGGTCCGAATTCGGTTTAATCGCGATGCCGCCGACAGTCTTGCCGAACTCGCCGACTTCTCCGTGCCTTCGGAGACGGGCGTCATGCGCAAACTTTCCACCCTCACACACTTCCAATTTCTTTCTTCCGATCGAGGCATCTTTCGACAAGACAAGCGCATCTCGCGTCGCATCACCATCGATCTCGACCCGGCGCAAGTGGATCAAGCGCGTTCACAGATTGATTCGCTCGTGAGCTTCACAGACTTGCCCGAGGGAGTTCGCTGGCGCCAAGGTGAGGATGCGGGCCTGCGTCAAAACGAAGAGGTCGCATCCATGAAGTTTGCCGCCCTCGTCTCGATCCTCTTCATCTACTTGCTCATGGGCTTTCTCTTTGAGAGCTTCATTTTGCCGCTCTCCATCATCTTCACGATTCCCGCCGCAGCCATCGGTGTGATCTGGGCCCACAGTCTTGCAGATCGAGAACTCGACTTCCTGGGTTTTGTCGGTGTCATCCTGCTCATTGGCGTTGTCGTCAACAATGGCATCGTCTTCGTCGACTACGTCAATCGGCTGAGGCAAGCGGGCGAAGAGCGAACGCATGCCATCCTTCTTGCGGCTGAGCATCGGTTTCGCCCCATCATGATGACAGCCACCACAACCATCGGCGGCATGATTCCCCTCACGATCGGCGACCCTTCAAGCATCGGAATCAGCTATCGCAGCTTTGGGCTCACCTTGATGGGAGGCATGGCAACGGCAACGGCACTCACTCTCTTGGTTGTGCCGATCTTCTACACACTGCTCGATGACGCCAGCTCCCATGGCATCTCACTCATTCGGCGTGCACTCAGCTAGCCGCGGTTCAAGATAGCCTCAACGTCACGGGCGTGGAGGCCAAGCAAGAAGAGGATGCGGTCGAGCCCTCCCCGACTCACAGCCGTATCGGCGGCTTCTCGGAGCTTTGCCTTGGCGTGAAATGCGATGCCCAGCCCCGCTTTCTCAAGCATCGCCATATCGTTGGCTCCATCGCCAATCGCAATCGTCTGGTCAAGGCCAATACCCTCGCTCTGCACAATCGTATCGAGCAAGTCCGCTTTGCGCTGCGGGGTGACAATGGGTCCTTCGAGCTCGCCCGTGAGCTTGCCGGCCTCACTAGCGAGCCCGTTGGCGTAGGCATAGTCGAGCCCGAGTTTTTCTTTCAGAGCATCTGCGGCCGTCGAGAACCCACCACTGATGACCGCCGTCTTGTAGCCCAGAGTTTTAAGGACGCGTAGCATATCCTCGGCGCCCTCTGTTAGCGGCAAGTTTGAAGCGAGCTCTCGGACCTTGTCTGCATCGAGCCCCTTGAGCAGCGCCACCCGTTTTCGCAGGCTGCCTTCAAAATCGATTTCACCAGCCATCGCACGTTTGGTAATCGCTGAGACCTGCTCCACCACGCCATGCATTCGAGCCAACTCGTCGATTACCTCAATGCGAATCAGCGTCGAGTCCATGTCCATGACAACTAGGCGCTTGCTGCGCCGTAGGAGATCTTCTGAGGCCACAGCCAAGTCGACATCCAGGTGCTGCGTCTCTTCTAGAAGCCGCCTGCGCAAATCGAGGGTGCGCTCGTGCATTCCGGTTTCTGCGGCAATGATTTCAAAACACCCCAGCCCACCTTCGCTCAGCTGCCGAATCGATTCGATATTGATCGACAATTTGGCAAGGACCTGTGAGATGACTTGCAAGGCCGAGGCTTCGACCCGGTCGGCAACTACCGTTACCGCATAGCGCTTGGGCGGCGCGCTGAGCACCTCTTCGTCATCCTCCATGACTTTGAACTCCAAGCTGAGACCGAGCGCCGTGGCTTCGAAGAGAAGGTCCTTGACGGCCGAGTCATTTTTGCCGCGCTCCATGCCTAAAAGCAGCACCAGCACGAGTTGGCCGTGCACTCGAACTTGCTCGATATCGAGCAGAACAACCGCGCTATCGGCCACTACGGCCAAGAGCCTCGCAGTGATTCCGGGGCTATCGCGACCAGTGACCGTAACTAGAACCTGCTGAGACTCAGGTGTGCTCATGCGCGCATTGGAGCACGCCCATTTGCAGCCTCGCAATCTGCCAAGAACACTTCGCGCCTGTGACCGGTTCGCGCTATGGTCAGCTCATGCAGTCAAGTGTCCTGGTCGCAACCCTGGCCACGCTCCTACTCAGTTGCGGTGGTCCAGAGAAGGAGGCAACGGCACCCGCCCCGACGGGTCGCAGTTATGAGGACTACCTCAAGCAGGGCCAAGAACCGGCCAAGACGGAATCGCTGGCGCCCCCAGGCGAGGCCAAGGGAATCGCCGACGCGATGGTCCTGCACTTCATCGACGTGGGCCAAGGGGCTGCCACCCTTCTCGAGTTTCCTTGTGGAGCCATCCTCATCGACACCGGTGGAGAGCACAACGATGCGTTCGATAGCGAGCCACAGCTGGTCTCCTTTCTCAAGGAGTTCTTTGAGCGACGCAGCGACCTCGATCGCACACTGGATGCCCTCGTCATCACACATCCCCACATCGACCATACTCGCTCGATTCCAGCCATTCTGCGCAACTTCCGAGTGCGCAACGTTGTCGATAATGGCGATGTCCAGGACGACATTGGCGGGCTCCCACAGATCGCCCTCCACCAATGGATTTACGATCGCAACCAAGAAATCGCCAAGCGCAACTTGGCGCGTCGCAAGAACGGTGGTGCAGGCATTTCGTTTGAGGACCCCATTGGACACTACGATGTCAGTAGCGAAGACATCGACGACAAGGGCCTCACAAACGGCATAATCGACCCAATACCAGCATGTCCTGCCTCCGAGGTAGATCCGAAAATTCGCGCGCTGTGGGGCATGCGCCTTGGACGACGAGAAAAAGGGCACAATGCAAATAATGATAGCGTCGTGCTTCGCGTGGACTACGGGAAAAGCAGCGCCCTCCTTAGCGGCGACCTAGAACTTCTCTCAATCGCTTGGATGAGCAAACACTACAAAGACAACCTCGCCATCCTCGACACTGACATCTACTACGTTCCACATCATGGTTCGCGCAACTCAACCGGCTCTGCTTGGATTTCGTATGTAACGCCAAGGCTGGCAGTCATGTCGATGGGCCCCCACGATCGACATCTCAAGACCTGGCCAGAATTCACCGCAAGGAGCTTTGGACACCCCAACAAGAACACCGTCGATCACCTCCTCGATCCCGAGCACGGCGTGAGTGCGATGCGCGAGACGCCGATCAACGCGATGATCGGCCTACGTGGTGCGTGGAAGGAGACACCATCCGAGTGGGAGAGCCGAACGATCGACCGAGCAATCTACGCAACGGGCTGGGATGGCGATGTCTCGGTCACAGCCCACCCTGATGGCAAGCTAGACGTCGAGACATCAGGTCGTTAGCCGCAGACTAGGGGCATTCTGTCAAGAGATCCCAAGCCCGCTCTCCAACTAAGGTTTGTGCCAAAAGTTACAATTCGGTATCTTTTTGGTGTTGGGGACTCGGTTCACAGTTGACCCCCCTTTGCTGCTCAATATATAGGTGGCAGAGCGGCCTTCAGCGCCGTACTTCGTCGTGTTGGTGTTCCGATACTCGGGCTCTCCCTCGGCGTTCAATCAGAGTCCCCAACGAAGCACGGTGGTGAACTAATTATGAAATACCCAGTCCTCGTCTCCCTCTTCCTTCCTCTAACGCTGTCACTATCGGGCTGTGGCCTCTTTAGTAGCTCCGATGATTGCAACGACGGTGCAGACAATGACGGCGATGGTCTCATCGATAGCATGGACCCCGGCTGTACCCTCAACGGGGACCGAGAAGCACCGGATCCCGTTCTAACCGCCTGTAACGATGGCGTGGACAACGATGCGGATGGCCTCATCGATACCGAGGACCCAGGCTGCGCAGATAGCCTGGATGAGGACGAGTACAACGAGCCAATTTCTGCTTGTCAGGATGGCCTCGACAACGACAGCGATGGTCTTATCGACTTCCCAAACGACCCTGGCTGCACGGTCAGCTTCAAGGATAGCGAAGAAGACGACTGTCCCAACGGCGAGACTTGCCCCGCTTGTGCCAACGGCGTTGATGACGATGGCGATGGCCAAACCGACTACCCCGATGACCTTGGTTGTAACGCTGCTGGGGACCTTGACGAGTTCAACGCAGATCCCAGCATCTGTGGCGCCGCGGTCCTTATTCAGCCACTTCCTGCAAATGGCGAAGCAATGGGCGTCTTCTCAGGCGCAGCCACCAACGAACTCATCAGTGATGGTTGCGGTGGTACGGGCGAAGAGCACGTCTATGTCTATGAGCCAACCGTTCCCGAGACGCTCATCATCACCACCGATTTTGAAGACACCGAGGTCGACACGGTCGTCTACATCCGCAGCGATTGTCGCGAAACCGACACTGAGCTTGGGTGCAACGATGACGCCGGCCTCAGCGTTTCCACCCTTCCGATTGCCCGTGTTGAACCAGGCACCTACTACATCGTCGTAGACACCGCTAGCTCCACCCAAACCGGCAACTACCACCTTCAAGTTAACTCCTTCATTCCCGAGAAAGAGGACTGCACTCCTGGTGGTACCCCATGTGCTCCAGGGTTTGAATGTCGCCTCTTCACTGAGAGTGGCGTTACGGCAACGACCGAGACATGCGAGCTTCCAGAGTGTTCTGATGGCGAAGATAGCGATGGCGATGGTCTCGTCGACTTTCCAGATGAGCCAGGCTGTGGCGACCCAACCGATAATGACGAGACAGACGACTGCCCGAACGGCGCAGGCTGCCCACTTTGCTCAAACGGTCTTGACGATGATCTCGATACCATCGCCGACTACCCGAACGACCCAGGCTGCGTTGCCGCCTCCGACAACCTGGAGCTTGATGAGTGCATCCCAGGTGTCCTCGTGATTGAGCTGCCAGAAGTTGGCGCATCGGGCACTACCGACTCCTCAGTTGACAACTTCGATCCAAGCTGCGACAGCTTCACGTCGGGCGAGCATGTCTACGCCTACCGCAACTCGCGCAACCTCGCGAGCCTCACGTTCTCAACGCTCGGTTCGACGGGCGACACGGTTCTCTCCGTCCGCGAGAATGATTGTGCGAGCGCTGCAGCCGAGATTGCTTGTGCAGACCCCTCTTCGGGTGGCGAGGAAGTCACAATTACGCCAACGCTTGACACCTTTTACTTCGTCTTTGTTGATGGTGACTTCTCATCCACGGTTGATTACGTGCTCAACCTCTCGGGAACCATCTCGGGTGGTGAGGCATGCGAGCAAGGCAACACACAGTTCGTCTGCGAAGCGGGTTTCACATGTGATGGCACAAACACCTGTGTGTCTGCCCCATGCAATGACGGCATCGACAATGATGGCGACAGCCTGACCGACTTCCCTGATGACCCAGGTTGCGATTCAATCAGTGACAGCGATGAGACTGATGACTGCCCGAATGGTGCAGGTTGCCCTCTTTGCTCAAACGGCATCGATGATGACATGGATACGCTCATCGACTTCCCCCTCGATCCAGGTTGCCAGGCAGCTTCCGACAACCTCGAGCTTGACGAGTGCATTCCCGGTGTGACGGTTCTCGACCTGCCCGACACGGGAGCAACGGGCACCACAACCACAGCAAACGACAACTTCGACCCAAGCTGCGACACCCTCACAGCTGGCGAAGACATCTACGGCTACCGCAACACACGGAACCTTGAGAGTCTCACCTTCTCGACACTCGGCTCTGGCGACACGGTTCTGTCGGTTCGCCAAGATGATTGTGGCAGTGCTGCGGCGGAGATCGACTGCAACAACACGGGCTCGAATGGTCAGGAAATCACGATTCCCGCTCCTGCGCAGGATGCCTTCTACTTCGTCTTTGTTGACACCGACTTCAGCACCGCTAGTGTTGACTATGTTCTGAACGTCTCGGGCACCATCTCTGCCGGCGAAGACTGCGAGCAGGGCAACACCCAGTACATCTGCGGCAGCGGTCTTGTCTGCGGCGCCAGCGATACCTGTGTACCCACCGAGTGCAATGATGGGGTCGACAATGATGCCGATACCCTGGCCGACTTCATGGACCCTGGTTGCATTAGCATTGATGATGACGATGAGTCTGACGACCCGAACCCACTGCCCGAATGCGCTGATGGAATCGACAATGATGCCGACATGGTGATCGACTTCCCAGCCGACCCAGGCTGCACACTTGCCGCCGATGATAGCGAAATCGATTGTGAAGACTCGGACCCCGTGGTCAACCTCACCATGAGTGTCACAACGGGTGACACCACAGGCCTAACAGACGACTTCACTCCGAGCTGCCAGTCAAACACAACGGCTCCTGAAGTTGCGCACCAGATTGATTTCCCTGGTGAGCTTGAGAGCCTGTCAATCACCACGGATGGCACTTCACACGATACGGTTCTCTACATTCGCGCAGCGGAGTGCACCGCAGCCGACCTCGATTGCGATGATGATGGTGGCGCGGGTCTTCAGTCTCTGATCGACCTTGTCGATGTCCCTGCGGGTCTTTACTTCATCTTTGTGGATGCCTACTTGGCCAACGAAGGTCCGTACACCCTCACCGTCACTGGCATCATCAAGTCTGGCGAGGCGTGCGACATGAACCAAATCAGCGGCGGCCTACTGGCCTGCACCACAGGCACAACATGCACAGCAGGCATCTGCCAGTAGTCCTGGGCTAACGAACGTTCAAGGGTCCGAAGCACACCGCTTCGGGCCTTTCTTGATTTCGGTTGCAAAGTTGCAAAGACGTTACCTGGACCTGTTCTCTGGTCGTTATGGTGATGCTTGGGATTTCTCGCATGATCGGTGAGCGGCTTCTATCTTAGCCCTAGCCTGCGAAGGTTCGCGCCTGAGCACGGCATGCGCGCTTCACCGTGGTGATGGTCAGCGAATACAGGGTTTCTCTTGGGACAAGACCTATTCTGATGAGCCATCCAGTGCTAGCGTCCATCTTTCATGCAGCTTTGCCCCCACACACCACTGGCTGCCACGATGCTGTGCGCCGCGGCAACGGCCTGTGGCAACGGATCGGAAGTAGAAGAATACCAAGGCAAGGATGCCTCGCCTTCCCCTGATGCAAGCGGACAGGTCCCGGAGACACGAGATGCGGGCTGGAATGATGCTCAGACCGACGCTGGTGTGGTTGATGCGCAGGTGCCAGTCTGCACCTTCTTTGCGGATCCGGTGAGCGGTTCCGCTGATGGCAGTGGCTCTGCCGACTCTCCGTGGGGCCCGTTGAACGAAGTGATGGCCTCGGATCACGGGCTGTCGGCTGGTGACGTTCTTTGCTTGCTCGATGGGCACCATGGCTCGCCCAGGATCTCTGATCTGAGCTTCGAGGAAGACCTCCTTATCGTCGCTCACCAGGGGGCTGTCCCCAGGATATCCGAGCTCGACCTGCGCAATGCGCACCACATCGCATTCGAAGGACTGGTCATCGATCTCACCGATGAAAAACAGACCGACACAGACGAAAAGGAGCACTTCGTCATCCGCGGGGATGAGGCCACGACCGACATCGTCTTTCGGGACCTGACCGTTCGGTCGACGCAGAGCATCGACGGCTGGACCAAGGAAGATTGGTACACCGGCATCGTGAGCGGCATGGACATGCGCGGGGAGCGCATTCGTGTCGAGCACAGCCGCTTCGAGAATCTCTACCACGCGGTCTCCCTGCGCGGTGACCACAGCTATCTTGGACACACGGTCATCGACAACTTCGCTGGCGATGCCATTCGGGGGCTTGGCAGCTTCTCTACCTATGAATGGAATACGGTTCGCGATGCCTACATCGACGACTACGCGATTCAGCACGATGATGGCTTCCAGGCCTATCGCCTGGATGAGGACCCGAAGATAGAAGGTGTGACGATTCGCAACAACCGCTTCCTGCAGTTTGCCGATCCAATGACGAGCTTCATTGTCGAACACGAGCTCGCCAGTTCGCTGATGCAGGGCATTATCAACACCGACGGATATGTCGACGGCTGGGTTGTGGAGAACAACCTCGTGGTCGGCAACCACTCGGCTGGAATTGTGCTCCAGGGCGCCCGCCACTGTCGCATTCAGAACAACACGGTCGTGCAGTCTCCTCGCTATAACGACCTGGACGTCCCCTCGATCCTGGTGCGAGAGCAGTCGAAGACCGGGCAAGAGAACTTCCAGAACATCATTCGCAACAACCTCTCGACGAAACTCACAACGTGGACCTTTGACGAATCCTCCACGGTCGAAAGCAACATTGACTTGAACGAGGCCAACCTCGCGGAGATTGAGGCGACGTTCACCGATTTTTCCGGTTTGGACTTTTCCCTGCGGCCCACCAGTGACGCGGTCGATTCGGGAACCAACACCGATGTTGCTGTCTACGACGTAGCCGGCGAGCCTCGGGTGAGCGGCAACGGCGTCGACTGCGGGGCCTACGAGCTGTCTCAGTCTCAGTCTCCATAGCCCCGGGCACCAGAGGTATGGGCCGAGCTTCAAACTCGATTCCAGCGTTCGGAGAAGACTCGGGTAGAGCGACGCACGTGGCGCGAGCGCCCCAAGCAGGCTGGCCCTTGCAAGACGATGCGGCGCCGAGCTTGTGAGCCTCGGCGCTCAGCGGCAGCGGCGCGAACGCATCTTCCCAAAGCTCAGCGCCACACTGTACCGCGACGTGCTGAGCTGAGGCATACTGGCTTTATGCTCCTACTCATCGGCGGTGGCTCTGGCGTTGGCAAGACGACTGCCTCGCAAGCCCTTTCTGCAGGGCTCAGCCTCCCCCACGTTCAACTCGATGGCCTGTTAAAGGCTACCGCGAGTAACGAATGGCACGCACCACGGACTGGCGACATCCCGCCTGACGAACTCAAAGAGTTGCTCATCAAAAAGGGTGATGCGGCGCTGGCAGGACTGCCAAGATGGCTGGGCCAGTACTCTGATGAGCGAGGCATCCTTCTGGAGGGCGAAGGGATTCATCCGGGGTTTCTAAGCGACCTCGGGGACTTGCCCAAAATTCGGCTTCTCTTCATCGTTGAACTGGACGCCGATCGACTAAGAACAACTCTGACCGACCACTCCAAGACGTTTCGCGCACTTGGGACGTTGCAACAAGACAATGTGGTCAGGGGCAAGAGTCTCTATAACCGATGGATCGCCGAGCAAGCCGCCACCCACGGGCAATCGTGTGTGCCTTCCCAGCCCTGGTCATCCCTGCCTGCGCGGCTCCTGCGTTCCCTCTAGTACGCGATCCATGGACATTGATTCGTGATCGCGAAGTCAGCTCGTTTGCTGGCGAGGCGGGAAGAGGGAGGAACAACGAAGAAGACTGGCAGAGCCCGTCTGTCCAGCGGGCGAGAAGACGAGTGAGGGCGTTCTATAGTCATGAATCGCGCACGAGTGACTGGCTGAGCTCACTCAACAAGTCCACCATATCCCGGCACTGGCAGTTAAGGCCCTTCTCACGCCTTGTGAGCATGTGTATCTCTGCATCAAAGTGATGCAATAGACTTCACCACACGGCCATGGGACAATGGGGGGGCTACTATGTCGTGCAAAACCAAGTATCGAGGAGCCATCGCTATCCTTCTCGTTTGTGGTTGTGGCCGTATTGGGTTTGATGCTCACGGCAGTGACAAGATGGCGGACGCCATGGAGGAGGCGGATGCAACCATCCCCGATGGTGCGCTCTACATATCTCCCACGGGAGATGATAGTGGCGATGGAAGCCGCGAGGCGCCGTTCCACTCCTTCTCTTTCGCGCTCAGCCAGCTAGGCCCTGGAGACACTCTGCTTGCGCTTCCTGGAACCTATGGCATGTCCTCGGGCACGGGTGTCTTGAATGTCGATTGTCGTTCAGAGGGCCTGGCATGCAACGGGGCACCTTGCGCAAATGGCGAAGCAGGCTCCCCGATTGTGATCCGCTCGCTTGAGCCGCGGAGGGCTCACCTCGCTGCAGAACCGACGAATGACTCCGCGACGATTTCCTTACGCTCTTGTCAGAACTATGAAGTTGCAGACTTTGCAGTCACAGGTATCGATGATGCATCAATCGAAAAGGCAACCACATTGCTGCTCAGATCGTCTGGCATCGTTCTCCGAGGAAACCTGCTTTCAAAGTCCAATCGCATGCAGAATGGCCACCTGATCGAAGTGACATCTTCTTCCGAGGTTCTCTTAGAGGAAAACGAACTCTACGACTTTCACCGAGCTGCCATTATCAGTTACGAGTCGAGCAATGTCACCGCACGACGAAACTACATAGGCGCTAGAAGCTATCCGGATGTAGTAGGTGGCTACACTAGCTCGAATCCAACGTCTGGGGATGTAGCTCTCTCTTGCAGCCACAGTGCCGCATGTCGTTTTGAGAACAACATCTCAGAAGGAGCGACCGGTTTTGGCGTGATTGTCCACGCGGGGTTACCAGGAAGCACCCTGCCAGGAGCAGGTGATAATGCTCAGATCATTGGAAACATCATCTTTGAGGCAAACTTTGGAATGTTCATTGCCAGTGGTTGTGATGCTGCCGCCGTTTGTGAGGATGCTCTGGTCGTTACCAGCCCCAAGCTCCAAGACAACCTAACCCTTAACAGTGTGGTAAGAAACCTCTCGATACGCGGCGCGCGGGATGTCGTCCTCGATCATCACACTAGCCTTGGCTCCGATATTGCGGTTGATCTCAATGATGAAAACGCAAGCCTTGATGCATCGGTCGCTATCACCAATACCTTGGCCGTTGCTTCCGTTGGCAGTAGCATTTCTGTCCAGGAGCAAGCCGCTTGGTCCATCGACTACTCCAATGGCTTTGGCACCGCTGTCGCATTCAGCACCAATGGAGATACGACAGGGCTCGGCATGAATAACAGTACGATCGCCCCTCAGCTCGCAGGCTGCGTCCATCGAATTCCTCAGAGTTCTCCCATGTCGGGCTTGGGCAGGGATGGAACAGACATTGGAGCCAACATTGTCTACCGTACTGAAGACGGCCAACAAACAGGCACGCTCCTTTGGGATGCAAGCACAGGGGAGTTTCCCTGTGGTGCAATTGTCCCAAGTGTCAACGACAGCGGCATTGTATGCTCGAGCGTGCACAGCCGACTTGGCATTGGCACCAGTTGCGCAGTGCACTAGTCCTCAAAGATTGTCGCAAGCAGCCTGATTGCCGGTCTCGCGAGTACGTTCTTCACGTCCCCTTGCTATCCGCCTATTGCGTTGCCCCGTATTGGGTTTGTGGCGAACGACATGAGAACTGCCAAGAGCGCCAGCGGGCACTGCACCATCACATCGTCGCATTCAACAACCGCAGCGCGTTGTGCACTCGATTGCCGTGTTCGCAGGTTGCTCGCTCATCCCGGTGACATTCCAAGGGCGTCCTTCACCACGAAACGGCGCTAACCAAGAACAAAGGCGCCGGCACCAGCGCCAGCGCCAAAGCGCGAACGTCCGAAACGCAAACGTCCGAAACGAAAAAGAGCCGCTCAGCACGTTTGCACGTGTGAGCGGCTCTAGAAAAAAACCTGGCAGCATCCTACTCTCCCACAGAGTTTCCCCTGCAGTACCATCGGCCCAGAAGGACTTTACTTCCGTGTTCGGGATGGGAACGGGTGTGGCCCCTTCGGCATCGCCACCAGGAAAAAGGTACGAAGCGCGAACGGTTGTAGTCCGGCAATCTATCGGCAAGCGACAGAGAAACTATCAATTCAGTTGTTTGTGTTGGTCTGAAGCTTCCTTCCCGTAGGAAGCGAGCACTCACAGACCGGTTGCTCTGGGTATCAATGGCGCAGACAGCACCTTTACCCTGCGTTTCGCGACAACATGTCAACGAACAACAAGAAAAAAGGTGGTCAAGCCTCACGACCAATTAGTACCGGTTAGCTTCACGTGTTGCCACGCTTCCACACCCGGCCTATCAACCACATAGTCTCTGTGGGGTCTTCAGCCAGCTTATGCTGGAGGGATACCTTATCTTGAAGTGGGCTTCCCGCTTAGATGCTTTCAGCGGTTATCCCTTCCGTGCGTAGCTACCCGGCAATGCTGATAGGCTCAACAACCGGAACACTAGAGGCACGTCCACCCCGGTCCTCTCGTACTAAGGGCAGCTCTTCTCAAGTATCCTGCGCCCACGGCGGATAGGGACCGAACTGTCTCACGACGTTCTGAACCCAGCTCGCGTACCACTTTAATTGGCGAACAGCCAAACCCTTGGGACCGACTTCAGCCCCAGGATGTGATGAGCCGACATCGAGGTGCCAAACC